>NZ_SZWR01000018.1:45143-89430 GCF_005280875.1 Citrobacter sp. wls827
GTGTTCTTTGTTACAGCCTTCGTGATGACGTTCTTCACCTTTACAGCAACCTTCGTGGTGTTCGCTGTGATGACCTTCGTGGCGATGTCCTTCACCCTTACAGCAGCCTTCGTGCTGGTGTTCTGCATGTTTGCAGCACCCTTCATGATGATCTTGCATCATTCATCTCCTGACGTTATTTAGATATATCTAATTTATATCTAAACTTTTTCTATTTGCAAGTGTATACAGGAATATTAATTTAATTTATTGATTTATATATATTTATTTTTTTGTTTCGCGTTTGGAGTGGCTATCCATACTCTATCAAAAAAGTTCTTGCAATATTCTCAATTAGCAATCATTATCATTTAAAATTTATTTAGATATATCTAATCTCTGTCACGAAGGCGAAAAAATGACAAATAACATTCCACGCTATCCACAGCGCGTTCGCAATGAGCTGCGCTTCCGTGAACTGACCGTCCTGCGGGTTGAACGTATCAGCGCGGGTTTCCAGCGCATTGTACTGGGCGGTGACGCTCTGGATGGTTTTAGCTCACATGGTTTTGACGACCACACCAAGGTCTTTTTCCCTGAGCAGGGCAGTCACTTTGTGCCGCCCGTAGTGACGGATGAGGGGATTGTCTGGCCGGAGGGTGTGCGTCCGGTATCCCGTGATTACACGCCGTTGTATGACCAGGCACGCCATGAACTGGCGCTGGATTTTTATATCCACGACGGCGGCGTGGCGAGTACGTGGGCGATGAATGCGCGTGAAGGTGACAAATTGACGATTGGCGGACCGCGTGGCTCGCTGGTGGTACCAGAAGATTATGCGTACCAGGTTTACGTGTGTGATGAATCTGGAATGCCTGCGCTACGTCGTCGGCTGGAGGCGATCGGTCGTTTAGCGGTACGTCCAAACGTGACGGCGCTGGTTAGCGTACACGATGCAGCGTATCAGGATTATTTCGCTCATCTCGATGGTTTTACGATTCAGTGGTTTGTCGGCCATGACGAACAGGCAGTGAATGATCAGCTTTCACAGCTGACCGTACCTGCACAGGATTATTTCATTTGGATAACTGGCGAAGGAAAAGTGGTGAAAAACCTGAGCGCCCGCTTTGCTACTGAGGCTTTCGATCAGCAGTTGGTGCGTGCCGCGGCTTACTGGCATCAACGTCGGAACGTTAATTAATAATGTGACGGTGAAACGCCAAACGCCTGGCGGAATGCATAGCTAAACGCTGCGGTGCTTGAATATCCCACATCGAGCGCCACGGCGGTTACGCTTTTATTTTTCTTCAGCATGAGTACAGACTCCAGAATTCGCATTTTTTGCTTCCAGACGCTGAAGGGTAATCCGGTTTCTTTTTTGAAATGACGCGAAAAGGTACGGGCAGACATACCCAAATGTTGTGCCCAATACTCTACTGAATGTTCCAGCGCCGGTGACGCTTGTATTGTTCGGCACACATGGGTTAATTCACGATCCTGCGGCCAGGGTAATACAAAGGCGACCTCTGGTAATTGCAGAATAATGTCAACCAGCACACTGACCAGTTTGCCTTCTTTTGACTGGCTATCATAATGGCCTGAAATTGAATTCGTGGCGTAATGAATAAACTCTCTGGCGAAATCACTGATCGCCACGACTTTACACTCATGGATACTTTCTTCGAGAAAACCCGGTTTAATATCCAGATTCTCTAAATGCACATCATCCAGCGCCCAAACTGCATGCTCAGTATTATTGGGGATCCAGATGCCGTAATGCGCGGGGATTATCCAGCACTTGCCGGCGACATCAATGCGCATACTGCCTTTGCGGGCAAAATGAAACTGCATAAAAGCGTGCGAGTGCTGCGGAACATGGTGGTTGGCTTCCAGGACATAAGAGCGAAAGTAAACGTCCTGCGGCAGTTCTGCCATGGAATCGTCCGGGAAGGAATTCCAATGTTTTTGCGCGAGAGTTTCCATAAATAAATCGTCAATGCTCCCGGTGGTGTGGCCGCTGTTCGATAGATCTTGTCCGCAAATCATAATACATACATTCTTTTTTCCATAATAATCTTGCGTAATAATTAATAGCCCACTTTTGGTAAATACCATGAACACGCTTTGTTCAGATGCTGTCATCGTCAATGAAACAAATGATAACTGGACCCGAATGGGAAAAGAGCTGCTCCAGCAAGCAGATATTCAGATCAATGGTTCCCGCCCCTGGGACATTCAACTTCATCATGCCGGTTTCTTTAAACGGGTGCTGCAACAAGGCTCCTTGGGGCTTGGCGAAAGCTATATGGAAGGCTGGTGGGACTGTGAACGCCTCGATGTTCTGTTCTGCAAAATTCTGAAAGCAAAACTCGACCAGCAAATGCCGGGAAATCTGAAAGATATATTACGTATTGCCAGCGCCCGCCTGTTTAATTTGCAGTCTCGCAGTCGTGCGTGGATTGTCGGTAAAGAACACTACGATATTGGCAACGATCTCTTTGCACTCATGTTGGATCCCCACATGCAATATTCCTGTGGCTACTGGAAAGAGGCAACCACTTTAGAAGACGCGCAAAACGCCAAATTAAAAATGATTTGCGAGAAGCTGCAACTGAAACCGGGCATGCGTTTACTCGATATTGGTTGTGGCTGGGGCGGGCTGGCCGAATATGCGGCGCGTCATTACGGCGTGGCGGTAGAAGGCGTCACTATCTCGAAAGAGCAGCAAAAAATGGCGCAGCAGCGCTGTGAAGGGCTGGACGTTAATATTCTGCTGCAGGATTATCGCGACCTCGATAAACACTATGATCGTATTGTCTCCGTGGGGATGTTTGAACACGTAGGGCCGAAAAACTACGACACCTATTTCAGCATCGCCGACCGTTGTTTAAAATCGGATGGGCTGTTCCTGTTACATACTATTGGTAGCAATAAAAAAGGGATGAGCGTCGATCCGTGGATCAATAAATATATTTTCCCGAATGGCTGCTTACCGGCGATTTCTCATATTGCTGAAGCGAGCGAGTCGCGATTCGTGATGGAAGACTGGCATAACTTTGGCAGTGACTATGATAAAACGCTGATGGCCTGGCATGCGCGGTTTAATCAGGCGTGGCCGGAGCTGTCATCGCGTTATTCCGCGACTTTCAGAAGGATGTTCAATTATTACCTGTGCGCTTGTGCTGGTGCGTTCCGCGCCAGAGATATTGAGCTGTGGCAAGTACTGTTTAGCCGGGGCGTAGAAGGCGGGATCCGCGTTTATCGTTAACGTTCCGCCGGATGTCGGCGTTGCCTTATCCGGCCTACAAAGCTTTGCACTCGTAGGCCTGATAAGCGCAGCGCATCAGGCACTTATGGCTTATCCCAACTCACTCTCTGCCAGCGCTTTAAACACCATTGCGACGGCGTGCGCGCCGGGGTCCATATTGCCCAGCAGGCTTTCGCCGCTGAGATACGATGCGCGGCCCGCATTGGCTTTGCTCGACAGACAGGTACGTTCTGCGCCTGCCTGTGCGGCGTCAAAAGCGGCTTGCAGGTTTTGCGGTTGTGCCAGCAGAGACGTCAGTGCGGGTTGCAGCGCGTCAATCATCGTACGGTCACCTTCGTCTGCACCACCGTAGAACTTCATCTGCGCCAGGCCCGTATTCAGCGCCTCGGCAACGTTAGCCCCTTGTTCGAGTTTCTGCCCGGCGGCGGTAAAGAAGATGGACATCAGTACGCCGCTGGACCCGCCCATCACCACGGTCAGGCGTTCGCCGATCAGGGCGAACAGCGTGGCAAGGTTATCCAGTGGCAGTCGCTGACGATGCAGCAGGTCAGCGATTTCACGCGCACCAGCGGCAAAAGTTGAACCCGTATCACCATCGCCTACTTTGGCATCCAGCGCGTTGAGGTGTGTTTCCAGATCGGAAAGCGTTCCGGTGACCTGCTCAATAATCCCGGCAACCAGCGTGTTGGCTGAGGGCTGAAATTCGACACGCGCGCTGCGCTGCGATGACGGCACACAGTTGATTTCGCGTGGTGGGATCGGGGTTGGCCAGCTGCTGGTTTCTACTTCGGTTAACAGTGCTTTTTCGATGCTCTCTTCCAGTACGATGGCGGTCAGCGAGAAACCTTTCATATCCAGGGCGGTGACCAGCGAGGCCGGGCCAATCAGCCAGTCGATACGCGGATGCAGTGGGCTGTTTGCCAGTTCCCGAGTGATAATAGCCATTTCAGCAACGGACACGCCGCCCAGGTTATTAATCATTACTGCCAGACGGCCGGTTTCGGGCAGTGCCGCCAGCAGTTTATCCACCATCAAATTCACCACCTGCGCACTGTTTTGCGTGTCGATAACCGAAGCACCTGGTTCGCCGTGAATGCCCATGCCCAGTTCGGCATGGCCCGCATGATGGCGCGGTGCGGCGTCGGTTTCCTGCGGCAGGTGGCAACTGGAAATGGCGACGCCCAGGCTGAAGGTGTTACTTGCTGCATACTGCGCTTCACGCAGGACGGTAGCGAGGTTGTAGCCGCGTTCAGCGAAATAGCCTGCCACTTTATGAACCAGGATAGTGCCCGCAATCCCGCGAGGATGCTTGTTATCCGGCAGGGAGATATCGTCGCCGACAATCAGCATTTCGACGTTATAGCCAAGGCGACGGGCTTTCTCGGCGGCGAGACCGAAATTAAGACGGTCACCGGTGTAATTTTTAACGATCAATAAACAGCCCGCCTCACCGGTCACCGCCTGAATGGCGGTCAGTACCGCATCCACGCTCGGGGAGGCGAAAACGTCGCCACAGACCGCAGCGGTTAGCATACCTTTACCGATAAACCCAACGTGCGCGGGTTCGTGCCCTGAACCGCCGCCAGAAATGACCGCCACGTTATCTTTGTTGAGATCGCGACGTACCACGATGCGAATAGCCGGATCGCTTTCCAGACGCGCCAGATTGTTCCACGGACTGGTGATAATCGTACCGTCGATGACGTCGTTAACGAGTTGGGTACGCTGATTAAAAAAGAATTGAGACATAACGGCTCCTCGAGGTTGAGTGTAAGACAAACCCCCGAATGCATTGTCATGGTGCGGAGGCGATGGGGAGATTCTGGCGGAGTCAGCGTGGAAAAAAACAGCGGCAAAATGAGTTTCATTACGGAACGTAATTGTTATTTTTTGTTCCGTAATGGAACGCATTTGTGAGATGAACGATCACAATGCGAGCCCGCTCGACTTTTTTATCGCCTTTTCAGTGCTGGCCACACCGCACAGTAAACGTTTTGTTACTGCTTTTAACGGCGTCAGAGAGGGGCAAAGGGAATTTGATTTTCGCGTTCTGCAAGGATTTGTCGGAAAATGAACGGATCGGGATCGCAAACCTTAGTATTTTCAGGGTTAACCGTTTCAATATGGAACGCATGTCATTTTTATCTGTTTCATATCAGAACAAAAAGACGAATAATTTTTTTGTTCCCGCCTCGCCATACAGTTATTGCATCGCTCCGGTCTCCCGTTTTCGCCGTTCGCAATAGGCTAAACAGGTTAACGCCAGGGCTCACCATGTAAAAACATGTACTTATTTGAGGATGAAAGGAATGCTAAAAGTTATTCAATCTCCAGCCAAATATCTCCAGGGTCCTGACGCTTCTACCTTATTTGGTCAATACGCTAAAAATCTGGCAGACAGCTTTTTCGTGATTGCAGATGACTTCGTCATGAAACTGGCGGGAGACAAAGTACTCAATGGCCTGCACAGCCACGGTATTAGTTGCCACGCGGAACGCTTCAATGGCGAATGCAGCCATGTTGAAATTAATCGCCTGATTGCCATTCTGAAGCAGCACGGTTGCCGTGGTGTGGTTGGGATTGGCGGTGGGAAAACGCTGGATACAGCCAAAGCGATCGGTTACTACCAGAAACTGCCGGTGGTGGTGATCCCAACTATCGCCTCAACTGATGCGCCAACCAGTGCGCTGTCTGTTATCTATACCGAAGCCGGTGAGTTCGAAGAATATCTGATCTACCCGAAAAACCCGGATATGGTTGTCATGGATACGGCAATTATCGCCAAAGCGCCGGTACGTCTGCTGGTAGCCGGGATGGGCGATGCGCTCTCGACTTGGTTTGAAGCAAAAGCGTGTTTTGATGCCAGAGCGACCAGCATGGCGGGAGGACAGTCCACGGCGGCGGCCCTGAGCCTGGCGCGCTTGTGCTATGATACGTTGCTGGCAGAAGGTGAAAAGGCTCGCCTGGCGGCGCAAGCTGGCGTGGTGACCGATGCTCTGGAACGTATCGTGGAAGCGAACACCTATCTCAGCGGCATCGGCTTTGAAAGCAGTGGTCTTGCGGGTGCACACGCCATCCATAATGGCTTCACCATTCTGGAAGAGTGTCACCATTTGTACCACGGTGAAAAAGTCGCCTTTGGTACGCTGGCGCAACTGGTGCTGCAGAACAGCCCGATGGAAGAGATCGAAACGGTGCTGAATTTCTGCCAGAAAGTAGATCTGCCGGTAACGCTGGCGCAAATGGGCGTGAAAGACGGCATCGACGCTAAGATTATGGCCGTTGCGAAAGCCACCTGCGCGGAAGGTGAAACCATTCACAATATGCCGTTCCCGGTGACGCCTGAAAGCGTCCATGCCGCTATTCTGACGGCAGACCTGCTGGGACAGCAGTGGCTGGCACGTTAATCAGACGTCGGTAAGCCTTTTATTTGGCATCTTCTCCCCCTCTGGCAGTCTCTGCCGGAGGGGTTGTCTATGGTAAAACAGCGGAAATGGATATGACGGCGCACACTCATGGCATAGGGAAGGAAGTCTCTTCGGTCATTGCTCAGTCATGGCATCGTTGCAGCAAGTTTATGCAGCGGGAAACCTGGCAGGCACCGCATCAGGCACAGGGACTGACTTTTGCGTCGATTTGTCGCCGTAAGACTGCGCTACTGACGATTGGACAGGCTGCGCTGGAAGATGCCTGGGAGTTTATGGATGGACGTCCGTGCGCACTGCTGATTCTGGATGAATCGGCTTGTATTCTCAGCCGGTGCGGCGATCCACAGACGGTGGAACAGCTGGCGGAGCTTGGCTTTCGTGACGGTAGCTACTGCGCGGAAAGCATTATCGGCAGTTGTGCGCTATCGCTGGCAACGATGCCAGGGCAGCCGACAAAAACCTCTGGCGATCAGCATTTTAAGCAGGCGCTGCATCCGTGGTCGTTCTGCTCGACGCCGGTCTTCGATAACCATGGTCGACTGTTTGGCTCTATTTCTTTGTGCTGTCTGGTAGAGCATGAGTGCGTTTCTGATTTGTCCCTGACGCTGGCGATTGCCAGAGAAGTCGGCAACTCTTTGCTGACTGATAGCCTGCTGGCCGAATCTAACCGCCATCTGAATCAGATGTACGGACTGCTGGAAAGCATGGATGATGGCGTGATGGCGTGGAACGAGCAGGGCGTTCTGCAATTTCTTAATGCCCGTGCCGCTTTGCTTTTACATCTGGATGCACAGGCCAGCCAGGGTAAAAACATTAATGACTTGCTCAATCTGCCCATGCTGCTGCGCCGGGCGATAAAACATGCCCGCGGCCTGAATCACGTCGAAGTCACCTTTGAAAGCCAGCATCAGTTTGTTGATGCCGTCATTACCCTGAAGCCGATTGTTGAAGAGCAGGGCAACAGCTTTATTCTGCTGCTGCACCCGGTCGAACAAATGCGCCAACTGATGACCAGCCAGCTCGGAAAAGTCAGCCACACCTTTGAACAGATGTCGACGGATGACCCGGAAACCCGTCGGCTGATCCATTTTGGTCGCCAGGCGGCGAGAGGGAGTTTCCCTATTCTGTTGTGTGGTGAAGAGGGAGTGGGTAAAGAGCTATTGAGCCAGGCTATTCACAATGAAAGTGAACGTGCCAGCGGGCCGTATATCGCCGTGAACTGCCAACTGTATGCCAACAGCGTGCTGGGGCAGGATTTTATGGGCAGTGCGCCAACCGATGATGAAAACGGTCGGCTGAGCCGCCTTGAACTGGCGAACGGCGGTACGCTGTTTCTGGAAAAAATTGAGTATCTGGCACCAGAGTTGCAATCCGCGTTGTTGCAGGTTATCAAGCAGGGGGTATTAACCCGCCTTGATGCCCGCCGCCTGATCCCGGTAGATGTCAAAGTGATTGCTACTACCACGGTTGATCTCGCCAACCTGGTGGAGCAAAACCGCTTTAGCCGCCAACTGTATTACGCGTTACACTCCTTTGAAATTGTTATTCCACCGCTGCGGGCACGGCGTAACAGCATTCCGGCGCTGATTCATACACGCTTAAATAGCCTGAAAAAACGCTTTTCATCCAGCCTGAAGCTGGACGATGACGCGCTGGCGCAACTGGTGGCCTACTCGTGGCCGGGCAATGATTTTGAACTCAACAGCATTATCGAAAATATCGCCATTAGTAGCGACAATGGCCATATTCGCCTGAGTAATCTGCCGGATTATCTGTTTGCCGAACGTCCGGGTCTGGAAGCAGCATCTTCACTGCTGCCAGCCAGCCTGACGTTTACCGCCATCGAAAAAGAGGCGATTATCCATGCCGCCCGCGTCACCAGCGGACGTGTGCAGGAAATGTCGCAACTGTTGAATATTGGCCGCACCACCTTGTGGCGCAAGATGAAGCAGTACGACATCGATGCCAGCCAGTTTAAGCGCAAACATCTGGAGTAGTTTCTTCGATTCTGGCCATCGAAAACAGCGCATCTGACAGACGATTGATGTAACGCTTAAGCTCATCACGCAGCGTCAACGTTCTGCCCATGGTGATGAGGAGTCGCTCCAGCCGACGCGCCAGCGTGCGCGCAACGTGTAGCTGTGCCGATGCGAGGTTTTTCCCCGGAATAACAAACTCTTTTAGCGGACCGCTTTGCGTCATATTGCGATCAATAAGCTGCTCCAGCGCCTGAATATCCTCGGGACTGATCGTCTGCGTTAAGCGAGCAAGACCCTTCTCATCGCTGGCAAGTTCCGCGCCGAGCACAAACAGCGTCTTCTGGATGGTATGTAAATCCTGGCGAAGCTCTGTCAGGCGCGTGCTGGCGTAGCAGACGCCAAGCTGGGAAATCAGTTCGTCCACGGTGCCATAGGCATTCACGCGGATATCGTCTTTGTCGATACGGCTGCCGCCAAACAGCGCGGTTGTGCCCTTATCACCAGTGCGGGTATAGATACGGTACATTTATGTTATCTCGCTGAAAGGAAGCACTTTGACCAGTTGACCGGCATTGGCACCAAGCGTGCGGATCTGCGCCATTCCGGCGGCGATATGACCACGGATCAGCGCCCGATCCTCTGGCAACTGGGCGTGGGTTAAAGCAATATCACCCGTGGCGTTAAGACCAAGACCGACACGCAGCGTGGAGCTTTTGGCCGCAAGTTTGCTCAATGCCAGTGCGCAGTCATTCTCGTCGCAACAGACCGTCCGGCATGGGACGCCTTGCTCTTCCAGTCCCCAGCACAGTTCATCAAGCGCGCGGGTATCCTGCCAGCGTGGGTGATAAAACAGATGTACGCCCGGTGATGAAAGTGACATTGCGCCCCCTGTACTATCAGAATGCCTGACGGAAGATCTCGGCAATTTCTTTCTCGTTCCCTTTGCGCGGGTTAGAGAAGGCGTTGCCGTCCTTCAGCGCCATTTCCGCCATGTACGGGAAATCGGCTTCTTTGACGCCCAGATCGCGCAGATGCTGCGGAATGCCGATATCAGCGGAGAGACGGGCGATGGCGTGAATGGCCAGCTCAGCGGCATCCATGGTTGACAGCCCGTCGGTGTTCTCGCCCATAAACTCAGCGATATCGGCAAATTTTTCCGGGTTAGCGATGAGGTTATAACGGGCTACGTGTGGCAGCAATACCGCATTTGCCACGCCGTGCGGCATGTCGTACAGACCACCGAGCTGGTGTGCCATCGCATGAACATAGCCGAGATTGGCGTTGTTGAAGGCCATACCCGCCAGCAGCGAAGCATAGGCCATATTTTCACGGGCTTTCAGGTTGCTGCCCAGCGCCACAGCCTGACGTAAATTACGCGCGATCAGGCGGATCGCCTGGATAGCGGCGGCATCGGTGACCGGGTTGGCATCTTTGGAAATATAGGCTTCCACGGCGTGGGTCAGGGCGTCCATCCCGGTGGCGGCGGTCAGCGGGGCGGGTTTACCGAGCATCAGCAGCGGGTCATTAATGGAAACCGACGGCAGGTTACGCCAGCTGACGATCACGAATTTCACTTTGGTTTTGGTATTGGTCAGCACGCAGTGGCGGGTGACTTCGCTGGCCGTACCGGCAGTGGTATTCACCGCGACAATCGGCGGCAGCGGGTTGGTCAGGGTTTCAATCCCGGCATAGCTGTAGAGATCGCCTTCGTGCGTGGCTGCGATACCGATACCTTTACCGCAGTCATGCGGGCTACCGCCGCCGACAGTAACGATGATATCGCACTGCTCTTTACGAAAGACCTCCAGACCGTCGCGCACGTTGGTATCTTTAGGGTTCGGCTCTACGCCGTCAAATACGACCACCTCAATCCCGGCTTCACGCAGATGTGCCAGCGTTTTATCTACCGCACCGTCTTTTATCGCCCGCAGACCTTTATCGGTGACCAGCAGCGCTTTTTTACCGCCTAATAGTTTGCAACGTTCGCCGACAACGGAAATAGCATTTGGGCCAAAGAAGTTCACATTTGGCACCAGGTAATCAAACATACGATAGCTCATAATATACCTTCTTAGATTTAAATTATAATTCAGAGAAACAATTCAGTGCGGTTTCTGCTAATAATCTGTCTTGTTCCACGGTGCCGCCGCTAACGCCGACGGCACCAATTAATTGACCGTCAAATACAACAGGTAAACCGCCACCAAAAATAACGATTCGCTGTTGGTTGGTGAGCTGTAAACCATATAGAGAAGCACCTGGTTGTACTGCATCGGTAATTTCATGGGTGCCCTGTCGCAGACAGCAGGCGGTCCAGGCTTTATTGAGAGAAATATCACAACTGGTGACAAACGCCTCGTCCATGCGCTGCATCAGTAGCGTGTTTCCGCCGTGGTCGACCACGGAAAAGACCACCGGAACGTTGATTTCAATCGCTTTTGCCTCGACGGCAGTCGCCATTTTCTTTGCGGCCGCCAGCGTAATGGTGGCAATTTGTTGGCTCTTATTCACAGTATCTCCTGACAAGGTTGTAGGGCTGAGGTCGCAAAAAATATCGCGCTACAGCTATTTTTTCTCATTGGGTTTTCTGTATTTTCTCGCGACGCGTTATTAAGTCAATAGTGTGGATTTTTCTAAAATATTAATTTAATTCCCTGCGTTCGGCATTTGTTGATAATGATCATTTAAGCGCGTCACAATTCTTTATGGATATTCCTGTTGACCGTTTCAATATGAAACGCTGACATTTAAATATGTATCAAATTGGAACGTAATTAATTTTATTTTTTTATCGGCCTGCTCATTTAAAGTTCGGCTATTGCTGATAAAGGCGATTGCTGGGGGGATAGAGCACCAGCGATACAGCCTGGCGTCCCTATTCTTTATCTTTTGAGTCTATAAACTATGAGAAGATCAAAACGATTCGAAGTTCTTGCGAAGCGCCCTGTAAATCAGGATGGGCTTATTGGCGAATGGCCGGAAGAAGGTCTGATCGCCATGGAAAGTCCCTACGATCCAGCCTCTTCTGTGAAGGTGGAAAAGGGTCGTATCGTTGAACTGGACGGCAAGCGCCGCGCCGAGTTCGACATGATTGACCGCTTTATTGCCGACTACGCGATAAACGTGGCTGAAACCGAGCGTGCCATGCAGCTCGACGCACTGGAGATCGCCAGAATGCTGGTGGATATCCACGTCAGTCGCGAAGAGATCATTGCTATTACCACCGCTATTACCCCGGCGAAAGCGGTGGAGGTGATGGCGAAAATGAACGTGGTAGAGATGATGATGGCGCTGCAAAAAATGCGCGCCCGACGCACCCCCTCTAACCAGTGCCATGTGACCAACCTGAAAGATAATCCGGTGCAGATTGCCGCCGATGCCGCTGAAGCGGGGATTCGTGGTTTTTCCGAACAGGAAACGACGGTCGGGATTGCCCGCTATGCGCCGTTTAACGCCCTTGCGCTGTTGGTCGGTTCTCAGTGTGGTCGCCCTGGCGTACTGACACAATGTTCTGTTGAAGAGGCTACTGAGCTGGAGCTGGGAATGCGTGGGTTAACCAGCTACGCCGAAACGGTGTCGGTCTACGGAACGGAATCGGTATTCACTGACGGCGACGATACGCCATGGTCAAAAGCATTTCTCGCCTCGGCCTATGCGTCCCGCGGCCTGAAGATGCGCTATACCTCCGGTACCGGTTCGGAAGCCTTGATGGGCTATTCCGAAAGTAAATCGATGCTGTACCTGGAGTCGCGCTGCATTTTTATCACCAAAGGCGCGGGTGTACAGGGGCTGCAAAACGGCGCGGTTAGCTGTATCGGGATGACGGGCGCAGTGCCGTCGGGGATCCGCGCGGTACTGGCGGAAAACCTGATTGCGTCGATGCTCGACCTTGAAGTGGCCTCGGCTAATGACCAGACCTTCTCACACTCCGATATTCGCCGTACCGCCCGCACCCTGATGCAGATGCTGCCCGGCACCGACTTTATCTTCTCTGGCTATAGCGCCGTCCCCAATTACGACAACATGTTTGCCGGTTCTAACTTCGATGCTGAAGACTTCGATGATTACAACATACTGCAACGTGACCTGATGGTTGACGGCGGCCTGCGCCCGGTAACCGAAGAAGAAACCATCGCTATCCGTAACAAGGCGGCGCGGGCTATCCAGGCGGTATTCCGAGAACTGGGCCTGCCGACTATCAGTGATGAGGAAGTGGAGGCTGCCACCTACGCTCACGGCAGCAAAGACATGCCTGCGCGCAATGTGGTGGAAGATCTGGCGGCAGTGGAAGAGATGATGAAGCGCAACATTACCGGGCTGGATATCGTCGGGGCGCTAAGCGGTAGCGGATTTGAAGATATCGCCAGCAATATTCTCAATATGTTGAGACAGCGCGTGACCGGTGATTACCTGCAAACATCGGCCATTCTGGATCGTCAGTTCGACGTGGTCAGCGCCGTGAATGACATCAATGATTATCAGGGACCCGGCACCGGCTATCGCATCAGTGCCGAACGCTGGGCAGAAATTAAAAATATTGCGGGCGTGGTTCAGCCCAGCTCGATTGAATAAGGCGGTACACCGTGGAATGCACAACTGAACGTAAGCCCGTTTTTACCTTGCAGGTCAGTGAAGGCGAGGCGGCAAAAGCAGACGATCGCGCTGATGAAGTGGTGATTGGCGTCGGGCCGGCCTTTGGCAAGCACCAGCATAAAACCCTGATTGATATGCCGCACAACGCGATTCTGAAAGAGCTGGTGGCAGGGATTGAAGAAGAGGGGCTGCATGCGCGAGTGGTGAGAATTCTGCGCACCTCTGATGTCTCTTTTATGGCGTGGGATGCGGCGAACCTCAGTGGCTCCGGCATCGGGATTGGTATTCAGTCAAAGGGAACCACAGTTATTCATCAGCGTGATTTGCTGCCCCTGAGTAACCTTGAACTCTTCTCTCAGGCCCCGCTGCTGACGCTGGAAACCTATCGCCAGATTGGAAAGAACGCTGCGCGCTATGCACGCAAAGAGTCGCCCTCGCCGGTTCCGGTGGTCAATGACCAGATGGTGCGCCCCAAATTTATGGCCAAAGCCGCGCTGTTTCACATTAAAGAAACCAAGCATGTGGTGCAGGATGCTGCGCCTGTCACGCTGCATATTGCATTAGTAAGGGAATGACAATGAACGACAACATCATGACCGCGCAGGATTATCCTTTAGCTACCCGCTGCCCGGAGAAAATCCTGACCCCCACCGGGAAACCGCTAACCGATATCACCCTTGAGAATGTGCTGGCGGGACATGTAGGGCCGCAGGATGTGCGTATTTCTCAGCAAACGCTGGAGTATCAGGCGCAGATTGCCGAACAGATGCAACGTCACGCCGTGGCGCGCAACTTCCGCCGCGCGGCCGAACTGATTGCCATCCCGGATACCCGCATTCTGGAAATCTACAACGCGCTACGTCCGTTTCGCTCTTCATTCGCGGAGCTACAGGCGATCGCTGATGAGCTGGAACATACCTGGCACGCGACGGTGAACGCCGGATTTGTGCGTGAGTCGGCAGAGGTGTATCAGCAGAGAAACAAGCTGCGTAAAGGCAGCCAGTGACGGAGGGAATATGCCGTTAATCGCAGGGATTGATATCGGCAACGCCACCACGGAAGTGGCGTTGGCGCAGCATGACCGGTTTATCGCCAGCGGGATTGTCGCGACCACGGGCATGAAAGGAACGCGGGACAATATTGCCGGGGTGGTCGCTTCCCTGCAGCAGGCGCTGGAAAAAACGCCATGGTCGCTTAAAGATGTGGCGAAAATCTGTATCAATGAAGCCGCACCGGTGATTGGCGATGTGGCGATGGAAACCATCACGGAAACCATCATTACCGAATCAACGATGATAGGGCATAACCCACAAACGCCCGGCGGCGTTGGCGTGGGAATGGGAACCACCATTGCTGTGGAGAAGCTGGCGGCATTGAGTGAGGATCGATTTGCTCAGGGCTGGATCCCATTGGTGGGTGAGGCAATGGATTTTCTCGAGGCAGTTTGGCTCATTAATGAGGCACTGGATCGCGGAATCAACGTGGTGGCGGCCATCCTGAAAAAAGATGATGGCGTGTTGGTGAATAATCGCCTGCGTCGGCCAATGCCGGTGGTTGATGAAGTCACCCTGCTGGAGAAGGTGCCGGAAGGTGTGCTGGCGGCGGTGGAAGTGGCGGCCGCGGGCCAGGTTGTTCGTGCGCTGTCTAACCCCTACGGCATCGCCACGTTCTTTGCCCTGACGCCGGAGGAAACACAAACCATCGTCCCTATTGCCAGAGCGCTGATTGGTAACCGCTCCGCCGTGGTGCTAAAAACCCCGCAGGGCGATGTGCAATCAAGAGTGATCCCGGCGGGTAAGATCTTTATCCGTGGTGAAAAGCGCGGCGGTGAAGCCGACGTAGCGCAAGGTGCGCAGGCCATTATGCAGGCGATGAACGCCTGCGCGCCCGTGCGCGATATTGGTGGGGAAGCTGGTACGCACGCAGGCGGCATGCTGGAGCGAGTGCGAAAGGTGATGGCCTCGCTGACTGGGCATGATATGAACGCGGTGCATATTCAGGATCTGTTGGCGGTTGATACGTTTATTCCGCGCAAGGTGCAGGGCGGCATCGCCGGGGAGTGTTCGATGGAAAATGCTGTCGGCATTGCGGCGATGGTGAAATCCGATCGTTTACAAATGCAGGCTATTGCCAGCGAGTTGAGCGCGCGATTAAACACCTCCGTTGAAGTAGGAGGGGTAGAGGCCAATATGGCCGTGACAGGTGCGTTAACGACGCCTGGATGTGCTGCACCGCTGGCGATCCTCGATTTAGGCGCAGGTTCCACTGATGCAGCCATCATCAATAGCGAAGGGACAGTAAAGGCGGTACATCTGGCCGGTGCGGGTAATATGGTCAGCCTGTTGATTCAGACGGAGCTGGGTCTGAGCGATCCGTTTCTGGCCGAGGAAATAAAAAAATACCCGTTGGCGAAAGTAGAGAGCCTGTTCAGTATTCGTCATGAGAACGGTGCGGTGGAGTTTTTCCGCGAACCGCTCAGCCCATCAGTATTCGCCAAAGTGGTGTATCTGAAAGGTGGCGAGCTGATCCCGGTAGATAACCAGACTTCGCTGGAAAAAATTCGTCTGGTGCGACGTCAGGCCAAAGAGAAGGTTTTTGTGACCAACTGCCTGCGTGCATTGCGCCAGGTGTCTCCCGGCGGATCCATTCGCGATATCTCTTTCGTGGTGCTGGTGGGCGGTTCCTCGTTGGATTTCGAAATCCCACAGATGATTACCGACGCGCTGGCACATTACGGGGTTGTCGCCGGACAGGGCAACATTCGTGGTACCGAAGGGCCGCGTAATGCGGTGGCGACCGGGCTGGTTTTGGCCGGAATGGCGAATTAATCGTGCAGAAAACAGCCTCCGCAAGCGTTTAGCTGCGGGGTAAATCAAATAAAGGCAACGTTCTCTTTGATATCCCGGCGGAGTTGGGTACATAGTATAAATGTGTCTCTCACGTGGTTAATTTTAAGGATAAGAGCATGCCAACAGCAATTGAGAAAGCATTGGATTTTATTGGTGGTATGAACACTTCGGCGTCAGTACCCCATTCAATGGATGAAAGTACCGCTAAGGGAATCCTAAAGTATTTGCATGACTTAGGTGTGCCAGCGAGTCCGGAAGTTGTAATGGCACGGGGTGAGCAGGAGGGATGGAATCCTGAGTTCACGAAAAAAGTAGCCGGATGGGCAGAAAAAGTCGCCTCCGGTAACCGTATCCTTATCAAGAATCCAGAGTATTTTTCGACCTATATGCAGGAGCAGCTCAAAGAACTCGTGTGAGCTGACTATCGAATAACACGCTAACGGACGTTTCCATCTCTGATGGTAGCGTCCTAATGGCATGCCAGCAATATGGGCTGGCGTATCGCATGATATACCTTATTCCCTCGCCATCCCCCGCTACGCATTCAGAGCCATCCAATTATTGGCTTTGCCAACAATTGCATATATTTCCAATAACAAAAAGGACCTGCGATTTCTCGCAAGTCCTTGAAATTTGGTGGCCCCTGCTGGACTTGAACCAGCGACCAAGCGATTATGAGTCGCCTGCTCTAACCACTGAGCTAAGGGGCCGTGGCGGTGGATTATAAAGTAACTCCGCGTTGCAATCCAGACATAAGCGTACGGATGCTGTTTTTATAAACAATGTATTTTCAGTCCGTTATACTTGTCCCTTGATGTATTGTTCGGAGTAATTATGGTTAAGGACATACTGGCACCGGGGCTGCGGGTAGTATTTTGCGGCATCAATCCGGGGCTCTCTTCTGCGGGTACAGGATTTCCCTTTGCGCATCCCGCGAATCGCTTCTGGAAGGTTATCCATCAGGCGGGATTTACCGATCGCCAGCTTAAACCTGAAGAGGCACAGCACCTGCTGGACTTCCGCTGCGGCGTGACGAAATTTGTCGACAGACCAACGGTGCAAGCCAATGAAGTGAAGCTACAGGAAATGCGCAACGGCGGTCGTCTGCTCATTGAGAAAATAGAAGAGTATCAGCCCGCCGCGCTCGCAATCCTCGGTAAGCAGGCCTTTGAGCAGGGCCTTAGCCAGCGTGGGGCGCAGTGGGGGAAGCAGACGTTGACCATTGGCGCGACGCAATTATGGGTATTGCCGAATCCCAGCGGGTTAAGCCGGATCACGCTGGATAAACTGGTGGAAGCGTATCGGGAAGTGAACGACGCCCTGCTCAGGCGGGGACTATAAAGAAAAACGCCACCTTGCGGTGGCGTTTATGCTTATGTGGCGAGATTAATCGTCGAGGAAGCTACGCAGTACTTCAGAGCGGCTCGGGTGGCGCAGTTTACGCAGCGCTTTCGCTTCGATCTGACGGATACGTTCACGGGTAACGTCGAACTGTTTACCGACTTCTTCCAGCGTGTGGTCAGTGTTCATATCGATACCGAAACGCATACGCAGAACTTTCGCTTCACGAGCGGTCAGGCCAGCCAGAACGTCATGCGTTGCGGCACGCAGGCTCTCGGTGGTCGCGGAGTCCAGCGGTAGCTCGAGGGTGGTATCCTCGATGAAATCACCCAGATGCGAATCTTCATCGTCGCCGATCGGCGTTTCCATGGAGATAGGCTCTTTGGCGATCTTCAGCACTTTACGGATCTTGTCTTCCGGCATCAGCATGCGTTCAGCCAGCTCTTCCGGTGTCGGCTCGCGGCCCATCTCTTGCAGCATCTGACGGGAGATACGGTTGAGCTTGTTGATAGTCTCAATCATATGTACCGGGATACGGATGGTACGCGCCTGATCCGCGATCGAACGGGTGATCGCCTGACGGATCCACCAGGTTGCATAGGTGGAGAACTTGTAACCACGACGGTATTCAAACTTATCAACCGCTTTCATCAGGCCGATGTTACCTTCCTGAATCAGATCCAGGAACTGCAGGCCACGGTTGGTGTATTTTTTAGCGATAGAGATAACCAGACGTAAGTTCGCTTCAACCATCTCTTTTTTCGCACGGCGGGCTTTCGCTTCACCGATGGACATGCGACGGTTGATGTCTTTAACCTGCTCGATGGTCAGGCCGGTTTCTTCTTCAATCTGCTGCAGTTTCTGCAGGCCGCGGTGAACGTCATCTGCCACGTCGTGCAGTTTTTCAGACCACGGTTTGTTCATCGCGATTGCCGCGTTGAACCAGGTTTCGCTGGTTTCGTTGCCAGTGAACAGGGTGATGAAGTTTTTCTTCGGCATTTTGCACTGCTCAACGCAGAGCTTCATGATCAGACGTTCCTGAGTACGCACGCGGTCCATCATGACGCGCATGCTGTTTACCAGGTAGTCGAACTGCTTCGGCACCAGACGGAACTGTTTGAACACTTCGGACAGCTTCTGAATTTCTTCCTGCGCGGCAGCATGGCTGCGGCCTTTCGCTTTAATGGTGTCGCGAGTGATTTCGTACTGAGTACGCAGTTCACCGAATTTTTCACGCGCTAACTCAGGGTCGATGCTGTTGTCGTCATCGCTGCTGTCGTCGTCGCCATCTTCTTCATCTTCGTCTTCATCGTCATCCATCTCTTCCTGAGAGAGTTCAGAACCGACGTGGGTCGCCGTTGGCGCCATGTCTTCTTCCGCGTTTGGATCGACAAAGCCAGTGATCAGATCGGAAAGACGTGCTTCTTCAGCTTCTACGCGATCGTACTGCTCAAGCAGGTAGGTGATAGCTTCCGGGTATTCGGCAACGGAGCATTGAACCTGGTTAATCCCGTCTTCGATGCGTTTAGCGATGTCGATTTCGCCTTCGCGGGTTAACAGTTCAACGGTACCCATTTCACGCATGTACATGCGGACCGGGTCAGTTGTACGACCGATTTCGGACTCAACGCTGGACAGAACCTGGGCAGCCGCTTCTTCCGCGTCTTCATCGGTGCTGTTGGAGGTTTCAGCAAGCAGCAGATCATCGGCATCAGGTGCTTCTTCCATCACCTGAATACCCATGTCATTGATCATTTGGATGATGTCTTCGATTTGATCTGAATCGACGATATCTTCCGGCAGATGGTCATTGACCTCGGCATAGGTCAGATAGCCTTGCTCCTTACCACGTTGGACAAGAAGCTTCAGCTGTGACTGCGGGTTTTGCTCCATAAGACGGTATCCACACTTAATTCGTTTGATTGGTGTTGGGCGGTAAAACCGCCAACGGCAAAACGAGGGCATACTTATATTTTGCCGCTGCCTCTCCGTGCGGCTGTCGGGGGCTTCCCGATCGATATTCGGCAGTTAAGCCGTTAAATACTTCATCTTTCACGTTGTCTCTGCGTTAGCTGCGTTCGTTTACTTGCTGCCTTGATACAACGCGAATGATTTTGTCTTTCTCTTATTTCCTGGCCAGTTCCTGGTTCAGCGTCCAGAGTTCCCGGCGTTCTTCGCTGCTTAAACCGTGTGTGCGCTCACGAGCTATCAACTCTTCCTGGCGCAGTTCAAGCATCGAATCAAACATATGGTTGAGTGAGTCGGTGAAGGTTTTTTCTGCGATATCTTTATCTGCTATATCGTCCCACATCGACAGTTTTTCAAGGGTTGCAGCATCATTTGTGCCACGGTAGTGTTCTAAAAGTTGCCCGGTGGTCAGACCTGGCTGAGCCAGACAAGTGTTGACCAGTTCTCTGAATAAGCCAAGTCCAGGCAGCTTATTGCTATCCAGTGCGCCTAACGGTGGAACCAGCGGGGCGAGCTCCGGGTTCTGCACCAGCAACCCTATAAGTATACGCATGGTCGTACGTTTTAGCTGTGGAACAGGGCGGGAAGCCCCATTTTCTGCCAGTTTTGGCATTAAACGTTCAAGCTGGCTGTCATCCAGAATGCCGAGCTTGTTTCCCAACTCCTGTCGCAGGTAAATGCGCAACGTTTCGCCTGGTACCTGAGTAATCAGCGGTAATGCCAGCGTGCTGAGCTGTGCGCGTCCGTCTGGGGTACTCAAATCCACCTGCGGCAACAGGCTGTTAAATAAAAACGCAGAGAGCGGCAGCGCCTGCTCCATCCGGGCTTCAAAGGCCTCTTTCCCTTCTTTGCGCACCAGCGTATCGGGATCTTCGCCGTCAGGTAAAAACATAAAGCGTAGCTGGCGTCCGTCTGTCATATAGGGCAGTGCGGTTTCCAGCGCGCGCCATGCTGCGTCGCGCCCGGCGCGGTCGCCGTCGTAACAGCAAATTACGTTGTTCGTCGCGCGGAACAACAGCTGAATGTGATCGGCGGTGGTGGATGTCCCAAGGGATGCCACGGCGTAGTTAATGCCGTATTGCGCCAGCGCCACCACATCCATATAGCCTTCTACCACTAACAGGCGCTGCGGATCGGCGTTATCCTGCTGGGCTTCATAAAGGCCATACAGCTGGCGACCTTTATGGAAAATATCGGTTTCCGGGGAGTTGAGATACTTCGGCAGGGCATCGCCCAGCACGCGTCCACCAAAACCAATGACCCGACCACGTTTGTCGCGGATGGGGAACATCACCCGTTCGCGGAAGCGATCGTAACTGCGTCCCTGATCGTTGGTGACCAACATCCCCGCATCGACCAACGATTTGCGATTCTCAGCATTGCCGCCAAACCGTTTCAGGACGTTGTCCCAGCCGGGGGGCGCAAAACCAATAGCAAAACGGGTGATAACGTCGCTACTTAATCCTCGCTTTTCCAGGTACTGGCGCGCGGGGGTAGCGGCGGGCTGCATCAAAGACTGTTGATAAAAAGTGTTCAGGCCGTCCATCAATTGATAAAGGCTTTGCCGTTGATGGCGCTCTATCTGACTGGGGCCACTGCCTGCTTCATAGGGCACTTCAAGGTTGTGCATTGCGGCCAGTTCTTCGACGGTTTCCACAAACTCGAGCTTGTCGTAGTTCATGAGAAAGTCGACGGCGTTGCCATGCGCGCCACACCCAAAGCAGTGATAAAACTGTTTTTCACCGTTTACGGTGAAAGAGGGGGTTTTTTCGTTATGGAACGGACAGCACGCGTGATAATTTTTGCCCTGCTTTTTCAGCTTTACCCGCGCGTCGATGAGATCGACGATGTCGGTTCTTGCCAGCAGGTCATTGATAAAAACGCGAGGAATTCGTCCAGCCATAAGCCCCTGTTTTTTGATGACTCATATACACAAAATCATTCAGGATGCATCAAGGCGGCAAGGAAGCGAATCCTCAGGAGCGTACATCAGTACGTGACTGGGGTGAGCGACTGCAGCCAACACAGAGGCAGCTTGAATGATGACGTGTATAAACGAAAATAAGCCGCGCATTCCTTCCGGAAGCACGGCCTTACAACTACAACTCAGTCTGAATTGAGAGCTTTGGCTCTCAATAGATTAGTACAGACGAGTACGGCGTGCGTTTTCGCGAGCCAGTTTCTTCGCGTGACGTTTCACAGCAGAAGCTTTAGCGCGCTTACGTTCGGTAGTCGGTTTTTCATAGAACTCACGACGACGAACTTCCGCCAGAACACCTGCTTTTTCGCATGAACGCTTGAAGCGACGCAGTGCTACGTCGAACGGCTCGTTTTCACGTACTTTAATTACCGGCATGTAACTCTCACCTTTAATAAATTCGGTTTGCCGCTGGCATCAACGCCAGCTTATTTCAAAATGGTGCGGAATTTTACTGCAATTGCTGCTGCTTTGTAAAGCACCGACGCGATTTTGAAAGGGACTTTTATAAGGACAAGGAGTATACACGAGCGGAACTCCTGGGGCGAACAAAGTTTTACATCAACCCGCATTGGTCCTACACTGCGCGGTAATAGAGCGAGGTAAAACAAGTCATGCGTGTACTGGGTATTGAAACATCCTGCGATGAAACCGGCATCGCCATTTACGACGATGAAAAAGGTCTTTTAGCCAACCAATTGTATAGTCAGGTGAAATTACACGCTGACTACGGCGGCGTAGTGCCAGAACTGGCCTCGCGCGATCATGTACGTAAAACCGTACCGCTGATCCAGGCCGCGCTGAAAGAAGCGGGACTGACGGCAAAAGAGATTGATGCGGTAGCGTATACCGCAGGTCCTGGTCTGGTTGGCGCGCTGCTGGTTGGCGCAACCGTAGGACGCTCCCTGGCGTTCGCCTGGGGCGTGCCGGCGATTCCTGTACACCATATGGAAGGTCATCTGCTGGCGCCGATGCTGGAAGATAATCCTCCTGCTTTTCCGTTCGTCGCGCTGCTGGTTTCTGGCGGTCACACGCAGCTGATTAGCGTCACCGGTATCGGTCAGTATGAATTACTCGGCGAATCGATTGATGATGCTGCTGGTGAAGCGTTCGACAAAACCGCCAAGCTGCTGGGACTGGATTATCCTGGCGGTCCAATGCTGTCAAAGCTGGCCTCGCAAGGCGTTGAAAAACGTTTTGTCTTTCCGCGCCCGATGACCGACCGTCCGGGGCTGGATTTCAGCTTCTCCGGGCTGAAAACCTTTGCCGCGAATACCATTCGTAATAACGAAAATGACGATCAGACGCGCGCAGATATCGCCCGTGCCTTTGAAGATGCGGTAGTTGATACGCTGATGATCAAGTGCAAACGCGCGCTGGATCAAACCGGTTTTAAACGTCTGGTGATGGCGGGGGGCGTGAGCGCGAACCGTACGCTGCGCGCAAAATTGGCTGAAATGATGCAAAAACGTCGTGGCGAAGTATTTTACGCGCGTCCGGAATTTTGTACCGACAACGGGGCGATGATCGCCTACGCGGGCATGGTGCGTTTTAAAGCAGGCGCAACGGCGGATCTTGGCGTAACCGTGCGCCCACGCTGGCCGCTGGCGGAATTACCGGCGGCGTGATTTTTTGCCCGGTGACGCAATGTTACCGGGCAAGACGCTACATCCGCAGCATTCCTTTCTCTTCCAGAAACGCGATAATTTTTTCCAGACCCTCTCCGGATTTTAAATTGCTGAACGTCCACGGACGCTCGCCGCGCATACGCAGGGTATCGCGTTCCATCACCTCCAGCGAGGCGCCGACGTAAGGGGCCAGATCGGTTTTATTGATCACCAGAAAATCGGATTTAGTGATCCCCGGGCCTCCCTTACGCGGGATCTTCTCGCCTTCGGCAACGTCGATCACATAGATCGTCAGATCCGCTAATTCCGGACTGAAGGTGGCGCTCAGGTTATCGCCGCCGCTTTCCACAAAAATCAGATCCAGATTGCCGAATTTCTCGCTTAACGCCTCTACGGCAGCCAGATTCATCGATGCATCTTCGCGGATGGCGGTATGCGGGCAACCGCCGGTTTCCACACCGACGATCCTGTCTGGCTCCAGTGCGCCCGCTTCGGTGAGAATGCGTTGATCTTCTTTGGTGTAGATATCGTTGGTGACCACCGCCAGTTGATAGCTGCTGCGCATGGCTTTGCATAACGCTTCCAGCAGCGCCGTTTTGCCGGAACCGACCGGGCCGCCAACGCCTACGCGCAGGGGATGCTTGCTGTTACTCATTTTTTCTCCTCAGGAGCGGAATAATCGGGAATATTGCGTTTCATGCCGGGCAGAGGCGATGGCGGCCAACGGCGTTGCGGAGCCGAGACTGGTGTCAGGACACGCCAGCGCCTGTGCCAGACCCTGCGCATAGCGATCGCAGAGCGCAATAATCAAACGCTGGGCCGCCTGTTGTCCAAAAGGAACCAGCTTGACGCCAGCCATCACTGCGCTCTCAATCCAGCTGTAGCCGAGGCTTAACGCCAGTTCGGTCAGGGGGATATTCCAGCGCACGCCCAGCCAGGCCATGCCGCAAAGCTGGCTGTCAACAAAGAGCGTACGCCACTCTCGCGAGCAATCCGCCTCCCAGTCGGTGACCAGCCGCGTAAACGCCGCGCCCCGGCTGCGTTCTTCATCCCGCAGTTCGTGGGTTTCGCGACAGGCTAACAGGTAAGTGGTCCAGCGGCGTGCGGCAGCGAGATCGTCCTGCTCGCAGGCGCGATACAGTCTCGCCAGCAGCGGTAGGTCGACGGTAAAAAAGTTCTGCTCCATCTGCTGAATTTGCCAGGCAGAGAAGTCATCGACGCTTTTCACCCAGCCAATCTCCACCGCCCACTCCAGACCCTGGGACCAGGTAAACGACCCCACCGGGAGTGCGCTGCTGGCGAGCTGCATCAGACGCAGCTGTTGGGTGTTATGCATCAGTGCGCATGGCCGTGATGATGCCCGTGTGATTCACTGGCATAAGCGCCTGCTTCCGGTTCAAACGGTAGTTGAGCGAACGTCACCTCGAGGTTGAACTGGCGCAGCATGGCGTCCAGCACGTGATCGTGGTGGTAGCGCAGCTCATCGGGCAGAATTTGCAGCGGAACGTGGCGATTGCCGAGGTGATAACAGGCTTTGGCGAGCAGGAAAGGATCGGCGCAGCGCACCACGGAAACCGACTCCGGCGCGGCGATCACTTCGATCACCTCGCTGCCATCGTCGGTGGTCAGCAGGTCGCCACCGCGTAACAGCAAACCGCGCGGTAGCATCAGCCCGGCTTCGCGACCGTCGTTCAGCGCCACTCTGGCACGACTTTTTACCCGCATATCAATGGGTAGCGTGACGCTTGCGGTGACGCGGTGAGCGTGGTCAAGGCGTTGGGTCAGGTAGATCATCGTCACTCCTCAAAACAGAAAATAGCGTTGCGCCATCGGCAAAACGTTTGCCGGTTCGCTGGTAATCAGTTCGCCATCAATACGCACCTCGTAGGTCTGAGCATCGACGGTGATATTGGGTTGCAGGTCGTTGTGGATCATGTCAGCCTTTTTCACCGTTCTGCAGCCTTTGACGACGGCGATGGCGCTTTGCAGATTGAGCTGCTGCGCGATGTTTTGCGCGTCAGCGGCTTGCGAAATAAAGGTCAGCCGGGTGTGATGCCGCGCAGCGCCAAGTGCGCCGAACATCATGCGGTAATGTACCGGCTGCGGGGTGGGAATCGAGGCATTGATGTCGCCCATCGGCGCACAGACGATCATCCCGCCTTTAACGATCGTCGCCGGTTTTACGCCAAAGAATGCCGGTGACCACAGCACCAGATCGGCCAGTTTGCCAGGCTCAACGGAGCCGACTTCGTGGGCGATACCGTGGGTTAGCGCCGGATTAATGGTGTATTTGGCGACGTAGCGTTTAACGCGCAGGTTGTCGTTGTCACCGGTTTCTTCTGCCAAAGCTCCACGCTGCGTCTTCATGCGGTGCGCCACCTGCCAGGTGCGCAGGATCACTTCGCCCACGCGCCCCATTGCCTGTGAATCGGACGAGGTCAGGGAAAAGGCGCCAATGTCATGCAGCACATCTTCGGCAGCGATCGTTTCCCGGCGAATGCGTGATTCGGCAAAGGCCACGTCTTCGGCGATATCCGGATCGAGATGGTGGCAAACCATCAGCATGTCGAGATGCTCGTCGATGGTGTTGATGGTATAGGGCAGCGTCGGGTTCGTAGAGGAGGGCAGGATATTCGGATGCGCGCAGGCGGTGATGATATCCGGCGCATGACCGCCGCCCGCGCCTTCGGTGTGAAAAGTATGAATGGTGCGATCGCCAATCGCCGCCAGCGTATCTTCCACGAAACCGGACTCATTGAGCGTGTCACTGTGCAGCGCGACCTGGATGTCCATCTCGTCGGCCACGGTCAGTGCGCAGTCAATAGCGGCGGGCGTGGCACCCCAGTCTTCATGGATTTTCAGGCCAATTGCGCCCGCGGTGATTTGCTCGCGCAAGGCGTCAGGATTTGAGCCGTTACCTTTGCCCAGTAAACCGATGTTAACCGGTAACGTTTCTGCCGCCTGCAGCATGCGTGCGATGTACCACGGCCCCGGCGTACAGGTGGTGGCGTGAGTGCCCGCGGCCGGACCGGTGCCGCCGCCGATCATCGTCGTCACGCCGGAAACCAGCGCCTCTTGCGCTTGCTGTGGGCAGATCCAGTGAATATGCGTATCCACGCCGCCTGCGGTGACGATCTTGCCTTCCCCGGCGATGACTTCAGTTCCCACGCCTATCGGGATCGTAACGTTGGGCTGAATATCGGGATTACCTGCCTTGCCGATGGCGAAGATCCTGCCGGCTTTGATACCAATATCCGCTTTCACGATCCCCCAGTGATCGACGATCAGCGCGTTGGTTATCACCAGATCCACACATGCATCGGCGCGCATTTGCCCCTGGCCCATGCCGTCGCGGATCACTTTTCCGCCGCCGAATTTGACCTCTTCACCGTAGGTGGTGAAGTCTTTTTCCACTTCGATCCACAGGTCGGTATCCGCCAGGCGCACTTTATCGCCGGTGGTTGGGCCAAACATGTCGGCATACGCTTGCCGGGAAATTTCACTCATTATCTGCCTCCAGCGCGCCCATCACTTCGCTGCGAAAACCCACGATCCTTTGTGCGCCAGCAACGCGCACCAGTTCGACTTCGCGTTTTTGTCCTGGCTCAAAACGCACCGCTGTGCCCGCAGCAATGTTCAGACGAAAGCCGCGTGCGGCCAGCCTGTCAAAGTGCAGCGCCGGGTTCACTTCGAAAAAGTGATAGTGCGATCCCACCTGGATGGGCCTGTCGCCATGATTTTCCACCACGATCGTGCAGATCTCTCGCCCCTGATTAAGTGCGATACTGCCTTTTGCGATCTGATATTCACCTGGGATCATTGCCGCTCCTTAGACGATCGGGTTGTGGACGGTGACCAGCTTCGATCCGTCCGGAAATGTGGCTTCAACCTGAATATCCGGGATCATTTCCGGTATGCCTTCCATCACCTGATCGCGACGCAGGACGTGACGCCCATCCTCCATCAGCGCGGCCACGGTTTGCCCGTCGCGCGCGCCTTCCATGATGAAAGCGCTAATCAGCGCCACCGATTCCGGGTAGTTCAGCTTCAGCCCGCGGGCCAGGCGACGTTCTGCCACCAGCGCGGCGGTAAACAGCAACAACTTGTCTTTTTCTCTGGGAGTCAGTTCCATAAGGGTTCTCTTAGGTTTGCCAGATTCGCGGTAGCACAGGCGCTTTGTGTGTCAGCAACGGGCGCAGGAATTGCCAGATGTCACGCATAACGCGCTGTACAATCAGGTTGTCGTCGGCAAGAAAACGGATTGTCAGTAGCGAGTCGTTAAGCGTTGCCCCGGCGTAATCGCCAAGCGGTGTAAGCCGCTCGCGCGTGCCCTCCAGCATGTGTTCGCTGGCCGGATAACACAGCAACGTGCCGACCCAGGGATGATGCGCAATGCCACTCAGCTCTCCCTCCTGCAACTGCAAGCGTTCTATCAACAGCGGCTGGTCATCTCGCCACACTTCCAGACGGTTTTGCAGCACGCCGTGGCTGAAGGTCTCTTGCATAACCGGTCGCCCAAGACACAACAGATCCCAGGCCAGCAAACGACTCTCTGATGCGATGTGAAATACAGACTGAATAACAGCGTTGGCACCGGGAAAGAGGATTGTATCCTGCGGCAGCCACTCCAGCGTGGCGTGCGAGGCGAGGGTAAAGTGCTGGCGCAGCAACGCTTGTGGCCCTCGGCTGCGATAAAACTTGCCCGCGCCGGGCTGGGTGATTAACGCATGGCTGTTTTCGTCGAGTGTGACGGCAATATGAAGCTCATCTCCGCCAACGATCCCCGCAGGTGGATGCAGCAAATAGAGGTGACAGACCTCCTCTTCCGGGTAAAACGGACGCTGAACCGTCAATGGACCATGATGACGCGCCGAGGCGAGCACCGTTTTGTGCCCGGTGCGGGTAAAATGCAGATCCAGTTCGGCCTGCCAGCCCCGTGTGAGTGTCTCGTGCGCAACCGTGTCCAGAGCGTTTCCCTTATCAGCATGAGGGTGTTTGCATACAAAAAAGTATGCCTCAGCGCATCGGGAAAAGGGTCATATGAGAAGCTTATGGAAAAAGGGGCGACAATACGCCGCCCCAATGGGGTTTACAGTAACACGAGGGGCATCCAGAGCAGACCGGTGATCACCAGCAGCACGAGGAAAATCAGGCCAAAAATAGCGCCGAGCCGCCAGTAATCCACCGTCGGCAAATAGCCGCTGCCGTAGTAGATAGGGCTAGGACCGGTGGCGTATGGGGTCAGAATGCTGCCCAGACCAATGGCGGCGCCGACCATCAGGCAGAAGACCGGTAATGGGATTTCCGGCATCGCCAGCGCGGCGGCAATCATCATCGGCGCGAGGGCAGAGGTATACGCCGTGGCGCTGGCAAAGAAGTAGCGCAGCAGATAGAACACCACGATCAGCGCCACCATCACCATCATCGGCGAATAGCCGCTCAGTCCTCCCGCCAGCAGCTTGCCGAACCAGGTGATAAAACCGGTGTTATTGAGCCCGGTGGCGAGCGTGATCAGCGAGGCCAGCCAGAAAAAGACGTTCCATGCGGCTTTATTGCTGACGATGTCATCCCAGCTAATGATGCGTAGTACCAGCATCAACGCCACCACGCTGTATCCGACCATTGCGGCGTCAATGTAGTCGCCGCCGAAGATCCACAGCACCAGCGCGCCGACCATCAGTACCAGCATCTTTTTCTCGCGAGCGCAGAGCGGCCCCATCGCTTTTAGCTCTGTATCCGCCCAACGTGGAACCTGATCGCCGGATTTCAGCACTGGTGGATACAGCACGTACGCCAGCCACGGCACGATCAGCACCAGTAAAATGCTCAGCGGCAGCATGCCTAAGAACCAGTCGCCCCAGCTCAGCGCCGTGTGGGACGCGCCTTTCATCAGGCCGATCAACAGCAGGTTCGGTGCCATCGCCGTTAAGAAAATAGCGCTGGTAACGCAGTCAGCGACAATGCCCATCCACATGATGTACGAGCCAATGGAGCGTGAACTGGCGCTATTGGGTTGTGAATTATACAGCGGCGGCAGGTTGCGGATAATCGGGTAGATTATTCCGGCTCCGCGCGCGGAGTTGGAAGGCGTGACGGGGGCGAGGATCAGCTCTGAGAACATCACCGCATAGCCGAGAAACAGCGTCCGGTGTCCCATCTTTTTCACCAGCATTAGCGCGATACGCCGACCAAGGCCGGTTTTCTCATAGCCAGTACCAAACATAAAGGCCGCGAAGATCAGCCAGATGACCGAGTTTGAAAAGCCCGATACCGCCCATGACAGTGATTTGGCGGTAAATTTAAAACCGTCCTGCGCGAGTTGCTCCGGGCTGAACAGCAGCCACGGTGAAAGGACAGCGATGATCGAAATGCCAATCATCGCCACCACCGCGCCCGGTACAGGTTCCAGAATAAGCCCGACAATCACACCGGTAAAGACGGCAAAATAGAGCCAGGTGTGACTCTCAAGACCGGTGGGGACGGGCAGAACAGCAATAATGGCGATGACCACCAGCGGAGCCAGGTATCGCCACCAACCAGCTAAAGGTGCCATTGTTGTATCCCTGCGAAGAGGGAGAGGCGTTACGCCCCTCCGGGAGGGTTATTTGATGTAGTGCACGTGCTCGCAGATTTCATCGACGATAGGATCGCGACGTTCAGCGAACAGCTTTTTGTTTTCGGCAATCAGGTTATTACCGTGGGTATCGATGGAAACGATCAGCGGGCCGAACTCTTTTACCCGGCATACCCACAGAGATTCCGGCATGCCGAGTTCGGTCCAGTGTACCTCTTCAATTTCTTCAACCTGAGTTGCCGCCACGACCGCACAGCCAGCCGGGAAGATGACGTGCAGCGCTTTGAACTGCTTGCAGCCTTCTTCCGTCAGCGGTCCCATGCCGCCTTTGCCGACCACCAGCTTGACGCCCGTCTGCTCGATAAAGTCTTTCTCAAACGCTTCCATACGCATGCTGGTAGTTGGGCCGACGGAGACCATCTCCCATTTTTCACCGTTCTTACGGACGATCGGGCCCGCATGGAAAATGGCTTTGCCGTTCAGGTCATAAGGAATCGGGCGCTTCAGTTCGATCAGGCGGCGGTGGCAAACGTCACGGCAGGTCACCAGCGTGCCGCTCAGGTAAATGACATCGCCAACGCGAATGTCAGCCAGATCTTCGGCTTTGATCGGGGTTGTGAGGATCTTTTTCATAACGCGCTCCGGGTGTGAGACAGGTTTTCGAAGGAGAGGTCGGCATGAATCAACAGCGTGCCGCGACGATGCGCCCAGCAGCCGGTAGAGACGGCAACGCCGATAGTCGACGGGTGGCGCGCGGCGGATTCGATATGCACACCCATCACTGAGCTATTCCCGGTCAACCCTTGCGGCCCAATGCCCAGACGGTTAAGTCCTTCTTCCAGGCGCAGTTCCAGTTCTGCCGCTTTTGGATTTGGATGGCGTGAACCGATTGGGCGCAGCACCGCTTTACGAGAAAGCACGGCAGCGGTTTCTACGGAGGTGGCAATACCTACGCCCACCAGTACCGGCGGACAGGCGTTGACTGCCAGCGTGGAGATATTTTCGAAGACAAATTTCACCACGCCTTCGTAGCCTTCAGAAGGCATTAACACTTTTGAGCGCCCTGGCAGCGTACAGCCGCCGCCTGCCATGTAGACTTCGATTTCCGCGTCATCATTATCAGGGATGATGTCCCAGGTGACCCACGGAACACCGGTACCGGTATTTTTTCCGGTATTCACTTCGTCAAAAATCTCAACCGCGTTATGGCGCAGCGGCGCTTTTACCGTGGCATCTTCAACGGCCTGTTTCAGAATGCTTTGCAGTTCGCCAAGTAGCGGAAAACGGGAACCGACCTTCACGAAGAACATAATCTCCCCGGTGTCCTGACAGGCAGGGCGGTTCAGGTCGATAGCTTTCTGCATGTTGTCAAACATGGTGTGGTAGATGATTTTACCCATCTTTGATGTTTCGCCTTCACGCAGTTGCTTTAATTTATCCACAACATCGTCAGGCATGCGGGTAGAAATCATGGCGGTAAAGTCGGCGACAATGTTCGTCAGCGTAGTTATCGCATGTTGGTTATTTTGATTGCTCATCTTATTAACTCCAGTTCTTTTATTTATCTGGAAATAAATTCTCCGTCACAAACTACCACTAAAAATGTGGTTTTATATTATTTGGCACTGTGAATATCTAATTAACAGTTCGTGAATGATGTCCAGATAAGGCAATAAAAATTGCGCCAGGGCAGGGTTTAATACGTATGGGAGAATTACACTGCGGTTAACCACATTACGGATTACCGATCATGCTGAACACGTATCCCCTGGCGAAAGACCTGCAGGTGCTGGTTGAAATTGTGCATAGCGGCAGTTTCAGCGCCGCCGCTGCGACGCTGGGGCAAACGCCGGCGTTTGTGACGAAACGCATTCAGATCCTTGAGTCTACGTTGGGGACGACGCTGCTAAGCCGCTCTGCGCGTGGCGTAGCGCTCACTGAGAGTGGTCAACGTTGCTATGAACATGCGCAGGCGATCCTCGCAGGTTATCAGCATCTGGTCGATGACGTTACGCAACTCAAAACGCGTCCGGCAGGGATGATTCGTATCGGCTGTAGCTTTGGTTTTGGGCGCAGTTATATTGCACCGGCAATTACCGAATTGATGCACAGCTATCCTGAATTACAGGTACATTTTGAACTTTACGATCGGCAAATTGATTTGGCGCAGGATAATATCGATTTGGATATTCGTATTAATGATGAAATTCCGGATTATTATATTGCGCATTTGTTAACGAAAAACAAAAGAATATTGTGTGCGGCCCCGACGTATTTACAAAAATACGGTGAGCCGATGACGTTACAGGAATTAATTCGACATGATTGTCTGGTCACCAAAGAACGGGATATGACTCACGGGGTGTGGGAACTGGATAACGGCCAGGAGAAAAAGTCGGTTAAGGTGGCGGGACATCTTTCCTCTAACAGCGGTGAGATTGTGCTGCAGTGGGCGCTGCAGGGAAAAGGGATCATGCTGCGTTCTGAATGGGACGTACAACCGTTTCTGGCTAGCGGTGAACTGGTGCGGGTGCTACCGGACTATGCGCAAAGCGCCAATATCTGGGCGGTTTATCAGGAGCCGTTGTATCGCAGCGTGAAGCTTCGCGTGTGCGTGGAGTTTCTGGCGACGTGGTGTCAGCGTCGATTAGGCAAGCCGGTGGAGGGGTATCACATCCCCGAGGCCGGATAAGACGCCGATGCGTCGCTATCCGACAATAAAATCACTCGGGGTCTTTTTCGCGTTTTTTCTTTAGCTTGGTCCAGATCTTCGGCTCCTGACGACGCCACAGACGCTGAATGTTGTCATGGTGACGAAGCAGAATTAAGCACGACAACATGGACACCGGGAAAGTGAACTGGGGATTGAACCACCAGACGTAAAAAGGGGCGATCAGCGCACTGACGATAGCGCCTAACGACGAATAGCCGCTTAACAGGACGGTTAGTAGCCAGGTTCCGGCCATCACGCCGGTTAAGTCCCAGCCAATCGGCGCAATTGCGCCAAAGGCGGTGGCAACGCCTTTTCCACCTTTAAAGCCGAAAAATACCGGCCAAATGTGTCCCAGACAGGCGGCGATTGCGATCAATCCCAGCCAGAAGGGGCTGACGCCTAGCGCATAGGCACCCCAGACGGGTAACATACCTTTCAGGACGTCGAAAATCAGTACCGCGACGGCGGCTCCCTTGCCACCGATGCGCAGCACGTTTGTCGCGCCCGGATTCCCAGAGCCGCTGTCGCGCGGGTCCGGCAATCCAGCAAGGCGGCATACCAGAATAGCACTGGAAATTGAGCCACAGAGGTACGCGAAGATAATCATTCCAGGCGCGATTGCACTCATAAGCTGTTCCGTTTTGAAAATGTCGTGTAAAACGCTACTTCTGTGGATAATACGCATATTTCGCCGGAAGTGGTATCCGGGTTAGCCAAAAAGCAGGCAGGTCGTGATGGATATTGTATTTATAGAGCAACTTTCTGTAATCACCACTATTGGTGTTTACGACTGGGAACAAACGATCGAACAACGGTTGGTGTTCGATATCGAAATGGCATGGGATAACCGCAAATCAGCTAAAAGCGATGATGTGGCTGATTGCCTGAGCTATGCTGATATTGCTCAAACGGTTGTTAATCATGTGGAAGGTGGGCGTTTTGCGCTGGTAGAACGTGTGGCGGAAGAGGTGGCGGATTTGCTACTTAACCGCTTTAATTCTCCGTGGGTGCGCATCAAGCTGAGCAAACCTGGTGCGGTGGCCCGTGCGGCAAACGTCGGGGTCGTCATTGAGCGTGGCAATAATCTGAAAGAAAATAATTAATTTAATAATTTCTAAATCAAACGGGTATAAAAGAGTCCTGACGTCGGCTCTTTTTTGCCGTGCTTTTTCTCTTTCGTTAGGGGTTTATTGATGAGTGATATGCACTCGCTGCTGGTGGCGGCAATTTTGGGTGTGGTCGAAGGGCTGACGGAGTTCCTACCCGTTTCCAGTACCGGCCATATGATAATTGTTGGCCACTTGTTAGGTTTTGAGGGCGATACCGCAAAAACGTTTGAAGTCGTGATCCAACTGGGTTCCATTCTGGCGGTAGTGGTGATGTTCTGGCGACGTCTGTTTGGTTTAATTGGCATTCACTTTGGCAAGGCCCCGCATGAAGGTACTGGTAAAGGTCGGCTGACGCTGGGGCATATCCTGTTGGGGATGATTCCAGCCGTTGTCCTGGGGCTGGTCTTCCACGACACCATCAAGTCACTGTTTAATCCGATCAACGTGATGTATGCGCTGGTGGTGGGGGGCGTGCTGCTGATTGTCGCAGAGTGCCTCAAACCGAAAGAGCCGCGCGCGCCGGGTCTGGATGATATGACGTATCGACAGGCGTTTATGATTGGCTGTTTTCAGTGTCTCGCGCTGTGGCCGGGTTTTTCTCGTTCCGGTGCGACGATTTCTGGCGGTATGCTGATGGGGGTGAGCCGTTACGCGGCCTCTGAATTCTCTTTCCTGCTGGCTGTGCCGATGATGATGGGCGCGACGGCGCTGGATCTCTACAAGAGCTGGTCGTTCCTTAGTGCATCAGATATCCCAATGTTTGCAGTTGGATTTGTGACGGCGTTTATCGTGGCACTGGTGGCGATCAAAACCTTCCTGCAGCTGATTAAGCGTATTTCGTTCATTCCGTTTGCTATTTACCGCTTTATTGTGGCGGCTGCCGTTTACGTCGTGTTCTTCTGATGACTTACCGTGGTGCCGGATGGCGGCGTTTCGCCTTATCCGGCCTACGGGTGATATCCGTTCAGGCGGTGGGTTTAGGACACCGCTTCTCCTTCCAGTTGGCCACCGCCGCAATGCGACGCCGGGTCAGTTCTTCACGAATTGCCTGACCTTTGAATCCCGCTTCCACGACATCTTTCGTGGGTACCGCCTGTGCAACCAGCCAGGCTTCACGCAACAGCCTGCCTTGCGGGTAATCCGCCGCTTCAAAACCGGTTCGCCCACGCACGTCGGCCTCGCTGGTCAGGGCGATTTGCTCCACGCGCTGTGGTTTGCGCCATGCATCGATGGAATCAAACAGCTTAACGATGGTTTTCGGTTGCAGGATCGGGAAGGTATGAATCAGGTCGTGGAACTCGGCCACCAGTTTGGCTAAGTCGCGGATATCATTCGGCACGCGCAGGCGCTGACACAGTTGCTCGACCAGCTTAACGCCCGCCGGACCGTGGCCGTGGTGGCGCGGCCAGAGTGCTTTAGGCGTTAATGCTTTACCGAGATCGTGACACAGCGTGGCGAAACGCACGTCGACCTCCGGGCTTAACATGGCTGCCATCGACAGCGTCATCAGCGTGTGAATACCGGTATCGATTTCCGGATGCCACTGCGCGGGCGCGGGAACGCCGAACAGAGCATCTACTTCCGGGAACAGCACGCGCAGGGCATCGCAATCGCGCAGGACCTGAAAAAATACCTGTGGGTTGCGGGTGGTTAAGGCGCTTTCTGTCTCTTTCCACACGCGTTCTGGCGTCAGGTGTTCCAGCTCTCCAGCGGCGGCCATGTTGCGCATCAGCGTCATGGTTTCATCAGCAACACGAAAGCCAAGGTGCGCATAGCGAGCAGCAAAGCGCGCCACGCGCAGCACGCGCAGCGGATCTTCGCTAAAGGCCGGGGAAACATGACGCAGCAGGCGGTTTTCCAGATCGTCGCGTCCGTTATACGGGTCGATAATCTCCCCGTTGTCATCGCGGGCCATTGCGTTGATGGTCAGGTCGCGCCGCTGAAGATCGGCTTCCAGCGTCACATCTGGCGCGGCATAACAGGTGAATCCGGTGTAACCTGAGCCCGATTTTCGTTCGGTGCGCGCCAGCGCATACTCTTCCCGGGAGTGTGGGTGGAGAAACACGGGGAAATCGCGGCCTACCTGCTGATAGCCCGCGTCAAGCATCTCCTGCGGCGTGGCGCCGACAACGACCCAATCTTTATCTTTAATCGGTAGCCCTAATAACGCATCCCGAACAGCACCACCGACCAGATAAATCTTCACGCCACTTTCCTTTTGAAAAAAACATCCCTTAATCATATGTCAGTGTGGCGGAGAAGGCGATTCAGTTCATCCAGCGATCTTTGCGTTTACGGCTTGGGATCATGTGCGGCAGAACCAGGCCGAGCAGCAGACCAAGACCCAGCACGCCGCCGCCATACATAAACCATTGCATGATGATAGTACGCTGTTTGTCATCAAGCTGAAGGTTGGCTGCGCTTACCTTCTTTTGCGCCACGATAAGCTCGTTCTTCAGCTTCTGGTTTTCTTCCTTCAACCCGTCGATCACGCTGTCGCTTTGCGATACTTTTTGCTGCATATCGGCGGTACGCTGATTCCATGTGGTATCGATATTATTGAGCTTATCGGTCAGTGTTTTAACCTGGTTTTCCAGATCGGGTACACGGGTACGCAGGCTTGGCGTACTGTTCAGCTCTTTCAGTGGGATCCAGGCGGTACGTCCGGTGCTGTCTTTCACCTGGGCGTAGTTGGTGTTGGCATCGGTCTGTAATAGCGTGACTTCCTCGCCGGCGTTAACCGTACCCACGAGGCGATAATTATCTCCCGGACCGCTGCGGACCCAGGTGTTCAGTTCGTCAGAGACATAGCGCTTCTCTTCGGCATGAGAGACTGCAGTGGCGCTAAGTGCGAGTAAAGTTAATCCAATCAGGCGTAATTTTGGCATCAGGCTGTCGTTATTGTCATAGAAAGTGGAACGATAGTAGTGGCATCAGTGTCTCTACGCAAAGCATTCGACATCAATCGGAATCATCTGTGTCCTTTTTGCCACCACCCGAAACTTTTACGCCCGTCAAATTGCTCGTTGCATGGCAATTTGGCGCAAAATACTATCTACTGACCATAAAGAACGAACTTAGTTCGCAGTCAGTTTTCTCAACTGTGACATAACCCATAAGTACAAGACCATGGCCCAGGAAATCGAATTAAAATTTATCGTTAATAGTGACGCTGTAGATGCGCTGCGTGAACGTCTGAATACGCTGGGGGGAGAGCATCATGCGCCCAGCCAGTTGCTGAATATTTACTACGAAACGCCGGATGCGTGGTTGCGTGGTCACGATATGGGGCTGCGTATTCGCGGTGAAAACGGTCATTACGAAATGACCATGAAAATTGCCGGACGCGTGACGGGCGGACTGCACCAGCGGCCGGAATATAACGTTGCACTAAACGCGCCTGAGCTGGATCTCACCTTGTTCCCAACGGAAGTCTGGCCCGATGGCGAGCTGCCCGCTGAACTTGCTTCTCAAGTGCAGCCGTTGTTCAGCACCGATTTTTACCGTGAGAAATGGTTGGTTGATGTTGATGGCAGCCGGATTGAAATGGCCCTCGATCTGGGGGAAGTGAAAGCGGGCGAGTTTGCAGAACCTATCTGTGAGCTTGAACTTGAACTGCTAAGCGGCGATACCCGTGCGGTACTGGAGCTGGCAAACCAGCTGGTTTCGCAAACCGGTTTACGCCAGGGCAGTTTGAGCAAAGCAGCGCGCGGTTATCATCTGGCTCAGGGGAATGCGCCGCGCGAACTCAAACCGACGCGGATTTTGAAGGTTCCGGCGAAGGCGAGCATTGAGCAGGGGCTGGAAGCGGCGCTGGAGCTGGCATTATCACAGTGGCAGTACCACGAAGAGCTGTGGGTACGCGGCGTCAAAGGGGCGAAAGCCGAGGTGCTGGCGGCAATGGGTCTGGTGCGTCACATTCTGATGTTGTTTGGCGGTAATGTGCCACGAAAAGCGAGCGCTCACTTACGTGAGTTGCTGACCCAATCGGAAGCGATCATTGCGTCGGACGTTTCTGCTATTTCGGCGGTTTACAGTACGCAAACGGCAATGGCTAAGCTGGCGCTGACCGAATGGCTGGTGACCAAAGGATGGCAGCCGTTCCTGGATGCGAAGGCGCAGAGCAAAATTGCCGACTCCTTTAAGCGTTTCTCGGATACGCATCTCTCACGTCATGCCGCTGAACTGAAAACCACTTTCGCTCAGCCGTTGGGCGATAAGTACGTCGATCAGCTACCGCGCCTGACGCGCAACATTGATAGCATGCTGATGCTGGCGGGATACTACGACGAAAATGTTGCATCGGAATGGATCGCCAACTGGCAGGGCTTACGTCGGGCTATTGTGGCCAACCAATATATTGAAATTGAACACTTCCGCAACGAGGCGATCGCGCTGGAACCGTTCTGGCTGCACAGCGGAAAACGATAATCAGGGTTGAGGCCGGGATGCCTGATGGCGCTGCGCTTATCAGGCCTACGAGGCCATACCATGAGCCTCAATACGCAAAGGATGTCCCATACATGAAGCAGCTCTCTTCACCGTTACAGCAGTACTGGCCGACCGTTGTTGAGCGGCTGCCAGCAGCAATATCTGAGTCCTCGCTTAGCGTTCAGGCGAAGTCAGTGCTTACATTCAGTGATTTTGTCCGCGACAGCATGATTGCCCATCCCGAATGGCTGGTTGAGCTGGAAAGTGCGCCACCTCAGGCGGATGAATGGCAACACTATGCCGAGTGGTTGCAGCAAGCATTGGTTGACGTCGGTGATGAAAACACGCTGATGCGCGAGCTGCGCCTGTTTCGCCGCCGCATCATGGTGCGTATTGCCTGGGCGCAGACGCTATCGCTGGTGACGGAAGAGAGCATTTTGCAGCAGTTAAGCCATCTGGCTGAAACGCTGATTGTCGCCGCACGCGACTGGTTGTATGACGCCTGCTGTCGTGAGTGGGGTACGCCGTGTAATCCTGAAGGTGTTGCGCAGCCGCTGCTGATTTTAGGCATGGGAAAACTCGGCGGCGGCGAGCTGAATTTTTCTTCTGATATCGATCTGATTTTTGCCTGGCCGGAGCACGGCAGCACGCAGGGCGGGCGTCGCGAGTTGGATAACGCGCAGTTCTTTACCCGTATGGGCCAGCGGCTTATCAAAGTGCTGGATCAGCCCACAATGGATGGGTTTGTCTATCGGGTGGACATGCGTTTACGCCCGTTTGGCGACAGCGGCCCGCTGGTGCTGAGCTTCTCCGCGCTGGAGGATTATTACCAGGAGCAAGGGCGCGACTGGGAACGCTATGCGATGGTTAAAGCCCGCATTATGGGCGATGCCGACGGCACATACGTCAGCGAGCTTCGTGCCATGCTGCGGCCTTTTGTCTTCCGTCGCTATATTGATTTCAGCGTGATCCAGTCTCTGCGTAACATGAAAGGGATGATTGCCCGAGAAGTGCGCCGCCGTGGCCTGAAAGACAACATTAAGCTCGGGGCGGGCGGCATTCGTGAAATCGAATTTATCGTGCAGGTATTCCAGCTTATTCGCGGTGGGCGGGAGCCGTCGCTGCAATCCCGCTCGCTGTTACCCACGCTCAGTGCCATCAATGAATTACACCTACTGTCTGATACCGACGCGGAACAACTGCGCGCAGCCTATCTCTATTTACGCCGCCTGGAAAACCTGCTGCAAAGCATCAATGATGAACAGACCCAAACGCTGCCGGGCGATGAACTGAATCGCGCGCGACTGGCGTGGGGGATGAACGTTGATGACTGGCAGCAATTAACCGATGTACTGGCCAATCATATGGACAACGTACGCCGGGTATTTAACGAGCTGATTGGCGATGACGAGGCCGAAACCCAGGAAGAGTCACTCTCAGAACAGTGGCGCGAACTGTGGCAGGACGCATTACAGGAAGATGATACCACGCCGGTGCTGACGCATCTGGCGGATGAAGATCGCCGGCGCGTGCTGTCTCTGATTGCCGATTTCCGCAAAGAGCTGGATAAACGCACCATTGGCCCGCGCGGACGTCAGGTGCTGGATCATTTAATGCCGCATCTGTTGAGCGATGTCTGTACGCGTGACGACGCCTCAATACCGCTGTCGCGCATCACACCGCTGCTGGTGGGCATTGTGACCCGCACGACCTATCTGGAGCTGCTGAGTGAATTCCCGGGAGCGCTTAAGCACCTGATTTCGCTCTGTGCCGCCTCGCCGATGATTGCCAGCCAGCTGGCGCGGTATCCGCTGTTGCTCGATGAACTGCTGGATCCGAACACCCTGTATCAACCCACCGCGACGGATGCCTACCGCGATGAGCTGCGCCAGTATTTGCTGCGCGTACCGGAAGATGACGAAGAACAGCAACTGGAGGCACTGCGCCAGTTTAAACAAACGCAGCTACTGCGTATTGCCGCGGCTGATATTGCCGGTACGCTGCCAGTGATGAAAGTGAGCGATCACTTAACCTGGCTGGCGGAAGCGATTATCGATGCGGTAGTCCAGCAGGCGTGGACGCAGATGGTTGCTCGCTACGGGCAGCCAACGCATCTTGGTGAACGTGAGGGGCGCGGTTTTGCCGTCGTCGGCTATGGCAAACTGGGCGGCTGGGAACTGGGCTACAGTTCGGATCTCGATTTGATCTTCCTGCATGATTGTCCGATGGACGTGATGACGGACGGTGAGCGTGAGATTGACGGGCGACAGTTCTATCTGCGTTTGTCGCAGCGCATTATGCACCTTTTCAGCACCCGCACCTCGTCCGGTATTTTGTACGAAGTGGATGCGCGACTGCGTCCATCCGGCGCGGCGGGAATGCTGGTGACATCAACCGACGCTTTTGCCGATTACCAGCGCAACGAAGCCTGGACATGGGAGCATCAGGCGCTGGTGCGTGCTCGCGTGGTATACGGCGACCCGCAGTTGACCTCTCAGTTTGATGCGATTCGTCGCGATATCATGACCCTCGTCCGTGATGGGAAAACCTTGCAGACCGACGTGCGTGAAATGCGTGAGAAAATGCGCGCCCATTTGGGCAATAAACATCGGGATCGTTTTGATATTAAAGCGGATGAGGGTGGCATTACCGATATTGAGTTTATTACGCAATATCTGGTGCTGCGCTATGCGCATGAAAAACCGAAGCTGACGCGCTGGTCGGATAACGTGCGCATTCTGGAATTGCTGGCGCAAAACGACATTATGGATGAGCAGGAAGCGCTGGCGCTTACCCGCGCTTATACAACGCTGCGCGACGAACTTCACCATCTTGCCCTGCAGGAACTTCCGGGCCATGTAGCGGCGGAACACTTCAGCGCTGAACGTACGCTGGTGCGTGACAGCTGGCAGAAGTGGCTGGTTGCCGAGTGAAGTGTGCTATTATCGCGCGCAAATTTTAAGACCCTCAGAGAATCTCTCAGGAGACAGGAATGAAAGTAACGCTGCCAGAGTTTGAACGTGCAGGAGTCATGGTTGTCGGTGATGTGATGCTGGATCGCTACTGGTACGGCCCTACCAGCCGTATTTCACCTGAAGCGCCGGTTCCGGTGGTGAAGGTCGATACCATCGAAGAACGTCCCGGTGGCGCAGCAAACGTGGCGATGAACATTGCCTCTCTGGGCGCAAATTCTCGTCTGGTGGGTTTGACTGGTATCGACGACGCGGCGCGTGCGCTGAGCAAAACGCTGGCGGATGTGAACGTAAAATGCGACTTCGTTTCCGTGCCGACGCATCCGACAATCACCAAACTGCGCGTGCTTTCCCGCAATCAGCAGTTGATTCGTCTGGATTTCGAAGAAGGTTTTGAAGGCGTGGATCCGCAACCGCTGCACGAGCGAATTAACCAGGCGCTGGGTTCTATCGGCGCGCTGGTGCTTTCCGACTATGCCAAAGGCGCGCTGGCAAGCGTGCAGCAGATGATTGCGTTGGCGCGTAAGGCTGGCGTGCCGGTACTTATCGATCCGAAAGGGACCGATTTTGAACGTTACCGCGGCGCAACGCTGCTAACGCCGAACCTGTCTGAGTTTGAAGCGGTCGCCGGTAAATGCAAAAGCGAAGATGAACTGGTTGAGCGCGGCATGAAAGTGATTGCTGATTTCGACCTTTCCGCACTGCTGATTACCCGTTCAGAACAGGGGATGACGTTGCTGCAACCGGGCAAATCGCCACTGCATATGCCGACGCAGGCGCAGGAAGTGTATGACGTGACCGGTGCGGGCGATACGGTAATCGGTGTGCTGGCGGCGACGCTGGCGGCGGGTAATTCGCTGGAAGAGGCGTGCTATTTTGCTAACGCTGCTGCCGGTGTTGTGGTCGGTAAACTGGGGACCTCCACCGTTTCTCCGATTGAACTGGAAAACGCCGTGCGTGGTCGGGCTGATACTGGTTTTGGCGTGATGAGCGAATCTGAGCTGAAACAGGCCGTCGCCAGCGCCCGCAAGCGCGGTGAGAAAGTGGTGATGACTAACGGCGTGTTCGACATCCTGCATGCGGGCCATGTCTCCTATCTGGCAAATGCGCGCAAGCTGGGCGATCGCCTGATCGTGGCGGTTAACAGCGATGCGTCCACGAAACGTCTGAAAGGCGAAACGCGTCCGGTCAACCCGCTGGAACAGCGCATGATCGTGTTGGGCGCGCTGGAATCCGTCGACTGGGTGGTCTCTTTTGAAGAGGATACGCCGCAGCGTCTGATTGCTGGCGTCCTGCCGGATCTGCTGGTCAAAGGCGGCGACTATAAGCCAGAAGATATTGCGGGCAGCAAAGAGGTATGGGCGAACGGCGGTGAAGTGTTGGTGCTGAACTTCGAAGATGGCTGTTCGACGACCAATATCATCAAGAAGATCCAGAAAGACAGCGATAAATAACAAATGCTGGAAACGGGTCAAACTTTTCGTTTCTGTGCGTTTCCCGCTGTTGACGCTGCTGTTTTTTCGACCTAAAGTACAGGAATAAGGGTGAGAGGGGATTTCTCCCCCCTCTGATTGACTGTTAGTAAGCGTGGAAACTTAACAGTAACAGCACAACCAGTATGATGACTCGCTTCATCATAACCCTTTCCTTATTAAAGCCCCTTCTTCGAGAGGGGCTTTCTCGTTGCAGCCCTTGCTGACCAAGCGATTGTTAGTGAGCGACCTGACAGGCGCAAGGGCTTTCTCCCGCAGGTTTTTTATTGCTGGAGCATCCACGCAAAACGGCACGCCAGAATAAAAAATCCCCGGCTTTATGGGCCAGGGACGGGGGACATAAGGCAGAAGTCGTTATTCTTCTTTCATCGTTGTCTGATGGTTAACGTCGACTGTTGTCGTGGCGTTTAACGGAGTGGTAAGCGCATTTAGCGAACCGCCGGACAAACCAATTTCATTTAACAGTGAGTCAATCAGCGGCGCTTGTGTACGATAGGCAAGGGCGGCTGATAATGCCTGCTCAGCCAAATTTCCACCGCTTACGTTACCTGCGTTCACTTCACCGACGGCGCCACCACGATTCAGGCCATCAACCTGGATAATCTTGATTCCGTCGATAGACTTCATTGGCTCAACGGATTTCTCAATAACCGCTGGCAGAGACTGCAGCAGAGCCAGCTTAAATTTCAGGCTGGTCTGTTCGTCGGAAAGCACGTTGATGGCATCGTTGAGTGCACGCTGGGCTTCGGCTTCTGCGAGACCTTTTTTGCGCGTCGCTTCGGCCAGTTCAACAATTGCCGCCGCCTGCAATTCTGCGGCTTCTTTTTCGGCTTTTGCCCGCACGGTCAATTCAACTGCCTGGGTTTCTGCATCCTGCGCCGCGGCGATCAGCGCGACCTGTTTGGCACGATCCGCTTCTGCGGTCTGGCGGGTGGTTTCTACGTTCTGCTGGGCGCGAACCGCTTCGGCCAGCGCATCGTTAGCGCGTGCTTCAGCCTGAGACTGCTGTTCAGACTTGGCGGCAATGGCGATGGACTTGGTTTGGTTGGCTATCTCCGTTGCCTGCTGCTGTTCGATCTCTTTGATGCGAACTTCACGCTCGGCCTCGACTTTTCTGGATCGCACTGCCTGTTCGCGCTCGATTTCTGTTTCCTGAATCTGGCGTTCAGCAAGGATACGCGTCTGTTCAGCTTCACGATGACGTTCGGCTTCGAAGGCGGCAATTTTGGCGTTTTGCTCGGCCGTGCGGGTTTTCACCTGCTGCTCCTGCTCGAGCGTCATGAAGGCTTCCTGCTGTTCGATCTCCAGCTTGCGCGACAGCGCATCACGGTTTTTCTCACGTACCGCAACTTCAACGTCCTGTTCGACTTCGTTACGTTCGCGGCGACGGCGTTCTGTTTCCTGGGTCAGCTTGGTCAGACCCTCGGCATCAAAGGCGTTATTCGGGTTGAAATGGACTTTTTCGGTCTGGTTAAAGTTGGTGAGTGAAACGCTCTCCAGTTCCAGACCGTTTTTGGATAGATCTTCCGCGACGGTATTTTGTACGCCCTGAACGAAGTTTTCACGCGTATCCTGCAGTTCATGCATGGTCATCTGCGACGCAGTGGCACGCAGGGCATCGACAAACTTATCTTCTATTAGCACACGTAAATCCTCTGGTGACAGCGTCCGCTGCCCCAGGGTCTGTGCGGCGGTAGCAATCCCTTCAACAGACGGTTTTACACGCACGAAAAAGGCGACGACGACATCCACACGCATACGGTCTTTAGTGATGAGGCTGTCGACAGTCGAACGGCTCACCTCAAGTTTGAGGGTGTTCATGTTGATAGGAATAATTTCGTGGAAGATGGGCATGACAATTGCGCCACCGCTCATCACCACCTTTTGCCCGCCAAGTCCGGTACGTACAAACGCCTGTTCAGCTGACGCGCGGCGATACAGGCGGGCAAAGATAATCCCGATAATTAATAAGACGACCACCGCC
>NZ_SZWR01000018.1:89471-92078 GCF_005280875.1 Citrobacter sp. wls827
CAATAGCGGTAAACATCCATGAAGGTAACATGCCAAAAACATCATCCATTGTGTTATTCCCTTAAAGTAAAAATTACAAAACATTTGGCCAGGGGTTTAGCTCGGCCAGGTAACGCGTTGCGGAGAGTCGGCAGATAATCAGCACCTTGTCTCCTTTTTTGAATTCTTTGCCTGCTTCAGGCTCTAGTAGCACATAGTGGGTCTGCCCGAACTTATCGGTAAATTTCCCTTCGCATGGGGTTCCGGCACTTGCGGAATGTCCGGTAATAATCGCCATGCTGCCGATAAACTCATCTTCTGCGAGAGCGGTGGTTTCATCCCGTGGCAGCCAGGGAGCAATGATTTTTCCGCTGTAATGCACGGCGAAGACGGCAAGAATAAAACTCACCGGAGCAAGCAGCAGGTTGCTGAGCGGAGCTTGCCACAGTGTGACCGAACCATGTTGAAGAAGGATGCCGAAGAGTCCAAAGAAGCCAGCGAGTAAGCACAGCACGATCAGTGCGGGAATACGTCCGATATTCAAATAGTGCAGCGCTTGTCCAATATTGCCTGAAGTCAGGGCATCGTAGTGATCGAGATGCGCATCCAGTGCGCCCGAAAGGAAGTGCCCGAAAACAAGAGAGATGACTTCCAGTAAGCCAATCAGCAGGACAAATGAAATAGCAAACAGGTAGGGTCCGTTATAATCCGTGAATAAAACCAACTTTCTTCCTCCTGCGACCGCGTTCCCTGATAGCGTCAAAAGTAATGGTTTCACCTCTTACTTTTACATGACGTTACAATAACATGCGTCCTCCTGGTCTTGAATCCGAAAAGAGGCTCATCCCCCTCTTAGATTTCGTAGGAAACTGTGAAGCTGAAGGTTTTTTTGCGCACAATATGTGCAGAATATCTTCGCATCCAGGGAAATACTGAAATCAGAAAAAGCATATGGCCTTAGCAGATATTCAATAACTGGAGGGTATGCTCATGAACAGCAGTATGTATTCAATGAACAATTTCGATTTCCTGGCCCGAAGTTTTGCCAGGATGCAGGCTGAGGGCCATCCCGTTGATATCCAGGCGATAACTGGGAATATGGATGAAGAACACCGTAGCTGGTTTTGCAAACGCTATGCACTTTACTGCCAGCAGGCGACGGAGGCCAGGAAGCTGGAACTGGAACACTAACAGAGAAACGGGCCTTGCGGCCCGTTGTCGTTTTTACTCTTGCGGATCGACTGATGGGATCGCCGGGGCAGGCTTAACTTCTGCCGTTGTTTCACGCGATTCCAGCTCAGTCAGGCGTTGCTCAAGCAGCGCCAGCTTCTCACGAGTACGCAGCAAAACCTGAGTCTGTACATCAAACTCTTCACGGCTTACCAGATCCAGACGGGTCAGCTGTGACTGAAGCGTTTGACGAATTTTCTTCTCGACGTCTTCGCCAAACTCGCGGATCCCTTTCGGCATCGACTCATGAACCTGACGAGCAATCTGCTCAATTTTTTTCGGGTCAATCATTGTGGTTTCCCTGAACTGGTACGTGTTGCTGCATATTGTAGTGCGAACTGGCACAGGCATAAACCAGAATTGTGTGAAGCTAAGACGAGCAAAGGCGTTGATGAAGGTAATCAATAGCGTTATAGTTAACTCGCTTATTCTCAGGGCGGGGCGAAATTCCCCACCGGCGGTAAATCAACTGATGTTGAAAGCCCGCGAGCGCTTTTCGTGAATGCGAAAAGGTCAGCAGATCCGGTGTAATTCCGGGGCCGACGGTTAGAGTCCGGATGGGAGAGAGTAACGATCCAGTCGGGCATGGACCCGCTCACGTTATTTTTTTGCCGCTTTGACGGCACTCCTAAGACTGCCCTGATTCTGGTAACCATAAATTTAGTGAGGTTTTTTTACCATGAATCAGACGCTACTTTCCTCTTTTGGTACGCCTTTCGAACGTGTTGAACATGCGCTTGCTGCACTGCGTGAAGGACGCGGTGTGATGGTGCTTGACGATGAAGACCGTGAAAACGAAGGTGATATGATTTTCCCGGCAGAAACCATGACCGTTGAACAGATGGCGCTGACCATCCGTCACGGTAGCGGTATTGTTTGCCTGTGCATCACTGAAGACCGACGCAAACAGCTCGATCTGCCGATGATGGTGGAAAATAACACCAGCGCTTATGGTACGGGTTTTACCGTGACCATTGAAGCTGCAGAAGGTGTGACTACCGGTGTTTCCGCAGCAGACCGTGTCACTACAGTTCGCGCGGCGATTAAAGATGGCGCTAAACCTTCCGATCTGAATCGCCCGGGTCACGTTTTCCCGCTGCGTGCTCAGGCTGGCGGTGTGTTAACTCGCGGTGGCCACACCGAAGCCACCATCGATCTGGTGACGCTGGCTGGTTTTAAACCGGCTGGTGTGCTGTGCGAATTGACTAATGATGATGGTACTATGGCGCGTGCGCCACAGTGCATTGAGTTTGCCGGCAAGCACAATATGGCTGTAGTCACTATCGAAGATTTAGTGGCTTATCGTCAGGCGCACGAGCGCAAAGCCAGCTAATAGACTATTACCACGTTAGTTGTGGTAAGCATAAAAAACCGAAGCCGTCTTCCTGGCTTCGGTTT
>NZ_SZWR01000018.1:92134-117026 GCF_005280875.1 Citrobacter sp. wls827
CCAATTATTTGGTTCTGGTCAGTTTTAAAGCCCAGGCTCCACTCATTATCACCAGCAGTAGTAAACATAAACCAAAGGCCAGCAAACAGGCCTGTGCCATGTTCATAAAATGCCACGGCGGGAGCAGATACCAGCCTTCAGACTGTTGGTATAGATCGATAAACCACTTTTGCGTACTGCTGAGCGCTACGCCATCGGGAACCACGGGGGCGTCATAGCCGCAATCTCCTGTGGGCTTAAACCACTCCGGAGCCCAGTTTGCCAGCGGCAAATTGAAAGGGAATATCGGATCGGTGGAACATCCCTGGACGCCAAACAGCGAGTCCGGATCCGGGTTATGTACAGCATAATGAATGCCGTTAAGTTTGATGGAGAACTTAATGCCCATGATGCTGCCATAAAATGCCGCGATGCAGCCAATAAGCTTCAGAGCAACATTTTTGGGATTTATTGCCGCGATCAATCCACCGAAAACCATCACAAGCATGGCGAAGCGAATGTAGACACACTGCTCGCAGGGAGCCATATAGAGATAGATTTGAAAGAATGAGTGCGCCAGTATTATTAACCCGCCCATCGCGCACGCCATCAGTAGCCACAGAAAGCGCCGTTCCTGCCATCTCACCAGCGTATCAACCGGCGTGGTACGTAAGTCCCGCCAAAATCCTTTTATGAAAGCCATAGCCTGGTCCCTGTTTATTTTGTCGCCAGCTCTCTGACAAGCTCAGCCATGGAGTCAATGGATTTGATACTTTTGGTGTAGATCAGGTATTTACCGTTAACGACGTAAGCCGGAACCCCCTGAATTTTGGCTACGTCGTATGCCGCTTTCCATTTCTCCAGCGTTTGCTGAACGGTGGGATCTTGCAGCGCGGCGTCAAAATCTGTCTGGCTCATGCCTGCAGCATCCAGACCTGTTTTAATGAATGCGGCCGGATCTTTACCATCTGACCAGCGCTCTTTCTTGTCGTGGTAAGCAGCGTAATAAGCGAATTTCGCTTTTTTGAACTGCGATTTGGCATCAAATAATGAAATCCCTGCGGCCTGATCTTTAGCAATCATTACTGCAAAAACTTCACTGGCCTGTTTACCATATTCCCCTTTGGTTTCCAGATGAAATGGTGTGAAGGTGACGAGATCGGCCACTTTTTCAGAAACGGGGCCAGTCACGGCTTTATCATATTTGTAACAGAACGGACAGGCGTAGCTAAATACTTTGATTAACGTTTTATCAGCATTCGGAATCGGTTGCTCTAAAACCATATAATCAGTGCCTTCTGTAAAAGCGGAGGCGGCAAACGACGTGGCAAGCGCTGCAGTTAATATCACGCTTTTAAATAATGAAGTAATCCATTTAGATGACATAATTAATCCTTAATCTAACGCGATTATTTAAATATGTGTTGTGGGCGGACCAGTAATGCACGGTAGTGAGTTTGGTTTGGCTTATCTGAAAGGACATCAATCTCAACTTTGACTTCTTTGGTCTTGTAGTCAATTTCATTAATTTTGCCAATGGTTGGTTGCCCAACGTCAAATAAATTAATTGAACCACCAAAGCCAAACATGGTGTCACGGTCTTTCTGATATTCGATAACCGAGGTGATGGGACTATAGAAGTCGTAACCGCGTTCTTTGCCGTATTCCCAGATTTGCTGAACGGTACCTTTTTTCTCGTCAATTTTATATTCGACGAAACGGGAATATTTCATCGTCGGCAATGCTGGTTGTTCGAGTCCACGACCATCGCCGTTGTCAAAGATGGTTAATGTCCCTTTGCTCGAGAGCCATGCGGTGTGCTGTGTATAAGTAAAATCGAAATCGGTGTTTTCGCACTTGCCGTTTTCGTCACATTTTAGCGCGTTGCCTTTACCATCAACCGGTTTTAACAGCTTGCTTGCCAGCGCCTTATTCCAGCCTTTCGACGGAGCGAGGATCCATTTCACCTGTTTATCGCGACCGATTTTAACGACGCCCTGATGGCGGGAAGAGATAATAATGGAGTCATCTTTGGCATCATAGGCAATGGAGTTAACGTGCGCCCAGTTACGACCTGCACCCACCCCGAGGGCGTCACCGTAAGGTGTATCTGGCTCCAGTTTCGCCTGTTGACCGGCATGAGCGAGGTCAACGTTGACGCATACCGCGCCTGCGTCCAGTGCACCCAGAAGCGCATCACGCATCGGATCGAGTATTTTTGTCAGATCCCACACGTCAACCACACGGCCGGACTTGTCTACTTCAATTATCTGATCACGGATGGTTTGCACATGGATGCCATCTTCTTTGCGATAATCGCGTTTGCCCACGCGAAGTAGCACGGTGTCGTTGATTGTTTCGATCGATTCATGCGATGCGTCAAGGAATCCGCGCGGTAGCTTATGATCGGCCAGAATCTGCCCCATCATATCGAATTCGTACCAATGCTGGCCCTGAACGGCTGTGAAGGTGCCGCGCGGCGTTTCCCGGATACCCATCAAGTAACCGCGCTTATTGATATCCATGTCATGGCCATCGTAGAAGGTATCTTGATCCAGCCACCAACGATATTCACCTTCCGTATCGACGACAAAGGTGAAGGGGGCAATGTCAAAGGGTAATGCCCCGCCCGCAGGACCCGCATCCAGGATGCCGGCATTTTTATCTTTTTCACCATGCCAGTGGAATTCCGCCCCTTGTGCAGTGAAGGTATGGGTATTCACCAGATAGAGACGGTCTTCAAAACCAGGCGCTACCTTAATCACTTTCGTTTGCTGTAAATCGGAAATTGAACGGTTATCCATGTAGTGATTAACGATGGCGGACGTTTGCACCACATAATCATCCTTCATGGCTTTGCCATTTTCTTTATATTCAACGGTGACCTTATTAGCAAACTTTTGATAAAGACCAAAAATAGGCACGCCGTCATAGGTTGCTAACGATTCTTTGCCAACAGTATAAGTAACAGGAACTCCTTTCTCGCCTTTGCCATGAACGGTGACTTTAACATCTGAGATAACGTGACTGTCTAATTCCACTAACGCGGTAAGCGGGGCGTTTCCATAAGGATCAACGACTATTGCGCCCAGTTTCCCTGCGGGTTGGGCGGGTTGAAAACCCGCGGCAAAAGAGTTTCCGACTGTTAATCCAAACGTCAGTGCCAGAGTGCCTGCGAGAAGCGTTTTTCGATATTGTATAAACATGGATATATCTCCTTATATTACCTATAAATATAATTATGCTGAATGTATTATGTTTTCATGGTGTCGATAAAATATAAAATGGCGTTACTGATTCAACTATTATGGTGAATATATTAATATTGATAAAATGTATTATTTGCAGAAATTATTTTTTATTATTTCCGATAGTATGAGTGAGATATTCTGAGAACAATATTTATTATTGCGTAGTGTGATCTTGTCGACATTGTTTTATTTTCTATAGCGAGTTTGACTATTGGCTTAGCCGCTGGTTTATATGATCGAAATCATATATTTGTTTCTGGAATATGCCACTATAGGAGTATGTCAGAATAAGCTTGTGTAAAATTTTAACGTTAAATGTTTAATGATGTTAAATGTTAAGGGTAAAAGAATGTTTATTGCCTGGTATTGGATCGTATTAATTGCATTCGTTGCATTGGGTTATTATTGCCATATGAAGCGTTATTGCCGGGCATTCCGGCAAGACAGAGACGCATTGCTCGAGGCGCGAAACAAACTCTTCCGTCGTTCTGGTGAAGATAACAGCGTGATTAAGGAACAGGAATAGTCCTTCACGTTCTGCTATGGATGAGCGGATGCTGTAAATGAGCAGGGTGGCATCCGCCCTCTGGATTATCCGATTCCCATGGACTGGAGGATGACGAGGCTTAACCCCATCACCGACATTCCGCACAGGACCCCATAGCTGGGATTATTATTTGGGTCGATCTCTTTTGCCAGTGGCATCAATTCATCGACTGACAGCGCCACCATAATTCCGGCGACCGCGGCCATAATTGCCGCCATCACCACGGGCGAAATCAAACTGCCCAGAATTAACCATGCCAGTACCCCACCTAATATTTCCGCCATTCCCGAGATCCCGGCCCAGAATATAGCGGTACGTTTGGAGCCCGTGGCTGCATAGACCGGACCTGCAACGGCTAATCCTTCAGGAATATTGTGTAATGCGACGGCAAGCGCGATACCAAAGCCCAGTTCGAGGTTGCTGCTGGCGGTAACAAAAGTTGCAATCCCTTCCGGGAAGTTGTGCAGGCTGATACCCAGAGTTAATAAAATCGCAGTACGCTTAATGGAACCGGGTAACGGTTGTGTGGTTTTTTGGACTAAATCCTGAGGGTGAGCGTGCGGCAGCAAACGATCCAGGCCAAAGTAGCCCAGCAAACCAACGATAAACATCCCGTAACCCAGCACCGGCGACATTCCCTCTGCTGCCAGTGCGGCTGGCAACATTTCCATCAGGGAGATCAGCAACATGATACCTGCGGCAAAACCCAGAGAAAACGCGAGAACGCGGTTAGAGGGTTTTTGTCCCAGCACGCCGAGAAATGCACCGATAAATGTGGCGGCGCCTGCCAGTAAGGTCAGAAGTAAAGGTACTGACATCGACAAATAAAACTCCTTATCAATCTGCTGTTCGGGGCGGATCGTCAAAATAACTGATGATCTTCATCATGGTTATCTGAGTTCTTCATCAACCGAAAAAGCGTATTGTGGTGATATCAAAATGACTCCCTCAGTAAGGATATCATCATGTCTTCAACTCGTATGCCAGCATTGTTTTTGGGACACGGCAGCCCAATGAATGTTCTGGAAGATAACGTTTATACCCGTGCCTGGCAGCAACTGGGGGAAACGTTGCCGCGCCCGAAAGCGATTGTTGTGGTATCGGCACACTGGTTTACACGCGGTACTGGCGTAACCGCGATGGAAGCACCTAAAACTATCCACGATTTTGGTGGTTTCCCGCAGGCACTGTATGACACGCATTATCCGGCCCCGGGCTCGCCAGAACTGGCACAGCATCTGGTTGACTTGCTTGCTCCTGTGCCCGTCGCCTTAGACAAAGAAGCGTGGGGTTTTGACCACGGTTCATGGGGTGTGCTAATCAAGATGTACCCGAACGCAGATATCCCGATGGTGCAGTTGAGTGTCGATAGCACCAAACCTGCGGCGTGGCATTTTGAAATGGGCCGTAAGCTGGCAGCGTTGCGCGATGAAGGCATTATGCTGGTGGCCAGTGGCAACGTAGTGCATAACCTGCGTACAGCACGCTGGCATGGTGAGAATACACCATACCCGTGGGCGACCTCATTTAACGATTATGTTAAAGCCAACCTGACATGGCAGGGACCGGTTGAACAGCACCCGCTGGTTAACTATATGGATCATGAAGGCGGATCGCTGTCGAACCCAACGGCGGATCACTATCTGCCGCTGCTGTATGTCCTCGGCGCGTGGGATGGCAAAGAGCCGGTGACGATTCCTGTTGATGGGATTGAGATGGGTAGCCTGAGTATGTTGTCAGTGCAGGTGGGATAAAAACGTAGGCCCGGTAAGCATTAGCGATACCGGGCACAACGAATTACTCGACAAAAATATGCGGATAGAAGCGTGAGAGATCCTGGGTGATCAACGCTCTGTCTTCGCGAATGCCGATCCCGGCAGGTTGATCGTTAATCAGCCAGCTGCCGATCAGCATATAGCTGTCGCCAAACTTCGGTAGCTGATGGAACTGCTGCACGATCATGCCTTCTTCACCGTATGGCCCTTCCACGGCTTCGATCGTTTTACCGTTCTCAATGATGGAAACGTTAGCGCCTTCACGCGAGAAGATCGGTTTCACGACAAACTTATCCATCTGCGGATAGTCGTCTTCGGCGAAGTACGCCGGTAGAAGATTCGGATGGTTCGGGAACATTTCCCACAGCAGCGGTAACAACGCTTTGTTGGAGATAATGCTTTTCCAGGCCGGTTCCAGCCAGCGGACGCCAGCGTCTTCCAGCTTGGTGGAGAACATTTCACGCAGCATAAACTCCCACGGATAGAGCTTGAACAGATTGGCGATCACCTGGTCCTGCATGTCCGTGAACTGACCTTTTTCACCGAGCCCGATATCCTCGACATAGAGAAATTCAGTGGCAATTTCAGCCTCAGCCGCGCAATCCTGCAAATACTGGATCGTTCCACGATCTTCGACCGTATCGCGACAGCAGGTCAGGTGCAGCAACTGAAAACCGTACTGCTCGCGCAGCGCAGTGAAACGTTCGATCAGCTTTTCCTGCAGGCTGTTGAACTGATCGCTGCCTTCCGGCAGGTTGCCCGCATTAAGCTGATCTTCCAGCCAGATCCACTGGAAAAAGGCGGCTTCGTACAATGAGGTTGGCGTATCGGCGTTGTTTTCTAAAAGCTTAGGTTCACCGGTACCGTCCCACGCCAGATCGAGACGGGAATAGAGCGACGGTTGCTGTGTCAGCCAGGACTGGCGGACAAAGCCCCAGGTATGCTTTGGAATGCGAAACTTGGTCATCAGCTCATCGCTGGCAATGACCTTTTCCACCACTTTGAGGCACATCTGATGCAGCTCTGCGGTGACCTCTTCCAGCTTTTCGACCTGAGCAAGCGTCAGCTTATAGTACGCGTCTTCACACCAGTACGGCTCGCCGTACATGGTGTGAAAGTTGAAACCGTATTCGGTGGCCTTATCGCGCCAGTCCGGGCGCTCAACAATACTGACTCTTTCCATGACGATCAGCCACCCATCGAACGTGTGGTGGTGCCGCTTGCGCTACGCTGCATGGTGCTCTGTTTGGCGACTGACTCACCAAATCCGCCGCGGGTTACGGTAGAGGTGGTGGCAGGTTTCGGTGCCATGGCGGTTTTTGGTACGGTCATGGTGCGGCCCGGCGTTGCTGCGCCGTAGTTTTTGCCGCTGGCGTCAGTATATTTGCCGTATGCAGGGCTGGCCGGGTTTTTCGAGCTGAACAGCGGTTGCTGAGCGCCCATTCCGCCGCCCATCAGTCGGCCCATCATATAGCCTGCCATCAGCGGCATCCAGAAGCTGCCGCTGCTTTGATTCTGCGCCTGAGCCTGGCCTTCGCCGGTCGGTGCCATGCCCGCCTGCGCAGGTGCCTGCTGGCACTGGCCTTCGCCGAATTCAGCAATACAGTCTTCACGCGTGGCGTATTTTGGCGCGGTGCGTTCAGCTTCTTTCAGCGCGTTGTTAAACGTGGTGGTGCATTCGGCGCTTTTACCCGGATTCGCCGCAGAGCAGTCGTCCGCGTTCTGATAAAGCGAAACCGTTTCGTCACTCTTTTCACAGCCCGCGAGCATAAACACTGCGGTAACTGCCAGGGCGACAGGAGTCAGGTGGCGCGCGCTCCAGCTTTTGCGGAACGAGGCATGATGTATCGATTTTGTCCGTTTCATTTTTGTCTTCCAGGACCCAGTGGTAAACACAGTAAATAATGCTCAGGATAGAGGATGACTGGTCGAAATTGAAGCGGGAAGAGGCGAGAATGCGCAGGAAGGGGCAGATCTTTACGTTGCCTTACGTTCAGACGGGGCCGAAGCCCCGTCTACAGCATCAATTACGGAACGGGTTGTTGCCGTTACTGCTGCTGGTTGTACGTGCTGTTGCCGGTTTGACCGCTGGTGCCGCACTGTTGGCAGTATAACCATCTGCTGCGGCGTCTTGCTGGGTGTTTTCCGGCGCAACGGCGTCAGGCGCGGTGGAAATAGGTTTACCCAGCGTATTGTTCAACGCCACCAGATCCTGCTCGTTAAGCGTACCGAGCGCAGACTTGATGTTTAACTGGTTGATCAGATAGGTATAACGCGCATTTGCCAACTGCTGCTTAGCGTTGTACAGCGTGGTAGTAGCATCCAACACGTCCACAATGGTACGTGTACCTACAGAATAGCCGGCTTCCATCGCATCCAGGGAGCTTTGGGCAGAGACAACCGCTTGTTTGTACGCATTAATGCTACTGATAGACGCATTAATGTTGTTGAATGATGAACGAACGGTCTGTACTACGCTGCGGTGCGCGCTTTCCAGTTGTTCACTGGCGCCAACAAAGTTGTACTGCGCTTGTTTCACCTGCGAATTAACCATCCCGCCCTGGTACAGCGGCAGCGAGAAGTTCAGACCAATTTTATTCTGGCCCTGGTTGCTGTCGTCATACTGAGAGGTGTTAGTTTTAGAACCACTGTAAGAGGTATCAGAAACACCAGTAGAGGCGGTTAAACCCAGCGTCGGCAGATGACCGTCCTGTGCCAGACGAATTTGCTCACGCGCCAGATCCTGGCTTAAACGTGCCTGCAATAACGTCAGATTGCGGTTTTCTGCTTCTTTCAGCAGCGAATTTACCGCCTGCGGTTTGTTGGTTTTAAAGCCATCAACATTCAGCGAAGCCAGTTCCGGGTAGTAATTGCCGGTGACCTGACGCAGCTGTTCAACGGCGTTGTCCAGGTTGTTACGCGCGGTAACTTCATTTGCCAACACGGTATCGTACTGTGAACGGGCGTTCTGTACGTCAGTGATGGCGACCAGGCCAACGTTAAAACGCTGGGTCGTCTGATCCAACTGACGATAAACGGCGTCTTTTTGTGCCTGGGTATAAGAGAGCACGTCAATCGCGTTCAATACGTTAAAATAAGCCGTGGCAGTATTCAGGATCAGCGTTTGCTGATCGGTCTGATACGTTACGTCCTGGATGCCCGCTGATTTTTCTTGCAGCGTCAGGGCACGCCATTTTGACATATCGAACAGAGTCTGAGTCAGGCTTAACGAAGCACTGGTCGCGTTGGAGTTGACGCCATTGGCATCACGAAAGCCATTGCTGTAGGTGTAATCGGCACCTAAGCCCAGTTGCGGCAGTAAAGGACTACGCGCTTCGTTAATTTTTTCGAATGCAGCATCGCGATCGGCGGCGGATTTACGCAATTCCGGGTTGCTCAGGCGTGCTTGCTGATAAACCTGCATCAGGTTTTCTGCCTGGCTCAGAGTACTGAACCCCGACAGGCTCAGGCCGATAAGGATGGGGAGCAATTTCTTCATTTGCATTCCTTGTTGTGAAGCAGTATTTAGCGCTGATCAAATTGTAAAAATAATTGCTGATTCTAGCAGAATCCGCCACTTCAAAAAGTTGGCGTTACGTGCCATACGGCGTTAATTTGCATCAATTTAACACAAGGGCGCTCAAACAGCAGTCAAACGACCTTGAAATTCACATTTTAATCACTATTGGTACCAGGACAGCACAATGCGTAAACCAGACAACTTGCCAATGACATTCACTAAAAATGATGTAGAAATTATTGCACGAGAAACACTATACCGCGGTTTTTTTTCACTGGATCTTTATCGCTTCCGTCATCGCCTGTTTAACGGTGGTATGAGCGGTGAAGTGAAGCGTGAAATTTTTGAGCGCGGACACGCGGCAGTCTTGCTACCCTTTGACCCTGAGCGGGATGAAGTTGTGTTGGTCGAACAAATCCGTATCGCGGCCTATGACACCAGCGAAACGCCGTATCTACTGGAAATGGTAGCCGGAATGATTGAGGAAGGCGAAACCGTTGAAGATGTGGCTCGCCGTGAAGCAATGGAAGAAGCCGGACTGGATGTGAAGCGGACTAAGCCCGTGCTGAGTTATCTGGCAAGCCCTGGCGGCACCAGTGAGCGCCTGTCTATTTTGGTAGGTGAAGTGGACGCTTCGACCGCAAATGGTATCCACGGTCTGGCGGATGAAAACGAAGATATTCGTGTTCATGTGGTGAGTCGGGAACAGGCTTATCAATGGGTAGAAGAGGGGATAATCGACAACGCGGCTTCTGTCATCGCCTTGCAATGGTTACAGCTGCACTATCAAGAGTTAAAAACTGAGTGGAAAAAATGAAGCGTTACACACCTGACTTCCCTGAAATGATGCGCCTGTGCGAAACCAATTTTTCGCAGTTGCGCCGCCTGTTGCCACGCAATGATGCAGCCGGTGAAACAGTGAGCTATCAGGTTGCAAACGCACAATATCGATTAACGATTGTGGAATCGACCCGATACACTACGCTTGTCGCGATCGAACAGACGGCACCAGCGGTTACCTACTGGAGCCTGCCGTCGCTGACCGTGCGCCTGTATCATGATGCGAGGGTGGCTGAAGTGTGTTCAAGTCAGCAGATCTTTCGCTTCAAAGCGCGGTATGATTATCCAAATAAAAAGTTGCATCAACGCGACGAAAAGCATCAAATTAATCAGTTTTTGGCCGACTGGTTACGGTACTGTTTAGCACATGGAGCGATGGCGATTCCGGTTTATTAGCGTCGTGAAACCTAAGGACACCATTTGGAAAGCCTGTTAACCCTTCCTTTGGCTGGTGAGGCCAGAGTCAGGATCTTACAAATTACAGACACTCACCTGTTTGCCGAAAAGCATGAAACCTTACTGGGTGTGAACACCTGGGATAGCTACCAGTGCGTACTGGATGCCATACATGCAGAGTCGCCAGAGTACGATCTGATCGTTGCGACTGGGGATTTGGCGCAGGATCAATCCGCTGCGGCCTATCAGCATTTTGCTGAGGGCATCGCAAGTTTTCGTGCGCCCTGCGTTTGGTTACCAGGTAATCACGACTTTCAGCCAGCGATGTACAGCGCGCTTCAGGATGCGGGTATTTCCCCCGCCAAACGCATCTTCATCGGTGAACAGTGGCAAATATTGTTGCTCGACAGCCAGGTGTTCGGCGTCCCTCACGGTGAGTTAAGCGAATTTCAGCTTGAATGGCTGGAGCGTAAACTTGCCGATGCGCCTGAACGTAATACTTTGCTGCTTCTACATCACCATCCTCTGCCTGCGGGCTGCAGTTGGCTCGATCAACACAGTCTGCGCAATGCGGCGGAGCTCGACAACGTGCTGGTGAACTATCCGCGCGTGAAGTATCTGCTGTGCGGGCATATTCATCAGGAGCTGGATCTCGACTGGAACGGCCGCCGCCTGCTGGCGACGCCATCGACCTGCGTGCAGTTTAAGCCGCATTGTTCCAACTTCACGTTAGATACCATCAGCCCCGGCTGGCGGACGCTGGAACTCTTTGCCGACGGTACGTTACAGACCCAGGTGTGTCGTCTACAGGGTAATCGGTTCCACCCTGATACCGCTTCAGAAGGCTACTGATGTCTACGCTTCTCTATCTTCACGGATTTAACAGTTCTCCTCGCTCGGCGAAGGCATGTCTGCTAAAAAACTGGCTGGCGGAGCACCATCCGCACGTTGAGATGATTGTACCGCAGTTACCTCCGTATCCAGCCCAGGCGGCAGAGATGCTGGAGTCAATTATCCTTGAGCATGGCGGCGAGTCGCTGGGGATTGTCGGCTCGTCATTAGGAGGCTATTACGCCACCTGGCTGTCGCAATGTTTTATGCTGCCAGCGGTGGTCGTGAACCCTGCCGTGCGGCCTTACGAACTGCTGGTCGACTATCTCGGTCAGAACGAGAACCCCTACACGGGGCAGCAATATGTGCTAGAGTCACGCCATATTTACGATCTTAAAGTCATGCAGATTGACCCGCTGGAAGCGCCGGATTTGATTTGGCTGCTTCAACAAACGGGCGATGAAGTGTTGGACTACCGCCAGGCGGTGGCGTATTACGCCTCCTGCCGTCAGACAGTTATTGAGGGCGGAAACCACGCATTCACGGGCTTCGAAGATTATTTCAACCCGATTGTCGATTTCCTTGGACTGCACAGTTTCTGACGATCAATTCGAATTGCTAATTTAAACCATGACGCAAACTTATAACGCTGATGCCATTGAGGTACTCACTGGGCTTGAGCCGGTACGCCGTCGCCCTGGGATGTACACTGACACGACCCGTCCTAACCATCTTGGACAGGAAGTGATTGATAACAGTGTGGATGAAGCACTGGCGGGCCACGCGAAACGCGTGGACGTGATCTTACATGCCGACCAGTCTCTGGAAGTCATTGACGACGGACGCGGCATGCCGGTGGATATTCACCCAGAAGAAGGCGTTCCGGCGGTCGAGCTGATCCTCTGTCGTCTGCACGCGGGCGGCAAGTTCTCCAACAAGAACTACCAGTTCTCCGGTGGTCTGCACGGTGTCGGTATCTCCGTTGTTAACGCCCTGTCCAAACGTGTGGAAGTGAACGTACGCCGCGACGGGCAGGTATACAACATCGCGTTTGAAAACGGTGACAAAGTGCAGGATCTGCAGGTGGTCGGTACTTGTGGTAAACGCAATACCGGTACCAGCGTACACTTCTGGCCGGATGAAACCTTCTTTGACAGCCCGCGTTTCTCTGTTTCTCGCTTAACGCACGTACTGAAAGCCAAAGCGGTGCTGTGTCCGGGCGTAGAGATCACCTTTAAAGATGAAGTTAACAACAGCGAGCAGCGCTGGTGCTACCAGGACGGTCTGAATGACTACCTGAGCGAAGCCGTAAACGGTCTGCCAACGCTGCCGGAAAAACCGTTTATCGGTAATTTCAGCGGTGAAACAGAAACCGTAGACTGGGCGCTGCTCTGGCTGCCGGAAGGCGGTGAATTACTGACTGAAAGTTATGTCAACCTGATCCCAACCATGCAGGGTGGTACGCATGTTAACGGCCTGCGTCAGGGACTGCTGGACGCGATGCGTGAATTCTGCGAGTACCGTAATATTCTGCCGCGCGGCGTGAAGCTGTCAGCAGAAGATATCTGGGATCGTTGCGCCTATGTGCTGTCGGTAAAAATGCAGGATCCACAGTTTGCCGGACAGACCAAAGAGCGTCTTTCTTCACGTCAGTGTGCGGCATTCGTTTCTGGCGTAGTGAAAGATGCCTTTAGCCTGTGGCTGAACCAGAACGTGCAGTCAGCCGAGCTGCTGGCGGAAATGGCGATTTCCAGCGCACAGCGTCGTTTGCGTGCGGCGAAAAAAGTGGTACGCAAAAAGCTGACCAGCGGTCCGGCGCTACCGGGGAAACTGGCGGACTGTACCGCACAGGATCTCAATCGCACCGAACTGTTCCTCGTCGAAGGTGACTCGGCGGGCGGATCGGCCAAGCAGGCGCGCGATCGTGAATTCCAGGCGATCATGCCGCTCAAAGGTAAGATCCTCAATACCTGGGAGGTTTCTTCTGATGAAGTGCTGGCCTCGCAGGAAGTGCATGATATTTCGGTAGCGATCGGCATCGATCCGGACAGTGATGATCTGAGCCAACTGCGCTATGGCAAGATCTGTATTCTGGCGGATGCGGACTCCGATGGTCTGCACATCGCTACGCTGCTGTGCGCGCTGTTTGTGAAACACTTCCGTACGCTGGTGAAACACGGTCACGTCTATGTGGCGCTGCCGCCGTTGTATCGTATCGATCTCGGCAAAGAGGTGTATTACGCACTAACAGAAGAAGAAAAAGCGGGCGTGCTGGAGCAGTTAAAGCGCAAGAAAGGCAAGCCGAACGTCCAGCGCTTTAAAGGTCTGGGTGAAATGAACCCGATGCAGTTACGTGAAACGACGCTGGACCCCAATACGCGTCGCCTGGTGCAGCTCATCATTGATGATGAGGACGATCAGCGTACGAATGCGGTGATGGATATGCTGCTGGCCAAGAAACGTTCAGAGGATCGTCGTAACTGGTTGCAAGAGAAAGGTGACCTGGCGGATCTCGAAGGCTAATTGCATGTAGAAAAGCCGGAGAGGGGCGTAAAATGCCTTATCCGGCTCTCATCTGACGAAGCGATTATATGCCGGATAGCAAAGCCTCATCCGGCAAATCGACAACCTTAAATACCCGACTCCAGAATACGGATATTCATGTCCAGCACGTCGCCTTTCACGGCTTCGCTGTAGGCTTTCATATGCGGGGTCTGCAAATGCGCTTCAAGGTGCGCAATGCTTTCCCACTGTTCAACCATCACGATTGAGTCTGGTGCTGTGGTCTGAAAACTCACACCTGCTGCATGATCGACCATTGGCGCATAGCCGTGGCAGCCTTCTTCTTTCAGTACGGTCGGAACGATTTTAGCAAACTGATCCAGTACCGCCTGGCGGTGATGTTGACCTGGACGTGTACGGATTTCTGCAATAACGGTAAGCATGGTTAACTCCTTCTAATTCCAGGTGACTAGTTAACCAAAAATCTCGGTCAGATGCTCGCGATATTCTGCGATATAACGCGGGACGTCCGGCATTTTAATCACGTCATTGGTGATAAAGGTCGGCAGCGCTTCCATTCCCAGGAACTGGTTTGCTTTATGGAACGGGAGATAGACGCCATCAACACCAACGCCATGGAAGAACTGGTCTTTTTCAGTGAAAGCTTCCATCGGTGCGTTCCAGGTCAGGGACAGCATGTATTTTTTGCCCTGAATCAGCCCGCCTGAGCCATATTTTTTAGAGGCATCTGAACGTGTGCGGCCATCGCTGGCGTACAGCGTGCCGTGACCTTCGGTAAACACATCATCGATGTATTTTTTCACGGTCCACGGTGCGCCCATCCACCAGCCAGGCATTTGCCAGATAACCGCATCGGCCCAGACAAAATTCTGCACTTCTGTTTTTACGTCATAATCGCTGTCCGCGCGTACGACTTTAACATCATGCCCGAGGTCGCGCAGGATACCGTCCGCGACCTCGGTCAGGGTGTCGTTTAACTGACCGTTAGAGTGGCCGAATTTTTTCGCACCATTGATAATCAGAATGTTGCTCATTTTGTGTCCTCAAGGAAATACGTTTGAGGACGATTTTACCCCCACGGGTGGTGCGGTGAAATTAGCAAAATGTGCAAAGTCTTTTGCGCTTATAGCAATAATTTTTTTAGCAGTGAGCAATCAGCTAATACTTAGCCAAATATAGAGCATATTCTTGCAGCCCCAGGCTTTAACTTACAGGAAATTGGCTGGAAGAAGTCGGTTTTGCAGCTCTTTGAGCTGCGTTGTTACGGCTGGCCAATTTGTCATCACGATCAAAACCTCTCATTACCCGTTACTCACAAATCTCCTACCAGCACCTTAAGGGCTACTACCAGGCAGAAGCGGGATTTGACGCCGGGCGCAGCATGACCGTGAAGATCTCGGAGGGATGCCTGATCATCATCGCCGACAATGACGAAGTGCAGGAACTGCGGGAAGAACTTTATAAGGTAAAACAGGTAGTTAAGGGGATTAAATAGGCGGTTGTTTAGTGTGCTGAACCATATTGAATAATAAAAAACCGGGAAGGCCTTCTGATCTTCCCGGTTTTTTATCATTCATGCAAAATATAAATGAATTTGTTCCTCATCTACATAAAAGACATATTCCAGTTCATTATGAAAAGCAGGTGATATCAAAAAACTCCTTACGTCATTTATAGTGCGTGACTCATTTAAAAAAGAAATTAAATCGTCCTTTTTTGAAATAAATACACGACCTTTAAATATCTTGCGCTTCCCTTTTCTGATAATGAAATTATGTGCAATATAATAATCACTAAAAAAAAATTCATCATATAATTCATTTAGACTATCAAATGAATGTTTAATTGCTCCTGTCTCAATAATATTTAACATTTTCAAAAAGACAAACTCCTCTTCCTCACCCGAAGGAAGGTTCTGTTTCACAAGGGAATTAAACAAATATTCATTTTTCATGATTAATTAGGTATGTCATAAAATATATGGCCATCCGTCCCGTTATTGTACCATTTAATATGAGGTGAATCGCCAAATCCACCTTCCGGCCCCATATGCTGTTCATATCCTTTAGGATATTTAGGAACGCCATCAGGACGAGCACTTTGTGTATGTGCTTTATAACGATTCATATTACCTTGTGCTTCTTGTAAGAAAGCTTTGGCATCAGTGCTGGATTGAACTTTTACCTGGAATTTCTCGCCTCTGGATAAAGCAGCCTGCATGTCCTTAATAGCCTGATTCCACGCTTTAGAACCACGAACTAACGGATTCATTTCCGATGCCTTACCGGAAAGTTTACCGCTATAAGATGACTTACAGGACAGACCTAACGGATCAATCCAACTCAATGGATTCGGTACGTAAGCGTAGCTGTTTAACCCACCTCTTAGCCCCACCGGATCCGAACACAGATACTGCCCTGTCCCGCAATCATAGTACCGGAAGCGATTATAGTACAGCCCCGATTCCTCATCCTCATACTGCCCCGGAAAACGTAATCGGCAGGAGGGGATATTTTCTTTGTTCCCGCTTTCCTCCCGGCCCCAGAGCTGCTGTTTACCCTGCCAGATGATCGTGCCATCCTCGGTCACCAGCTCCTGAACCCGCCCTACGGTGTCCGTCACTGCGTAGTGTAGTTGTCCTTTCTCATATCGCGCCAGCGGGGTAAAGCTGCCCGGTTCGCATATCCAGCGAATGGCGTTTTCATGGACCGGAGTGCCGTCCGGGCTGACCGGAATTTCTTCGGTTAACTGGTCACCGTTCCAGTGAAAATCCATACCCGGCTTGTCGCGGTTGATACAGCGTTTGCTAATGCGTCTGCCAAACGGGTCGTATTTATATTCCCACCGTTCACCTTCCGGCGCCTCCAGCCCGGTAAGCTGGCTGCGCGCATCCCAGCGGTAGCGCCAGAGGAGAGGGCGGTAACCTCCCTTATCAACCACTTTCTCCACCAGACGGCCGTTGATATCGTACTTCCAGGTGGTGTGTTCATCCCGGATGACTTTGACAAACTTACCGGACTCCGGCATTCCACTTTGCGGGTTTATCCGGTGCGTTGAGTGCAGCCACTCTTTGTACTCCCGCTATGTCACCCGGCCATGCTGCTGGCGCTGATGCGCCTCACTTTCCATCACTTCATTCACCCACGTCTGGCGACGGGCGATGTTGAGGTTCTGGTCGTAGGCAAAGCGTTCTTCACACATCGGCACCTGGCTGCTGCCCGTCCAGGTGGCGTGGTTAATCTGGTCGTTTGCCGTCAGGCTGTTGACCATCGTTCCCCGGTGCGAATCAGCAATCATCGTCAGGTTATACGCTTTGTCGTACAGCCACTGGCGGCGCAGGGTATTGTTACGCTGGTACTGCGGATTCAGTTCTTCCAGGTTGCCGAGTTGCTGCTCTGTCAGCATCCCCGTCGGCGTGTAACTCTGCCGCTGGTCAAATCCTGCTGTACTTGTTCTGCGTGTTTCCTGGCCGCACAGGTCGTGTTCAAAGGCCAGTGGCGTGTGGTCGGCTATCTGCCATTCTTTCAGTTCCCCCATCAGGCCACGGCTGAAACATTCCGTGATACCGGCGTTGGTGCGTTGCGTGACATAACCCTGCTGCGCATCGTACTGGTACTCAGTGCGCCTGCCGTTAAGCGTTTCTGCTGTTACCCGGCTGGTGTCGTCATATTCATACGCCACCGTGGCGTCAGCGTTTTTCGCTTCTGCGAGACGGCACAGCGTGTCATAGCGGAAGATGGTGTGGCTGAGCGTGCGGTCGCTGTCGCCGTGCGTCACAATCTCATCCGTCACCTGGTCGGTGGCGTTATAGCGGCGGTTAAGGTGCGTACCGTCCGGGAAGGTGGTGCGGATGCAGCGACCTGCGGCGTCATACTGATAGCGCAGCGTGCGCCCGGTAAAGTCGGTTTCGGCGATAAGGTGTCCGGCTTTGTCGTATTCCAGACGGTAACATTCACCTTCGGCATTGATGATGTCTGTCAGACGGGTGAGCTTATCGTAGCGGCATTCCAGCCGTTCGCCGTCAGGCCGGATAACGGCGGTAAGCAGGTCAAACGCGCCGCATTCCTTTTATATTTACCAGGCATAAACTGCCCATTTTCATCAGCATCTGCAATCTATTCTAGAGTGGTTGATGTTTCTCTATATACTTTGTACGCAGACCCACCGTGTCCGGTAGTGTCTTTAGACCACCACAAACCTGTTCTTCCATCTTTATAATATTTATCTTTAAAAGAACCGCCTTGCAAAGTAGCTGTAGTATTATCGCTATCTATTTGCCAACCAGTTAATCCAAGAGGATCAATCTACGTCAGCGGATTCGGAACGTAACTGTAGAGGTTTATTCCCCCTGCCAGCCCTATCGGGTCAACTTACGCATTCAGCCGCACACGGACATCATACTACCAGGTTCGTTCGTAAGACTTCCTATACCACCACGTCATAGTCCATACGCTACCGCCATACCCTGATAAATCCATTATTTGTACAAGATTTATTTTACTTTTAAAACATAAGGTTATCTATGAAAATATGGACCATAAAATTATCTCTGCCGGCATCTGCCACACCAACCGTAAAACCAAAGTCCCTACCCATTATTCCCATACCCCCGGTATCCACCTTAAAGGCAACTGGCTGGCTGAGGCGGGGTTTGACACCGGGCGCGGCGTGACGGTGCGGATTTCGAAGGGGTGCATCGTGTTGATCGCCGACTGCGACGAGGTGCAGGAGCTGCGCGAGCTGCTTTATCAGGTGCGGCAGGTGGTGAAGGGGGGCAAAAAAGCCGTTGTTTAGTGGGCTGAACAGCAGTGGTTAAATAGAAAATAAGCAGGGAAGATCTGAGGATCTTTCCCTGCTATTTGTTATTTTAATAAAACATCCCCAATAAATTCTATCGAATACCAGTTAACCGCTATCAAATAAGTTCCATTTTTATCTGATATAAAATATTCCATGCCATGACAATTTTCCATAAGTTTAGAAATATCCCTTGCATTATGAATTAATACAACAATATCTTTATTTATATAGTTTTGCTCAAAGAACATAAAAGCAGGAATAGATTTCATTGATAATGAAAATGTAAATTCATTATCATCAGTTGATAGTTTTGAAGCATTGTCGCCAATACTTAGATGTCCTTCAACTTTCATTGGGTTATATTTTTTTATAATAAAGGTAATATAATTTCTGGCTTCATCTTCAGCAATGACTTCAACGTTAATCCCTATTTTTTCGGCAACGGATACTAACTCTTTTACGTGGCTAAATTTATGTAATTTCATTGGTTAACGTCTCGTAGCAGGGATGGAATCAACAAAAATATGTCCCCTGGTTCTCGGTTTTCCTGGTGTTTGATAACCAACATGCGGTGAATGCGGCCCTTCACCTAAACTACCATCTGGTTTTACATTATTCCAGGCGGGTATATCCATATTTACATTGGCACCACCGGGCCCCTGCCATTCAACAGGGATCGATTTTCCATACTGATCTTTACCCCATTTGGTAACTTCAAATTGTTCTCGAGGGATTCCTGTTCTCTTGAAAGCTTCATCTAAAGCATCGCGATAAGTTTTACCAGTACCTCTTAGGTCGACGTCTTTTTGTGAATTAAATTCCCAGTTATTCCCCGTAAGATCACAACAAGCAAGACCTAAGGGATCGATCCACTTTAACGAATTAGGTACATACGAATACGGATTAACTCCCCCCCGCCAGCCCTATCGGATCCGCAGACAGATACTGCCCTGTCTCGCAATCATAGTACCGGAACCGGTTGTAGTACAGCCCTGATTCCGCATCTTCATACTGCCCCGGAAATCGTAACCGGCAGGAGGGGGCATCTTCTTTGTTCCTGCTTTCTTCCCGGCCCCAGAGCTGCTGTCTGCCACGCCAGACGATGGTGCCGTCTTTGGTCAGCAGGTCCTGAACTTGGCCAGTGATGTCCGTTATGACATAGTGCAACTCCACGATTCATGCAGGAAAGACCATTATGCTCTTCCCTGCATGAAATTTATAACGGGTAATCATCAACATGGGATGAATCGATAAAATCATCTATAGATAATTTATTTTCATCTAAGTATTTAATTAAATCATCTACAGTATTTAACTTTATATAGTCTCCAACCATATCATATGATGGATCATAATCATTTTCTATATCTGATACTAAAAAAGATGATTTTCTTAATTTAAAGGCAGCCATATCATACTCACAATAATTTGAATATGTAGAATTACCTAGCATTGCATAGTTATCTGTCCTGAATGGATAAATTGGCTTCAACTCATCCAGTAATGAAAGCTCAACCCACGTTCTATAATCAATACTATCAGATGCCACTTCAAGAAGGAGTGTTCTGCCACGTAATAGATAATCTATATTTTTATGTTTCATATAAATACCCCAATTATTCCCATGGGAAGAATATATGTATTACTTTGCCATCATGCTGATGTATCTGGAGATGAGGAAGATCTCCATCAGAATTTCCCGGCCCGTGACCTGCAACTCTGCTAGGATTTGATGAATCCATTACATCATCCCAATGATAAGTACCTGCTTTAGTTTTGTTATTTGTCAGAAAATCCATTAGGTTTTTAGTACTGGGGCCACTTTCGTCAGTCATATTTCTATATCCATCACCAACATACCGATCTAAGAATAGCTGCTCTGCATCACTTCTTGATCTGACTGTAACTTTACTTGCACCAGAATCTAATAAACGATTTGCTTTATCTGGACATACGCAAGCTAATCCCAACGGATCGATGTATTTTAGCGGATCATTAACATATCTGTAAGGGTTTATTCCACCTTTCAGCCCTGTCGGATCCGCACACAGATACTGTCCACTTTCGCAATCATAGTACCGGAACCGGTTGTAGTACAGTCCTGATTCCGCATCTTCATACTGACCCGGAAAACGCAACCGACAGGTAGGCGCATCTTCTTTGTTCCGGCTTTCTTCCCGGCCCCATAACTGCTGTCTGCCCCGCAAGACTATGGTGCCATCCTCGGTAACCAACTCTTGCACGCGGCCAACGGTGTCCGTCACCGCATAATGCAGTTGTCCTTTTTCACACCTCGCCAGCGGCGTAAAACTGCCCGGTTCGTATATCCAGCGGATGGCGTTTTCATGGTCCGGAGTGCCTCCCGGACTGACCGGGATTTCTTCGGTTAACTGGTCGCCGTTCCAGTGAAAATCCATACCCGGCTTATCGCGGTTGATGCAACGCTTGCTGATACGCCTGCCGAACGGGTCGTACTTGTATTCCCAGCGTTCGCCTTCCGGGGTCTCCAGCCCGGTAAGCTGGCTTCTTGCATCCCAGCGGTAGCGCCAGAGAAGAGGGCGGTAGCCACCCTTATCGACCACTTTTTCCACCAGGCGACCGTTGATATCATATTTCCAGGTGGTCTGTTCATCCCGGATGACTTTGACAAATTTACCGGACTCCGGCATTCCGCTGTGCGGGTTTATCCGGTGCGTCGAGTGCCGCCACTCTTTATACTCCCGCGATGTCACCCGGCCATGCTGCTGGCGCTGATGCGCTTCGCTTTCCATCACCTCATTCACCCATGTCTGGCGGCGGGCGATATTCAGGTTCTGGTCGTAGGTAAAGCGTTCTTCGCACATCGCCACCAGGCTGCTGCCCGTCCAGGTGGCGTGGTTTATCTGGTCGTTTGCCGTCAGGCTGTTGACCATCGTGCCCCGGTGGGAATCGACAGTCATCGTCAGGTTGTAGGCTCTGTCGTACAACCACTGACGGCTCAAGGTGTTGTTACGCCGGTAGTGCGGATTCAGTTCTTCCAGGTTACCGAGCTGCTGCTCCGTCAGCATCCCCGTCTGCGTGTAACTCTGCCGCTGGTCAAATCCTGCTGTACTTGTCCTGCGTGTTTCCTGACCGCACAGGTCGTGCTCAAAGGTTAGTGGCGCGTGGTCAGCTATCCGCCATTCCTTCAGTTCTCCCATGATTCCACGGCTGAAACGTTCCGTGATACCGGCGGTGGTGCGCTGTGAGACATAACCCTGCTGCGTATCATACTGGTACTCAGTCTGCCTGCCGTTGAGGGTTTCGGCAGTCACGCGGCTGGCGTCATCGTATTCATACGCTACCGTGGCATCGGCGTTTTTCGCCTCCACCAGACGGCACAGCGTGTCATAGCGGAAGATGGTGTGGCTGAGCGTGCGGTCGCTGTCGCCGTGCGTCACAATCTCATCCGTCACCTGGTCGGTGACGTTATAGCGGCGGTTAAGGTGGGTGCCGTCAGGGAAGGTGGTACGGGTGCAGCGCCCTGCGGCATCATACTGATAGTGCAGTGTGCGCCTGGTAAAATCGGTTTCGGCGATGAGCTGTCCGGCCTGGTCATACTCCAGCCGGTAATGTTCACCTTCGGCGTTGGTGATTTCTGTCAGGCGAGTGAGTTTATCGTAGCGGAATTCCAGCCGCTCGCCGTCCGGGCGGATAACCGCTGTCAACAGGTCAAACGCACCGTATTCATAACGGGTGGTTTTATCCTCACCATCAGTGAAGCTTTCCGGCAGTTTTTCGCTGTTCTGGCGCATCAGCTCGCGCACGCCGTCCGGGCGGTTAATTTCTTCCACGCTGCCCTGTGGCCCGGCGTGGTTCTTACTGTGGCGGAACTGCGTGGTGAACCCCAGCGGGTCCTGCACGCTCAGCAGACGCCCCAGAATATCCTGTTCTGTCTCTGTCACGCCGCCGTCCGGTGCGGTGGTTTTCCGTACCTGGTGCAGGGCGTCATAATCCCATTGCCAGCCAGCGCCGCCGGGCATTACCTGCCGGAGCAAATCCCCTTGCTCGCTGTAGCTGAACTGCTGTTGCCGGCCCTGTGGGTCGGTCAGGCGGACCACGCTGCCTTTGTCATCGTAATCCCACTGCCATATCTGGTCGCCCGGCGCGGCCAGCCGGGTGAGCTGTCCGGCTTCGTTATGGTCGTAATACAGGCTGTAGCCACCCGGCAGGGCAACCTGTCGGATATCGCCTTCATCGTTGTACTGGTATGCCGTGGTGCGCCCCAGCGCGTCGGTGCGGGACTGGAGCTGTGTGTTTTCCCAGACGGTGATTTCTTCCCGGCCCAGCGGGTCGAGGCTGCGGGTGACCAGACCATCTTCGTTGTACCAGTAACGCGTTTCACCGCCTTCGGCGTCGAGATAGAGGGTACATTTCTCATTGTCGTTATAGATAAAACGGTCGTTATAATAGCCTTCCGGCGTGGAAACATGGGTTACCCGTCCACTCTCATCATAGCGATAGCTGACCTGTGTTTTATCCGTATCCCGCCAGAGGGTCATAAACCCCTGTGCAGAATATTCATGCCACAGATGCGTAAACTGGAAGGTGTCACATTCCGATAAGTAGCCATTATCATCGTACTGACAGGTAACAAGACGCTGGCGATGTGGCGTCACCAGGTCAATACTGCTGAGTTGTTGCTGCTGCCAGGTGAGTGCCAGCCTGTAGCCGTCGCTGTGACGGATTTCGGTCAGCAGGCCATCAGTACGGAAAAAATCAATCCGGTTATCATGGCGGTCATACACGGCGGACAGAAGATAAATTCCGTGACCTGCCGGAGAAAAAAACTGCGTATGTTGTGAGCGACGATCAAAGATGGTGAGTTCGCTGCTCAGATTACCGGACAGCCGGTAACGCTCCTGGCGGGAGTTGACGACGTCCTGAAAAATACCGTCCTGCGGGATACGGTACCTGAGCACCACCCCTTCATGATTCGTAAAACACAGATTATCGCTTTGTAACGTCAGTGACTGAGACCAGTCATCTGACCACATTTCACCAAACAGGCCCTTTTTCTTTGTGCGTGAGCGGTAAAACCGTGACAGACTGAGGGGAATGCTCCCCGGAATGTGCAGGACATTCAGTTGCTGGATCAGACTGCCGCTCACCACGTCAACCGGATCGCTACGGCACGTCAGGAAGTCACTCTCAAACTCTTCCCCTTCTCCGGCCTTTCCTTTACGTCTTCCTTTAATGACTGCGCCATCCATGTCAGCGCCACCGGCAGTCCTCAACGAAAAGGCCATGAACAGGCTTTGTAGAGCGGTCATCAGTCCCTGATTTTCAGGGGTATTCATGGTATTAAAGGTCTCCAGCGCTTCCCCACCTGCCTGCTCTGCCATATTCTGTGCAGCTTCCGGCGTGGTGTTGTAACGGGCAGCAGCACTGAGCATTGCGCCGATAGCTGCGCTGTTCATTACGCCATCGGGTGTATGATCGGTAAAAAAATCAGTGACTGACGCCTTAATCGCTTTTGCTGTTTCGGCCATGGAGTTCGCCGCCAGTCGGCGTGACTCAGCCTCGCGTTCATAAGCACGGGAAAGCGTGTCCATGAACGTCTGCTCGTCCGCCGTTTCAGGCCTGATTGCCGGGTCAGCCTCTTTCGCCATCACACTGGCAGCAGGCGGCTGCCCGATAATCAGCCCCGTGGTATTACGGGCGTTCATCCAGAACTTATCGAAGTGACGCAGAACCGGTTTGCCACTGACTCTGAACGTCGTGCTGTGCTCCAGCGGCTCGCAGATATCCGCCACCGTGCCGCTTTTCACTCCCTTAGCCACACCCGGCTCATCGCCTTTTGTCGAGGGAACGAAACTTTGGTCGAGAACCAGTACCGGATGTCCGTTCGCTTTGACTGACGGTACAACCAGCACGGCATCACCCAGACTGGCGGTGACAGGGTAAGGGACGGGCGGCGTGGCGGGCCCCATCGGGGTTTTACAGACATCCGGCGTCAGACTGACGACTGTCCACTGCCCGTCCTGACGGGCGATATAGTTCTTCGCCATCATTGTTCTCCTGCGACGTGATAACGGGCTTCCATCACCCGGACTGACGAATTAACGGGCAACAGATAACGCCAGGTCTGTTCGACAGTCTGCGCATCTGTGTCAATGAGCAGCGTGTCGGTCCACATCAACTGCGGAATACACTCCCCGGAGTCCATCCGCAGCAGAATGCCGGCCCGACTGGCGGGTAATGTAAAAGTGATATCGCCCTCAGGATGAAGGCCACTCAGGACGAACGTTGTTCCGGGGCGGGGGAAAGGAATTTGCTGGTCATGGGGAGCGGCGTTCCAGTAGCGGAAATTAAAATCCTCCGGCAGGTCCGGATGGCGGTTTTCCAGCCATTCCTGACTGTAAGTCCCGGCCAGCGGCAGGCGGGGGAGCCAGGTGCGGCCGGTGGCACC
>NZ_SZWR01000018.1:117084-120779 GCF_005280875.1 Citrobacter sp. wls827
TGGTATTCAGGGGCCGACCAGTCAGCATTATCATCGCCGGAGACGGCAATAAAATGCGCAAGGGTGAACGGTGTGTCTGTGGCAATAATCCGCGGGGCTTCGACCTGCTGTGCTTTGCCGGCCCGCAGATACCAGGGCGGTGCATAACCCAGCCCCAGCGGATTGACCGGGCAGACGGTGTGCGCCAGCGGGGGATTATCACTATCAGGATGTGCACTGCGTTGTGGTTCTGTCAGGCGATGGGCTTCCGGGATACGGGCAGCATATTCGCAGTCCGCCGCCATACGGCATTCCCCCCCAAAGGCGTAGCGATAGTTCAGTGGCAGCGAGGTGAAGGGGGCGGGTTCCGTTTCGTACCATTGCCCGGTTAACGCCTGTTGCCGGTAAAAACGCTGACCGGTGATGCGCACACTTTTGTCCAGTATCATGTCACCGGATGGGGCATGTATGAGTACACCTGCCGTCATTTCCGGTACAGCGGCGCCATCCGGTGTGTAAGCTGTGCCATTTACGAGGATATCGCAGGCGGGTTTCAGCGGAACAAGGTCACTTTCCTGCCTCACCGGAGAGGTATTTAATTCCCCGAAAAACTTATCTTCCAGGCATAACGGCAGCGCGGGATATTCCATCAGCACCGGCTGCCACTGACCATTATCACCCGGTACAAGACGGAAGCCGGTTTTCATGGCAACAACGTGATGCCGTTTGCCATGAATATCCTCCATGACGTACGCCATCGCGGAGAATGGCGTCAGATTACGAAATTCCATTTTATTTATACCTGAATGATGTAGAATAATAATTATATCGTTGATTGTATTTGTTACATGAATTAAGTTTTATTTTTCGAGATAACAAGAATTAAAAAATCATTCTGAATTATTTATTTTGATATTGGGCATTCTGCGGGAGTTTATACTTGATTTAAAACGGAGGGGGAAGGTAAAACATGCAATATTATGATTTTGTATATTTGCTTTTGTTTATATAAAATCAGATTATTGTAAGTGTTGTTTGAATTTAATGAATCATCCTTGTTGTTCCTGTTTTTTATGAGTAATTTTTCGCGGTTTATTCAGAAAACCACCTTGATGGTTCTCTGAAAATATTTTCTACCACTTAACTTTCGCTTCAAACCCGCCTTCCGGCGCATTGCCAAACGAGGCTGACATTCCATGCAGTGTTGCGATACGGCGGACGATCGACAGGCCCAGACCACTACCGGTAACACTTTGTCCCGGCGGACGATAAAAGCGTTCACCGATGTGCGTCAGGATTTCCGGCGCAACGCCAGGCCCGTTATCTTTGACGCTGAAATTGCGGGTATTGAGCGTCACTTCCACAATGCTCCCCCGCGGGCTGTAGCGAATCGCATTATCCAGCAGATTTCGTACCATCAGGCTGAGTAACAGCGGTTGTCCCGTGTGCGTGATGTGGTGCACGTTAATCTGCAACCGCACATCGATGTGCGCCTGCTGTGCCGGATGGTAGATGTCCATCACCGCGGATTGCAGAAGCTCCTCCAGCGAGATTTCCGCCACATCCTGAAGATTGTCGAGGGAGTCGAGGCGCGAAAGCGTCAGGAGCTGATCAACCAGTCGGGTAGCGCGGTCAATTCCCGTCTGCATCTGCATTAACGCTTTTTGTCGTGCCTGCGGATCATCGTCGGACAACTGCGCGACTTCGGTCTGTACCTTCAGTGCCGTCAACGGACTGCGCAGTTCATGGGCGGCATCAGAGGTAAAGCGCCGTTCGCGAACCATCATCGAATGTGTGCGGATAAACAGTTGATTGAGCGAATCAACCAGTGGGCGAACCTCGCCAGGAATACCTTTCAGGCTCAGTGGTTCTTCAGATTCCGGATCCCGCACACGTAAAGCCTGCGCCAGCTTTTTTAGCGGCTTAAGTTCAAGGCTTAACAGGACAATCAGGATCAGCAGCATCAGCGGCAGGGCGACCAGCCACGGCACCAATTGGGCCGTCACGATCGCCAGGGCCATATCTTCGCGATATTCCCACTCCTGACCGACCACGATCCGGTACTTTTTATCCGCTGAAGTTAGCCAGATAAAGCGCCATTTATCGTTATCACCGTTCAGATAACCATCGTCAAACCCTTCCCGACGATAGCTATAGGGAATGTACTGACCATTGTCACCATCATGAAGAACCATTTTTCCATCCGGCGTGTAGACCGCAAAGGTCAGTACATCGTCGTCAATATGGCCATGTTTGAACTTTTTCGGTGTCTGCGCGATGCGCTCAGAAGCTTTTAGTTCGTCAAGATCCAGCGTGACCAGCCGTTTGGCAAACAGCATCAGCTGCGTGTCAAACATCTCATCCACGTTATCAGTGGTTTGTTTCCAGGCGACAAAACTGGAAATCAACCAGGTTACCAAAACCAAAATGATAAATATAAGCGTAAGTCTGATGCGCAGACTCAGGCGTTGTGTGAGTTTCATGCGTCACCCAGGGTGTAGCCAATGCCATGTACCGTGCGGATAAAGTCGCTGCCGAGCTTACGGCGCAAGTGATGGACGTGGACCTCCACCGCATTACTGGAGACGTTTTCATCCCAGTTATACAGTTTTTCTTCAATCAGCTTGCGGGGCAGGACGCGCCCTTTGTTACGCATCAGCAGTTCCAGCAGCGCGAACTCTTTTGGCTTAAGCGATAACGGCTCACCCGCGAACGTGGCGACCAGCGCGCCGGGATCAAGCGAAACCTGACCATGGCGCAGTTCGCTGGTGGCCTGGCCGCTGGCGCGGCGTACCAATGCTTCCAGTCGGGCGGCAACTTCGATCAGCGCAAAGGGTTTACACAGATAGTCATCCGCGCCCAGGCGCAGACCTTCCACGCGTTCTGTCAGCGCGTCACGAGCGGTAAGAATCAGCACCGGCTCCTGCTTCCCGTTGGCTCGCCATTCGCGCAGGATATCGCGCCCGTCTATGCCTGGCAGCGTCAGGTCGAGGATCACCGCATCATAAGGGGCGCTGTACAGTGCTTCTTTCCCCTGGCGACCCTCGGTAAACCAGTCGATGCTGAAACCCATTTTACTCAGACCTGTTTTCAGGCCGTCGCCAATCAGCGTGTCATCTTCTACCAGTAAAATACGCATATGTTCTTCCCTGCGGTCGCTCTCATTACCGTCAAGTAAACCTGTGGCTACAGCCTCTGTACAGTAAAAAAAGTATCTTTTTTTGCCTTAAGAACTTGTTAAGGATTAACTTATTTAATAGTCGTAAACCAACATGAAAGGGAGACATGACGATGAAAAAATTAGCTGCAATGGTTGCCGTAATGGCACTGTGTTCCGCACCTGTTCTGGCAGCGCAGCAGGGCGGCTTCTCTGGACCGACGACGACAACGCAAAGCCAAAATGGCGGCTTTGTTGGCCCAAACGGTAGCAGCACGACGGTAGAAAGCGCCAAATCGCTGCGTGATGACACCTGGGTTACCCTGCGCGGGAACATCGTTGAGCGTATTTCCGACGACCTGTATGTGTTTAAAGATGCAACCGGCACAGTGAACGTAGATATCGACCACAAACGCTGGAACGGCGTGACCGTCACGCCGCAGGATGTGGTTGAAATCCAGGGTGAAGTGGATAAAGACTGGAACTCCGTTGAAATCGACGTGAAACAGATTACCAAAGTTGCCAAATAATCCCCACCAGGGCCGCAGTCGCGGCCCTT
>NZ_SZWR01000018.1:120852-128065 GCF_005280875.1 Citrobacter sp. wls827
TATCTGCGGCAATATTGCCCTTCAATAGACGGGTATAAGTTGAGGAACCACGATTAATGAGCGATATGGCAGAGCGCCTTGCGCTGCATGAATTCACGGAAAACGCCTATCTGAACTACTCCATGTACGTCATCATGGACAGGGCGTTACCGTTTATTGGTGATGGTCTGAAACCTGTTCAGCGTCGCATCGTTTACGCGATGTCCGAACTGGGGCTGAATGCCAGCGCCAAATTTAAAAAATCCGCCCGTACCGTCGGTGACGTATTGGGTAAATACCATCCGCACGGCGACAGCGCCTGCTATGAAGCGATGGTGCTGATGGCCCAGCCCTTCTCTTACCGTTATCCGCTGGTTGACGGGCAGGGGAACTGGGGGGCACCAGACGATCCGAAATCCTTCGCCGCGATGCGTTACACGGAATCCCGCCTGTCTAAATATGCGGAAGTCCTGCTGGGTGAACTCGGTCAGGGCACGTCAGACTGGGTGCCAAACTTCGACGGTACCATGCAGGAGCCGAAAATGCTGCCTGCGCGTCTGCCGAATATTTTGCTCAACGGCACGACCGGGATTGCCGTGGGTATGGCGACGGATATTCCACCGCATAACTTGCGTGAAGTGGCCAAAGCGGCAATTACGCTGATTGAGCAGCCGAAAACGACGCTGGATCAACTGCTGGATATCGTACAGGGGCCGGATTATCCGACCGAAGCAGAAATCATTACCTCGCGTGCGGAGATTCGTAAGATTTACGAAAACGGACGCGGTTCCGTACGTATGCGTGCGGTATGGACGAAAGAAGACGGCGCGGTGGTGATTTCCGCGCTGCCGCATCAGGTTTCCGGGGCTAAAGTGCTGGAGCAGATCGCCGCTCAGATGCGCAATAAAAAGCTGCCGATGGTCGATGACCTGCGCGACGAATCGGATCACGAAAACCCGACTCGTCTGGTGATTGTCCCGCGGTCGAATCGCGTAGATATGGAACAGGTGATGAACCATCTGTTTGCTACTACCGATCTGGAAAAAAGCTATCGCATTAACCTGAACATGATTGGCCTCGACGGTCGTCCGGCGGTGAAAAACCTGCTGGAGATCCTCACCGAATGGCTGACGTTCCGTCGCGATACCGTGCGCCGTCGCCTGAACTATCGCCTGGAGAAAGTACTCAAACGCCTGCACATTCTTGAAGGTTTGCTGATAGCGTTCCTCAATATTGACGAAGTAATCGAAATTATTCGTCATGAAGATGAACCTAAACCCGAGCTGATGTCGCGGTTTGGTATTTCAGAAACTCAGGCGGAGGCCATTCTTGAGCTGAAATTACGCCACCTTGCCAAACTCGAAGAGATGAAAATCCGCGGTGAGCAGGACGAACTGGCGAAAGAGCGCGATCAACTGCAGGGCATTCTGGCCTCTGAACGCAAAATGAGTAACCTGCTGAAGAAAGAACTGCAGGCTGATGCGGATGCCTATGGTGACGATCGCCGTTCTCCACTGCGGGAGCGTGAAGAAGCGAAGGCGATGAGCGAGCATGACATGCTGCCGTCTGAGCCGGTGACCATTGTGCTGTCCCAGAGTGGCTGGGTGCGTAGCGCGAAAGGCCACGACATCGATGCGCCAGGCTTAAGCTATAAAGCGGGCGACAGCTTTAAGTCGGCGGTGAAGGGTAAGAGCAACCAACCGGTGGTGTTCGTTGACTCAACCGGGCGTAGCTATGCTATCGACCCGATTACGCTGCCGTCGGCGCGTGGTCAGGGTGAGCCGTTGACCGGGAAGCTCACGCTACCACCGGGCGCGACGGTTGAGCATATGCTGATGGAAGGCGACGATCAGAAGCTGCTGATGGCATCTGATGCCGGTTACGGTTTTGTCTGCACCTTCAATGACCTGGTCGCGCGTAACCGTGCGGGCAAGGCATTGATTACGCTACCGGAAAACGCGCATGTTATGCCGCCGGTGGTGATTGAAGATGAAACCGATATGCTGCTGGCGATTACCCATGCGGGCCGCATGTTGATGTTCCCGGTGAGCGATTTGCCGCAGTTGTCGAAAGGCAAAGGGAACAAGATAATCAATATTCCTTCTGCGGAAGCTGCGAAAGGCGAAGATGGTCTGGCACAACTCTACGTGCTGCCGCCGCAAAGCACGCTGACTATCCACGTCGGGAAACGCAAAATTAAACTGCGCCCTGAAGAGCTACAGAAGGTAACCGGCGAGCGTGGTCGTCGCGGTACGCTCATGCGCGGTCTGCAACGCATCGACCGTGTTGAGATTGACTCGCCTCGACGCGCCAGTCACGGCGACAGTGAAGAATAACGCCAGCGTCTGGCTCTCCCTGTTTTCGCACAGGGAGAGCTTGTTTTAAAAATTCCCGTGAAACCGTTGTTTATTCGTGCGTTGCGATTAACAATACGCTTTTCCAGAGAGCCACTCTTAACAATGCCCTAACCTGATGCAGTATTCGGAATCAGGTGACGTAGAATGCCAGGCTCTTAGGCCTTTAGAGGTTGTTATGCTATATATTTTTCGTTTAATTATTACTGTTATTTACTGCATTTTGGTCTGTATTTTCGGTTGCATATACTGTCTGTTCAGCCCAAGAAATCCAAAACACGTTGCGACGTTCGGCCATATGTTTGGTCGCCTGGCTCCCCTGTATGGCCTGAAGGTCGAGTGTCGCATGCCGCCTGACGCGAAGAACTATGGTAATGCTATCTATATTTGTAACCACCAGAATAACTATGACATGGTTACCGCAGCGAATATCGTTCAGCCACCGACGGTCACAGTAGGTAAAAAAAGCCTGTTGTGGATCCCTTTCTTCGGACAACTGTACTGGCTCACCGGTAATCTGTTGATCGACAGAAATAACCGCGCCAAAGCGCACAGCACTATTGCGGCGGTGGTGAACCACTTTAAAAAGCGTCGTATCTCTATCTGGATGTTCCCTGAAGGAACGCGTAGCCGCGGTCGCGGTCTGCTGCCGTTTAAAACCGGTGCGTTCCATGCGGCAATTGCTGCGGGTGTCCCGGTTATCCCTGTTTGCGTTTCAACGACCTCTAATAAGATCAAATTGAACCGACTCAATAATGGGCTGGCGATTGTAGAGATGCTGCCGCCGGTGGATATCAGTCATTTTGGTAAAGATCAGGTTCGTGAACTGGCAGCGCATTGCCGCACGCTGATGGAACAAAAAATCGCAGAACTCGATAAAGAAGTTGCTGAGCGGGAAGCTGCCGGTAAGGTTTGATTCGCTCATTTCGGGTTTGTTACAGGAAATGATTTCCTGCGTGTTAATCGCCAGTTTTTCATGGAGCTTATATGTCATTCAGTCGGCGTCAGTTCATTCAGGCATCGGGGATCGCACTGTGTGCAGGTGCTGTTCCGCTGAAGGCTAATGCTGCCGGTCAGCAACAACCGCTACCTGTTCCCCCCCTGCTGGAGTCCCGTCGGGGACAGCCGCTATTTATGACGCTGCAACGTGCGCACTGGTCGTTTACGCCGGGCACGCGCGCACCCGTCTGGGGTGTTAACGGGCGCTACCTGGGGCCGACAATCCGCGTCTGGAAAGGTGATGACGTCAAGCTTATCTACAGCAACCGTCTGACAGAAAATGTCTCAATGACCGTTGCCGGGTTACAGGTCCCAGGTCCTCTTATGGGGGGGCCGGCGCGTATGATGTCGCCTAATGCGGACTGGGCGCCCGTGCTGCCGATTCGCCAGAGTGCTGCAACCTTGTGGTATCACGCCAACACGCCAAATCGCACTGCCCAGCAGGTCTATAACGGCCTTGCCGGGATGTGGCTGGTTGAAGATGAAGTGAGTAAATCACTGCCGATCCCTAACCACTACGGCGTGGATGATTTTCCAGTCATTATTCAGGATAAGCGTCTGGATAACTTCGGTACGCCAGAATATAGCGAACCGGGCAGTGGGGGGTTTGTGGGGGATACTCTTCTGGTCAACGGGGCGCAAAGTCCGTATGTCGAAGTGTCCCGCGGCTGGGTGCGTTTGCGTTTGCTGAATGCCTCAAATTCGCGTCGTTATTTGCTGAAAATGAGCGATGGTCGTGCGCTGCATGTTATCTCAGGCGATCAGGGGTTTTTACCCGCGCCGGTTTCGGTGAAGCAGCTATCGTTGGCGCCAGGCGAGCGTCGTGAGATTCTGGTCGATATGACCAACGGTGATGAAGTTTCGATTACCTGCGGCGAGGCGGCCAGTATTGTCGACAGGATCCGTGGTTTCTTTGAACCTTCCAGTATCCTGATCTCCACGCTGGTACTGACTCTGCGACCAACCGGCCTTCTGCCGCTGGTAACGGATAGCCTGCCAATGCGTCTGTTACCCACCGAAATTTTGAGCGGCTCGCCGATTCGCAGCCGTGATATTAGCCTTGATGACGATCCCGGAATCAATGGCCAACTGTGGGATGTCAATCGCATGGATATCACGGCGCAGCAGGGATCCTGGGAGCGCTGGACGGTGCGTGCAGATATGCCGCAGTCGTTCCATATTGAAGGCGTCTCTTTCCTGATCCGTAATGTGAATGGCGCGATGCCGTTCCCGGAAGACCGTGGCTGGAAAGATACCGTCTGGGTTGATGGGCAAGTGGAGTTGCTGGTCTATTATGGGCAGCCTTCCTGGGCGCATTTCCCGTTCTACTTCAACAGCCAGACGCTGGAAATGGCAGACCGTGGTTCTATTGGCCAGATGCTGGTGAATCCGGCACCGTAATAGATATTCCTGTGCCGGGTGGCGGCTTCGCCTAACCCGGCCTGGACCGTGCGAAAGCACAGGAACGGTCAGCGTAGCACCAGCAGAGATGAAATTTAACATCCTTACAATACTCCTTCATTTCCCCTGTTGTTCCAGCGTATAATCCCCGGCCTTTGATTATTTTTTTACCATTTTTTTGGAAGCATTATGAGCGCAATATCCCTGATCCAACCGGACAGAGACCTTTTCTCCTGGCCGCAGTACTGGGCCGCCTGCTTTGGGCCGGCACCATTTTTGCCGATGTCACGCGACGAAATGGATCAACTTGGCTGGGATAGCTGCGACATCATTCTGGTTACCGGCGATGCGTACGTCGATCACCCGAGCTTCGGCATGGCTATTTGCGGCCGTATGCTGGAAGCGCAGGGCTTTCGCGTGGGGATCATCGCCCAACCGGAGTGGAACAGCAAAGATGACTTTATGCGTCTGGGCAAACCTAACCTGTTCTTCGGCGTAACCGCAGGCAACATGGACTCGATGATCAACCGTTATACCGCCGATCGCCGACTGCGCCATGACGATGCCTATACGCCGGACAACGTGGCGGGTAAACGCCCGGACCGTGCGACGTTGGTTTATACCCAGCGCTGTAAAGAAGCCTGGAAAGATGTGCCGGTTATTCTCGGCGGTATTGAAGCCAGCCTGCGCCGTACTGCGCATTACGATTACTGGTCAGATACCGTACGCCGTTCCGTGCTGGTGGATTCAAAAGCTGACATGCTGATGTTTGGTAACGGCGAACGTCCATTGGTGGAAGTCGCACACCGTCTGGCGATGGGCGAAACCATTGATCAGATCCGCGACGTGCGTAATACCGCGATTATGGTTAAAGAAGCGCTGCCGGGCTGGAGCGGGGTGGATTCCACACGTCTGGATATGCCCGGGAAAATTGACCCTATCCCCCATCCGTATGGCGAAGACTTGCCGTGTGCTGATAACAAACCGGTCGCACCGAAAAAACAAGAAGCGAAAGCGGTAACCGTACAGCCGCCGCGTCCGAAGCCGTGGGAAAAAACCTACGTACTGTTACCGTCTTTCGAGAAAGTTAAGAGCGACAAAGTTCTGTACGCCCATGCGTCGCGTATTCTGCATCACGAAACGAACCCAGGATGCGCGCGTGCACTGATGCAAAAGCATGGCGATCGCTATATTTGGGTTAACCCGCCAGCGATCCCGTTGTCGACTGAAGAAATGGACAGCGTCTTTGCACTGCCGTACAAGCGCGTACCGCATCCGGCGTACGGTAACAGCCGTATTCCCGCCTATGAGATGATCCGTTTCTCGATCAATATCATGCGTGGCTGTTTTGGTGGTTGCTCGTTCTGTTCGATCACCGAGCACGAAGGGCGCATTATCCAGAGCCGTTCCGAAGATTCGATCATCAATGAGATCGAAGCCATTCGCGATACCGTTCCGGGCTTTACCGGCGTGATTTCCGATCTCGGCGGTCCAACTGCAAACATGTATATGCTGCGCTGTAAGTCTCCGCGTGCAGAACAGACCTGTCGTCGTCTGTCCTGCGTTTACCCGGATATCTGCCCGCATATGGATACTAACCACGAACCGACGATTAATCTCTACCGCCGCGCGCGTGATCTGAAAGGCATTAAAAAGATCCTTATCGCATCCGGGGTGCGTTATGACATCGCCGTGGAGGACCCGCGCTATATTAAAGAGTTGGCAACTCACCATGTGGGTGGCTACCTGAAGATTGCGCCGGAGCATACAGAAGAAGGCCCATTGTCGAAGATGATGAAGCCGGGTATGGGCAGCTACGACCGCTTTAAAGAGTTATTCGATACTTACTCTAAACAGGCCGGTAAAGAGCAGTACCTGATCCCCTATTTTATCTCTGCGCACCCGGGTACGCGTGATGAGGATATGGTGAATCTGGCTCTGTGGCTGAAACAGCGTCGTTTCCGTTTGGATCAAGTGCAGAACTTCTACCCATCACCGCTGGCAAACTCTACAACCATGTATTACACCGGGAAAAACCCGTTGGGCAAAATTGGTTATAAGAGTGAAGATGTGGTAGTGCCAAGAGGTGATAAACAGCGCCGTCTGCATAAAGCACTGCTGCGTTACCATGATCCTGCTAACTGGCCGTTAATCCGTCAGGCGCTGGAAGATATGGGGAAAAAGCATCTGATTGGCGGTCGTCGCGAATGTCTGGTTCCGGCCCCGACGCTGGAAGAGATACGTGAAGCACGTCGTCAGAACCGCCATACCCGTCCGGCACTGACCAAGCATACGCCAGTCGCGCACCAGCGTCAGACACCTGCAGCGAATAAAAAACGCGGGAAAGTCGCGGGGCGCTAATCTGTCTTGCCCGGTAGTGAAATGCTTACCGGGCCAGACAGACCGTAGGCCGGATAAGGTGCTCGCACCGCCATCCGGCAGACATGCTCAGTATTTATGCTTCGCGAATTCTGGCCGCT
>NZ_SZWR01000018.1:128221-152401 GCF_005280875.1 Citrobacter sp. wls827
GTCAAATCACCTGTGCCATGCATAGGGCTGAGCTTACTGTGCACATGATCCACGCCAAACCCTTCGAAAAACATCCCCGTACGACTGACATCCGGGAAAGCCTTATCCAGTTTTTTCGCCACCTTTTGGGTCGCCAGCATCAGGTCTGCCAGCGCCTGTGGCGGCATATCAAATGCATAGCTTGGGTAGTGCTTTTTCGGGATCACCACGGTAAAACCGTCGGTGTTTGGGAAAATCGACAGAAAGGCCAGGTGATGCTCGTCTTCCCAGACTTTATGGCAGGGCGCTTTACCTTCAACAATTTGACAGAAAATACAGGTCATTCCTTTTCTCCGTAGATAAGACGTTTCGTCAGGACGCAGTGAGTTTAGTACAGACCCAGCATCTTCCACCACATCAGCCCTACAGTGATAAAGACGGCTTGATTGAACAGGCTGATGATGAATCCCGTTCGCCACCAGACTCCCGTCGGTACGTACCCGGCACCAAACAGAATCGGCCCGCGAGCGTGAGTGTACTGAGTGAGGGAACAGTACAGGCTGCTGGTGAAGGCCAGCATCAACGCCGTAGGGGCAGCGGGAATGTTCAAATGCAGGCCGACGCCGAGGAAAACGGCATACAGCGCCGCAATCTGCGCATTACCGCTGGCAAAAAAGTAGTGGGTATAAAAGTACGCGGCGTTGAGCAGCAGCAGGACAACCACCCAACTGGTCCCATGCATAGTACTGCTCAGGCTATCGCCAATCAGGTTGCCAAACCAGGTGGTAAAACCCAGTTTTTTCAACTGATTTGCCATCATCAATAGTGCGGCAAACCAGATCAGTGTATCCCACGCACCTTTCTCGCTTTTGACATCTTCCCAGCTCAGAACGCCGCTGAGCAGCAAGATGGATAAACCAACAAATGAGGCAGTGGTGGCGTCGACGCCCAGCGTATCACCAAAAATCCACAGTACCAGCAGGACGCCGACGGTCGCCAGCATCAGCCATTCCCCGCGTGACATACGACCCATTTCCGCCAGTTCTTTACGCGCCAGATTAGGGGCATCCGGCGTGTGTTTAATTTCTGGGCGCACAATCCAGTAGACCAGTAATGGAACCAGCAGTAAGGAAACCAGGCAAGGCAGCAGCGCCGCCATAAACCAGCTGCCCCAGGTCAGAGTGACCCCCGCATTGGCCGCCAGCTTCACTGCCAACAGGTTGCCGGTATATCCGGTCATAAAGAGCGCGGCGGTGACGTCGTTGACGTTGCCAATACAGGTGATAAGAAAGGTGCCGATTTTACTGCGGGATTCATCTTCCGGGTTCGAGTGGAAACTGCGCGCCAGGGAGTCGGCAATGGGATAGATGACGCCGCCGCAGCGGGCCGTGTTGCTTGGCATTGCGGGGGAAAGTATCAGGTCCGCAAACGCCAGTCCGTAGGCGAGTCCCAGCGTGCGCTTGCCGAGCAGGCGGATCATCTGCAGCGCAATACGTCGTCCGAGGCCCGTTTTGATAAACCCGCGGGCAATCATAAAGGCGACGACAATCAGCCAGATCAGAGAACTGTTCAGTTCGCTCAGTGCGGTGGTAATAGCGCCGCTGGCGGTTTTATCCCCGGCAGCATAAGCGAGGGCAAAAACGGTAATACCGATAATGCCGACTGCGCCAATAGGCAGAACTTTTGCCACGATAGAAGCAATGGTAGCAACGAAGATAATGGCTGAATGCCAGGCTGGCGCACTTAACCCACTGGGTGGGGTAAGCTGCCAGAGCCCGGCAGAAATAAATAGTATAAGAATCAATGGGAGCCATTTGACGCCTTGCTGTGTTTTTTCCGCCATGGTCACGCACCTATAGATATTTGTGATGTGTTCATTAAATCAATATTATTACTGAATAATTAGTAAGTTATATTGCGTAATGCTGCACGTGGATGTGCCATAAATACATCAATAGTTGCGCGTTTATTGTTTCTTAATATTTCGACAGGAGAAAAGCCCGACGGGAATGCCGGGCTGGAGAGGAGAGATTAACCGCCGAACTGATCCGGGTCAGGGCCAAGGCGTTTACCTTGATCGAGTTTTGCTATTTCACCGAGTTCATCTTTGTCCAGGCGGAAGTCCCAGACATTGAAGTTCTCGGCGATACGGGCAGGGGTGACGGATTTCGGGATCACCACCAGGCCGCTATCCAGATGCCAGCGAATGACGACCTGCGCCGGTGATTTGCCATATTTTTCAGCGAGGTCGCGAATGATCTTTTGATCAAATACGTCTTTGCCGCCCTGCGCCAGCGGGCTCCAGGATTCGGTCTGGATTTTATGTGTGGCGTTCCAGGCGTGCAGCTGGCGCTGTTGCATCAGTGGATGCAGTTCTATCTGGTTAATCACCGGCGGGACACCTGTTTCATCCATCAGGCGCTGGAGATGATTGATCTGAAAGTTGCACACGCCGATGCTCTTAATCAGCCCCTCTTTTTGCAGGTCGATCATGTTTTCCCACGCTTCAACGTAGTGATCGATCGCCGGAACAGGCCAGTGCATCAGGTAGAGATCGAGGTAATCGAGCTGGAGTTTCTCCATGCTTTCGAGCAACGCTTCCCGTGGGCGTTTCTGATCATCATTCCACAGCTTGGTGGTAATGAATAACTCTTCGCGCGGTACGCCAGCATCGCGTATCGCTTTGCCGACACCTTCTTCGTTTTTGTACGCCGCAGCGGTATCAATTGAGCGATACCCTACTTCCAGCGCTTTATGAATGGCGGTGATGACTTCTTCGTTGCTTGCCTTCCAGACCCCCAGGCCCAGTTGCGGCATGACGTTACCATCCTGTAGTTTGATAATGGTTGGAGTGGTCATAATTCCTCCCCTTAATGACTGTCACCGGAACATACTCCGGTGACATAGGTGTGACTTAAGTCTGGTATAAATAGCCAAAAACGAAAGTCGGAGGTTAAAAAACCTTAGCGGGCAGCTTCGTAAATCCGGCGGCTGACGTCCAGCGTAATGTCCTGATGTTCACCCAGTTTCGTGCCGCCATGCGCTTGCAGTTTTTCCAGCAGTGCCGGGATGGAACTGCCATCCAGACCGTAGTCAGATAGGCGAGTCGGTACACCCATTTGTTCGAAGAATTGACGGGTGGCGGCAATCGCGGCATCAATGCGCTGGTCTTCGGAGCCTTCGGTGATATTCCAGATGCGTTCTGCGTATTGCAGCAGTTTGGCACGCTTGGTATCGCGTTTTTCATTCCACAATGCAGGCAGGACGATTGCCAGTGTCTGAGCGTGGTCAAGTCCGTGCATTGCCGTCAGTTCGTGACCCAGCATATGGGTTGCCCAGTCCTGCGGTACGCCTGCGCCGATCAGTCCGTTCAGCGCCTGAGTGGCTGCCCACATGACGTTCGCACGCACATTGTAGTTTTCCGGCTCCTGCAATGCTTTCGGACCGTCTTCTATCAGCGTCAGCAGAATGCCTTCGGCGAAGCGATCCTGAATTTTCCCGTCTACCGGATAAGTCACGTATTGTTCTACGGTATGAACAAAAGCATCTACCACGCCGTTGGCAACCTGACGTGGCGGCAGAGTATAGGTGTAAACCGGATCGAGTACAGCGAATACCGGCTGGACAAACGGGGTCATGAAGGCCAGTTTGTCGCCAGTCGTTTTGCGCGAAATTACCGCGCCAGAGTTAGATTCGGAGCCAGTTGCCGGCAGAGTTAATACGGAGCCCATTGGAACGGCACTTTGTACGTCGTTACCGCGTGTTTCCAGAATGCGCCATGGGTCAACACCGTCAGCGTAATGTGCTGCTGCGGCGATGAATTTTGTGCCATCCAGAACAGAACCGCCGCCTACCGCCAGCAGGAATGTCACCTTCTCATCACGCACGATTTTTACCGCGTTCATCAGCGTTTCATAAGACGGGTTCGGCTCAATACCGCCAAATTCCAGCACGTCCAGGCCTTTCAGTGCATCCTGAACCTGTGCCAGAACGCCGGTTTTTTTCACGCTACCACCGCCGTAGGTAATCAGTACGCGAGCATCCTGTGGGATTCGGTCGCGCAGTTCTGCAATCGCGCCTTTACCAAACAGAATGCGGGTTGGGGTATGGAGATTAAAGTTGTTCATTGCTCGTTACCTTGTGTGGGTAAAAAAGAGGGTAGGCGAGTGCCTGCCTGATGGTGAACATTGTGGTCGTCAGAAGCGTTCCTCTCAATGCTCATTTCTGCCAATGTCTTGCCCATTTCTACAGACTACTGGAGAAAATGGATAAAAGTCCGCACTATATCAGGGTTGCAAATTAATGATGAAATGGTGCCCTATGAACCGTGATGAGATCTGTCTCCTGCTGACAGATAAAATTAAGCAGCTGAAAAATAATGAAAATAAATTAAATGATCTGCTGCCTGATATTCGCTTACTGTACGGCTCTGAACCTGGGGTGCGCACACCAGTGATGTATCAGCCTGGCATTATATTTCTCTTTTCAGGATATAAAATTGGTTATATCAACGAGCGTGTCTTTCGCTATGATGCCAACGAATACTTACTGCTCACAGTACCTTTACCCTTTGAATGTGAAACGTATGCGACACCGGACGTTCCGTTGGCTGGTATCCGCCTGAACGTCGATATCCTGCAATTGCAGGAATTGCTGATGGATATTGGTGAGGATGAGCTGTTCCAGCCTGCAATGGCGGCAAGCGGGATCAATTCGGCGACGCTATCCGATGAAATTCTCTGTGCTGCGGAACGCCTGCTGGATGTGATGGAGCGGCCATTGGATGCACGTATTCTGGGAAAACAGATTATTCGTGAGATCCTCTACCACGTACTGACCGGGCCGCGTGGTGGCGCGTTATTGGCGCTGGTCAGTCGCCAGACACATTTCAGTTTGATAAGCCGTGTGCTGAAGCGAATTGAAACCAAGTACACCGAAAATCTCAATGTTGAGCAATTGGCGGCAGAGGCCAATATGAGCGTGTCGGCGTTCCATCATAATTTTAAATCGGTGACCAGTACTTCACCGTTACAGTATCTGAAGAGCTATCGATTGCATAAAGCGCGGATGATGATGATTCATGACGGGATGAAAGCCAGCGCGGCGGCCATGCGCGTAGGTTATGAGAGTGCATCGCAGTTTAGTCGGGAGTTCAAACGTTACTTTGGCGTCACGCCAGGAGAAGATGCAGCCAGAATTCGGATGATGCAGGGGGGTTGATTTCTTGTCGGCCTTAACGCTGCGCGCCATCAACGAAATGCCGGAGTGACTCCGGCATACGGCTAATACTCAGGCGCTACAGTATTTTTTTTTAATCACCACGAACAGCGTTCCCAGCAGACCTGCGGTTAACAGGGCAACAGGCAGGATCATTAAAAAGGTCATCACCTGATCTTCGTGGCGTTTAACAAACGGGATCATGCTGAGCGCATAGCCGAAACTGGTGACCACAGTGACCCACAGCAGCCCGCTCAGCCAGTTAAAAAACTGGAAGCGACGGTTAGGCAGCCCTGAAATCCCCGCCATGGTTGGCAGTAAGGTACGTACAAACGCCAGGAAACGTCCGGCGAGTAGTGCCATCAACCCGTGTTGGTCAAACATACAGGTAGCACGCTGATGATATTTTTCAGGTAATTGTGCCAGCCAGCCTTTTACCGTCCGCGTGTTGCCCAGCCAGCGCCCCTGAATGTAGCTCAGCCAGCAACCGAGACTGGCAGCGGCAGTCAGAATCGCTATGGTAGGTAAAAAACTCATCACGTCCTGAGCAATCAGCGCTCCTGCCAGTAATAGCAGGCTGTCACCGGGCAAAAAGGAGGCGGGCAGCAGGCCATTTTCTAAAAACAGTGTGGCGAACATCACGAAGTACACCACGCTCACGACGTGTGGGTCCGCCAGCGCGGCAAAATCGTGTTGCCAAAGCGCGGAGATAATATCTTGAATGACTACCATGGACTTTCCTGTGGAACAGCGTTTATAAGTGGATTGTACTCCTGAATTGTCCGGGATGCCTTGATCCCGGACGCAACAATTGCAGACTTTTCCACCAGAAGTGTCTGCATATATGTCCATCTGCGGCAATGTTACTCGATTCGGGCAAATCCTGCGGCTAAATCGGCAATCAGATCGTCAACATTCTCTAAACCGATATGCAAACGGATGAGCGTTCCGCTGAAGTCCACTTTGCCTTGCGGACGGATTGCCGCGATATGTTCCGGTTGGTTAGCCAGAATCAGTGATTCAAAACCGCCCCAGGAATAGGCCATGCTGAACAGGCTGAAGTGATCCAGGTACGCAGACAGTTCTTCATTATTTAGCTTCTTATTCAGAACAAATGAGAACAGACCGCTGCTACCGGTAAAGTCGCGTTTCCAGAACTCGTGTCCCTTGCTGCCGGGAAGTGCCGGGTGATTCACGCGGGCAACCTGCGGATGGTCAGCCAGCCACTCGGCGACTTTTAAACTGCTTTCATGGTGTTGGCGCAGGCGAACGCTTAACGTCCGCAATCCACGGCTGGTCATATAGGCGGTATCGGCGTCCAGCATTTGTCCCATCAGATAGGCGTTTTCACGCAGTTGATCCCAGCAACGGGCATTGGATACCGCTGTCCCAACCATGCCGTCGGAATGACCAATCAGATATTTCGTCCCTGCCTGAATTGAGATATCGATACCGAAATCCAGCGCGTTGAACAACACGCCCGCAGCCCAGGTGTTATCAATCATGATGATCGCGTCAGGCACTACGCTTCTGACGGCGGCAACAATGGCTGGAACATCATGAACTTCCATGGTGACAGAACCTGGAGATTCAAGAAAAACGACTTTAGTGTTCGGCTGTATATGCTTCACAATATCCGCGCCAATCAGCGGATCGAACCAGCCGGTTGTCACGCCAAGCTTGCCCAGCACCTTAGTGCAAAAATCCTGGCTGGGTTCATAGGCGGTGTTGGTCATCAGCACATGATCGCCTTGTTCAACAAAGGCAAGGATGGTGTTGGCAACGGCTGCTGCACCGCAGGGGAACAGGGCGCAACCGGCCCCGCCTTCCAGTTCACACATCGCTTCCTGCAGTGAGAAATGCGTCAGCGTGCCGCGACGGCCATAGAAAAGGGCACCGTTTGCGCGGTTATGCGTCGCCTGTTTTTTCGCCTCAACGGTGTCGAATACCAGTGAAGACGCGCGCTGGATCACGCTATTTACCGAACCCAGCGTGTATTTTTTACTACGCCCGGCGTGAACGAGTTTGGTCTCAAGCTGCTTATCTGCCATGTTGTATTACCTATTTTTATACGTCTGGATGTCTAAACTAGCATGAATCTCATCTGCCGCGTCCTGCAGAACAGCCATAAAGTACAAAATATTCTCAAATCGATTTCTGGTGACTTTTTTACTGCGTGAGCGCAAGGAAAAGAAACCAAAGGTGCGGCACTATGTAAATAGTAATGAGAACGACTATCAATTCGACGTCGTTTTGATATGATTACGCTCAGATTTTGTGATTTGCGTCCTGGAGATACAGAGTGGGTAATAATTTGATGCAGACGGACCTTTCCGTCTGGGGTATGTATCAGCACGCCGATATCGTGGTTAAGTGCGTGATGATTGGGCTGATTTTGGCGTCAGTGGTCACCTGGGCTATCTTCTTTAGTAAGAGCCTTGAGTTCTTTACGCAGAAGCGCCGTCTTAAGCGTGAACAGCAAATGCTGGCAGATGCCCGCTCTTTAGATCAGGCAAGTGAGATTGCCGCTGGATTCGATGGCAAAAGCCTGGGCGCTCTGTTGATTAACGAAGCACAGAACGAGCTGGAACTGTCAGCAGGCAGTGATGACAACGAAGGGATCAAAGAGCGTACCGGTTTCCGTCTGGAACGTCGCGTTGCCGCCGTTGGCCGTCAGATGGGGCGGGGTAATGGATACCTGGCAACCATCGGGGCTATCTCTCCATTTGTCGGGTTGTTTGGTACAGTATGGGGCATAATGAATAGCTTCATCGGTATCGCACAAACCCAAACCACCAACCTGGCTGTTGTTGCTCCAGGTATTGCAGAAGCACTGTTAGCAACCGCGATCGGTCTGGTCGCGGCAATCCCTGCTGTTGTTATCTACAACATTTTTGCTCGTCAGATTGGCAGCTATAAAGCGATGCTGGGCGATGTCGCGGCGCAGGTACTGTTGCTGCAAAGTCGTGACCTGGACCTGAGTGCAAGCGCGTCTGCACACCCGGTACGTGCTGCGCAGAAATTACGTGTAGGATAATGTTCCATGGCAATGAGCTTTAATGAAAACCTGGACGATAACGGTGAAATGCATGACATCAACGTGACGCCGTTTATCGACGTCATGCTGGTATTGTTGATCATCTTTATGGTGGCAGCGCCACTGGCAACCGTGGATGTGAAGGTCAATCTCCCTGCATCCACCAGTACGCCGCAACCGCGTCCGGAAAAACCGGTTTACCTGTCAGTAAAAGCCGATAACACCATGTTTATTGGTAACGATCAGGTCACCGATGAGACGATGATTAACGAGTTAAACGCGCTAACTGAAGGCAAGAAAGACACCACCATCTTCTTCCGGGCAGATAAAACCGTCGACTACGAAACTATGATGAAGGTTATGGATACGTTGCACCAGGCGGGTTACCTGAAGATTGGTTTGGTCGGTGAAGAGACCGTGAAAGCCAAATAATCCTTGTTGCCGGGCACAGGTTTGACCTTACCCGGCAAGCTTCTCCTGACATCACTCCTCTGCAAGTCTTTTGCCTTATCTGTTCTCGTCCAACGCCACCGTAGTGATTTTTGTGGGCTCATAGTTCCCATCGGATAGCTTGCGGGTCAGGCGCAGTGTGGCAGTTTCACGTGCAAGCAGATGCTGGTATGTGCTTTCCAGACGGGCCATTATTTTGTCCCGCAATTCTGGTTGCTGAGCGATGATGGCCTCGATAGTGGCACCGTAAATCTCTTCTTTGGCTTGCAGTGCGTAGATTTCATGACGATTTTGCCATTTCATCCGCACCAGTGCGGCGGGTATAGAAACCATCTCTTGAGCAAGGCTTTCCAGCGTCGTGTTTTTATTGGCTATCAACACAGACAGATTTTGTTTTAAGACAAACTCATCGCTTTTGTGGTTATCTAAAGCCAAATAAACATTATTATCTTCAACATCTTTCATTTTATTTCTCTTCCAGAGAATAAAAAATAGGATCGTTGGTTTCGCGAGTAATTAAATTAAGCCAAATTTTGTTGCCTTGTTCATTTATCATGGCTGTTTTTTTGGCCAAAATTTTACTTAATTCCTGGGCATTAATGTCGCCTTCCGCCTGTAATGAATTGAGCAGACGAGTAAATGACTCAATTTTTGCGGCGCGGAAAAGGCGCTCTTTTAAATGACGATCGCACTCTTCAAATAACATATTCCGGGACTGGCCGGTAGCTGCGGAGCTAATCAAAATTTCTGATTCGTAATCACTTAGTTTTATCTTTCCCTGAGTCAAATTTTCACTATTTTCTGTGGTATTTGTATTGTTCGGGGTTGCGGATAAATGAAAACGAGAGGGAACAAGATGCTCGGGAAGCATGTTGAAATATCCTTTGCTGCCAATAATATGATGTTTTTAATAAGGTAGGCCGCGTTGACAATAGCATGGGGTAATTTTAAAATCAAAAAAAATGGAGCCCGCTATGAACAGTATATTTTATTCTGTTATTACCCTGCTATTGCTTACCTGCGGGGTACTTTTGCTAATGCGTAGTGCAAATAAAAACCGTTATGCAGAAGATGTTAACGCACAGCGCCAGCCGGAAATGCTAAGTAAAGAAGAGGGAGAAGATCATTTTTCTGCCCTGATGAATTCGATTACTCCGGTATGGTATTGGCGAGTCAATCACGAATATATTGATTTTATCCACTCCACAGTCAAGAGGATGACAATGGTGGAGCTGAATGAAACGCCCGGGCTCTTTGACGCGCAGCGGCGCTGTAGCGATCTTAACTCTGCGGTTTATAAGTATTATGACAATATTAAAAAGCGCTGCCTCAGCGGGGAGAAAGTCCCGCACGCCGATCTGGATGTGCTTAACTTGCGGCAGTGCTTCAGGGAGTTCAGCCTGGAAGCCTATCCTGCACTTGTCGCACTGGTATGGCCGGAATACCAGCGTCCGTTGATTAAAGAGGACGAGGTGTGAGGCGAGATTTACTTGCCCACTCTCATCAGCAGGCCATTAAGGCCGGGTAGGACTACACCCGGCATAATGTTCAGATCGTTATTTGTCTGATGAGGCCTGCCACAGATTGAGCTTGCCGTCCGCGACATGTTTATCAATCTGTGCCAGTTCTTCGGCGCTGAATGTCAGGTTTGCCAGTGCCTGAACGTTCTCTTCCAACTGCTCAGGTCGGCTGGCACCAATTAATACCGATGTGACCCGGTTATCTTTTAGTAGCCAGCTTAACGCCATTTGCGCCATCGACTGCCCACGTTGTTGGGCCATCTCATTGAGCAAACGCAGACTGTTAAGATTTGCTTCCGTCAGCATATTTTCCGTCAGCCCACGGATTTTTTTCCCTTCACGCTGCATGCGGGAACCATCAGGAATACCGTTGAGGTATTTCCCTGTCAGGAGCCCCTGCGCCAACGGGGTGAAGGCAATACAGCCCATTCCGTTGGATTCCAGCGTATCCAACAATCCGCTGCTGTCTACCCAGCGGTTAAGCAGGTTGTAGGATGGCTGGTGGATAAGCAGCGGAATTTTCCATTCCCGCAGCAGTTCGGCCATCTTCTGCGTGCGCTCTGGCGAATAAGATGAGATACCGACATACAGTGCTTTGCCACTTTGCACAGCATGGGCCAGCGCGGAAGCGGTCTCTTCCATTGGCGTATTTTCATCAACGCGGTGCGAATAGAAGATATCGACGTAGTCGAGACCCATGCGCTTGAGGCTCTGGTCGAGGCTGGCCAGCAGATACTTGCGTGAGCCGCCAGAACCGTAAGGCCCCGGCCACATGTCGTAACCCGCTTTGGTCGAGATGATCAATTCATCACGATATTGTGCAAAATCCTCGCGCAGCAATCGACCAAAATTCTCTTCAGCACTGCCCGGAGGTGGCCCGTAGTTATTGGCTAAATCAAAATGAGTGATCCCTAAATCAAATGCTTTTCGCAGCAGTGCTCGTTGTGAATCCAGAGCGTGAACGTGTCCAAAACTGTGCCATAAACCCAGCGACAGCGCGGGCAGGCGCAAGCCGCTGCGCCCACAGTAGCGATAGAGCATTTGCTCATAACGTTCAGGATTGGCAAACCAGGCCATGAGATCTCCTTAGTGCAGGTGAATTTCAAAACAACGTTTCTATTCTAGCGGGTTCGTGGTGAATATCCCGTTCACCAGGTCACATTGGGATGAAAAACTGGGCAAAAACAGACCGCTGTGCTTTGCTTAAAAAAACATCACTCAGGAGTGCGACCATGCCGCGTCTGACTGCTAAAGACTTTCCGCAGGAGTTACTCGATTACTATGACTATTACGCCCATGGCAAAATTACGAAACGCGAGTTTCTGAATCTGGCGGCGAAATATGCGGTAGGTGGCATGACGGCACTGGCGCTATTCAATTTGCTGAAACCGAACTATGCCCTGGCAACGCAGGTAGAATTTACCGATCCCGATATTCTGGCAGAATACATTACCTATCCATCGCCTGATGGGCATGGTGATGTGCGAGGTTATCTGGTGAAACCCGCGAAGGTGACGGGGAAGGTTCCGGCGGTGGTAGTGGTACATGAGAATCGTGGGCTGAATCCGTATATTGAGGATGTAGCACGGCGGGTGGCGAAGGCGGGTTATATTGCACTGGCACCCGATGGATTAAGTTCACTGGGCGGTTATCCCGGCAATGATGATAAAGGCCGGGAATTACAGCAGCAGGTTGATCCCGTTAAGCTGATGAATGATTTTTTTGCCGCTATTGAGTTTATGCAGCGTTATTCGATGGCGACAGGAAAGGTGGGGATCACCGGATTTTGCTACGGTGGTGGTGTGGCGAATGCAGCGGCTGTTGCTTTCCCTGAACTGGCATGTGCGGTGCCCTTTTATGGTCGTCAGGTTCCTGCTTCTGATGTCCCTAAAATTAATGCGCCTTTATTATTACACTATGCAGAACTAGACACACGAATTAATGAAGGCTGGCCCGCTTATGAAGCTGCACTCAAAGTGAATAAGAAAATCTATCAAGCATATATCTATCCCGGTGTTAATCATGGTTTTCATAACGATTCGACACCCCGTTATGATAAAGCAGCTGCTGATTTAGCCTGGGAACGCACTCTTGCCTGGTTTGATAAATATTTGTTATGAAAAACAACGCATTACTTACAGCTTTAGGTTAATTATCTGAATAATAATGCTACCTAATTTCATTAACATTCATATTGATATGACCAGCAGGGATAATAGATAGACTTAAAAAAGTAAAAAAATAAAGAACGTATTATATCTTCTTCATTGCCTGCCGATAACAAGGGGAAGTATCGCCTGATGGCGAATTCCTCATCAATGGCAAGGAAATTATTATGTATTTGCTGAAAAACTTCACTATTCGTATTGTCATGCTGGCGATACTGGGACTTTTTTGCCTGCTCTGGTCGGGCGTGGGTTTATTCAGTCTTCATGCTTTATCAAAAATATCAGAAGGCAACGATATTGACCGTCATCTTGTCAAACAGATGACGGTACTGAGTCAGGGGAACGATCAGTACTTTCGCTTTGTGACACGCCTGAGCCGTGCTGTGGATGTCAAAATTGGTGGTGAAACGCCTGATTTTGCACCTGCCCAGCAATCGCTGGATAATCTGAGCCAAAAGCTCCAGGAGATGAAAACATTGTCTCCAGGACCGATGGACCCGGAAATTTCAGCAGCAGTGCTGGCCAAGTGGCAAGCTTTGCTGGATAAAGGCGTGATACCGCAAATGCAGCTGGCGCAGCAGGGCTCGCTTACGGCGTTTTCGGAACATGCCAGCACGATTACGCCCGCACTGAGCCGTGAATTTGGTGCCAGCGCTGAGCTGTTTAATACCACCGCCGGAAAGAGACTTGATGCGACGCGTATCATGGTAGACGGTAAAACGTCGATCATTCGGACACTGATTATTACTGCCGTTATCCTCGGGATTGCCCTCCTGTTCTTCACCGATCGTTACCTCGTTACCATGATGGTGAAACCTCTCGGTCGCATTCGCTTGCAGTTCCGCCAGATTGCCCAGGGCGATCTCAGCCATCCAATTGAAGATTTTGGGCGTAACTGCGTGGGCCAACTGGTCCCTTTATTGTGCGCAATGCAGGACAGCCTGCGTGAAGCCGTAAGTACGATTCGTTCAGGCAGTGACAACATCTGGCGAGGTGCTACGGAAATTTCTACCGGCAATAACGATCTCTCTTCCCGTACTGAGGAGCAGGCCGCGGCGCTGGAAGAGACCGCTGCCAGCATGGAGCAACTGACCGCTACGGTAAAACTTAACGCCGAAAATGCGCGTGAGGCCAGCCAGCTTGCCGATACCGCAACAGAAACGGCAGGTAAAGGAAGCACCCTGGTTTCTGAAGTGGTCGACACCATGGACGGTATTGCTGCCAGTTCTAAACAGATCGCAGAAATTACCTCTGTCATTAATAGCATTGCTTTCCAGACCAACATTCTGGCGCTCAACGCCGCCGTTGAAGCGGCCAGGGCTGGTGAACAGGGACGTGGTTTTGCCGTGGTAGCAGGGGAAGTACGTAATCTCGCCAGCCGTAGCGCCGGTGCGGCAAAAGAGATTGAGACATTAATCGGTGAATCGTCGCGTCGTGTCGAACAGGGCGCTCGTCTGGTTAAAGAGACGGGATTAACCATGGAAGCGATTCTGCGCGGTGCCACCGAAGTGACCGTTATCATGAAACAAATTGCCTCAGCCTCGGAAGAGCAGAATAAGGGCATCTCGCAGGTTAGTGTTGCGATCACGCAGATGGACAGCGTAACGCAACAGAATGCTGCATTGGTAGAGCAAGTCTCCGCCGCTGCAGTAGCGCTGGAACGGCAAACGGAAGAGCTGCAACGCTCGGTGCAACAGTTCCGCCTGTCTGCGAATGATGTGCAATACGCCACTGCCAATACCGCTTCCCCTTCCGCAGAAAGCAGAACCTCTGCAGCACCTAAAACGGACGAGTGGGTGTCCTTTTAATCTGGCACAAAAAAGTGCGTGATACCTCTGGCCTTTGCTTAAAAAATCGCTATATAATTTGTTATATAGCGATTGGAGGTTATGCATGGACAACCATTTTGGAAAGGGCCTGATGGCCGGATTGAACGCCTCAAGTGCGGACAGTGCTCGTTCAGTGGCGAATTTTTGTTCAGATTATAAACGCGGTTTTGTTCTGGGTTTTTCACATCGAATGTTTGAAAAAACGGGTGACCGACAGCTCAGCGCATGGGAAGCGGGGATCCTGACGCGTCGTTACGGGCTGGATAAAGAGATGGTGATGGATTTCTTCAAAGAGAACCAGTCGAGTACAACAATTCGGTTTTTCATGGCCGGCTATCGGCTCGAAGCTTGATCCAAAAGGGGTATTATCTTGCTTTAATTAATTACACTATTGACCTACGCCTTCGTTTTGTTGCTCCGCCGAAGTATTATAATGCACATAACCATATAAAAAGTGTGGTAATGGCGCGCCGATCGCAATATGCAACATGCGAATGGTGCAAAATAAAAGCCAGGTCTTCGCAACGGAATAACAATAAAATGACTGGAGATAATTCTCTCATCAATTCGAACGGCATCAATCGCCGTGATTTCATGAAGCTTTGTGCAGCACTGGCCGCTACCATGGGGCTCAGTAGCAAAGCCGCCGCAGAAATGGCCGAATCAGTTTCTCGTCCTCAGCGCCCGCCGGTTATCTGGATTGGTGCTCAGGAGTGTACGGGTTGTACTGAATCGCTGCTTCGTGCGACACACCCTACAGTGGAAAACCTCGTTCTGGAGACTATCTCTCTTGAATATCATGAGGTGCTCTCTGCCGCCTTTGGCCACCAGGTCGAAGAGAACAAACATAACGCTCTGGAGAAGTACAAAGGGCAATATGTTCTGGTGGTAGATGGTTCTATACCACTAAAAGATAATGGTATTTATTGCATGGTTGCCGGTGAGCCAATTGTGGATCACATCCGCAGAGCGGCCGAAGGTGCAGCAGCTATCATCGCTATCGGCTCTTGTGCCGCATGGGGTGGTGTGGCTGCCGCTGGCGTGAACCCAACGGGTGCGGTCGGCTTGCAAGAAGTTCTGCCAGGCAAAACCATCATCAACATCCCAGGCTGTCCGCCTAACCCGCATAACTTCCTCGCCACGGTCGCGCATATCATCACTTACGGTAAGCCGCCGAAGCTGGATACCAAAAACCGTCCGACATTCGCCTATGGCCGTTTGATTCACGAACACTGCGAACGTCGCCCGCACTTTGATGCCGGTCGTTTTGCTAAAGAGTTCGGCGATGAAGGCCATCGTGAAGGTTGGTGCCTCTATCATCTGGGCTGTAAAGGGCCAGAAACGTACGGCAACTGCTCAACATTGCAATTCTGCGACGTTGGCGGCGTGTGGCCGGTGGCTATTGGTCATCCTTGCTACGGCTGTAACGAAGAAGGCGTCGGTTTCCATAAAGGCATTCACCAACTCGCCCATGTGGAAAACCAAACCCCGCGTTCAGAGAAGCCTGATGTCAACATGAAAGAAGGCGGCAACATTTCAGCTGGGGCTATTGGGCTGCTTGGCGGCGTAGTAGGGCTGGTTGCCGGCGTCAGCGTGATGGCGGTACGTGAACTGGGGCGTCAGCAGAAGAAAGATAACGCTGACTCACGGGGAGAATAACCGTGAACAGACGTAACTTTATTAAAGCAGCCTCCAGCGGGGCATTGCTGTTGGGCGCCGCGCCGTCCATCAGTCATGCGGCTGCAGAAAACCGTCCGCCGATCCCGGGTTCTCTTGGGATGCTTTATGATTCGACGCTGTGCGTAGGCTGCCAGGCCTGCGTCACTAAGTGTCAGGATATCAACTTCCCGGCGCGTAACCCGGAAGGCGAGCAGACCTGGTCGAACAACGACAAATTGTCACCGTACACCAACAACATCATCCAGGTGTGGCGTAGCGGAACAGGCGTTAACAAAGACCAGGAAGAAAATGGTTACGCATACATTAAGAAACAGTGCATGCACTGTGTCGATCCAAACTGCGTCTCCGTTTGCCCGGTTTCCGCGCTGAAGAAAGACCCGAAAACCGGCATCGTCCACTATGACAAAGATGTCTGCACGGGCTGTCGTTACTGCATGGTCGCCTGTCCGTACAACGTCCCTAAATACGACTACAACAACCCATTTGGTGCGCTTCATAAATGTGAACTGTGTAACCAGAAAGGCGTTGAACGTCTGGACAAAGGTGGCTTACCGGGATGTGTTGAAGTGTGTCCTGCCGGTGCAGTGATTTTTGGTACCCGTGAAGAGCTGATGGCTGAGGCGAAAAAACGTCTCGCACTGAAGCCTGGCAGCGAATACCACTATCCGCGTCAGACAGTGAACGCTGGTGATACTTATTTGCATACGGTACCGAAGTACTATCCGCACCTGTACGGTGAAAAGGAAGGCGGTGGTACGCAGGTTATGGTGCTGACGGGTGTTCCTTACGAGGATTTGGATCTGCCAAAACTGGATGACCTTTCAACCGGTGCGCGTTCCGAACATGTTCAACATTCCCTGTACAAGGGCATGATTTTACCCCTGGCTGCGCTGGCGGGCTTAACCGTGCTGGTTCGTCGTAACACGAAAAACGACCATCACGATGGAGGAGACGATCATGAGTCATGATCCTAAACCGCTGGGCGGAAAAATAATCAGCAAACCGGTCATTATTTTTGGGCCGCTTATCGTCCTGTGTATGCTCCTGATCGTGAAACGTCTGGTCTTCGGATTGGGTTCAGTCTCCGATCTGAACGGCGGTTTCCCGTGGGGCGTATGGATCGCATTTGACCTGTTGATTGGTACTGGCTTTGCGTGCGGCGGTTGGGCGCTGGCGTGGGCGGTGTATGTTTTCAACAGAGGACAATACCATCCACTGGTACGTCCGGCGTTGCTGGCAAGCCTGTTTGGTTACTCGCTGGGTGGTTTGTCGATCACCATTGACGTCGGTCGTTACTGGAACCTGCCGTACTTCTACATTCCGGGTCACTTCAACGTGAACTCGGTACTGTTCGAAACGGCGGTCTGTATGACCATCTATATCGGCATCATGGCGCTGGAATTTGCTCCGGCTCTGTTTGAACGTCTGGGGTGGAAAGTTTCTCTCAAACGTTTGAATAAAGTGATGTTCTTTGTTATTGCCCTCGGCGCGCTGCTGCCAACCATGCACCAGTCTTCAATGGGTTCATTGATGATTTCTGCGGGTTATAAGGTGCATCCGCTTTGGCAAGCTTATGAAATGTTGCCGCTTTTCTCGGTATTAACCGCCTTTATTATGGGCTTCTCGATCGTCATCTTTGAAGGCTCACTGGTACAAGCGGGTCTGAAAGGTAACGGTCCGGACGAGAAAAGTCTGTTCATCAAGCTGACGAACACCATCAGCGTGCTGCTGGCGATTTTCGTGGTTCTGCGCTTTGGCGAACTGATCTATCGCGACAAGCTGTCGTATGCGTTTGCAGGCGATTTCTACTCAGCCATGTTCTGGCTTGAGGTCGTGCTGATGGTCTTCCCGCTGGTGGTGCTGCGCGTCACTAAGCTGCGTAACGACTCGCGCATGCTGTATCTGTCTGCGCTGAGCGCATTGCTGGGTTGTGCAACATGGCGTCTGTCCTATTCGCTGGTGGCGTTCAATCCTGGTGGTGGCTACCACTACTTCCCGACCTGGGAAGAGCTGTTGATTTCTATTGGTTTTGTGGCTATTGAGATTTGTGCATACATCGTACTCATTCGTCTACTGCCGATACTTCCTCCTTTAAAACAAAACGATCAAAATCGTCATGAGGCGAGCAAAGCATGAGCCAGAGAATTACTATTGATCCGGTAACCCGTATTGAGGGTCATTTACGCATCGACTGCGAAATCGAAAATGGCGTGGTATCTAAAGCATGGGCTTCCGGTACCATGTGGCGCGGCATGGAAGAGATCGTGAAAAATCGCGATCCGCGCGATGCCTGGATGATTGTGCAGCGTATCTGTGGCGTTTGTACGACCACTCACGCTATCTCTTCCGTTCGTGCAGCTGAAAGCGCGCTGAATATTGATGTTCCGGTAAATGCACAGTATATCCGTAACATCATTCTGGCCGCGCACACCACGCATGACCACATTGTTCACTTCTATCAGCTGTCTGCGCTGGACTGGGTGGATATCACCTCTGCCCTGAAAGCTGATCCAGCGAAAGCATCTGCCATGCTGAACGGCGTGTCCTCCTGGCACCTGAACAGCGCAGAAGAGTTCACCAAGGTTCAGAACAAGATCAAAGATCTTGTTGCCAGCGGTCAGTTAGGCATTTTTGCTAACGGTTGCTGGGGTCACCCGGCAATGCAGCTGCCGCCGGAAGTGAACCTGATTGCGGTCGCTCACTATCTGCAGGCGCTGGAATGCCAGCGTGATGCCAACCGCGTTGTGGCGCTGCTCGGCGGTAAAACGCCGCACATCCAGAACCTGGCGGTAGGTGGGGTTGCTAACCCGATTAACCTCGACGGTCTTGGCGTGCTGAACCTTGAACGCCTGATGTACATCAAGTCTTTCATTGATAAGCTGAGCGACTTCGTTGAGCAGGTTTACAAGGTAGATACCGCGGTTATTGCTGCATTCTATCCTGAGTGGCTGGAGCGTGGTCAGGGTGCGGTTAACTATCTGAGCGCGCCGGAATTCCCGACTGACGGTAAAAACGGCAGCTTCCTGTTCCCGGGTGGTTACATTACTAATGAAGATCTGTCGACCTATCGTCCGATCACCTCTCACTCCGATGAGTACCTGATCAAAGGGATTCAGGAGAGTGCGAAACACGCGTGGTACAAAGACGAAGCGCCGCAGGCTCCGTGGGAAGGCACAACGGTTCCTGATTACACCGGTTGGTCAGATGACGGCAAGTACTCCTGGGTTAAAGCACCGACCTTCTACGGTAAAACGGTTGAAGTGGGGCCGCTGGCCAACATGCTGTGTAAACTGGCGGCCAAACGCGAGTCTACCCATGCCAAGCTGAATGAAATCATCGCGATTTACACCAAGCTGACCGGTAAAACTATCGAAGTGTCTCAGCTGCACTCTACGCTGGGCCGTATTATTGGCCGTACCGTTCACTGCTGTGAACTGCAGAACGTTCTGCAGGATCAGTACAACGCGCTGATTGTGAACATCGGTAAAGGCGACCACACCACCTTCGTGAAACCGGATATTCCGGCAACGGGCGAATTCAAAGGTGTTGGTTTCCTCGAAGCGCCACGCGGTATGCTGTCTCACTGGATGGTGATTAAAGATGGCATTATCAGCAACTACCAGGCGGTTGTACCGTCAACCTGGAACTCTGGCCCACGTAACTTTAATGATGAAGTGGGACCGTATGAGCGCTCGCTGGTAGGTACGCCGATTGCCGATCCAAACAAACCGCTGGAAGTGGTTCGTACCATTCACTCCTTCGACCCTTGTATGTCATGTGCGGTGCATGTGGTGGACGTTGACGGGAACGAAGTGGTCTCAGTTAAGGTTCTGTAATGCGGATATTAGTCTTAGGGGTCGGCAATATTTTGCTGACCGACGAAGCCATCGGAGTACGTATCGTTGAGGCATTAGAGCAACGGTACATCCTGCCAGACTTTGTTGATGTTCTGGACGGTGGTACGGCTGGGATGGAGCTTCTCGGCGATATGGCGAACAGAGATCATCTGATCATTGCTGACGCCATTGTGTCGAAGAAAAACACGCCAGGAACGATGATGGTCCTGCGGGATGAAGAGATCCCGGCGCTGTTTACCAACAAAATCTCACCGCACCAGCTTGGCCTGGCCGACGTTTTGTCGGCCCTGCGTTTCACTGGCGAGTTTCCGAAAAAGCTGACGTTAGTCGGCGTTATTCCGGAATCGCTGGAGCCGCATATCGGGCTAACGCCAACGGTCGAAGCGATGATTGAACCTGCGCTTGAGCAGGTTCTTGCCGCGCTGCGCGAGTCTGGCGTTGAAGCTATTCCACGGGAGAAGGCACATGTCTGAGGAGTTCTTAGGCTTTCAGACAGCCCCGAAGCAGCAAATTCAGGCCGCGTTTGAAGAGGTTGCCCGGCGTTCGATGCACGATCTTTCTTTCCTGCATCCGAATATGCCGGTATATGTCTCTGATTTTACGCTGTTTGAAGGACAGTGGACGGGGTGTGTTATCACACCCTGGATGCTCAGCGCGCTGATTTTCCCTGGGCCGGATCAGGTCTGGCCGGTGCGTAAAGTCAGCGAAAAAATCGGGTTGCGTCTGCCGTATGGCGAAATGACCTTTACCGTGGGTGAACTGGAGGGTGTATCGCAATACCTCTCCTGTTCGCTGATGTCGCCGCTTTCGCACAGCATGTCTGCGCAAGAAGGTGTGCGCCTGACTGACGATTGCGCGCGAATGCTGTTATCGCTGCCGGTGAGCGATCCAAATGCGCCGCAGCTCAACCGCCGCGCGCTGCTGCTGGGTCGTCGGAACTGCGAAAATGCATGAGCTGTCCCTTTGTCAGAGCGCGGTTGAGATTGTTCAACAGCAGGCAGAGCAGCACGGTGTCAAACGTGTAACCGGCGTTTGGCTGGAAATCGGGGCGCTCTCCTGCGTTGAAGAGAGCGCCGTGCGTTTCAGTTTCGACATCGTCTGTCAGGGGACGCTGGCCCAGGGTTGTGAGCTGCATATTGATTACAAACCCGCCCAGGCGTGGTGCTGGGATTGCAGTCAGGTCGTAGAGATCACCCAGCATGATGCGCAGTGTCCTCTCTGTCAGGGCGATCGTCTGCGGGTAGATGCTGGCGATTCACTGAAAGTGAAAAGTATTGAAGTCGAATAGCCCATAGGTTGCTATGGGGCGGAGTCAGATATGTGTATTGGAGTCCCTGGTCAGGTTCTGGCCGTTGGTGAAGATATTCACCAGCTTGCGCAGGTTGAAGTGTGCGGCATCAAGCGTGATGTCAATATTGCCCTGATATGTGAAGGCGAGCCTGCCGAACTGGTCGGGCAATGGGTGCTGGTGCACGTAGGGTTCGCCATGAGCATCATTGATGAAGATGAAGCTAAATTCACATTGGATGCACTTCGCCGCATGGAGTATGACGTCACCAGCGCTTGATTTTATGCCGGATGGCGGCGCAAACGCCTTATCCGGCCTACGGCATGACATCTTTGTAGGCCTGATAAGACACCCCGGCGTCGCCATCAGGCATTTTAGCCCTGACGCTTATCTTCGGTATGGGTATCGAAGTCGCTGGCATCATGGCGTTCATGAAGCTGCTCATTCAGCGGTCCGTTAGTGCGGTTTACAATCCGACCACGCTTAACCGCCGGACGCGCCGCAATCTCCTTTGCCCAGCGCTGCACGTGCTTGTAACTTCCGGCATCAAGGAACTCTGCCGCATCATAGACGTTCCCCAATACCACGTTGCCAAACCACGGCCAGACCGCCATATCGGCAATGGTGTATTCATCTCCGGCGACAAACTGATGCTGTGCTAACTGTTTATCCAACACGTCGAGTAAGCGTTTGGCTTCCATGGTGAAGCGGTTGATCGCGTACTCAATCTTCACTGGCGCATAGTTGTAGAAGTGGCCAAAGCCACCGCCAAGGAATGGGGCTGCGCCTTGTAGCCAGAATAACCAGTTCAGCGTTTCGGTGCGTTTTGGTAAATCCTGCGGCAGAAAATAGCCATACTTTTCCGCCAGATAGAGCAGGATTGCGCCAGATTCGAATACGCGAACCGGTGGGTTTTGCGAGTGATCGCGTAGCGCCGGGATCTTCGAGTTCGGATTCACCTCCACAAAGCCGCTGGAAAACTGATCGCCATCGCCGATGCGGATGATCCAGGCATCGTATTCCGCGCCCTTCACGCCCTGCGCCAGCAGCTCCTCCAGCATAATTGTCACTTTCTGCCCGTTTGGCGTACCCAACGAATAGAGCTGCAGCGGATGCTTGCCAACTGGCAGCGTTTTCTCGTGTGTAGCGCCGGAAACAGGGCGATTGATATTGGCGAATGCGCCGCCGTTCGATTTTTCCCACGTCCAGACTTTCGCGGGCTGATAGGTATTGTCTGACATAGTGACCTGCCTTCTGAGTGGTTGTTTGATGCAGTGTAGCAGCCAGGTAGAACTCAATTTAACAGATTGGGACTTTATGCCGTTTTGTGCTGAAAGGGGAAGATAAATCTAACCCGTTCATTGTACCTGGCCCGTACTCCATGAAGAGGAAATCAATGTTGGACGGAAATTGCTACCGTATTCACCATCAAAAATTGGCGGTGAATAAGCAGTAATAATGAAAAAGGGTGTTCCAGGAGTAAGCGGTTATCAGGGCCCGGCGGGTGGGTGGGGCGCGGTAAAAGCCGTCACTGCTTCGTTGTTTTCGCAAAAGGCTGTCGCCCGCGACATTATCGCGATGTTTAAAATGAACCAGGTGAAAGGGTTCGACTGTCCGGGCTGTGCGTGGCCGGACCCAGGCCATCGGGCACCGATGGAGCTGTGCGAAAACGGCGTTAAGGCAGTCACCTGGGAGACAACCCGCAAGAAAGCGTCACCGGAATTTTTCAGCCGTCATCCGGTTTCTACGCTATGGCACTACAGCGATTATGAACTGGAAAATATCGGTCGTTTAACGCATCCGATGAAATACGATGCAGCGTCAGACACCTGGCAGGCGGTGGATTGGGATATCGCCCTCCATGAGATCGGCGAGCGTCTGCGCAGCTATGAGTCAGCCCAGCAGGTTGAGTTTTACACCTCCGGCAGAACGTCAAATGAGGCGGCGTTCCTGTATCAGCTGTTTGCCCGCGAATATGGCAGCAGCAACTTCCCTGATTGCTCAAACATGTGCCACGGACCGACCAGCGCAGGGCTAACGCCGGCCATTGGCCTTGGAAAAGGAACCGTTGAACTCGATGATTTTGACCACTGCGATCTGGTGATTTGTATCGGGCATAACCCTGGCACTAACCATCCACGTATGCTCACCACGCTGCGCGATGTTGCCAGACGCGGGGCTAAGATTATCTCCATCAATCCGCTGACCGAAAGAGGGCTTGAGCGCTTTAGTTTTCCGCAAAGTCCGAAAGAGATGTTCACCGGCCAGGCGACGGCGCTGAGCCACGACTACTACCAGGTCAAAATGGGCGGTGACGCCTCGCTGCTTAAAGGCATCATGAAGGCGCTGATCGAAATGGATGAAGCGCGGATCTTACTGGATCAGCAGCCAACGCTCGATCATGCGTTTATCGATGAGCACACCGCCGGATATGCCGCGCTGTATGATGACTTACGCCAGCGTAGCTGGGCGGAGCTGGAACAGGACTCGGGACTGACGCGCAGTCAGATGGAAGATCTGGCGCACAGCTACAGTAAATCCCGCGCCACGATTGTTTGTTATGGTCTGGGTATCACCCAACATAAAAACGGCACTGAGAACGTCCAGCAACTGGTAAACCTGCTACTGCTGAAAGGCAATATAGGTAAGCCAGGGGCGGGGATCTGCCCGTTACGTGGTCATTCTAATGTGCAGGGCGATCGTTCTGTGGGGATCAACGAAGCGGCGTCCGAAGATTTCCTGCAACGCCTTGAGATGTATTTTTCTATCCGTGTTCCGCGCAAACATGGCCGTTCCAGCGTGGAGAGTATTCGGGCCATCGAGCGGGGCGATGCAAAAGCGCTCATCTGCATGGGCGGCAATCTGGCGGTGGCGATGCCCCAGCCGCAGCGTACCTTTGCGGCGATGAAAAATCTGGATCTGCAGGTTCACGTTGCGACCAAACTGAACAGATCGCACCTGCTGCTGGCAAAACATAACTATCTGCTCCCTGCGTTGGGTAGAACCGAGCGCGATCTGCAGGCGACGGGCATTCAGTCGGTGACCGTCGAAGACTCGATGTCGATGGTCCACGCGTCCTGCGGCGCGCTGAAACCGGCTTCCCGTTGGCTAAAATCAGAGCCCGCGATTGTGGCGGGCATGGCGCGCGCCACGCT
>NZ_SZWR01000018.1:152466-205461 GCF_005280875.1 Citrobacter sp. wls827
AAGCGTTGACCGGGGACTACGCGCTGATCCGTAACGCCATTGAAGCCGTGATCCCGGCGTTCCACGATTACAACGCGCGTATTGCCGAGCCGGGCGGATTTCGTATGGATACGCCTGCTTCGCGCCGTGAATGGCGAACGGAGAATGGCAAAGCCAACTTTATCGTCAGCCATCAGCGGGCGGTAGAGCGGGAAAATCAGCCTGCCGATACGCTGATACTGGCGACGCTACGCAGCCACGATCAGTACAACACCACGATTTATGGTATGAACGATCGCTATCGCGGCATTACCGGTCGTCGGGATGTGGTGTTTTTAAGCGCCGAGGAAGCGGCGGCTCGCGGTCTGAGCCAGGGTGATGTGGTCAACGTTCAGGCGCTGGGTGACAACGGCCAGCCGTGCGCGGATCGCATCATGTACGGCTTAACGGTGGTGATTTACAACATGGCGGCGGGTTCAATTGGCGCGTATCTACCTGAAGCGAATGTCCTGCTTTCGCTGGATGCGGTAGATACACAAAGTTTGACTCCGGCCTATAAAAGCGCACCGGTCACCCTGGCCAAAGCGTAGTTCCTGCTGTGAATTTTTCGCTTCTGAGCGCCAGCCGCTGCGTTGAGGTGTATGATGATGTCGACCTCTGTCCGGTTAGTGTCGCAGAGCAGGCAATCAGAGCGAAAAATTCACGCCAACCTGCTCAGGCTGTATTGTTTTGAGGTAAGGTGCATGAGCAAAGGAACGACCAGTCAGGATGCCCCATTCGGGACATTATTGGGCTACGCCCCAGGCGGCGTAGCAATCTACTCTTCAGATTACAGCTCCCTCGACCCGCGGGACTACGACGATGATGCGGCATTTCGCAGCTATATCGACGACGAATACATGGGCCACAAATGGCAGTGCGTAGAGTTTGCACGCCGCTTTCTGTTCCTTAACTATGGCGTGGTCTTCACCGATGTAGGCATGGCCTGGGAGATCTTCTCCTTACGCTTCCTGCGTGAAGTGGTGAATGACAATATCCTGCCGTTACAGGCATTTCCCAATGGTTCGCCCCGCGCGCCGGTAGCAGGCGCGTTGCTTATCTGGCAAAAAGGCGGCGAATTTAAAGATACCGGGCATGTGGCGGTCGTTACCCAGTTGCTGGAAAACAAAATCCGTATTGCCGAACAGAACGTGCTCCATACGCCGCTGCCTCCCGGACAGCAGTGGACCCGTGAACTGGAGATGGTGGTTGAAAACGGTTGCTACACCCTGCGGGATACCTTTGACGACACCACCATACTTGGCTGGATGATCCAGACCGAGGATACCCGTTACAGCCTGCCGCAGCCGGAGATCGCCAATGACTCGCTGAAAATTGGCAGCGCGCGACTGGAAGATAACGGACAGTTCGACGGTAAATGGCTGGATGAGCAGGATCCGCTGCAAAAAGCCTACGTGCTGGCGAACGGTCACGTCATTAATCAGGATCCGCATCAGTACTTCACCATTACCGAGAGTGCCGAGCAGGAGCTGATCAAAGCAACTAACGAGTTACACCTGATGTACCTGCACGCGACCGACAAGGTGCTGAAAGACGACAACCTGCTGGCGCTGTTCGATATCCCGAAAATCCTCTGGCCGCGTCTGCGCCTTTCCTGGCAGCGTCGTCGGCATCATATGATTACGGGACGTATGGATTTCTGTATGGATGAACGCGGACTGAAGGTGTACGAGTACAACGCCGATTCCGCATCGTGCCATACCGAAGCCGGGTTGATCCTCGAAAGATGGGCCGAGCGGGGCTACACAGGGCAGGGACACAACCCGGCTGAAGGGTTGATCAACGAACTGGCGGGGGCCTGGAAGCACAGCCGCGCGCGTCCTTTTGTCCACATCATGCAGGACAAGGATATCGAGGAAAACTACCACGCGCAGTTTATGCAGCAGGCGCTGCGTCAGGCCGGGTTTGACAGCAAAATTCTGCGTGGCCTTGATGAGCTACGTTGGGATGATGCCGGTCAACTGATTGACGGTGACGGTCGCCTGGTGAACTGCGTCTGGAAAACCTGGGCGTGGGAAACTGCGATTGAGCAGGTGCGAGAGGTCAGCGAAACGGAGTATGCAGCGGTGCCAATTCGTACCGGGCATACCAATCAGGAAGTGCGTTTAATCGACGTGTTGCTGCGCCCGGAAGTGCTGGTGTTCGAACCTCTGTGGACGGTGATCCCTGGCAACAAAGCGATTTTGCCGATCCTCTGGCAGCTTTTCCCGCACCACCGCTATCTGCTTGATACCGATTTCACTGTTAATGAAGAGCTGGCGCAAACCGGTTATGCGGTGAAACCTATTGCAGGACGTTGTGGCAGCAACATCGATCTGGTGAGTCATCAGGAAGAGCTGCTGGATAAAACCAGCGGTAAGTTTGCTGGGCAGAAGAACATTTATCAGCAGCTTTGGTGTCTGCCGAAGGTTGCCGGTAAATATATTCAGGTTTGTACGTTCACCGTAGGTGGTAACTACGGCGGGACCTGCCTGCGCGGTGACGAGTCGCTGGTGATTAAAAAAGAGAGCGATATCGAGCCGTTGATTGTGGTGCAGGAATAATCGCAACCCCCTGTGGTGGTGATGTTGCCAGCACGGGGGATCTTTGTGGGCAATAGCGCTTAAAACACCCAAAAGCAAAAAAACAGCCATAGGCTGGGTTCTCTAAATAGTGGTGCCGGACTCGGAATCATATCCACGATTAACATGCTGTTTCTCTTTGGTTTCATTGAAAAAAGTCAGAACCAGCGCCCCCACTAAGGCCCCCATAAAAAATCGCTTTGTTTTTGTGATGATTATCACGAAAAATAGAGTGTTAGTACCTGAGTTGGTTGGTTTAAATTACCGGCTAAAGGTCGCTTTTGAATCGACGAATAGCTAAATTTTTAAACCAACCGATGTTTCACTCAGAAATCACATAGCGTTCCTCGCCGTACCAGAGTTGCGACTGCTCCAAATCCACGAATTTACCCTCATCCTCAATAAGTTCCCGAAGAGCGCTTAACCCTTCCGCTGTTTTCCGGGCTGCAAGATGTGATTCCAGATCGTCCCACCATAGCTCGGCGCAGCCATCAAAATCGACGGGTGCTGAATTCCTTGTTTGTTGAAGTGCTGATTGTGCGGCACTGTGCGCAAAGGGAACAGTCTGGATGTACTTACGAATACCAAGACGTTCAGCGTGTTTAATCACCAATGAAGCATGGTGATTACGTCAATAATGATCAAATTCTCCCCGCGTTAAATGGGGACGCCTTTTGACACACATGATTAATTTTAACATGTTGCTATTCCTGTTTTTTCGGGAACTCAAAGCTTACACTCTGACAGTGGTGTCAGAGTCAAGAGGGCGTTATGCAGATTGGAAAACTGGCGGCATTGACTGGCGTTAGCATACGTATGCTTCGGCACTACGAGAGCGAAGGTTTGCTTCATCCTGCGCGAACCGATGCAGGCTATCGCAGTTTCACCTCAGAAGATGTGGATATTGTCAGACGGATACTTATTCTGAATGGCGCAGGCTTCACATTACCCGTTGTGCGTAGTTTGCTGAATTGCGCATATGCAGGAACCTCGCCTTGCGAGGAACTAAAAGCTAAAGTGCGAGAACAGCTGACGCAGATAGACCGTCAGTTTGAAGCGCTCTCGGAAAGTCGTAAGCTTCTTACTCAGTTGGTTATCGGTTAGTCTTTGACTGGTGGTCAGATAGCGGCATTCCGCGCTTTCGCATTGAACATCTTTCAAACTTACATTTGATATATTGGAACAACAGTTTTTGAGATAACAAAAAGTGGTGTATTTTCTAATTGATAGATTCTATTGGTATTTTTGCTATACTTTTGAGATACCGTCATGCAGCAGTTGAGATAACTAAACATCATGGCTCAATTTAATCACTTTGAACTTTCGCTTCTGAACCCCAGCTTTGACTCCCCTTTGGTCGACGCGTTGACGGAACTGGAGATCCTCCGGCATCTGCGGCTGGAAACCGACGTTCACCCGATCCTGTTTGCGCAGTTGAAGGCTGTTTTCCACATGCTGGAGAGTCTTGGCTCTGCAAGGATTGAGGGAAACCACACCACGCTTGCCGACTATGTTGAAAGCAAGGTGGAAGGAATGCAGAGTTCGACGGACCAGCTCAAAGAAATCAACAATATTGAAGCCGCGATGGAGTTCATCGACGAATATCTGAGCAATGGCGATGACATAACGGAATATTTTATCCGCGAGTTGCATAGTCTGGCGGTCGCCGGGCTGCAACAGGAAGGCGACAGAACGCCCGGTGCATATCGGCAACATAACGTCAGCATTGCTCAGTCTGACCATTTACCGCCGGACCACATCCGCGTTCCTGATTATATGGCGGAACTGACCGCCTTTATTAACCGCGCCGATAAGCCAAAGTACGATCTGATGAAGATTGCTCTGGTGCATCATCGCTTCGGCTGGATACATCCTTTTGGTAACGGTAATGGCAGAACCGTCAGATTGCTAACCTACGCGTTGCTTATTAAATATGGTTTTAATGTTCAGGCTGGTGGTCGGGTTCTCAATCCGACAGCGGTATTCTGTAACGATCGTGAACGTTATTACGCCATGCTTTCGTTAGCCGATAAGGGAACAGAGCAGGGGCTGGAAGAGTGGTGTTTATATGTGCTTTCGGGGATCTCCTCTGAGCTGAAGAAAGTTGATCAACTGACAAATCACGCTTTCCTGAGCGAAAAAATTCTGTATCCGGCTATCGATTTTTCGTCGGAGAGGGGGCTGATAAATCCGCTGGAATCGAAGGTTCTGAAACGTTCTGTTGAGTTAGGAACGATAAAAGCGGGCGATCTGCGTGCCGTTTTACCCGATCTGAAGCCGACGCAGGTGACTTATCAGCTTGGTAAGCTGATTGAGCGGGGGTTGCTCCAGCCAGTAGAAGAAGGGGCGCGTACCTATACGGCGAAGTTTTCTAATTCGTATCTGATACGTGGAGTGATTAAAGTTCTGCGGGAAGAAGGGTTTATTCCTGATTTGTGATACTGAGTAATTATTGTATATCAGCGAAGTTGTGAGAAAGGCGTAATTAAAATGGAACTACTTTACTGATTATAATCTTATCTTGAGTGGACTGGTTCCGCTTCGTTAGATGAACCAAAACTGGTGATTTATTGAGTCAGGTGATTGCTTGAGCAATCACCTTCAATGTTCTGGAATTTATACGGACGTTTTAGCTAAGACTTTTAGATAAATATATTTCAACTTAAATTATTTAATCCCCTTAATATTAAATATATTGCCTCATCAATATATTCAGTATTAAATAACTGGTTGTTTTCTTCTTCGGATAATCCATTGTTCAGGTTTTGATAATTCAGAATTTTATTTAAATCGGTATAGTTAGGGATGTATTGGCTGTCTATTTCATTTATATAATCAAGTAACATTTTGTACCCACCATTGCTGTAGATTTGCCAATTTCTAGTTAGCTCTTCAGGTATATTATTTGTTTTTATACAATGGCATATATAGCTTGCAATACCACCGAAACCGCCTAATAAGAAGAGCGGTTTTTTGTGCTCGATTGTTAAAAGTACTTCTTCCAGTACCCCGGGCATACAGCCTTTATATCCTGTTAATCTTCCACCTGCACAAATCCTTGCATCACACTCCTGTATCATTCTTTTTCTCATACTGGAAAGAGACTTGGACCAGATATATATATTTTCTTTAATATCTGGAGGGATGAAAGTATTCACATCGACAGTCAATTGAGTGGGGATTTGCTGCTTTGGTAATTCACATTTCTCAAATTTTGCAACCCTATTATATCTTGCCTGCCAGTTTAATAAATCAATGTTTGTATTTAAGTAAATAGGCCAAGAAATATAGTTTTTGATAAATATTCGTCTTGATTTTAGACGACTCTGGATGACTTCTGCCTCATCTAATAAAAATGATGTAAATCCGTCGGGCCGTAAATCACCACCATAAATAAGCGTTGCTTCTCTGGATAATATATGTCTGGCTAAATCTTGCGATAACAAGATAAGGTTGTCAGGACGTTTTCCTGTTTTTATTAGTTCAGTCTCTTCAATATCTGAAATGGATATTCCGATTTTTTTTCCTTTAATTTCATTGAATCGATATGTTAGTATCGTTTTTGCATCGACATTTAATTCTTTTAGTATCTGGTGTTCGTCTTCATATACTGGAGGTTCTGGATATATTAATTTCTTGTTTTCAATACCCTCTTTTATAATATTTAGTATATCCAGAAGTTCAGGTGGTCGATACAATCCTTTGATATCGTTCTCTATCCACCCTCTTTTTTTGTATTTCTGGAATTGGATTTTAGAATAAAAGAATCTAATTGTTTCTAATAAAGCAGCAATGATTATTCTATAACAGTCCTTATCTGGCAGCACATTTTTTTGAGAATGTAAAACGTGAATGGCTGGAATGTTAGAGAATAATGGAAAACGTCGATCTTCATACTCTTCAAGACAATCTACGGCAATGATGGGGCGGTTATGTTTTTTTGCGTATTCTAACTCTTTTTGACACCAGTAGCGGGAGGTATATGAGTCGGAGTGGATCGCTATTAAAGATGATTTTTTGATATGATTTTCTATTTCTGTTGAAAATTCATATCCATGAGCGATGTCAGTAGCATCAAAAAAACATGATAATCGACTTTGATCTAAAAATAGTTTCAACTGCTTTGCAATGTTTTCTCCTTGCTTACCGTCTTTAGTATGGCTAAGGAAAAATTCAATAGTTGTATCAGTGCCAATTTTTATTTCTTTGAAATTTTCATTTAGTGTTATGCGATAAATTTCGTGAGCAATGGATATAAATAGATTTTCATTAAAAAATTCAGTGGGGAAATCGTATGCTCTGATGAAATTTATATCGTTTAGGTCATTATCTAGATTATAAGCGTTTCGATTGAGCGCTATGGGAATGATATGGTAATTTTTTTTACTTTCAAGCTTTGATAGATAATTAACCCAACCTTCATTAGTTAAGAAGTGGTTGCCAACAAAAGTAAATGCTAGCGTTTTGTCTGCTGTTTCAGGTATATCTGCTGGAGGTTGTTCATCCAGAGATGTCCTGAAAAATACTGGTAAATTAAGAGCTCTAGAGAAGGGCCGCTGTATATCTCTTTTCAGTAAATTAAAGACATAATCTATCCCTTTATCAACAACCTCGCACTTATCTTTATTATGATAAATAAAATATATTGCAATGCTTTGTTTTGACGGCATAAACATATTCCTTAAGAGTTGTTTTTTCTCATTTCTCTCGATAAATTATAATTATTTGTTTTTTTTGAGTCGAATGTTTTGTCAATGAGTTCGGAGAGGAAAGACGGATTGTCTTTAATGCTGTTCCAGTTGGTTACTGATATTTTTGCGTTTGGATTTAGCAGGTTATCTATTATCCTTTCTGGTAAGAAAGGATGCCTTTCTTCATAATCAGATCGACATTTTAATGTTGTCCAGCTAGTTCCTGGATAATATTCTTGCTCACCATGAGCAGCATGGATACTACTTTTTATAGTTGGCAAGTTAATTACTAAAACACCTGATTTTTTGTTTATTTTCCCATCATACATGCTGGAATATAGCTCCCAGTCAATATGCTTTCTGTTTTTGGTTTCTGTACCGACGAGTAGTATTGTTACCGTTGAATCGCTCAAATATTCGTCACGAATTTTTTCACGAATAACTTGGGCATCAAGAGTTTCATCAATATCTCCAGTATAAACCGATTGGTCAATGAAAATTTTGTGCTCTTCATTTAATTTTAAGAGTTCTTCTTTAAAATCCTGATCGTTCTTATGATGATAGCTAATAAAAACATTATGCTTAGCCATGTGTAATCTCCTTTTTATATAATAAGGTTAATGCTTTTATAATCAAAGTTATGAAATATAATGATAGAAGTGTCTGTATTTTTTTAGATATTATTATATCGGTTGTTGAAAATAATCTGTTTTCGAAGAAATTGCCATGGTATTCATAACATGGCATTGGATGCTTAATTCCGTGTAGATTCTCAATAATGGCTGCATGATGCTTATCATTCCTTTTTCTGGTAATTTTCATGTCCATTGATGATCACTTTTCTCCGTCTTAATTGCCTTTAGCATAACACTTAGTTTTGTAACTATATGTCTATTATTTATAACAATCTGCGATCTACATTCCATAAAACCTCCTTGTTGTTAACCGCCAAACGCGGTATCTTTTACCCGCACCTGCAAAATCAGGTGCCGGGCTTGACCTCCTGAAAACTGTTACAGGCGACATACGACGCGCCCGCGTCTTTTTTTATGTCGTGCGCACGGCTACACCTCTATGGCGGGCCGGGCGGGGGCACCGCAAGGTGCGCCGGTTTCCTGTAACGCCGGTAAGGTCAACCCCGTCCGGTTCCGCCACCCGTGGGATTGACCTCTCCGGTGGCGGAAATATAAACCCGTTACAGGAGGCTGCCACTATGGCTACGATCCCCAACCAGACACACCCGTTACTTACTGTTCCCTTCAATGCCGCCACGGACTTCACCGTCCTTGCCAGCCACTGCGAAAACTTCGCCGAAACCCTGATTGAAAGTAAAGATATCGCGTTAAAAATGGCGCTCTGCGGCAGACTTAACACCGCTCTGACGCTGCTCCAGCCCACGCTGTTAGAACCTGTTCCGCCGCATCTTATTGAAAGCCTGACCGTTGATACTCTCCCCGCAAACGCTCCTCAGTTTGGGCCAGAATGTACCGAACTTTGCAGCTACTGCCTTGCCCTGACGCAAACGCTGGCGGGGCAGGGGTTTTCCTCGGAAACGGAGAAATTGCTTAGCTGGCTGTTGTATGACCTGATCAACTACTTCGCCGCGGAAATGAAAGCCCCGCGCTGGCTGCGCACTCCTGATGGCGTAAAATTTATTGACGGGGTAGCGGCATGAGCATGATGCAACTGGACTGGCATCCCGCCGACATTATCGCGGCGCTGAAAAAACGTGGAACGTCGTTATCCGCCGTTTCCCGCAAATCTGGGCTGGCGTCCTCTACTTTAGCAAACGCGTTGATAAAACACTGGCCGAAGGGAGAAAGATTGATCGCGGAGGAGTTGGATGTTGCGCCGGAAAAAATCTGGCCTTCGCGCTATGCCCAGCCAGATAAGAGATAAGGATCCGAATTGTCGAATCCCCAAAAGCAAAAACCCGCCTTGTGGGCGGGTTCTTTAGAATAGTGGTGCCCGGACTCGGAATCGAACCAAGGACACGGGGATTTTCAATCCCCTGCTCTACCGACTGAGCTATCCGGGCAACGAGGCGCATTAAACCCGATTCACTTCGTTTCGTCAACGAAATTTCTTCAAATCAATGCAGACTGCACAATCTATCACCACATTGCTGGTATTGCACGCATTCTCAGGCAAAAAATGCCGTCCATGCTGCGGAAAGCGGCATTGCCAGCAGCAGGGCGGGAAGCATATTCACCACCGCAAACATTTTGATTCCGCAAATACGTAGACCCGTCGCCAGCAACAGCAGTCCGCCTACCGCGCTGAAATCGGCCATCATGGCTGGGGTTGTCAGCGGTAAAATCAGAGCCGCGCAGGTGGCGAGCGTCAACTGAATTGCCAACATCGGCACACAAATTGCCGATACCGCGATTCCTAATGAGCAGGCAAAGATGATGGCCGTGAAGAAATCCAAAAATGACTTGGCGATTAAAATATTAGGATCGCCGGTCATCCCTTCATGGATCGCACCGAAGATCCCGGTCCCGCTGGCGCAAAACAACACAATGATCGCCACATAGCTTTGGATAAAGGATTCGTGTGTTGCATTGACATCCGATTTGGTGAAAAGCTGCTGCGCTTTGGCGACAGCGGTATTAATGCCTTTTTCCAGATGACAGAACTCGCCGATCAGCGTGCCGAGCAGCGTTGCCAGCACCATCACCGGCAAGTTAGCGCATTTGATAACCAGCAGGATACCAATCCCCAACGAGCACAACCCGAATATTGAGGTCATTGAGATCCGAATACGTTCGGGTAAGTGCTGGCTGAGCAGCGCGCCGAGAACGCCACCGAGTAAAATGGCGCTGGCATTAATAAAGGGTCCGATTACCACGTTAGCTCCTGCATACCTATTATCGTATTGATGTTAAAGGCAATTGTCTGGGTGAAATTATGTTTCAGATTGCATTATTATGCCGCTATTTTCAGACGAAATGTTTGTTTATCTGTGAGGTTTAAGCACAGGATTTTATCTTGCGCCTGTAGGTGAAAGGTGCCATGATTGCGCGAATTTTCTCCTGTCTGAATGGGGCTGCCTGGGATGACATTACTCCCCCTACATCGCCTTCAATATCGCCTTTTTGCGCGACGTTTGCCCCTTCCTGCGACTTATCTATACTCTCCCACCATGCGGTGAGGGCAGCGCACGCTCACTGCAGGATAACAGTAAAATCAGAGGCTATCTGCTTTTACTGATGTCTGGCGGTCGGGGCTGGTGACCAGTTTGACCTGTCATTTCGTGGGGCATAGCAATGCGGCTTTGCCCGGGACTTTTGATTCTCCCGATACGGGTTTTTGCGCTTATGAAATCAATGAATATTGCCGCCAGTGGTGAACTGGTTTCCCGTCTGTCTACTCATCGCAAGGTGGTGACGCTGGACAGTACCGATTTTACTGACGTCGCGGCAGTCGTCATTACCGTTGCGGACAGCCGCAGCGGGATCCTGGCTTTGCTGAAACGCACCGGGTTTCACATACCGGTGTTTATATTTTCAGAGACCAACGTGGATGACCTGGCAGACGTTGAAGCGGTTATCTGCGGCAATGCGCAGGACTGGCTGGAGCTGGAGTCTGCCGCCTGTCGGTATGAGGAAGAGTTGCTGCCGCCGTTCTATGACACGCTGACCCAGTATGTTGAAATGGGGAACAGTACCTTTGCTTGTCCGGGGCACCAGCATGGTGAGTTTTTTAAGAAGCATCCGGCGGGTCGACATTTCTACGAGTTCTTTGGCGAGAACCTGTTTCGCGCGGATATGTGCAACGCTGACGTTAAGCTGGGCGATCTGCTGATTCATGAGGGATCCGCGAAACATGCGCAGAAATTTGCCGCGAAAGTTTTCCACGCGGATAAAACCTACTTTGTGCTGAACGGGACTTCTGCGGCGAATAAAGTGGTGACCAATGCGCTGCTGACGCGCGGCGATCTGGTGTTGTTTGACCGCAACAACCATAAGTCCAACCACCACGGCGCGCTGATCCAGGCGGGCGCGACGCCGGTTTATCTGGAAGCGGCGCGTAATCCGTTTGGCTTTATTGGCGGTATTGATGAGCACTGCTTTGATGAGGCGTATCTGCGCCAGCAACTGCGTGACGTTGCGCCGCACAAGGCTGACCAGCCGCGCCCGTTCCGTCTGGCGATCATTCAGCTTGGTACCTATGACGGTACGATCTACAACGCCCGGCAGGTGATCGACAAGATCGGTAGCCTGTGCGATTACATCCTGTTTGATTCTGCCTGGGTTGGCTACGAGCAATTTATTCCGATGATGGCCGATGGGTCACCGCTGCTCCTGGAGCTCAATGCTGACGATCCGGGGATCTTTGTCACCCAGTCGGTACACAAACAGCAGGCCGGATTCTCGCAAACCTCGCAGATCCACAAAAAGGATAACCATATTCGTGGTCAGGCGCGGTTCTGTCCGCATAAGCGTCTGAACAATGCATTTATGCTGCATGCGTCCACCAGTCCGTTTTACCCGCTGTTTGCGGCGCTGGATGTTAACGCCAAAATCCATGAAGGCGAGAGCGGGCGTCGGCTATGGGCGGAGTGTGTAGCGCTGGGGATCGAGGCCCGTAAAGCGATACTTACCCGCTGTAAGCTGATTCAGCCGTTTATTCCCCCGGTAGTCGATGGCAAACCGTGGGAAAGCTATCCGACGCCGGTGATTGCCAGCGAGCGCCGCTTCTTTAGCTTTGAACCGGGTGCTAAATGGCATGGTTTTTCCGGCTACGCGCGCGACCAGTACTTCGTTGATCCCTGCAAGCTGTTGTTAACTACTCCGGGCATTGATGCGCAAACCGGGCAATATACTGAGTTTGGTATTCCGGCGACGATTCTGGCGCATTACCTGCGTGAAAACGGCATTGTTCCGGAGAAATGCGACCTTAACTCGATTCTGTTCCTGCTGACCCCGGCAGAAAGCACCGAGAAACTGGCGCAACTGGTGGCGATGCTGGCGCAGTTTGAGCAGCATATTGAGGACGATACGCCGCTGGCAGATGTGCTGCCCACCATCTTCAACAAGTATCCGGTACGCTATCGGGATTACACGCTGCGTGAACTGTGTCAGGAGATGCACGATTTATACGTCAGCTTTGATGTCAAGGATCTGCAAAAAGCGATGTTCCGACAGGAGAGTTTGCCTACCGTGGCGATGAACCCGCAGGATGCGAACAGCGCCTTTATCCGTGGTGATGTCGAACTGGTGCGTATTTGTGATGCCGCAGGTCGCGTTGCGGCAGAAGGTGCGCTGCCTTATCCTCCAGGCGTTCTGTGCGTGGTACCGGGCGAAATCTGGGGCGGGGCGGTCCAACGTTATTTCCTGGCGCTGGAAGAGGGCGTTAACCTGCTGCCGGGCTTCTCACCGGAGCTGCAAGGTGTTTACAGTGAAACGGATGCCGACGGTATTAAGCGTCTGTATGGATATGTTGTGAAGTAAGCGCAAAAAAAGCGGGTTACCTTTTGGCAACCCGCTTATCTCTGCGTAAACGTTAGTGCGCGATAGTTTGGGTACCTGCCGGAACGCGTACGTGTTTGTATTTAAACAGCGCCACGAAGGCAAAAGCCAGAACCAGCGAGTAACCTGCGAAGATCAGCCACACGGTCTGCCAGTCGGTAATACCGTTCAGCGTATAGTGTTCAACCACTTTACCGCTCACCAGACCGCCAAGAATACAGCCGAAGCCGTTGGTCATCATCAGGAACATACCCTGTGCGCTGGCGCGGATTTCAGGGCGAACCTCTTTCTCTACGAACACCGAGCCAGAGATGTTGAAGAAGTCGAAGGCGCAACCGTAAACAATCATCGACAGAACCAGCAGCACGGTACCGAACGGTGTCGGATCGCCGTAGGCAAACAGGCCGAAGCGCAACATCCACGCCACAATACTGATAAGCATCACGTTCTTAATACCGTAACGGCTCAAGAAGAACGGGATGGTCAGGATAAACAGCGTCTCGGAAATCTGCGAGATCGACATCATCACCGAGGCGTGTTCAACGATGAAGCTACCGGAGAACAGCGGGTTGTTATCGAAGCTGTGCAGGAAGGTATTACCGAACATATTGGTAATCTGCAGCTCAGCGCCCAGCATCATTGAGAAGATAAAGAAAATCGCCATACGCTTGTTTTTAAACAGCGCGAAAGCATCCAGGCCCAGCATGGACGACCAGCTCTGGTTTTTCTGCTGGTTAGCCACCGGAATATGCGGCAACGTCAGCGTGAACAGCGCCAAAACAACGGACAGCGTCGCACCGATATACAGCTGCATATGGCTCAGCTCGAAGCCGGAGAAGCTCACGCCCCACATCGCCATGATAAAGCCGATGGTGCCCCAGATACGGATTGGCGGGAAGTCCGTAACGATATCCATCCCGGCTGACTGCAGGCGATAGTAAGAAATGGTGTTGATTAACCCCAGCGTTGGCATATAGGCCAGAGAGTTAAGCAAGATCACAAAGAACATGGCGCCTGGGGTGGTGACTTCGGCTGCGGCGAACAGCGTTGCTGCGCCGACCAGGTGACAAATGGCGTACACCCATTTCGCACTGATCCATTTGTCGGCCACGATCCCTAACAGCGTAGGCATAAACACGGCGGCGATCCCCAGCGAGCTATACACTGCGCCAATGGATGCACCATCGAATTTTAGGGTGACAAACATATAGGAGCCGAGGGTAGTGAGCCAACTACCCCATAAGCAGAACTGCAGAAACGAGAGCACTTTCAGCTGCAGCTTAAGATTCATGTTAATTTCCTCACACCGTGATGCGGATGAATGTTTTAAAAGGCACATTTGCCGGGGCTTGATGATGTGATTCTATCAACGAGAGACACTCTTTTTTTGTTACCTGTGACAAATATTTGCAAACAATTTCTGATTGCAAAGCAAAAGAGTGATGGGGTTAACACTTTACCCTCTTCCGGGCCCCGTTTACCGGGGCAGAAGAGGGATATATTAGCGGCGTCGATATGATTTTTGTGCGGAATTGACCTTGTAAAGGTATCGGCGTGATTCAGTAGACGGATGTCGGGTGGTCAGCGTTTGATAAACGTCCCCCGGGGTCATGCTGTTGATAATATTCGCGGCCTGGATTTTATCGTTCGAGAAAACGCGCAGCACGCTGCCCGCACCGCCGTTATATGCCGTGATCACCGCGTAGCGACGGGAGGTTGGATTATCAATGCCGCCTAAATAGACATTGTTGAGCATTGCCAGATAGGCGGTACCGGTATCAATGTTGCTGGCCGGGTCAAACAGGAAGCTACGGCTCGGCGTGCCGGAGCGCCCTTGCGAGCGAAACACATCTTTCCCGGCGCTGTGTTGCACCACCTGCATCAGTCCCAGCGCATCGGCATGGCTGACCGCATACGGGTTAAATGAAGATTCGGTTTGCATGATGGCCAGAATTAGCGACTCATCGACGCCATACTTACGCGAAGCCTGACGCACCATGCCGACGTATTTATGCGCGCGCTTATCAAGGTGGTTCGGTACCAGGTTGATCGTCACGCTATAGATGATGCGAATACCATTGCTGCGGCTTTTCAGGCGTGTTTTCAGCAGATAGTCAGCGAAATTGGTGGCACGCCCCTCCCAACGAATGGGTTGGCCGGTATTATCGACCACCTGCCCGTACAGGAACGGCTCTTTGGAAATCTTAATGTCGTCGACATCGGAATAGAGATCGATAGAACCCGGATCATCGCCCATCAGCAATGTCTTGATAATCGCCCGACGCAGGTGCCCGGCGGGATCTGTCCCGGCAATGGTCTCGACGGTTATCGTACCGTCATCAAAGTTGATATGGCTGCGGGTTTGATACTGATCGGTATACTTTACGTAGTCCTTCGGACCCGCAATCAGCACTTCCTTAAATCCCCACAGATTCTCAATGTTATGGGCAAATTGCCCCATCAGAATATCAAAACCGTTGGTATCCTTGACCCAGGCTTCGTTATAAGAATCGCCTTTTTTGGTCGAACTGGAACAGGAGATGAGCAACGGCGCAATAACGGCAAGCGCGAGAAATTTTTTCATCATTCCGGGAGTGCGTGTTGTGTTTGTTATTTGCAAGGACCAGATTAAATCGTAGGCCGGATAAGCGCAGCGCCATCCGGCAACGGTTCTTAAGACTCTGGTGTATAGCCTTCAATATGCACATCTTTGCCTTCAAACAGGAAGTTAATCATCTCCTGTTCCAGTAACTTACGATGCTCAACGTTCATCATATTGAGCTTCTTCTCGTTAATCAGCATGGTTTGCTTGTGCTGCCATTGCGCCCATGCTTCTTTAGAAATCTCGTTATAGATGCGTTTCCCCAGATCGCCCGGGTACAGCTGAAAGTCCTGGCCTTCGGCTTCGCGTTGCAGGAAAGTGCAAAAAATCGTTCTGCTCATAAAAAATCCTCTCTATCGACCGGTACGTTAAACGTGTGTGCCGGCACGTAATTGCTGTAACAAACGCTCCACGGGAGCCGCCAGTCCGACCGACGGCGGTTGCGCTAAGTTATACCAGAGCGCGTTGCCTTCATCCATGCATGAGCCAAATGAAGACACAGGAAGCCACATAGGCACAATGTCTAAGTGGAAATGGCTAAAGGTATGGCGAAACGCATTAAGTTGGGTCAGATTATCTGCGTTAATTTGCCGTTGCGCCAGCCAGTTGCGCAGTCCGTTTTCATCGTCAAACTGCGGAAAACAGTATAAACCCCCCCATAAGCCGCTGGGCGGTCGCTGCGCGAGCAACACTTCGTCATCATGCTGCATCAGTAAAAAATAGCCCGTCCGTTCCGGCAGCGTTTGCTTGGGTTTTTTACCAGGGTACAGCGCCCAGCTTGCATTGGCGCTGGCCACACAGCCATTATCCAACGGACACAGCGAACATTTAGGTTTTGAGCGCGTACAGACCATGGCGCCTAAATCCATCATCGCCTGATTAAAACGCTCAACGCCATGGGCAGGCGTAACCTGCTCGCTCAGGTCCCACAGCTTCTTTTCGACCTCTTTTTTACCCGGCCAGCCGCTTACAGCATAACAGCGAGCCAGCACGCGTTTGACGTTACCGTCGAGAATCGGAAAATGCTGACCCAGAGAGAGGGAAAGGATCGCGCCTGCGGTTGAGCGACCGACGCCTGGCAGAGCAGCCACCTCATCAAAGGTTTGCGGGAATGTGCCGCCATGCATCGTCACAACCTGCTGCGCGGCTTTATGCAGATTACGCGCTCGGGCGTAATAACCCAGCCCGGTCCACAAATGCAGAACCTCATCCAGCGGCGCATGGGCTAAATCCGTTACCGTTGGGAAGCGCGCCATAAAGCGCTCAAAATAAGGGATAACGGTCGCAACCTGAGTTTGTTGCAGCATTACCTCAGAGAGCCATACTTTGTAAGGCGTCTTGTCAATTTGCCAGGGCAGCGTTTTCCGCCCGTATTTGTCGTACCAGCTCAACACCTGAGCCGAGAATTGAGACGCTTGCATGATTACCGTTTCATTATTGCCGGGGGCAAGATTGCAGCACAGCGGCAACGGGGTGTAAACCGGAACTTTCCGCTGCTCACTTTCTTCCTTTACTTGCATCCGGCAACTAACTTTGGATAATGCCCGTTTTCAGAACTCAAACACAGCAGACTAAACTTTTATGAAGAACGACGTCATTTCACCGGAATTTGATGAAAACGGCCGCCCTCTGCGCCGGATTCGTAGTTTTGTTCGTCGCCAGGGGCGACTGACGAAAGGGCAGGAACACGCGCTGGAAAACTACTGGCCGGTGATGGGCGTTGAGTTCAGCGAAGAGCCTGTAAATTTCGCAGAACTGTTTGGTCGTGATGCGCCAGTCACCCTTGAGATCGGTTTTGGTATGGGAGCTTCGCTGGTCGCAATGGCGAAAGCGCGTCCTGAGCAAAATTTCCTCGGTATTGAGGTTCACTCACCGGGCGTTGGTGCGTGTCTGGCTTCAGCCCATGAAGAGGGCGTCGAGAACCTGCGCGTCATGTGCCATGATGCCGTTGAAGTCCTGCATAAAATGATTCCTGACAATTCTTTATCCATGGTTCAGTTGTTTTTCCCTGACCCGTGGCATAAAGCACGTCATAATAAACGCCGTATCGTTCAGGTACCGTTTGCTGAGCATATCTTAAGTAAGCTGAAGCTGGGCGGCGTATTCCACATGGCAACCGACTGGGAAGCTTATGCGGAACATATGCTGGAAGTGATGTCCTCCATTGACGGGTATAAAAACCAGTCCGAGAGTAACGATTATGTACCGCGCCCACAATCGCGCCCGGTAACCAAATTTGAACAACGTGGTCATCGTCTTGGCCACGGCGTATGGGACTTAATGTTCGAGAGGGTGAAATAATGGCAAAGAACCGTAGCCGTCGTCTGCGTAAAAAGATGCACATCGAAGAATTCCAGGAGGTAGGATTTTCGGTTGCATGGCGTTTCCCGGAAGGTACATCTGGAGAGCAGGTCGATCAAATCGTTGATGACTTTATCAATGAAGTTATCGAACCGAACAAGCTGGCTTTTGACGGCAGCGGCTATCTGGCCTGGGAAGGTCTGATCTGTCTGCAGGAAATCGGCAAATGCACCGAAGAACACCAGGCAATCGTGCGTAAGTGGCTGGAAGAGCACAAACTCGAAGAAGTGCGTACCAGCGAACTTTTCGATATTTGGTGGGACTAAGTAGCACAGGGTCGGCAAATGCCGGCCCGATTTGTCTTGAGGGAAAGATATGATGCGCAAAACGCTGCTGGCGGCAGTCCTAACGTTCACGGCGATGGCCGCACATGCAGATTACCAGTGCAGCGTCACCCCACGTGACGATGTTATTTTGAGCCCGCAAACGGTGCAGGTGAAAGGCGAAAACGGCGACCTGGTGATTACCCAGGCCGGTGATGTCACCTTCAACGGTAAACAGTACACCCTGAATGCTGCACAGCGTGAGCAGGCCAAAGATTATCAGGCGGCATTGCGAAGCAGTCTGCCATGGATTGATGAGGGAGCCCGAGCGCGCGTTGAGAAAGGTCGCGTAGCGCTGGATAAAATCATCGCCAAAGAAGTAGGTGAAAGCAGCAACATGCGCGGCCGCTTAACCAAGCTCGATGCGCAATTGAAAGAGCAGATGAACCGTATCATCGAGCATCGAACTGATGGCCTGACCTTCCATTATAAGGCGATTGATCAAGTCCGCGCGGACGGACAACAGCTGGTTAATCAGGCGATGGGCGGTATTTTGCAGGACAGCATCAACGAAATGGGTGCCAAAGCCGTACTCAAAGGCGGTGGTAATCCGTTGCAGGGCGTGCTCGGGAGTCTCGGTGGCTTGCAAACCTCAATTCAAAACGAATGGAAGAATCAGGAACAAGACTTCCAGCAGTTTGGCAAAGATGTTTGTGCCCGCGTCGTGACGCTGGAAAACGATCGTAAAACGCTGGTTAGCACTCTGAAATAATCTTCACCTCTGTTTAACGGCGCAGAAACATTCTGCGCCGTTTTATTTTGTATATTTCTGTTTTTTTGATATCCATCTCTAAGAATGACAATTTGATGGAGATATAAATCTGGTTAATTGGATCTCGTCACATTATTCATCTGTGAGATAGACATAATGCTGCAAATTCAAGTAACTGGAGAAATAACATGGAGTTTTTCAAGAGAACGGCACTTGCCGCACTGGTTATGGGTTTCAGCGGCGCGGCGCTTGCACTGCCAAATATCACTATTTTAGCGACCGGCGGGACGATTGCTGGTGGCGGTGATTCCGCGACAAAATCTAACTACACGGCAGGCAAGGTTGGCGTAGAAAATCTGGTTGAGGCCGTACCTCAGTTGAAAGATATCGCCGTGGTTAAAGGTGAGCAGGTAGTGAACATCGGCTCCCAGGATATGAATGACGACGTCTGGTTAACGCTGGCGAAAAAGATTAATACCGAGTGTGATAAAACCGATGGCTTCGTGGTAACGCATGGTACGGATACCATGGAGGAAACCGCCTATTTCCTCGATCTGACCGTCAAATGCAACAAGCCGGTGGTGCTGGTAGGCGCGATGCGTCCATCTACCGGTATGAGCGCTGATGGCCCGTTCAACCTGTATAACGCCGTGGTAACCGCCGCAGATAAAGCCTCTGCCAACCGCGGTGTGCTGGTGGTTATGAACGACACCGTTATGGATGGTCGCGACGTGACCAAAACCAATACCACTGACGTTGCTACCTTCAAATCCGTTAACTACGGCCCGTTGGGTTACATTCATAACGGTAAAATCGACTACCAGCGTACGCCTGCGCGTAAGCACACTACATCCACGCCGTTCGATGTTTCTAAGCTGACCGAGCTGCCGAAAGTCGGGATTGTTTACAACTATGCTAACGCCTCCGATCTGCCGGCAAAAGCGCTGGTAGATGCGGGTTACGCAGGGATCGTTAGTGCGGGTGTAGGTAACGGTAACCTGTATAAAACCATTTTCGATACGCTGGCAACTGCCGCGCATAAAGGAACCGTTGTCGTACGTTCATCCCGTGTACCGACTGGTGCCACCACCCAGGATGCTGAAGTTGATGATGCGAAATATGGCTTTGTGGCTTCTGGCTCGCTGAACCCGCAAAAAGCCCGCGTGCTGCTGCAGCTGGCGCTGACCGAAACCAAAGATCCTAAGCAGATTCAGGAAATGTTTAATCAGTATTAATCACTCCGGCCCCGGTCATCCGACTGGGGCGTTTTCTCAAAAACTCCTGAATATGCGTAACGATTAATTTGCTAATCATTTTTGTGGTTATGATGATTGCCGATCGTTATTTTGCACAGGAGAATTACCGTGTTTCGACAATGGATTGCTGGAGCCACGCTGTTTGCGCTGGTTTCAGGTTATAGCTGGGCGGAGGTGGTTCAGCCCACTGATCAAGTTTTAAAAGAGCAATTTAGCAAGCAATATCATGACATCCTTAAACTGAATTCCGTCACCTTAAAAAATCTCGACTCGACAGGTAATCAGGCGACGTGGTCTGCCCAGGGCGATGTGTCCTCGAGAGATGATTTGTACGCTTTAGTTGGACTGGCCGGGGATTATAAATTTTTTGAAAGAACCTGGACGAAAGATCGTCCGGTTAAGTTTTCTGCCATGCTGACCAGTAAAGGCACACTTGACTCTGGCTGGACAGTCAATTATTTCTCCATGCAAATGGCGGCCAGTGATACAGGGCGGGTGGTTGATGATATTAAAACTAACGACAAATATCTGGTGGTGAACGGGGATGATTTTAACTTCCGTTTCAGTCAAATAGATGCCGAGTGTGAGGCGCAGAGAAAATCCATTGCGAGCACTGAAAGTGAAGTAAAAGCCTTGGATCCACAGATCGCCGCGGCGAAGAAAAAAGCCGACGCATACTGGGGCAAGGGGGCTGATGGCAAAGTAATGACCCGGGAAGAAGCGTTCAAACATATGTACAAAGAACGCGATGACTTTATTAAAAATAACGATAGTGAAGCGTTCGCGGCGAAATATGAAAAAGAGGTTTATCAACCTGCGTTGGCGGCGTGTCGCAAAGAAGGGGATAAGTGTTACGAAACTCCGATCATCCAGAAAAAAGATTTCGATATAAGCGAACAGCGCCGACAGGTATTTTTGAAGTCGCAAGAGCTTAGCCGCAAAGCGCAAAATGACTGGATTAAGTTTGAAAAAGGGCAGTATCCGTTGAATATCGCTATGTATAAACTGCAAACCCAGCAAACGAACCTGCGGATTAAAATCGCCGATATTAATGAAGTCTGCGATCGTTGGGACAAGGAAACCAATGACCTGCGCCGCAAAGGTGTTATCAGATAATTATGTCAATGATGCGCCCGCGGGCGCATCAAACATTACTCCGCCAGAAACAGCTCCAGCAGCGAATTCAAAAACAGCTTACCATGTTGGGTAATCTGCCAGTATTCATCGCATTCACTCAGGTAGCCCTGGGAAATAGCCTCATCGATCTGTCGACGAATAACGTCCTCGGTAAGCCCGGTATATTGTGTGAACTCCGCGCGAGGCGCGGCCTCAAGCAACCGGAAACGGTTCATAAAGAACTCGAACGGCTTATCGGCTTCGGCGACATCACGCTGGCTTTCGAGATAGCGCCCTTGCATGTAGCCACGCGGATGCCGCGTTTTGGTGGTACGCAGAATGCGCCCGTCCGGGAACGTAATTTTGCCATGCGCGCCGCAGCCAATACCGAGATAGTCGCCAAAACGCCAGTAATTAAGGTTGTGCTGACACTGATAGCCTGGCTTCGCATAGGCTGAGGTTTCGTACTGTTGATACCCGGCGGCGGTCAGCAACTGGTGGCCTTGCTCAAAAATATCCCACAGCGCGTCGTCGTCCGGTAATACCGGTGGTCGGGACCCGAACAGTGTGTTGGGTTCGATGGTCAACTGATACCAGGAAAGATGCGATGGGTTGAGCGCGATGGCCTGCTGTAAATCGCCCAGCGCCTCTTCCAGCGTCTGATCCGGCAAACCATGCATCAGGTCGAGGTTAAAGCTGCGTAGCCCCAGATCGCTCGCCAGGTGTGCTGCTCGTTTGGCTTCTTCCGGCCCGTGAATACGTCCCAGACGCTCGAGTTTGGCGGAGCTAAAGCTCTGTACGCCAATCGAGATACGGTTGACGCCAGCGCGTTGATAATCAACAAAGCGATCGGCTTCCACCGTCCCGGGATTCGCCTCCATCGTGATTTCTGCATCTGCGGCCAGATTCAGCCGTGCGCGCACGCCGTCGAGCAGCGTTTGCATTGCCGGGCCAGAAAGCAGGCTCGGCGTACCACCACCGATAAAAATCGTCTTTACTTCACGTCCCTGAGCGTGTGCAACCTCAGAATCAAGATCGCTCAGCAGGTGCTGAACATAGTCGTCATGAGGAACCTCGCCCTTAAGTGCATGCGAGTTAAAGTCGCAGTACGGGCATTTCTGCACGCACCACGGGATGTGAATATAAAGACTTAGCGGCGGAAGGTTAACCATTACGCAGGGCATCCAGCAGCAGCTTCAGTGCCTGTCCGCGGTGGGAAATCGCACTTTTTTCTTCGCGGGTCAGCTCAGCAGCTGTTTTTCCTTCGGACGGCACAAAAAAGATTGGGTCGTAACCAAAACCACCGTTTCCGGCCGGTTCACGGGTAATCACGCCCGGCCAGCTTCCGTGGCACACTAAAGGCGTGGGATCGTCCGCATGGCGCATATACACCAGCACGCAGTGGAATTGCGCCTGACGCTGGTCATCCGGGACATCCCGCAGGGTGTACAGCAGTTTTTCCAGGTTCTGTTGGTCGGTCGCATCTTCGCCGGAATAGCGGGCTGAATAGATACCCGGCGCGCCGCCAAGGGCATTAACCGCCAGGCCGGAGTCATCAGCAATGGCTGGCAAACCCGTAATTTGCGCGGCATGACGCGCCTTCAGAATGGCGTTCTCAATAAACGTCAGCCCGGTCTCTTCTGCAGAATCAACACCCAGATCCGTTTGGGCAACAACATCAAGACCGAAATCACTCAGAAGAGAGGCGAGTTCACGCACTTTACCGGCATTGCCGGTCGCGAGGACAACTTTTTGCATGGGATACCTAATCAGTTAGCGCCGCAATTTCGGGCGGGATCTGTTGCGGATGAATAATTTTAACCTGTTTATGGCGGCCAAGCTCGCCCTTCTCAATAACGACCTGGCTTTTCGCTACGCGGAACTGTTTGCCGAGAAACTTCACCAGATGGCTGTTGGCTTGTCCATCAACCGGCGGGGCGGTAATGGCGACTTTTAGCTCGTCGCCATGTAAACCCACAATACTGTCACGGCTGGCTTTCGGCTGAATGTAGAGCCGTAAAACCAGACCGTCATCGCAGGGTGTTACGGCACTCATAGTGCCATCCACAGCCCCGGCAGCAGCATGTTGCCTGTCGCCTGTAACACTTCCGCGATCCCCATGTTAATGACATAGAGCAGCAGAACCAGGATCATCGGCGAGAAATCGATCCCTCCCATTCCCGGAAGAATACGACGAATAGGACGCAGCAGCGGATCCGCCAGTTGGATCAGCACGTACTCCACCGGGCTGCGGCCCTGGCTGACCCAGCTCATAATCGCCATCACCAGCAGTACCCAGAAAATCAGCAGTCCGATGGTTTTCAGGACAATCAGCACGGCGGCGATCCAGATGATCGGCTGGAACGTCACCACCTTAAACAGCACGATGGCTTTGATAAAGCTGAGAACGAGCGCGACTAATGCTGATGCGCTGTCGATCGGTCCCATCGGGGGGATAATGCGGCGTAACGGCCCAATAATAGGTTGGGTGATTTTCACAATAAACAGTGAGAACGGGTTGTAAAAATCGCAGCGAGACCACTGCATCCACACACGCAATAGCAGCGCCATGGTATACAGCTCAATTACCGTTGAGAGCAGGAAGGTCAACGTATTCATGGTGTTCCTTAGTTTTCCTTATTTTTTAGTGTAATCACGAGCACCAAAAATGGCAGTGCCTATGCGCACCATCGTGCTACCCGCCGCGATAGCGGCATCCATATCATCAGACATCCCCAGCGAGAGCGTATCGATATTTGGGTAGCGTGTTTTCAACCCGGCAAATGCTACAGCCATTTGCTGTGCAACTTCAAACTGCCTTACATAATCTGACTCAGGCGCGGGAATTGCCATCAAACCACGCAGGGTAATGCGCGGCAGCGCAGCGACTTCAGCGGCCAGGGCATCAAGCTCTGCCAGCGGAATCCCTGACTTACTGTTCTCATCGCTGATATTTATCTGGATCAACACATTCAGCGGCGGCAGGTCTGCCGGGCGCTGTTCGCTCAGACGGGCAGCGATGCGCAGACGATCAATCGTATGGCACCAGTCAAAATGTTCTGCGACCAGACGACTTTTGTTGGACTGCAGCGGGCCGATAAAGTGCCACTGCAGATCGTTGACGCCTTTTTCCTGAAAGTAGCGGATTTTATCCACCCCTTCCTGGACATAGTTTTCACCGAAGGCTCGCTGCCCTGCGGTAATGGCTTCTTCGATGGCGCTCGCAGGTTTGGTTTTGCTGACTGCAAGCAACGTAACTTCTTCTGAAGACCGCCCGCAACGCGTCGCGGCGGCTGAGATTTTGTCCCGGACATGTGCCAGGTTATGCGCGATATCGTTCATTTTCCGAGGATGTTCATATGAATATGGAAGAAATAGTGGCCCTTAGTGTAAAGCATAACGTGTCGGATCTACACCTGTGCAATGCATGGCCTGCGCGTTGGCGCAGGCGTGGAAAAATCGAAAACGCGCCATTTACCACGCCTGACGTAGAGAATCTGCTGATGTGCTGGCTCAGTGAGCAACAACAGGTACAGTGGCGGGAGCAAGGGCAGGTTGATTTTGCCGTTACCCTGACGGACTCCCGGCGCCTGCGCGCCAGCGCATTTGCCCATCAGCAAGGAACGTCACTGGCGCTAAGACTGCTACCGCTGGATTGTCCTCATTTAGACGATCTCCAGACTCCCGCGGTCATACCTGAACTGCTGCGCAGTGAAAATGGGTTAATTCTGGTGACAGGCGCCACCGGCAGCGGTAAATCTACGACCCTGGCGGCGATGGTGGAGTATCTTAATCAGCATATTGAGGGACACATTCTGACGCTGGAAGATCCTATTGAATACCGCTACGCCAGCCAGCGTTGTCTCATTCAACAGCGGGAGGTGGGCGTACACTGCGCCTCTTTCGCCGCCGGTTTGCGCGGTGCGCTACGCGAAGATCCCGATGTTATTTTGCTGGGCGAGCTGCGCGACGTGGAAACCATTCGGCTGGCATTAACGGCGGCGGAGACCGGACATCTGGTGCTGGCAACGCTACACACGCGTGGGGCTGCACAATCCATTGCGCGGCTGGTGGATTCCTTTGCTGCATCAGAGAAAGATCCGGTGCGTAACCAACTGGCAGACAGCCTGCGGGCGGTTCTTTCGCAAAAACTGGAGGAGGATAAGCAGGGAGGACGCGTGGCGCTATTCGAACTGCTCGTCAACACGCCCGCCGTGGGCAATTTGATCCGCGAAGGGAAAACGCATCAGCTACCCGGCGTGATTCAAACCGGGCAGCAGACAGGTATGCAGACGTTTGCACAAAGTTTGCAGCAGCGACTGGCGCAGGGGCGGCTTTAATAGCCCTGCTCGAAATAGCTTTCCAGGATAATAACGGCAGAAGCGGAGTCCACTTTGCCTTTATTCAACGCCCGGTAACCGCCTTGCTCAAACAGGCCTGAGCGGGCTTCGACGGTGCTCAAACGTTCATCGTGCAGCGTTACGGTTACGCCAAAGCGACCATGAATGCGGTTAGCGAATTTACGTGCGCGCGCGGTAAGGGGCTGTTCGGTGCCATCCATGTTGAGCGGCAGGCCGACAATGATTTCATCCGGTTGCCACTCTTTCAGCAGGCGTTCAATCAAATTCCAGTCTGGCGTACCGTCCTGTGCTTTGATGGCGGGCAATGGCCTGGCCGTACCGGTAATGCGCTGACCCACGGCGACGCCGATACTTTTCGTACCAAAATCAAAAGAGAGTAATGTTCCGCTCATCATGCGTGTCCCGCCACGCCGGGCATGGTCTGAATATCTATCCCGATAAGCTTCGCCGCATCGCGCCAGCGGTCGGCAATCGGCGTTTTGAATAAGATGTTGAGATCTGCGGGGGCCGTGAGCCAGGCGTTATCCAGTAGCTCTTGCTCCAGTTGACCTTTTTCCCATGATGAATAACCCAGTGCAACCAGCACTTCGGACGGTTGTTCTTGTGTGCCCAGGGTTTCTAATACATCGCGGGAGGTTGTGATGATGGTGTTATCAGAAATGCGAATACTGGACGCAAAGCGCGACGGTGGGGTATGAAGTATAAATCCACGGTCTTCTGCCAGCGGGCCGCCGAGCATCACGGGCTTATCCAGACGAATGGCCGGATCGCGTTCTTCTGGGGTAATCTTCAGCTTTTCCAGAATCCCTTCAATTTGTAAGTTTTCCAGAGGCTTATTAACGATAATCCCCATTGCTCCGTTCTCATTATGCTCACAGATGTACACCACGGAACGGCGGAAAATTGGATCCTGGAGAGCAGGCATGGCAATTAGAAAGTGATGCTGTAAATTCATTGTCAGAGGTTCTGTTTCCTGGTTCAAAAAAGCAACAGCGCCCAGTATGCGTACAAACAGGAGCGCTGTCACTATTAGTATTGGTAGGGTCCCTTCTACCGGCGAGTTCTTTTATTTTTGCAGGCGCGCTTCAATGGCGTCCATTAGCATACCGGTAATAGAGACCGGGAACTCCGCTTCAATTTCACGAATACAGGTTGGGCTGGTGACGTTAATTTCCGTCAGACGATCGCCAATGATGTCCAGACCAACAAAAATCAAACCTTTCGCTTTCAGCGTCGGCCCAATGCGACGGGCAATTTCCCAGTCACTGTCGGTTAATGGACGCGGCTCGCCACGGCCACCTGCGGCCAGGTTGCCACGGGTTTCACCGCCCTGCGGAATACGCGCCAGGCAGTACGGAACGGGTTCGCCATCAACCACCAGCACGCGTTTATCGCCATCTTTAATGGCCGGCAGATAGTTCTGCGCCATGCAGTAGCGGGTACCGTGCTCTGTCAGCGTTTCCGCAATAACGCCAAGGTTCGGATCGCCTTCCTTCACGCGGAAAATAGAGGCTCCGCCCATGCCGTCCAGCGGTTTGAGAATGATGTCGCTGTGTTTTTGCCAGAAGGCTTTCAACTGCGCTTTGTTACGCGTGACCAGCGTTTCCGGCGTCAGATCGGCAAACCATGCGGTGAACAACTTCTCGTTGCAGTCGCGCAGGCTCTGCGGTTTGTTGACGATCAGCGTTCCTTTTTCTTCTGCACGTTCCAGAATATAGGTTGCATAAATGAACTCGGTATCAAACGGCGGATCCTTACGCATCAGAATAACGTCCAGGTCTGCCAGCGGGAGATCCTGCTCGCTCTTGAACTCATACCATTTGTCGTAGTTCTGCTCTACGCTCAGGGTACGCGTATGGGCGCGGGCTTCACCGTTGATCAGATAAAGATCGGCCATCTCCATATAATGAATTTCGTAACCGCGGCGTTGCGCTTCCAGCAGCATAGCGAAGCTGGAATCTTTCTTGATGTTGATGCTTGCGATGGGATCCATCACGATGCCGAGCTTGATCATTGTTTTTCTCCGTTAGCCCAGATCGCCAAAACGCACCTGTAGCGCGGTAATGGCGGTGAGCGCAGTTGTCTCAGTACGCAGAACGCGAGGTCCTAACAGAATATCAGTAAACTGATACCGTGCGGTCATGGCAATTTCATCTGCCGATAGCCCACCTTCCGGGCCAATCAGCAAGCGGATGCGCTCCACCGGGAGCGGCAGCGTGTTGATGCTGGCGCTGGCGCGAGGATGCAGATTGAGTTTCAGACCTTCGTCCTGTTCTGCGCACCATGCTTCCAGATCCATTGCCGGGCGAATTTCAGGCACCCGGTTACGACCGCACTGTTCGCAGGCGGCAATGGCGATTTTCTGCCACTGCTGGAGCTTCTTGTTCAGGCGTTCATTGTCCAGTTTAACGCCGCAGCGCTCAGAAAAAAGTGGCGTAATGAGGCTTACACCTAGTTCAATCGATTTCTGGATAGTAAATTCCATTTTTTCACCGCGCGACATTACCTGGCCCAGGTGGATATGCAACGGTGATTCCCGATCGTCGAGTTCAGCGTTAAGCACCTTCACGTCCACGCTTTTCTTACTGGCGTGGGTAATTTCGGCGTCGAATACCTGATTGCTGCCATCAAACAGCTGTAGCGGCTGGCCTGGCCCCATACGTAGTACGCGGCCGATATGGTTGGCAGCATCTTCACACAGTGAAATTTGGCTACCGGAGGTGATTGGCTCAGGGTGATAAATGCGGGGAATGCGCATAGTTAAACATCCGCGTCATGGCCCTGAGCTATTAAAGGCCAGGGCATGGTTAAAAATATTGCCGCTAGTGTAGGTTAGCTCTTTTGCGCCTGGCAAGCGCGTTGCACATAGGGGTTATGATTCCCCTGTACCTTCGCGATGCGTTCGTCGCGCTCACACTCCCAGTCGGTGACCGGATACTGCTTATTCCAGGCATTAAAAAGCTGGGTTTGCTGGCGGGAGAGCGTCAGGTTGTATTGGTCGCGCATATAAAAATAGGTACGCGCGATGGCGCCACGTGCGCGGGCAGGCGGTTCGGCAACTTTCTCTTTGAAATCAACCTTCATCGCGCACTGTCCATACTGGCCTTCGCCACCGTTCCACTGGCTGTACATAAAGTTTGCGCGATCGCCATTCACTTCACCTACCGCAGGCTGCAGGTTATGCATATCGCTTTCCATTTTGCGATAGACCGGATCTTTAGCGCAGTTTTTACGCCCCCCGTCCTGCCAGCACTGGCGCTGATGACCAAACTGCCAGGCGGGGACAACGTGTTCCCATTCAATTCGACTGGCGCGGTTTTCGTTTTTTCGCACTTTATAGCCACAGGATTCGAGGTCCACGACCCCTTTTTTGCCTTGCCAGTTAATTTTGCAACCACAGTAGAAATCGCCTGGCGCATCGGCGTTAACTTTGACGCCAGCGGCTTTTGCCTGGGAAAAACTATTGATGCCTTCGGCTAAAGCCGGGCCTGAAAATGCTGCGGCTAACAGGGCCGCAGCAAAAGAAAAATTACGGTACATCACGAACTCCGTGTCAAAACGAGCCCGCAACGTAGCGAAAGTCATTCCTGTATGCAATCAGTTAGATCAGAAAAGTTCCTGATAATTCTGAAGATTATTCTGCAATCAGTGGTTCGCCGCAGTGAACGCAGCGGTAGGTGGCTTCACCGCGTACCACGCGGTTATGGCGGCGTACGGTCAGTTGGTGTTCCTGACACTTGCAGCGGTAAGTAAAGGTCTTACGCTGCACGGATTGCAGTTCGAACTGATGCGTGCGTCGGGCTGGCACGCCCAGCACGCTCTCCATCATCCATTTCCACTCTTTGCCGTGCGGCGGCACGCGACCAAAGTATTTCCACACCAGTAAATGCGCCAGTTCATGGGGCACCACCTCATTCACGAATGCGTCGACATTTTCCATCAGCAGTACCGGATTGAGGCGGATTTCGTAGGTTTGTAACCACGCGGTGCCTGCAGCGGTGCCGCGCTGTTGGTACACCAGCTTAGGTTCCGGATAATTACGCTTGAGCTTAAGATTGGCCTGAGCGAGTTTTTCCCGCAGGCTACGCATAACGGCTTGCTGGATGGCGATAGGGAGACGGGAGGTTTTCATAACGCCAGAGGATAGTGCGACAGGGAAGGGACTGCAAGAGGAAGGCTTCCTCCCGCGGGGGAGGAAGCTTTTCGTGATTAGTCGTGTGCGCCAATTTCGCGCAGTTTACGACCTTTCATCAGGTTACGTTCAATGTGTTCCAGAGAGACATTTTTAGTTTCAGGTATCAGCCACAGGGTCAGGAAGATGAACAGGACGTTCAGGCCACCGTAGACCCAGAAAGTGTTGGCGCTGCCCAGCGAGTTCAGCATCGTCAGGAAGGTTGCACCGACGATCATATTGGCAATCCAGTTGGTTGCGGTAGAGCAGGTGATACCGAAATCGCGGCCTTTCAGCGGCTGGATTTCAGAGCACAGAACCCAAATCAGCGGACCGGCGCTCATGGCAAAGCCAACGATAAACATCAGCAGCATCAGTACAGCGAAGTATTGCGCGGCCGCCGAGTGAATACCCACGTGCATCATCGTACCCAGCACGCCCATACCGACGGCCATGACGATAAAGCCGAGGATCAGCGTAGGCTTGCGGCCCCAACGGTCAACCAGGCCAATGGCGATAAAGGTTGCCAGCACGTTGGTCAGACCGACGATAACCGTCCCCCACATCTGCTCGGTGGTGTTGGTGTAGCCCGCCAGCTCAAAGATTTTCGGTGCGTAATACATAATGACGTTCATCCCGGTGAACTGCTGCATCACCTGTAACAGGACGCCAAGGAATACCGCGCGGCGGAAGTTGCTGTTTTCTTTAAACAGCGCCCAGCCGCTCTGTTTCACCTGCAGGCTTTCACGAATTTCATCCAGCTCGCGTTTGGCTTCTGCGCTGGTATCACGCAGACGCAACAGAACACGTTCAGCATCGACAAAACGACGTTTAGCAGCAAACCAGCGTGGGCTGTCCGGCAGGAAGATAACGCCAACCAGCAGCAGCAGGGCAGGGATGATGATCACGCCCAGCATCCAGCGCCATGCGCCGCTGTAGCTAAACGCCGTATCGGAAAGATACGCACCCAAAATACCGATGGTGATCATCAGCTGATACATAGAGATCATACTGCCACGAATTTTTTCCGGGGCAATTTCAGACAGGTACAGCGGCGCGGTATAAGACGCAACGCCCACCGCCAGGCCGAGCAGCACGCGGGAAACCAGCAGCACTTCAACGTTTGGCGCCGCGGCGGAGAACAGTGAACCGGCAACAAACAGGATTGCGCCGATCATCAGACTCTTTTTACGCCCCAGTTTGAAGGAGAGCCAACCGCTGCCGACGGCACCCACGGCAGCACCAAACATCATCGAACTCACCACCCATTCCTGAGTGTGGGGGGTAATTTGGAACTCGTCGGTGATGAACGGTAAAGCACCGGCAATAACACCGATATCCAGGCCAAAAAGTAATCCAGCCAGGGCTGCAAGAAAGCAGACAAAAAATGTCATGGCTTTGTTGGAACGCCCCGTTTTTTTATTGTCAGGCATGATGCCCTCCGGTTGGGTAGCTAGTTTTGTTGATGTTAAGGGTAGGTGAGTACGGGGTAAAAAAATGCGAATCACATCACATTAGTGTAATCGGTTACACTGATATTTATCACGATTATTGATTAACTATTTGAAAATTAACATTTTATAATACAATTAAATATGGTTAATTGCCTGGAATTAAGACGATCCTGAAAAATAATGTAACAGTGACGCAAGCTTGACGGAAAAGAGATGTTAACTTGTTGTGGATAGAAAATCGGTGCTATGTAATCGCTTTCATTGTTGTTAGAGGAACGCTTCACTGCATTGTTCAGGTGACGAGGCGTTGGGGGGAAAATTGGGGAATAAAAAAAGACCAGCGCGAGGCTGGTCTTCATAAGCGTTGAGCCGTGAGGGAATTACTTCAGACCTGCAGCGTCACGCAGCAACTGCGCTTTGTCGGTTTTTTCCCATGGGAAATGTTCGCGGCCAAAGTGACCGTAAGCTGCGGTTTCTTTGTAGATCGGGTGCAGCAGATCCAGCATCTGAATCAGGCCATACGGACGCAGGTCGAAGAACTCGCGCACCAGCAGGGTCAGTTGCTCAGAAGGCACTTTTTCAGTACCGAACGTTTCTACCATGATAGAGGTCGGTTCAGCCACGCCGATGGCGTAGGAAACCTGAATCTCACAACGGTCAGCCAGACCAGCGGCAACAATGTTTTTCGCGACGTAACGAGCTGCATAGGCTGCAGAACGGTCAACTTTAGACGGATCCTTACCAGAGAATGCACCGCCGCCGTGACGCGCCATGCCGCCGTAGGTATCAACGATGATTTTACGACCGGTCAGACCGCAGTCGCCCATCGGGCCGCCGATCACAAAACGACCCGTCGGGTTGATGAAGAATTTGGTCGCAGCGCTCAGCCATTCAGTCGGCAGTACCGGCTTGATGATCTCTTCCATGACGGCTTCTTGCAGAGATTTCTGGTCGATATCTTCAGCATGCTGAGTCGACAGAACCACGGCATCAATACCTACAATTTTACCGTCGTCATACTGGAAAGTGACCTGGCTTTTTGCATCCGGGCGCAGCCACGGCAGAGTACCGTTTTTGCGTACTTCAGCCTGACGCTGTACCAGACGATGCGCGTAGGTGATTGGCGCAGGCATCAGCACGTCGGTTTCATTGGTTGCATAACCAAACATCAGGCCCTGGTCGCCAGCGCCTTGTTCCAGCGGATCCGCGCGGTCAACACCCTGGTTGATATCCGGAGACTGCTTACCGATGGCGCTCAGAACCGCGCAAGAGTTGGCGTCAAAGCCCATGTCGGAATGCACATAGCCAATTTCGCGAACCGTGTTACGCGTGATCTCTTCGATATCTACCCAGGCGCTGGTAGTGATCTCACCGCCAACTAAAACCATACCGGTTTTGACATAGGTTTCGCAGGCTACGCGTGCTTTCGGATCCTGCTCGAGGATTGCATCCAGCACGGCATCAGAGATTTGGTCAGCGATTTTGTCAGGATGCCCTTCTGATACGGACTCGGACGTAAAAAGGTGTTTTGCCATATTTAATTTCACCTAAGGAATATTTAGTTAGCTCAAACTGTCGAGTGGAATAGCCATGTGTAGAAGATTCTACCATGAGTCTGCAGATGACGGACACTGGCAGTCTGAGTGTTAATCGGTATAGATGGATTAACATCTGGACGGCTATTTTAGGACAGTTCTTCGCCTGATTTCCAGCTTTTTTTGATTGAGGTCGCATTGTACTGAAAATGTAACTGGAAATTTTTCCTGACGGTGCTGGCAATGTACGTATTTATCTTTTGCATTTTCGTACTGTTGTCGGTATAAAACGCGGCGCGCGGCTCATACAAAAAGCACACGACGTTTTCATCGTGTTGCCACTTCCAGCCGGGTTAACACTTTAGCTTTGGCTTGTGGGTTCGTTCCGTCAGGAGCAACCGTGGAGGTGATACGAGATAATGAACCGTTGTATTCTGCTGAATCTGTCGCACCGTTCCGGTGTACATATGTCCCCCGCAATCTGCATCTTGCATACCTGCCGATGTTATACCCATCTCGGCGCTTCTCAGGACTCAAGAGCCGGTAACGGTCACTAAGAACTGAACAAGGGCGCTCTTGGTAAACAAGAGTTTTCTCGTGGTTTCGCCGAACCGTCAGCATTAAGTTCGGTTACGTGTTTACATTGATATGAAAAAGAAACCGGTCGCACAGTCGGAGCGTCAGCACTATCTGCTGGAAATTCTGCCTGTATTTGGGTTGTTATCGCGTCTATGGATTGCGATAGTAGTCAACTGTTTTACACTTGTTAATAAAATTGAGGTTCGCTATGTCTGACGACATTTCTTTGGGTTCGCCTTCGTCAGCAGGCGAACACGGTGTACTACGCTCCATGCAGGAGGTTGCAATGAGTTCCGAGGAAGCCAGCAAGATGCTGCGTACTTACAATATTGCCTGGTGGGGTAATAACTACTATGACGTCAATGAGCTGGGCCACATCAGCGTGTGCCCGGATCCGGACGTACCAGAAGCGCGCGTTGACCTTGCTGAGTTGGTGAAAGCCCGTGAAGCGCAGGGCCAGCGTCTGCCTGCATTATTCTGCTTCCCGCAGATCCTGCAACACCGACTGCGTTCGATTAACGCCGCGTTTAAACGCGCCCGTGAATCTTACGGTTACAACGGCGACTATTTCCTCGTTTACCCGATCAAGGTCAACCAGCATCGTCGCGTGATTGAATCGCTGATCCACTCCGGCGAACCGCTGGGGCTGGAAGCCGGTTCCAAAGCTGAACTGATGGCCGTTTTGGCCCATGCCGGAATGACCCGTAGCGTGATCGTGTGTAACGGCTATAAAGACCGTGAATACATCCGTCTGGCGTTGATTGGCGAGAAGATGGGCCATAAGGTCTATCTGGTCATCGAGAAGATGTCTGAAATCGCTATCGTGCTGGATGAAGCTGAACGTCTGAATGTGGTTCCGCGTCTGGGCGTGCGTGCGCGTCTGGCATCGCAGGGGTCCGGTAAATGGCAGTCTTCCGGTGGCGAGAAATCAAAATTCGGCCTGGCGGCAAACCAGGTGCTGCAACTGGTGGAAATTTTGCGCGAGCGCGGTCGTCTGGACAGCATTCAGTTGCTGCACTTCCACCTCGGTTCGCAGATGGCGAACATTCGTGATATCGCCACCGGCGTACGTGAATCAGCTCGTTTCTACGTTGAGCTGCACAAGCTGGGCGTGAATATCCAGTGCTTCGACGTCGGCGGTGGTCTGGGCGTGGACTACGAAGGTACCCGTTCGCAGTCTGACTGCTCCGTAAACTACGGCCTGAACGAATACGCCAACAATATCATTTGGGCCATTGGCGATGCCTGTGAAGAGCATGGTCTGCCGCATCCGACGGTCATCACCGAGTCTGGTCGTGCGGTTACCGCGCACCATACTGTGCTGGTGTCTAACATTATCGGCGTTGAGCGTAGCGAACATACCGAAGCCACGCCGCCGGCTGACGATGCGCCGCGTGCCCTGCAAAGCATGTGGGAAACCTGGCAAGAGATGCACGAGCCGGGAACCCGTCGTTCGCTGCGCGAATGGCTGCACGACAGCCAGATGGATCTGCATGATATTCACGTGGGTTACTCTTCAGGCACCTTCAGCCTGCAGGAGCGTGCGTGGGCAGAGCAGTTGTATCTGAACATGTGCCATGACGTGCAGAAACAGCTCGACCCGAGCAACCGCGCGCACCGTCCGATTATCGACGAGCTACAGGAACGTATGGCGGATAAGATTTACGTCAACTTCTCCCTGTTCCAGTCGATGCCGGATGCATGGGGGATCGATCAACTGTTCCCGGTACTGCCGCTCGAAGGACTGAATCAGGTGCCAGAGCGTCGTGCGGTGCTATTGGATATTACCTGTGACTCCGACGGCGCTATCGACCACTACGTCGACGGCGACGGGATTGCGACGACCATGCCGATGCCGGAATACGACCCGGAAAATCCGCCGATGCTGGGCTTCTTTATGGTGGGTGCGTACCAGGAGATCCTCGGCAACATGCACAACCTGTTCGGTGATACCGAAGCGGTTGACGTGTTCGTCTTCCCCGACGGCAGCGTGGAAGTTGAGCTTTCTGATGAAGGCGATACCGTGGCGGATATGCTGCAGTACGTGCAGTTGGATCCGAACACCCTGCTGACGCAGTTCCGTGACCAGGTGAAAAAAACCGATCTGGATGCTGAGCTGCAACAGCAATTCCTCGAAGAGTTCGAAGCGGGTCTGTACGGATACACTTATCTCGAAGACGAATAATTAAGATTATTCCTCTTGAGGGCTGACTTATTTATATAAGTCGGCCCTTTTTATTAAACAATATCTGAAATAGGATGTTAATCCCTTCCTTTCTTATTTAATACCCCTAGCATTGTTGCCAGATTAACTCGTCATCGGTAAAGGAACAGATATGAAAGGATTTAAATTTAACGCATTATTTGCGGTTGTTTTTTTGTTTATCACGGGCTGCTCATCTCAGATGCAGCGCAGCAATGCTCCGGATTCCGAGGTGGGAACTGCCTGGGGTAATGATGTTCACTCTACGGTGACTGGCGTGTCCGCTGAACGCGTAGACCGTGAACCGACTGAGATGATAGTCATTAATTACTCGACGGCATATCAGTCTTGTTATGACCAGATTTACAGCATTCGTATTAGCGACCTGGAGTATGCGGTTCGTGATGCAAATTTCAGATCTATTCCTATTACCCGGCACTACAATAATTCTTTCGGCAAATGGCAATATCTTATTCCGGCAAAATTGGGCATGACCTATCAATTGTATGTGCGTAACAACAGTCGCGATACAAATTATGAAATTGTGGCCACAGTCGATGGACTGGATGTTCTTACTGGCAAGCTGGGTTCACTGAGTCACAATGGCTATATTGTGAATGCGGGAGATTCGTTGGCAATCAAAGGATTCCGCAAAGACAGCACTACCGAAGCGGCATTCCAGTTTTCCTCTGCCTCGGACTCTTACGCGGCTAATTCCGCACAGGGCGATGTACGTAACACCGGAGTGATTGGTTTTGCCGCCTTTGAGCTACAGGGAAAAGTTGCGAAGGCGATACCGCCGTGCTCTGCCCAGGCGTTTCCAGCGGACAGTAACGGTTACGCGCCGCCGCCTTGCCGGAAATAAACGCTTTGCTTGAAGCCGCGCAGTTTTAAGGCGATAATTCGCCCATACAAGTAGTCACGTAAATCAATCCCTTCCTCGTCGGGCTTAACGACGCGGAGGGGATTTTTTTTCACCGATTTTAAAAGAGGTCAGTACATGAGCACCTTAGGTCATCAATACGACAACTCCCTGGTTTCTAACGCCTTTGGTTTTTTGCGTCTGCCGATGAACTTCATGCCCTACGACAGCGACGCCGATTGGGTGATCACCGGCGTACCGTTTGATATGGCAACGTCAGGTCGTGCGGGTGGCCGCCATGGCCCGGCGGCGATCCGTCAGGTTTCCACCAACCTGGCCTGGGAGCACAACCGCTTCCCGTGGAACTTCGATATGCGTGAGCGCCTGAACGTGGTGGACTGCGGCGATCTGGTTTATGCGTTCGGGGATGCGCGTGAAATGAGTGAAAAACTGCAGGCGCATGCTGAGAAGCTGCTGTCTGCCGGTAAGCGCATGCTCTCCTTTGGCGGCGACCACTTCGTCACGCTGCCGCTGCTGCGCGCGCACGCTAAACACTTTGGTAAAATGGCGCTGGTGCACTTTGACGCCCACACCGACACCTACGCGAACGGCTGCGAATTCGACCACGGCACCATGTTCTACACTGCGCCGAACGAAGGTCTGATCGATCCGAATCACTCTGTGCAGATCGGTATTCGTACCGAGTTCGACAAAGACAACGGTTTTACCGTGCTGGATGCATGCCAGGTTAACGACCGCAGCGTTGATGACATTATCGCTCAGGTTAAGCAGATTGTCGGTGATATGCCGGTATACCTGACTTTTGATATCGACTGTCTGGATCCGGCGTTTGCACCAGGAACCGGTACGCCAGTGATCGGCGGCCTGACGTCCGATCGCGCGATAAAACTGGTACGTGGTCTGAAAGATCTGAACATCGTCGGGATGGATGTTGTTGAAGTGGCTCCGGCCTACGATCAGTCAGAGATCACCGCACTGGCGGCGGCAACGTTAGCATTAGAAATGCTCTATATCCAGGCGGCTAAGAAAGGCGAGTAAGCTGTTTTTTGCCGGATGGCGCTGCGCTTATCCGGCCTACATTGTTGCTGAATTTGTAGGCCGGATAAGGCGTTCACGCCGCCATCCGGCACTGTTCGAAGATTACTTGATCCCGTCTGCGCTCATGCGATCGCGAATATGTTGCGCACGTTCTGCGGATGCCGGGTGATCGTCAAACATTGAGCTTTGACGTCCTGCTTCCAGTTTTGCCAGTTTCTCAAAACTGGTGGCTAAGCCAGCCGGATTGATCCCACGTTTGCGCAACAGATCATACGAGTAATCATCCGCCTCGGATTCCTGACGCTGGGAGAACTGCGAGTTCACCAGTTTCTCGCCAAGATCGCCCAATTGCGACTGCGACAGGCTGCCGACAATACCGCCAGCGGAAGCCGCAGCTGCGCGCACGGCGTTCGTACCCAGCGCAACCTGCATCCCTTTTTTCACGTGGCCCAGCGCAACGTGACCCATTTCGTGGCCGATCACCGCTTCGACTTCGTTGTCGGTCATCATATCCATCAGGCCGCTGTATACGCGGATACAGCCGTTCGCCATGGCAAAGGCATTCACATCTTTCGCCATATACACTTTGTAGTTCACCGGCTGGCCGTTAATGTTATCGCCAAGCGCGGCGGCGATTTTGCCAAGACGCGTTGCATACTCGCTGCCAGCCGGGGCGATGGTAGCTTTGCTGTCCATATCCTTACAGGCCTGATCGCTCAGCGCTTTTACCTGCGCATCGCTCAGACTGTAGGCCTGGAAAGCCTCTGCGCCTGAGGAAAGCAGTCCGTTTGAGTCCATGTTCTGGCAGCCGGTCAATGCCGCCGCCATGCTCGTAGCAAGCAGTAAAGCGCGAATTTTCATTTTTTCTCTTCCGCACAAGGTCAGGATTATTCTAAAAAATGCGTCGTTTACAGGTGAACCGACGCTCGGCCTAAGTATAAAGAAAAGAACAATAAGCGGGCGAGAAGATTGCGCAACTTGCGCGCATGATCCAGAGATTTCTGAAGCGGCGAAAGGATGCTCCATGTACATGACACGCGGCTTGGGTTACATTGTTGGCACTTTTTTCCGGCGTAGCCCAAAACGCGCTGTCGTCAAGTCGTTTAGGGCGTGGCCTTCATTATCCGATCTGGAGTCAAAATGTCCTCACGTAAAGAGCTTGCCAATGCTATTCGTGCGCTGAGCATGGACGCAGTACAGAAAGCCAAATCCGGTCACCCGGGTGCCCCGATGGGTATGGCTGACATTGCCGAAGTCCTGTGGCGTGATTTCCTGAACCACAACCCGACTAACCCGTCCTGGGCTGACCGTGACCGCTTCGTGCTGTCAAACGGCCACGGTTCAATGCTGATTTACAGCCTGCTGCACCTCACCGGCTATGATCTGCCGATGTCCGAGCTGCAGAACTTCCGTCAGCTGCACTCCAAAACGCCGGGTCACCCGGAAGTGGGTTACACGGCGGGTGTTGAAACCACGACCGGTCCTTTGGGTCAGGGCATTGCGAATGCAGTGGGTATGGCTATCGCTGAAAAAACGCTGGCGGCGCAGTTTAACCGTCCTGGTCACGACATCGTTGACCACTTCACCTATGCTTTCATGGGCGACGGCTGCATGATGGAAGGTATCTCTCACGAGGTATGTTCCCTGGCCGGTACGCTGAAACTGGGTAAACTGGTTGCGTTCTATGATGACAACGGCATCTCTATCGATGGCCACGTTGAAGGCTGGTTCACCGATGACACCGCGAAGCGTTTCGAAGCTTACGGCTGGCACGTGATTCGTGGTGTAGATGGTCACGATGCTGACGCCATTAAACGCGCTGTTGAAGAAGCACGCGCAGTGACCGACAAACCGTCCTTGCTGATGTGCAAAACCATCATCGGTTTCGGTTCTCCGAACAAAGCCGGTACCCACGACTCTCACGGTGCGCCGCTGGGCGATGCAGAAATCGCACTGACCCGTGAACAGCTGGGCTGGAAATACGCGCCGTTCGAAATCCCGTCTGAAATCTACGCGCAGTGGGATGCGAAAGAAGCCGGCCAGGCAAAAGAAGCCGCCTGGAACGAGAAGTTCGCTGCTTATGCCAAAGCTTTCCCGCAGGAAGCTGCTGAATTCACCCGTCGTATGAAAGGTGAAATGCCGTCTGACTTCGACGCGAAAGCCAACGAGTTCATTGCTAAGCTGCAGGCTAATCCGGCGAAAATCGCCAGCCGTAAAGCGTCTCAGAACGCGATTGAAGCCTTCGGTCCTTGGCTTCCTGAATTCCTCGGCGGCTCCGCTGACCTCGCGCCATCTAACCTGACTCTGTGGTCTGGTTCTAAGGCCATCAACGAAGATACTGCCGGTAACTACATCCATTATGGTGTACGTGAATTCGGTATGACCGCTATCGCCAACGGTATTTCCCTGCACGGTGGTTTCCTGCCGTACACCTCCACCTTCCTGATGTTCGTGGAATATGCCCGTAACGCGGTGCGTATGGCTGCGCTGATGAAACAGCGTCAGGTGATGGTCTATACTCACGACTCCATCGGTCTGGGTGAAGATGGCCCGACTCACCAGCCGGTAGAGCAGGTTGCTTCTCTGCGTGTGACCCCGAACATGAGCACATGGCGTCCGTGTGACCAGGTTGAATCCGCAGTAGCATGGAAATACGGTGTTGAGCGTCAGGACGGCCCGACCGCACTGATCCTCTCCCGTCAGAACCTGGCACACCAGGAACGTACCGCAGAGCAACTGGCGAACATCGCTCGCGGTGGCTACGTGCTGAAAGATTGCGCGGGTCAGCCGGAGTTGATCTTCATCGCCACCGGTTCTGAAGTTGAACTTGCCGTGGCTGCCTGGGACAAACTGACCGCTGAAGGCGTGAAAGCGCGCGTGGTTTCCATGCCGTCTACCGATGCATTCGACAAGCAGGATGCGGCTTACCGTGAATCCGTACTGCCGAAAGCTGTCTCTGCTCGCGTCGCTATCGAAGCAGGCATTGCTGACTACTGGTTCAAATACGTGGGCCTGAACGGCGCTATCGTCGGTATGACTACCTTTGGTGAGTCTGCACCGGCAGAACTGCTGTTTGAAGAATTCGGCTTCACCGTAGACAACGTGGTCGCGAAAGCAAAAGAACTGCTGTAATTTCGATTACAGGTGAAAACGGGTCGCTTAGGCGGCCCGTTTTTTTGCTTATCAGGGTAGTTACGTGCGTAGCTGACCTGCTTCAAGACGTACTACGCGCGAAAAATGGCGCTGCGTAAATGCTGCGTCATGACTGATCGCCACAACGCTGGCGCCACGCGTACGACACACTGCCAGCCAGTTTTCAAAGACGCCAAGCCAGTGCGCATCAAAGTCCCGGCTGGGCTCATCCAGCAGTAGAATAGCGGGTTCGAGGGCTTCCAGACTGGCGACGGCAACCATACGTCGTTGTGCAGTATGCAGATCGAGCGGGTGCGCGTCGGCGACATCCTCTAACTGACATAATCGCAGCGCCGCCATCGTGCGTTGCGCAATTTCAGTCGCCGGAAGCTTCTGTAGCCGTAATCCGAAGGCCACTTCCTCTGCAACCTTGCTGTGAAAGATTTGATTCTCCGCCTCCTGAAACAGTACGCCGAGCACCCTGGCGCGCTCCCGGTTTTTCAGTTGCGCAATCGCACGATTTTGAACGGTTATTGTGCCGGATGAGGGCGTCAGTAGCCCGGCCATGATGCGCAAAAGCGTGGATTTTCCTGCGCCATTATCGCCCGTTAGCGCCAGCCATTCCCCCTCCTGGAGTTCCAGCGAAATATTGCGTAAACAGTCATCGGCGGCGTTCGGCCAGCGATAGCTGACCTGGTTTAGCGTTAGCATAGTGATGACAATGCTCCGTCGCGCAGTTGCCATGCCTGCTGGCAGTAGCTGAGAAAAGGTGAAGGGTTGCGTTCGAAAAGTATCACCAAAGCATGCTGTTCCTGTGCCCACTGCTGCAGTCGAGCCAGCAGCATTGCCGTGGCTTGCGCCGTCAGGCGACTGAACGCTTCATCCAGAATCAATATTTTCGGCTGCATGGCGAGTGCGCTGGCAATCACCACCCGCTGGGTTTCCCCGCCGGAAAGGGTGCCGGGATGACGATGGCGCAGAGGCTGACATTCCGTCAGCGTAAGGGCGGCATCTATGCGCTGCATAATTTCAGTCTCGGTAAGGCAGAGATTTTCCGGGCCAAACGCCACTTCTTCCTCCACGCTGAAAGTACAACCTGAAAGCTGCAGGTAAGGTGACTGCTGCACAAGCTGGATGGTACTCGACTGCTCGACCAGCGACAGTTTCCCGATGGGATTACCCAGTAGCGTGCCTGTGCCCTCAATTTCTCCCGGAAGGAAGTCGGGGTACCAGCCAGCCATCAGCTGTGCCAGCGTACTTTTCCCGCTGCCGTTCTCACCAAAAATAGCCACCATACCAGGCCTGGCGTAATGGAAATCGTAACAGGCGGATGGCCGCATAGCGTGCGTCGGAATATAGCGAAACTGCTCTAACGTAACCATATCCAGATTCCTGTCTCAACTGCCATCAGAACCACCATACCGTAGCGGGCCAGACGTTGTAAGGTGCTGTCTGGCGGCGCCCATAGAGTGGTGCGAGTGCGATGCAGGCGAAATCCCCGCATATCGAGCGCTGCACCGCGAACGGCTAAGTCATTGAGCGCGTTATGGGTGAGCGGCACAATTAATGCCGGCATAGCGCGTAAACGTTGGTACCAGGATTCATCCAGCGGTACGCCGCGTGCGCGCTGAGCCTCGTGAATAATCGCCAACTGGCGTTTGAGCTGTTCAACCACCAGCAGCGGGCCTGCAAACAGATAGGCAACGCCTGGCGGCAGGCGTGAAGCAAACAGGGCGCGCATAAAGCGCGCAACCGGCACGTACTGCATCCACATCTGCGATGTCGACACAATGGCCAGGATCCGCAGCCAGAGCGTAACGGCATCGGCCCAGCGTTCCGGTGTGCGCGGCTGCCCGCTAATCCACTCGGTAAGCCATCCGCCGTGTACCAGCCATAGCCCCAGTCCTAAGGGGATCATCAGCCAGAGTACGTATTTCGCCCGCGACCACGTAGCCTTCATACATAGCAAACCGACAAACGTCGCGGCGCTGTACAAGCTGAGCGGCACTCCGGCTGGCAGCAGGAGCGTGGAGCAGGCGGCAAGCGCCCACAGAGTTAACGACGTAAACGGATGCATTTAGCGCACGGCAGACATCGTAGGGAAATGGCGCGTGGTGCGCAGCGGAAGCTGTCGCAGCAGCACCCAGACGATGATTGCCGTGAGGATTTTATCGACCAGATTCGCTCCGATGACGGTGATGGCGACGGACTCCATCAGGTTCTGACCGACCGAGTGCATCCAGGCGACAAAAAGATCCGCGCCGCTGCCAGTGACACCGCCGAACAGAGTCGTGCGAATCGGCACGGCAACGAGGGTCACGGCAAGCGTGATAATTACGCCGCTGACCGCGACTTTGGGTAAGGTGCGAAACCATCCCGCCCGTGCCAGCCAACCGGCGACCAGTCCAATAACCATGGCGACGGGCGCAAAGGCGGCGGCGATCGGATCGGTCAGTAACCCCCACAACAGGTTAGTGAGTAATCCGGTTAGCATCCCCACTACCGGGCCTAACAGCACCGCGCTGATCAACGTGCCAATCGAGTCGAGAAAAATAGGTAATTTCAACATGCTGATAAGCTGCCCACCGACCATGTTGATGGCGATAGCAATGACAATAAGAACCAGAGACTGGCTGGAAAATTGGCGACGCGCCATAAAAGACCTCGTATAAGTGAAGCGTTAGCGGGATGAAATAACCAGTTCGTCATAACCGGAAACGGCGCAGGGCTGACGGCTGAATGCCAGAGACGTCAACTCGCCAATCACCAGCTCCAGCGTGGTTCGCACGGTACAGCCCGGCATCATGTGTCCGCCCAGCATCGCGCCGTGTGGGTCAGCAACCGCCAGATGGAGATGCTCGCCGGTAAGTTCCAGCGTGCCGTTCAGAGAGATAATTTCCCACGTACCCGTAAGTAATGTGGTTTCTTCACGTCCGGCGAAGCGCAGAGCAATGTTGGTCAAACTGCCGGTGCAACCCGCTATCCAGGCTGCCTGTAGTTGATGCTGCTGGATAAAAGCGTGTAGCGCTGAAAAGACTTCCTGGCCCGGTAATAAACGCAGCGCATGAAAGCGAGCTTCAGATGGATGAGGATAGAATGTTGCCATAGTTGAGGGACTCCGAGACTCGGACGTAGCGCTGATAATATAGACGCGGGTTAGGGAGCTTTCTGATATAAATCAGGATTTGTGACATGGCAACGAAATAATCTTGCTACGGTTATTCGTAATTCTGGAATATGGAATAAAAGTCGCGTTGAAGGACGTTAAAATGTGACGTAAGTCAGATAACTGTGTTCTGTTGCTGGACAATCATTCCTTTTATTCCGCGTTTCGCTTATTCTAGCTGAAGCGTTTCAGTCGATTAAATGTTCGACAATTAACCAATTAGTCGCAGTTTGCGACAGGTAAGGTTTCCCTGAGCGATTTGCTGCATTACTCTGTCTGCCACATCGTTTCTGAGAAATCCTTGCAGGAGACCTATGACCGTACGCGTAGCGATTAATGGTTTCGGTCGCATCGGACGCAACGTGGTTCGTGCTTTATATGAATCCGGGCGTCGGGCGGAAATCACCGTGGTGGCAATCAACGAACTGGCGGATGCTGCAGGCATGGCGCATTTGTTGAAATATGACACCAGCCATGGGCGTTTTGCCTGGGATGTTCGTCAGGAACGAGACCAGCTCATCGTTGGCGATGACGCGATCCGCATTCTGCATGAGCGAACGCTCGATGCGCTTCCGTGGCGCGAACTGGGTGTCGACGTTGTGCTGGATTGTACGGGGGTTTTCGGCAGCCGCGAACACGGCGAGGCGCATATTGCCGCCGGCGCAAAGAAAGTGCTCTTTTCACATCCTGGTAGTCACGACATCGACGCAACCGTTGTGTTTGGCGTTAATCAGGATCAGCTGCGCGCTGAGCACCGGATCGTTTCCAATGCCTCCTGCACCACGAATTGCATAATACCCGTCATTAAATTGCTGGATGATGCTTACGGCATTGAGTCTGGTACCGTCACCACGATCCACTCCGCGATGCACGATCAGCAGGTTATTGATGCTTATCATCCTGACCTGCGTCGCACGCGAGCGGCCAGCCAGTCGATCATTCCGGTTGATACCAAACTGGCGGCGGGCATCACGCGAATTTTCCCGCAGTTTAACGATCGTTTTGAAGCGATAGCGGTGCGTGTACCGACCATAAATGTGACGGCGATCGACTTAAGCGTGACGGTGAAAAAACCAGTAAAAGCCAGTGAAGTCAACCAGTTGCTGCAAAAAGCAGCACAAGGTGCATTTCATGGTATAGTTGACTATACGGAATTACCGTTGGTCTCAGTAGATTTTAACCACGACCCGCACAGCGCCATCGTTGATGGTACGCAAACGCGTGTGAGTGGCGCTCACCTGATCAAAACGCTGGTCTGGTGTGATAATGAATGGGGCTTTGCTAACCGTATGCTCGACACGACGTTAGCGATGGCTGCTATTGGTTTCAGGCTCGACGCTTGAGCGTCGACAAAACTTTATGAATCAACGAGAGGATTCACCATGTCTGTAATTAAGATGACCGATCTGGATCTGGCTGGTAAACGCGTTTTTATCCGTGCGGACCTGAACGTACCAGTTAAAGAAGGGAAAGTAACCAGCGATGCGCGTATCCGTGCTTCCCTGCCGACCATCGAACTGGCCCTGAAACAGGGTGCTAAAGTGATGGTAACTTCCCACCTGGGTCGTCCTACCGAAGGCGAGTACAACGAAGAATTCTCTCTGCTGCCGGTTGTTAACTACCTGAAAGACAAACTGTCTGCTCCGGTTCGCCTGGTAAAAGATTACCTGGACGGCGTTGAAGTCGCTGCCGGTGAACTGGTTGTTCTGGAAAACGTTCGCTTTAACAAAGGCGAGAAGAAAGACGACGAAGCACTCTCCAAAAAATATGCTGCTCTGTGCGACGTATTCGTTATGGATGCTTTCGGTACTGCTCACCGTGCGCAGGCGTCTACTCACGGTATCGGTAAATTCGCCGATGTTGCTTGTGCAGGTCCGCTGCTGGCTGCCGAGCTGGATGCACTGGGTAAAGCGCTGAAAGAACCTGCTCGTCCGATGGTTGCTATTGTTGGTGGTTCTAAAGTTTCTACCAAACTGACCGTTCTGGACTCTCTGTCAAAAATTGCTGACCAGCTGATCGTTGGCGGTGGTATCGCGAACACCTTCGTTGCTGCTCAAGGCCACAACGTGGGTAAATCCCTGTACGAAGCAGATCTCGTTGACGAAGCTAAGCGTCTGCTGACCACTTGCGACATCCCGGTCCCAACCGACGTTCGCGTAGCGACTGAATTCTCTGAAACTGCACCGGCTACCCTGAAGTCCGTAAGCGATGTGAAAGAAGACGAGCAGATCCTGGATATCGGCGACGCTTCTGCACAGCAGCTGGCTGACATCCTGAAGAATGCGAAAACCATTCTGTGGAACGGCCCGGTTGGCGTGTTCGAATTCCCGAATTTCCGCAAAGGTACTGAAATCGTTGCTAATGCCATCGCAGACAGCGAAGCATTCTCTATCGCAGGCGGCGGTGACACCCTGGCAGCAATCGACCTGTTCGGCATTGCTGACAAAATCTCCTACATCTCTACTGGCGGCGGCGCGTTCCTCGAATTCGTGGAAGGCAAAGTACTGCCAGCAGTAGCCATGCTCGAAGAGCGTGCTAAAAAGTAAGACTTTAATGGGCAGGGAAACCTGCCCTTATTTCAGCGCGCTTTAGAGCACGCTTCAATTCTTTACACAAAATCATTCGAGTTGCATCAAGGCGGCAACAGAGTGAGTTCCCGGGAGCTTACTTACGTAAGTGACTGGGGCGAGCGAGAGCAGCCAACGATGAGGCGGCTTGAAGGATGATGTGTATAACGGCCGAAGATACAGGACTCGTAATATGTCTAAAATTTTTGATTTCGTAAAACCAGGCGTAATCACTGGTGATGACGTACAGAAAGTTTTCCAGGTAGCTAAAGAAAACAACTTTGCTCTGCCAGCTGTTAACTGCGTGGGTACCGACTCCATCAACGCCGTTCTGGAAACTGCTGCAAAAGTTAAAGCGCCGGTAATTGTACAGTTCTCCAACGGTGGTGCTTCTTTCATCGCGGGTAAAGGCGTGAAGTCCGACGTGCCTCAGGGCGCTGCAATCCTGGGTGCTATCTCTGGCGCGCATCATGTTCACCAGATGGCTGAACACTACGGTGTTCCGGTTATCCTGCACACTGACCACTGCGCGAAGAAACTGCTGCCGTGGATCGACGGTCTGCTGGACGCGGGTGAAAAACACTTCGCAGCAACCGGCAAACCGCTGTTCTCTTCTCACATGATCGACCTGTCTGAAGAGTCTCTGGAAGAGAACATCGAAATCTGCTCCAAATATCTGGCGCGCATGTCCAAAATGGGCATGACTCTGGAAATCGAACTGGGTTGCACCGGTGGCGAAGAAGACGGCGTGGACAACAGCCATATGGACGCTTCTGCACTGTACACCCAGCCGGAAGACGTTGATTACGCGTACACCGAGCTGAGCAAAATCAGCCCGCGTTTCACCATCGCAGCGTCCTTCGGTAACGTACACGGCGTTTACAAGCCGGGTAACGTGGTTCTGACCCCGACCATCCTGCGCGACTCTCAGGACTATGTTTCTAAGAAACATAACCTGCCGCACAACAGCCTGAACTTCGTCTTCCACGGCGGTTCCGGTTCTACTGCTCAGGAAATCAAAGACTCCGTAAGCTACGGCGTAGTGAAAATGAACATCGACACCGATACCCAATGGGCTACCTGGGAAGGTGTTCTGAACTACTACAAAGCAAACGAAGCTTACCTGCAGGGCCAGTTGGGTAACCCGAAAGGCGAAGATCAGCCGAACAAGAAATACTACGATCCGCGCGTATGGCTGCGTGCTGGTCAGACAACTATGATCACCCGTCTGGAACAGGCTTTCAAAGAACTGAACGCGGTTGACGTTCTGTAATTCAGTCTGCTAACGACAAACAAGGCTTCCTCCGGGAAGCCTTTTTTTCATCTCGGTTTACTTTGTCACGCAGGTACCTTTTTCTCCAGCCAGAATCTGCGGGGCATCTTTCAGGGCGCCGATAAATGCCGCGTTCCCGGTCTGTTTGACAAACTGCATCACCGCCGCCGCTTTAGGCCCCATCGCGCCATCAGGTGTGGCAAATGGCGTAAGTTCCTCAACGGTGGCATGTCGTAGCGCACGCGCCTGCGGCGTTCCCCAGTTTTCATACACGGCATCGGCGTCTGTCAGAATCAGCAGATGGTCAGCGTTGATGGATTGTGCCAGAACGGCAGCAGTCAAATCCTTATCAATGACGGCCTCGGTTCCCTGGTAACCATCACCCTGTGCAATAACCGGAATACCGCCGCCACCACAGCAAACCACAGTATGTCCCGCATCCATCAGCGTACGGATGGCGTCGCTATCGAGAATTTTCAGCGGAGTCGGTGAGGGAACCACGCGGCGAATATATTGCCCATCGGTTTTCATCTGCCAGCCATAGCGTGCTTCCAGCTCTGCCTGTTGATCCGGTTGATACACGGGGCCAATATACTTACCGGGAGCTGAGAAGGCTTCGTCCTGCGGATCCACCTCAACCCGGGTCATCAGCGTTGTGACGGGAGAGTTACCCGCGGATGACGCCAGTTCCTGAGTAATAGCGAAACCGATCATTCCCTGGCTTTCCGCGACCAGAATATCCAGCGGCCAGACCGGGGATTCTTTGTATGCTGCATTCTGTAGCGCCAGCAGGCCAACCTGAGGGCCGTTGCCATGAACAATGACCAACTGATAGTCACGGGCTAATTCGGCTGCCATCTCAGCAAATACCTGAATGCTCCGCCGCTGGTTTTCTGCGCTCAAAATTTCTCCGCGCTGTAATAACGCATTACCGCCAAGAGCAATGACAATTCTCTTTTTCATTGATGACCTCATTATGCAAATTATCTCGCGGTCAAAATAACGTTTTATTACCTTTATTATGTGATGGGAGCGACAAGTAAAATATCTACAAAAATAACTCGATAATTAATGATGATTTCAGTCTCTTTATTTAAATTGTTTTAAAAATGATTATTAGACTTTTTTTAATAATGCTGTGGTCAGTTACCAGGAATTTATAACAATGGATTTTGTGTGACTTTGTTCAAATGAAATACATTTTTACCCCGATAAGGTAGGCGCAGTTAAAACATCAAACCTCACGTATCGTGTCAGGTAACATGAGGTATTCAGCGGTAATTATTACCGGGAGATTGCTTATGTCTGGTTCATATGAAGTGGCTGAGGCCACAAAGAAAAAGGGAATACCGGCCTGGTGGGTCACCGTTTTCCTGTTCTGGCTCGGATGGATTTTTATGTACGCCGACCGTACGGTGCTCAATCCGGTGATGGGCGAATTAGAAAAGGAATTTGGTTTAAGCGGCACACAGTTAGGTATTCTTAATTCCGTGTTCTATTTTTCTTATGCTTTGCTTCAGGTTCCAGCCGGAATTCTGGGCGACAAAATTGGTAAGAAAAAAGTACTGGTTCCAGGATTTATTCTATTTGGTGTTTTCACCGCGGTTACTGGTTGGGCGAAAAGCTGGTATACGTTGCTATTTGCCCGCGTGGTAACGGGGGCTGGTGAAGGAACCTACTACGGTCCGCAATACGGTCTCTCTTCCGAGCAGATCCCGAAGAAATATCGTTCTCTTGGCAGTGCGATCATCAACAGTGGTATGGCCTTTGGTATTGCGCTGGGTTTGATGACCTCAAGCTGGCTGGTATACGATCAAGGACATTCGTGGCGCATGCCATTTTATGCGATGGCGGTTCCCTCGGTGTTGGTCGGGGTGGCTATATGGCTGTTCGTAAAAGAGAAGAAACGCACCGCTGATGTCGATGGTGCGCCGGTGAAAAAAGGTAAGTTCAGCGACCTGCTAAAAAATCGTAACTTAATTATTACTTATATAATGGTGTTCTGTAGCCTGTTCGGTTTCTTCGTAATCCTGACCTGGCTTCCCTATTATTTGCAAAATGAACGTGGTATTGCCGGTAGCGAAACCGGGTTTATCTCTTCGCTGGTGGCCTGGATTTCAATTCCTGGCGCGCTGTTATTCTCCAGCCTTTCTGACAAATTAGGCAAGCGAAAACCATTAATTATGTTTCTGGTGCCGGTAGCGATTATCAGCATGCTGTCAATTATTTGGATGCCGAATATGACAGGGGTAATCATTGCGCTGTGTGTCTATGGTCTGGTGGGTAAACTGGCGCTGGATCCAGTACTGGTTGCGCTGGTTGCCGACAGCGTGGATGAAAATAACTACAGCACCGCATTTGGTTTATTTAATTTCATCGGCATGAGCTCATCTATTCTTGCCCCCATTATTGCCGGCGCGGCACGTGATATGACCGGAAGCCTGGCTTCCAGCTTCTATGTTTCAGCCACTCTGCTGGCTATCGGTTTAGTTGCAATGCTGTTTTTAAAAGAAAAACGCACATAAAGAGGTAGCGGTAATGATTTACGCCTTTATTAAAAAGGGAAGTTTTCAGGATTCCGTCAGCCTGATGATCATTTCCCGAAAACTCAGTGAACGCCCGGAAGTCGATCAGGTTTCAGTCATGATGGGAACGCCAGCCAATAAATCAATGCTGGATTCCACCGGATTCTGGCACGACGACTTTGCTGACGCCACGCCAAACGATATTTGTGTCGCAGTCCGAACCGAAGGCGAAGAGCCCGGGATACTGGATTTGATCCGTGAGCAACTGGAAAAAGAGCTGAACGCGATTACCAATGCGTCAGGGAGTTCGCATCAACTGGTTAAAGCACGTCGCTTCGAAAGTGCGTGCCAGAAATTGCCTCAGGCTAATCTGTTGCTGATATCGGTCGCTGGGGAATATGCCGCGTCCGTTGCTAAAGAGGGACTGTTGGCGAACAAAAACGTGATGCTCTTTTCCGATAACGTGCCGCTGGAGCAAGAAGTTGAGCTGAAAACGTTGGCGCGCGAGCGCGGGCTTCTCGTCATGGGACCAGACTGCGGAACCGCGATGATAGCCGGAAGTCCATTAGCTTTCGCCAACGTACTCCCTGAAGGCGGGATTGGCGTGATTGGCGCGTCAGGCACCGGGATTCAGGAAATTACTTCGCAGATTGCACTACACCAGCAGGGTGTGAGCCACGCTATCGGTCTGGGTGGTCGCGACCTGAGTGCTGATGTTGGCGGCATCAGCGCATTGACCGCACTGGAAATGCTGGCTACGGATGATGCCACGCGGGTGATTGCGTTTGTCTCTAAACCACCGTCACCGCAGGTGCGAACCTGCATTATTGCCGCGATGCAAAACGTGGGTAAACCGGTTGTCGCGCTGTTTCTGGGAAGCAAGCCGGAGCAGCGTCGCGAAGGTAACGTCTGGCTGGCGAATTCACTTTCTGATGCTGCACAACTGGCGGTATTGCTGATGCGTGTGGCACTGCAGAGACAGGTTCAACCGGAAGTGGCCGGTAAAGGTATTTACGGTCTGTACGCCGGCGGCACGTTGGCAGCTGAAGCCGCTATGTTGCTCTCTGCCGGGCTGGGAGTACCCGTTAGCGAAAGCCATGACCAGGGAGTGATGCTGGAAGGCGGTGGCCATCGCATTGTCGACCTGGGGGACGACAGCTACACCCTGGGCAGACCGCATCCGATGATTGACCCGACGACTCGCAGCATTGAGATCGAAAAACTGGCCGCGTTGCCGGATGTGGGCGTACTGCTTCTGGATGTGGTGCTGGGCTATGGCGCCTGTGCTGACCCGGCTGGAGCGGTTGTTGAGGCGGTAGAGCAGGTGCGAGCCAAACGTGCCGCCCCGCTTGTGGTGATTGCCACTCTGACCGGAACCGAGGCCGATCCGCAGGGGCGCTGTGGGCAGGCGGAGATACTTCGCGAGGCTGGGATAGCGGTGGTGGAAACGCTGGAAGAGGCAGTTTTACTCGCCGTCAACCTGACACATCACCAGGAACGTAGCATCCTGGCATCCCATAGCGCACTCCTTGATGGCGTACAGGTCATTAACGCTGGATTACGCAGCTTTGCACTGGATCTGCAAAGCAGCGGTACGCCGGTTGTGCATTATCAGTGGGCGCCTGTTGCCGGTGGCAACGCCCGTCTTGCCAGTTTACTCAAACAGTTACATTAAGTTCAGAGGTACGGATATGTATTCATCTATTGCACAGGCCAACGAAGCCATTATCGAACGAATTAAAGCCGCGCGTCCCCACTGGGTTGCTGTGCGCCCTGCAAAAGAAGCGGTGGCCGAATTGTCTTCTGGACGCAAATTATTGCACGCTGGTCCGCCGATCGCCTGGGAAGAGATGACCGGCCCAATGCGCGGAGCCTGCATTGGCGCATCATTGTTTGAAGGCTGGGCGGTGACGGAAGAAGATGCCGTGTGGATGCTGGAGCAGGGTGAGGTTGATTTTATCCCTTGCCATCACGTTGGTGCGGTAGGTCCGATGGGGGGAATCACCTCCGCTAATATGCCGGTGCTGGTGGTGCGTGACGTGGTGCATGGTAACCAGTCCTGCTGCAACCTCAATGAAGGTATTGGCAAAGTGATGCGTTTTGGCGCCTACGGTGATGACGTGCAAAAGCGCTTGCGCTGGATGCGCGACACGCTGGCGCCAGTACTACAGGAAGCGCTCTCGCTGATGGAAAATGGCGTCGATCTGACGGCAATGATGGCGCAGGCCATCACCATGGGCGATGAGTTCCACCAACGTAATATTGCCGCCTCTTCTCTGTTACTGCGTACACTCTCTCCGGTAATCGCTGGTCTGGATCGTCCGAAGACGGAAATCACTGAGGTACTGCAGTTCCTGAGCGTAACAGACCAATTCTTCCTCAATTTGGCTATGGCCTATAGTAAGGCAGTGATGGATGCCGCGGCGGAAATTAAGGCAGGCTCAGTGGTCACTGCGATGACGCGTAACGGTCGTGATTTCGGCATTCGCGTGAGCGGAACTGGCGATCGCTGGTTTACCGCGCCGGTAAATACGCCGCAGGGTTTGTTTTTTACCGGCTATAGCCAGGCTGACGCGAATCCGGACATTGGCGACAGCGCCATCACAGAAACGTTGGGGATTGGTGGTGCAGCAATGATTGCGGCACCCGGCGTAACGCGCTTCGTCGGCGCGGGTGGTATGGGCGCGGCGCTGGAAACCTCAGAAGAGATGGCGGAGATCTATCTTGCCAACAACCCGCTGTTTCAGATCCCCTCATGGGATTTCAAGGGGGCATGTCTGGGGCTGGATGTCCGTCGTGTCGTAGAGACGGGGATTACGCCGCTGATTAATACCGGTATCGCGCATAAAGATGCGGGGATTGGTCAGGTCGGGGCGGGAACCGTACGTGCACCGCTACTCTGTTTTGAAAAAGCACTTGAAGCTCTGGCCGAACTACATCACATCACCGCCTGATATTGAAGGGGCGGCAAGG
>NZ_SZWR01000018.1:205533-209901 GCF_005280875.1 Citrobacter sp. wls827
ATGCTCTAGCCTGCGCCGGGTTTTATCGGCTTCCCGATGGCGAATGGAGACGGCATAGCTGTTTTACGCAGGCGATTAACTTTTGCCGTCCAGACGGTGAGTTATTGACGTTGCTTCGCCACGGAAAAGGAATGGGGCCGACAGCCGTATTGCTGAGTACCGTGCAGTTTCCCCACGTGGCTCAGATTGAATGGCTAAGCAAACAAGGAAATATCCTGCGAGGGAAAAACATCACAATTTGCCCGCGTCGCATACTGCAATTGCCAATAAGCTCCATCGCCATTGCCCCAGTCGATCTTTCTTTTTGTACGCAACACAGTGGCCTCTGCGGAGCGCTAAATCAACCGGTTCACACGATGTCGCACTATTCTGAGATTATTAAGCAGCTTGATTGTTGGTATTGCGGCATGACCCCCGACTGGAGCAGGCTGATCGGATGTGGACCTGGGCTGACGCCTAGCGGTGATGACATGCTCACTGGCATGTTGGCCGTACTGTATGCCGCAGGGTTTTCTGCGCAACTTCAGTATTTTTTACCTCCGGCGAAACAGCTGGCAAAACTCACTACATCAGTCAGTTGCAGCTATTTGAACAGCGCCAGAGTGGGGGAGTTTTCTACATCAGTGCAGAAGGTCATACGCGCTTTACAACCGGGGCGCGAGTCTCATTTTGCAATTGCGCATCTGCTTGCTGTTGGTCATACCTCGGGAGCAGATATATTGCTAGGGATAGCAATAGCTCAACAGTGGTTACAGAGGAACGATCCAAGGAGAATGCATGCTCGATCAGGAAACAATACGCACGTTTATTCGGGTTGCGGAGACGGAGAGTTTTTCCCGCGCAGCCAGTTCGCTTCATAAAACGCCAGCGGCGATTAGCTATCGTATCAAAACGCTGGAAGAGCAGGTGGGGACTCAACTCTTCATGCGCACTACGCGCACTGTCAGTCTGACATTGGCCGGACAGCATCTGCTTGAGCATTGCCGGCAGTGGCTCAACTGGCTGGATGCGATGCCGGATGAGCTTCAGCAAATCAATGCGGGCGTTGAACGGCAGGTGAATATCGTTACCAATAATCTGCTGTACCAGCCACAGACCACGGCGGATTTACTGACCTGGCTGCATCAACAATTTCCCTTTACCCGCTTTCAGATTTCCCGACAGGTCTATATGGGTGTGTGGGATTCACTGTTGTATGACGATTTCCAGTTAGCCATTGGCGTCACCGGATCGGAGTCGTTGTCCAATAATATTTCTCTGTTGTCACTCGGTGACATCAGTTGGCAGTTTGTGGTGGCGCAGAATCATCCTCTGGCTCGCCACCCCGCGCCTGTACTGTCAGACGATATGCTGCGTCGTTACCCGGCGATTAATATTGAAGATACCTCGCGCACGCTTACGCGCCGCGTTGCCTGGCTGCTCAGTGGTCAAAAGGAGATCAAAGTTCCGGATCTCAGTACCAAGCTGGCCTGTCATTTAAGCGGCCTCGGGGTCGGTTTCTTGCCGGAGCGGATGTGTCGTCCTTATGTTGAGTCCGGAGCATTGGTTGCCCGTGAGGTAATCAATCCACGCCAACCGTCACCGCTCTCTATCGCCTGGAAGAATGCAGGTAGCGGAAAGGTGGTCAGTGAAATTGCCGAAATCTTTAAGCAGAAAGATCCACTGGTCAGCGGGTTCTTGCGGATGATTGATCAACCAACCGATCATTGAATTTACGAATGCTTTTATTGGATCATGTTGAAAAATGGCATGTTCGGTCTTTTTTGTTTACCTTTAGTACAGTATTTTTGTGAGAATGATCTCATGAATTTTTTTGACATGACCAAGGAATACTAAATGGAAGATTTGAATGTTGTCGACAGCATAAACGGTGCGGGCACCTGGCTGGTGCGTAACCAGGAACTGCTGTTGAGCTATGCCGTCAACATCGTTGCGGCCATCGCGATTGTCATTATCGGTATGATCGTGGCGCGCATCGTATCAAATACCGTTAACCGCCTGATGCTGGCGCGTAAAATTGATGCCACCGTTGCTGACTTCCTCTCTGCACTGGTGCGTTACGGTATTATCGCGTTCACGCTGATTGCCGCGCTGGGCCGCGTTGGGGTGCAAACTGCCTCCGTGATCGCCGTTCTCGGTGCCGCAGGTTTAGCCGTCGGTCTGGCGCTGCAAGGCTCCCTGTCTAACCTCGCCGCAGGTGTCCTGCTGGTAATGTTCCGTCCGTTCCGTGCGGGTGAGTATGTCGATCTCGGCGGCGTGGCCGGAACCGTGCTCAATGTGCAGATTTTCTCCACCACTATGCGCACCGTTGACGGTAAGATTGTTGTGATCCCAAACGGTAAAATCATCGCTGGAAACATCATTAACTTCTCTCGCGAGCCGGTTCGTCGTAACGAATTTATTATCGGCGTGGCTTATGACTCCGATATCGATCAGGTGAAAAAAATCCTCACTGATATCATTCAGTCGGAAGATCGCATTCTTAAAGACCGTGAAATGACGGTGCGCCTGAATGAGCTGGGGGCTTCCTCAATTAATTTCGTCGTACGCGTCTGGAGCAACAGCAGCGATCTGCAAAGCGTCTACTGGGATGTGCTGGAACGCATTAAGCGCGAGTTCGATGCCAATGGTATCAGCTTCCCGTATCCGCAGATGGATGTGAACTTCAAGCGTGTGAAAGAGAGTACGGCAGAGTAATTACGCGCCCGGAGGCGCTTTTGCTTTCCGGGCCGATAAAACTTTCTTTCCATTAATTTCCCTAATCTGCGATTAAAATTATCAATTTCCGCTAATGATTTTCCCGCGCTATAGTCTGCTCCTAAGAGAAACTGTTCGGGATGATTAACGTGTTATCGTATTACTTTCAAGGGCTTGCAATTGGTGCGGCCATGATACTTCCGCTTGGTCCACAAAATGCCTTCGTGATGAACCAGGGCATTCGCCGCCAGTATCACATCATGATTGCTTTACTCTGTGCTATCAGCGATTTAGTGCTGATCTGCGCCGGTATCTTTGGCGGTAGCGCTTTGCTGATGCAGTCGCCGTGGTTGATGGCGCTGGTCACCTGGGGCGGAGTGGCGTTTCTGCTCTGGTACGGTTTTGGCGCGTTAAAAACGGCGATGAGCAGTAATCTGGAACTGGCCAGCGCCGAGGTAATGAAGCAGGGGCGTTGGAAAATCATCGCCACCATGCTGGCGGTAACCTGGCTAAACCCACATGTTTATCTTGATACCTTTGTGGTGCTGGGGAGTCTGGGGGGCCAACTGGACGTTGAGCCTAAGCGCTGGTTTGCGCTGGGAACCGTCAGCGCTTCGTTCCTGTGGTTTTTTGGTCTGGCATTGCTGGCGGCCTGGCTGGCTCCGCGTCTGCGTACTGCTAAAGCGCAGCGCATCATCAATACGCTGGTAGGATTAGTGATGTGGTTTATCGCTTTTCAGCTGGCAAAAGAAGGTGTTGCGCACGTTCATGCGTTGTTCAACTAAGTGTTGTCTGATGGACAACGCAGCGAGATCGGCTAAGCTTGCCTGCATGTGCCCTGAGTTTCGGGGTAATTAATGAAACATGGAGGAACGACCGTGAAGTTCAAAATAATGGCCCTGGCGGCATTAGTCGGATTCAGCGCACTATCGGTACAGGCAAATGAGTTGCCAAATGGACCGCACATCGTGACTTCCGGAACAGCAAGCGTGGATGCGACACCAGACATCGCTACGCTGGCAATTGAAGTGAACGTTGCTGCCAAGGATGCGGCTTCAGCGAAGAAGCAGGCCGATGAGCGCGTGGCGCAATATCTGTCCTTCCTTGAACAGAACCAGATAGCGAAGAAAGATATTAACGCTGCAAACCTGCGTACCCAGCCGGACTACGACTACCAGAATGGTAAAAGTATCCTCAAAGGGTATCGTGCGGTGCGCACCGTTGAAGTCACGCTGCGTCAGCTGGACAAACTCAACGCGCTGCTCGATGGCGCGCTGAAGGCGGGTCTGAATGAGATCCGTTCGGTATCACTGGGCGTTGCTCAACCGGATGCTTACAAAGATAAAGCGCGTAAAGCGGCAATTGATGATGCCATTCATCAGGCTGAACAGCTGGCTGCGGGCTTCAATAGCAAACTTGGCCCGGTGTACAGCGTGCGCTACCACGTTTCCAATTATCAGCCGAGCCCGATGGTACGGATGATGAAAGCAGATGCGGCACCTGCTACCTCTGCTCAGGAAACCTACGAACAGCCGGTTATTCAGTTTGACGATCAGGTTGATGTCGTCTTCCAGATTGAGCCGACGGCGGGGCAGCCAGCGGCAACGCCTGCCAAAACTCAGTAATCTTTTCAGACCCGGCTTTCCAGCCGGGTTTTTTCTGTGAGCAACT
>NZ_SZWR01000018.1:209950-224673 GCF_005280875.1 Citrobacter sp. wls827
ACTTCACATCCGGTCTTTTTTTTCGCCGTAATGAGGATAGGCCATAGCGATTTTTAAGGGGACGCTATGGATATTTTTATCTCAAAAAAGATGCGTAATTTCATTCTGCTGGCGCAAACCAATAACATCGCCAGAGCGGCAGAAAAAATACATATGACCGCATCGCCCTTCGGTAAAAGCATTGCCGCACTGGAAGATCAAATCGGCTATACGCTGTTTACCCGCAAAGATAACAACATCAGCCTGAATAAAGCAGGACAGGAGCTGTATCAGAAGCTGTTTCCCGTTTATCAGCGCCTCTCTGCCATTGATAACGAAATCCATAACGCCTCTCGCCGCTCGCGGGAAATCGTCATCGGCATCGACAATACCTACCCGACGATTATTTTTGACCAGTTGATCAGCCTTGGTGACAAGTATGACGGCGTGACGGCTCAGGCCGTTGAATTTAGCGAGAATGGGGTGATTGATAACCTGTTCGACCGCAAACTGGATTTTATTATCTCGCCACAGCACGTTTCCCCCCGCGTGCAGGAGCTGGAAAACCTGGCGATCAGCGAACTGCCTCCGCTGCGTCTGGGGTTTCTCGTTTCCCGGCGCTATGAAGAAAAACAGCCGCAGGATCTGCTGCGCGAGCTGCCCTGGCTGCAAATGCGCTTCCAGAATCGCGCCAACTTTGAGGCGATGCTGGATGCCTACATGCGACCCTGCGGGATCAACCCGACGATAATCTATCGTCCGTACAGCTTTATGGCCAAGATTAGCGCGGTGGAGCGCGGGCAGTTTTTGACGGTGATCCCGCACTTCGCATGGCGGCTGGTGAACCCGTCGACGCTGAAATATTTCGACGCGCCCGGCAGTCCCATGTATATGCAGGAGTTTCTCTATTCGCTGAAAAATCATCGCTATACCGCCACCATGCTCCAGCATATTGCTGAAGATCGTGACGGTAGTGCAAGTTAACCTAGCATCGAGCCTGTTTCGAGAAGGTTGCGATGCAGATCGAACGCATGGCTGAGATCGTGATGGATATGCCCGCCGGGCGCTTTTTCCAGATAGCGGTGCAAATAATCTCTGTAAAGCGGATGCGCACAGTTATTGATAATCGTGTGCGCCCGCTGCATCGGAGATAGCCCACGCAGATCGGCAATCCCTTGTTCGGTCACGATCACTTTAACGCTATGTTCGCTGTGGTCGACATGGCTGCACATCGGCACGATGGTAGATATTTTCCCGCCTTTGGCAATCGACGGCGCCATAAAGATAGACAGGTAGGCGTTGCGCTCGAAGTCCCCGCTGCCGCCGATGCCATTCATCAGGTTCACCCCCGCAACGTGCGTAGAATTAGCATGGCCGTAGATATCAAACTCCAGACCAACGTTAAGCGCAATGACACCCAGCCGACGAATGATTTCCGGGTTATTGGAGATCTCCTGCGGGCGCAACACAATCCGGCTGGCGAAGAAGTCCATGTTGGCGTAAATCTTCTGTAGCGACGGGGCTGAAATGGTCAGGCTGGAGGCGCTGGCACCGGTTATCTTGCCCGTTTCCAGCAGATGCACCACCGACTCCTGCAACACCTCCGAATACATCATAAAGGGCGGGATATCCGGGTTCTCGCCCAGTCGAGCCATTACCGCGTTGTTGATATTACCCACCCCACTTTGTAAGGGCAGAAACTCAGCTGGAATGCGTTTCTGCGCCATTTCTGCCAGCAGGAAAGAGACCACGTTATCGGCAATTTGTTGGCTGACCGGATTGGTTTTATCCGATGCATTTCCGGCATCGGGCAGTTCGGTATCCACCACCGCAACCACCTTTTTGGGGTCTATCTGCACGCACTGGCTACCTACGCGATCCATGGTATGAAAAATGGGTACGCTGTTACGCCGCGGCGGCGCGCCGGGTATCACGATATCGGCAAACTCTGCCACGCGCGGATTATGGTAATGATTCAGCTCGATAATGACTTTTTTCGCCCGCAGCAGCCAGGTGGGGGCATTACCGATACCGCTGGACAGCCAAATCCGGCCATCCGGCGCAATAGCGGAGGCTTCAATAACGGCAACGTCGATCTCGCCAAAAAAGCCGTAATTAACCATTTGCGCCACTTCGCTCAAATGGAGATCGACAAACCTCACCTGGCCCTGATTAATTTTCTCGCGCAGGCCCGATGACGTTTGATAAGGCGCACGCCAGGAAACGGCATCCGCCGCGGATAGTACATCATCAGCGGCGGCGCCAATTGATGCTCCGGTCAGCAGGCGGATCTGAAAAGGCTGCCCGGTCTGATGATGCTCGCAGGCGCGTTGGGCAATTGCGCTGGGTAACGCTTTTGGCGAACCCGCGGGGGTAAAGCCGCTGAACGCCACCATATCATCGTGCTGGATAATTTCTGCCGCCTGTTCGGCGCTCATCCGTTTCATGGCCGTCTCCTTCCTCGGACGTGATTAATGGCCGACAAAATTAGGTTTACGTTTTTCCATAAACGCGTTCATCCCTTCCTGATAATCCTCGCTGTCGTACACCGCGCGGCGCATGCCCTGAATGCGCTCGAACTCATCGGAATTCATGGTGTGCGCTTCACCCAGCACGCGCAGCTCTTCTTTAATGACGGCGATTGCCAGCGGCGCTTTTTCCGAGATGTGGTGCGCCATTTGCAGGGTGAAATCCTCCAGTTCGTCGACAGGGACCACATGGTTGAGGATCCCGACGGCCATCGCACGCTGAGCGGTAATCGGCGAGGCGGTAAAGATCAGCTCTTTTACGATGTGGAACCCAGCATCGCGGGTCAGGTTGTGGATGCCGACCAGGTTATACGGCACGCCAAGGTTGACCGGGGTCATCGAGAAGGTGGATGTTTCAGCGGCGATGATGAGATCGGAACTCATGATCATCTCAAACGCGCCGCCCCAGACGCTGCCTTCGACCATGGAGATCACCGGTTTCGGATATTTTTGGATCATGCGGGTTATCTGACGCAGCGGATCGTCATAGGAGAGCGGATCGCGACGTCCGGTCGGGAGTTCATGAATATCATGCCCGGCGGAGAAAACTTTGGCTCCGCTCGGTGCGCGCAGAATGATGCAGCGAATGTCCGCACGATTGAGATCGCTCAGCGCCTGCATCAGATCGTCAATAAACACTTTACTCAGGGCATTGAGCTTGCGGGCGTAATTGAATTCAATAACCGCGACTTTCTGGATGATGACCACGTTGACGTATTGATAAGACATAATGTTCTCTTTATTGAAAGTAATGATGCTGGATAAATTCGCTGATGTGCCGCAGACCGGTGCGCGGCGACAGATCATTGTTTTTGACAGCCTGCAGCGTCTGCTGGAAATAGCGGTCAAAATCAGTCCGCGCAAACAGCAGATGCAGGGCTTCTTCTTCAGCCTGCTGGTGTAACCAGTCCACCGCCTGCTGCTGGCGGACTTTTTCCAGTCGACCGCTGGCGGTAAGGCACGTTTTAAAGTCGGTTATCGCCTGCCAGATCTCCTCAATACCGCGTTTTTCCAGCGCGCTACAGGTCAGAACCTGCGGCTGCCACTCGTCATATTTGCGGCGCAGAATATGCAGGGCGGATTCGTACATATGGCGGGCGATGGCCACGTTGGCATGGTTCTCGCCGTCGTCCTTGTTGATGACGACCAGATCCGCCATTTCCATCAGACCTTTCTTGATGCCTTGCAAATCGTCGCCACCGCCAGCGATTTGCAGTGAGATAAAGCAATCCACCATGCCTGCGACTTCGGTTTCTGACTGCCCAACGCCGACGGTTTCCACAATCACCACGTCGAAACCAGCCGCTTCGCACAGCAGCATTAATTCGCGGGCGCGCTGGCTGGCACCACCTAAATGACCGCTGGAGGGAACCGGGCGAATAAACGCAGATTCTGCGCGGGCCAGTTCCGTCATGCGGGTTTTATCTCCGAGAATACTGCCGCCGCTGACCGGGCTGCTGGGATCGACGGCGATCACCGCCACCCGTAATCCGTGACGGATTAACAGCATGCCGAATGCTTCCAGAAAGGTGCTTTTGCCCGCGCCCGGCGTACCGGTTATCCCCAAACGCAGGGCGTTACCGGTGAACGGCATAATCGCGTCCAGCAACTGCGTACTCAGCGGCTGATGGCGCGGGTGGCTGCTTTCGACCAGCGTCATTGCCTGGGCGAGCGTAGCCCGTTCGCCAAGCCGCAAGCGACGAACGGTATCCTCAAGCGTGGCGGCGTTAATCATGATGCTGGCTGATACGGGTTAATACGTCGCGAACGCTGTCGAGCATTGGTGTGCCGGGGCCATAAATGGCGGCCACGCCATGCTCGTGCAGGAAAGCGTAATCCTGTGGCGGAATAACGCCTCCTGCTACCACGCAGATATCTTCACGCCCCCATTTTTTGAGCGCGGTAACCAGTTCCGGGATCAGCGTTTTATGACCCGCCGCCAGTGACGATGCGCCTATTACATGCACATCGTTTTCTACCGCCAGACGGGCGATCTCTTCTGGTGTGGAGAACATCGGACTGAGGTCAACATCGAAGCCGAGATCGGAGTAGGCGCTGGCGATCACTTTCGCGCCGCGATCGTGACCATCCTGGCCCATCTTGGCGATCAGGATCCTCGGTCGGCGACCATTTTCCGCGAGGAACTGTTCGGTTTGCGCAACGATGGCGTCGAACTCATCGGCGGATTTGTCGGACTGGTGATAGCTTTGCGCAATCACCCCGGTGACGCACTGGCTGGGAACCAGATAGCGGTCAAAAGCGGTTTCCAGCGCGTCGGAGATCTCACCAAGCGTGGCGCGAACGCGGGCGGCGTTAACGGCGGCGGCCAGTAGATTTTCATTATGCTGCGCGGCGTGGGTCAGCGCCGCGAGTGCGACATTGACGGCATCAGTGTCGCGAGTTGCACGGATATGCTGCAACGAGGCAATTTGCTCGTTGCGCACCTTCACGTTGTCGATTTCCAGTACCGACGTTTCGTCTTCTTTATCTAGCTTGTACTTATTCACACCGACGATAACGCGTTTACCCTGGTCGATCAGCGACTGCTCGCGCGCGGAAGCTTCTTCGATCATCCGTTTAGGGAGCCCGGCTTCGATCGCTTTCGCCATGCCGCCTGCCTCATCAATTTGTTTGATGATCGTGCGCGCCTGCTTCACGATTTGATCGGTGAGCGACTCGACGTAATACGATCCGGCCAGCGGATCGACGGTGCGGCAGATCTCTGACTCTTCCTGAATGATGATCTGTGTATTACGCGCGATGCGGGCCGAGAAATCGGTGGGTAGCCCGAGCGCCTCATCAAAGGCGTTGGTATGCAGAGACTGGGTGCCGCCAAGCGTAGCGCCGAGCGCTTCAATGGTCGTGCGGATCACGTTGTTGTAAGGATCCTGCTCGGTCAGACTCCAGCCGGAGGTCTGGCAATGGGTACGCAGAGCGAGAGATTTCGGGTTTGTCGCACCAAAACCGCTGACCGCTTCACTCCACAAATAGCGAGCCGCGCGCAGCATGGCGACGTTCATAAACAGATCCATGCCGATGCCGAAGAAGAATGACAGGCGCGGCGCAAAGTCATCAATTTTCAGCCCGGCAGACAGCGCGGCTTTGATGTACTCAATGCCGTCAGCCAGCGTAAACGCCACCTGCTGGACGCAGTTCGCCCCGGCTTCCCCCATGTGATAACCGCTGATACTGATGGTGTTAAAGCGCGGCATGTTGCCGGAGCACCAGGCGATGATGTCGGCGATAATGCGCATGGAGGGCTTTGGCGGATAAATATAGGTGTTGCGGCACAGGTACTCTTTCAGAATATCGTTCTGAATGGTTCCGGTGAGTTGCTCCGGCGTTACGCCTTGTTCTTCTGCAGCGACGATATAAAACGCCAGTACCGGCAGCACCGCGCCGTTCATGGTCATTGATACCGACATCTTATCCAGCGGGATCTGGTCGAACAGCACCTTCATATCTTCGACAGTATCGATCGCCACACCCGCTTTGCCGACGTCACCTGCCACGCGCGGGTTGTCTGAGTCATAACCGCGATGGGTGGCAAGGTCAAAGGCGACGGAAAGTCCTTTTTGCCCGGCGGCGAGGTTGCGGCGGTAAAAGGCGTTGGACTCTTTGGCGGTAGAGAAACCGGCGTATTGGCGAATGGTCCACGGCTGCGCGGTATACATGGTGGCGCGCGGGCCGCGCACGTAAGGCGGCAGACCGGGGAGGGTGCCCGTGACTTCCAGATTATCGAGGTCCGCTTCGGTGTATAGCGGTTTGATGGCAATCCCTTCTGCCGTCTGTCTTTCCAGAGACTCAACGGTTTTTTCCCGTCGACTGAGTTCTTTGTTGGCGAGTGTTTGCCACTCCTGCACGTTTGCCATTTTTTGCTCCGTATTACGCAATAAGTTGAATCTTTGCGAATACGGTGTGCTTTTTCATTTGGCTTGTCGCCAGCAAAAAATAGCCAACAGGACGTCGTTTTTTGCCGCGTGGCGTGTTTTATTTTGTGATGTATTTCAAAGACGTGGCGGGAATAGCATGAATAGAGGGTAAAGGCTTGTCGGCCGGATAAGGCGTTACGCCGCCATCCGGCACTCTGGAGCAATAAACGGTTTAATCCTGGCGCAACACCTTGTGCCCGTATTCCAGCAGCGCGTCGGTAACGTTGCGCATCATGCGGCTTTCCGGTGCAAAACGGTGCCAGTACAGCATCCGACGCTGGAACAGACCTGGCGTTAAGTCGATCAGCTCGCCGCTTTCCAGCTCTTTCTCAATCTGTAAGTGCGGGATCATGCAGCAGGTGGTGCCTTGACGCGCCAACTGGACGAAAGCTTCAGACGAGTTAACGATGTGACACGGCACGCTGCCCGGCGGCAGGTCGAAGTTTTGTTGCAGGAACGCCTGGTGCATATCATCAAGATGGTCAAACGCTACCGCCGGGGCTTTCAGCAGGGCGGAGCGGGTGACGCCGTTAGGGAAATAACGTTCGGCGAAAGGTTTGGAGCCAACAAACAGGTAGTCCAGCGCGCCGAGTTTATCCACCAGACAGCTTGGCAGCGCCTGATGTTGGATACTCACCGCACCGACCACTTCACCACGACGCAGACGTTCCTGGGTGCGGGTTTCATCTTCAACCTGCAGATTCAGGCGAATCGGCGAATTAGCCAGTACCGGGGCCAGCGCCGGAAGTAACCAGGTTGCCAGGCTGTCGGCGTTCACTGCCAGTGAGAGCAGCAGCGGCGTCGAGCCGGTTTGTTCATCACCCAGCCACTCGTCTTCCAGCAGTTCAACCTGGCGCAGAAGTGCCAGAAGCTTTTGTCCTTGTTCGGTAGGGCGCGGGGGGACGGTACGCACCAGCAGCGGTTGTCCGAACATATTCTCAAGCTGTTTTATGCGCTGTGAAACCGCGGATTGCGTGATGCACAGCTTTTGCGCCGCGCGCTCAAATCCTCGTTCACGAATAACCGCATCCAGTGCTTGTAGTGTTCTGTAGTCCGGACGTTTCATTGCTTTGACGCACTCCTGAAAATTTTGCTTGTTCTGCACTATGACACAAATTTAGGTTGGGTAAAGACGAAATCCGCCGCTTGCGAGCGGGTGTGGGAACATTTTTCTGCACAATGTTCTATAATGCGCGTGAATTTTCCCACCATATTCACACCACAGGCGAAACGATCATGACGCAGGATGAACTGAAAAAAGCAGTAGGATGGGCGGCACTTCAGTATGTACAGCCCGGCACCATTGTGGGCGTAGGTACCGGTTCAACAGCCGCACACTTTATTGATGCGCTGGGCACAATGAAAGGTCAGATTGAAGGTGCGGTATCCAGTTCGGACGCTTCAACCGAAAAACTCAAAAGCCTTGGCATCCACGTGTTCGATCTTAACGAGGTGGACAGCCTTGGCGTATACGTTGACGGCGCGGATGAAATCAACGGCCACATGCAGATGATCAAGGGCGGCGGTGCAGCGTTGACCCGTGAAAAAATCATTGCTTCCGTGGCGAAGAAATTTATCTGCATCGCGGATGCGTCCAAAGAAGTCGACATTCTCGGCAACTTCCCGCTGCCGGTTGAAGTGATCCCAATGGCGCGCAGTGCTGTGGCTCGCCAGTTGGTGAAGCTGGGCGGTCGTCCTGAATACCGTCAGGGCGTGGTGACGGACAACGGTAACGTGATCCTCGATGTGCACGGTCTGGAGATCCTTGACGCCGTGGCGCTGGAAAACGCCATCAATGCGATTCCGGGCGTAGTAACCGTAGGTCTGTTCGCCAACCGTGGTGCGGATGTGGCGCTGATTGGCACACCGGACGGCGTGAAAACTATCGTAAAATGATCTGATGGGAGCGTCTTCTCCCGTTAAAAAAATTTTGGCAGGGCAAATTTGGTGACTTGTGTCACGTTTATAATATTGTCCTGCCGATCCCTCCAAAGAAAAAGTTATCGCCAGTATATTCCTCTGACAATTCCCGCTGAATGACATTTCCTCAGCACGGCGACGCAAACGTTCATATTGCCGCAATATTATTTTTTGATATGTTGAAGAGGAGGATGAAAATCCCACACACAACACATCAGTTTGAACAAAAAAGACAGGGTCGGGAAATGGCAAAGGTATCACTGGAGAAAGAGAAGATTAAATTTCTGCTGGTTGAAGGCGTGCATCAAAAAGCGCTCGAAAGCCTTCGTGCAGCAGGTTATACCAACATCGAGTTTCACAAAGGCGCTCTGGACACTGAGCAACTGAAAGAGTCCATCCGTGATGCCCATTTCATTGGCCTGCGATCCCGTACCCATCTGACTGAAGATGTGATTGACGCCGCAGAGAAACTGGTCGCGATTGGCTGCTTCTGCATTGGCACCAATCAGGTTGATCTGTCTGCTGCGGCAAAGCGCGGGATCCCTGTGTTTAACGCGCCATTCTCTAACACGCGTTCTGTTGCCGAACTGGTGATTGGCGAACTGCTGCTACTGCTACGCGGCGTCCCCGAAGCGAACGCCAAAGCGCACCGCGGCGTGTGGAATAAACTGGCTACCGGCTCGTTTGAAGCGCGTGGCAAGAAACTGGGGATTATCGGCTACGGCCACATTGGTACTCAGTTGGGCATTCTGGCGGAATCGCTGGGGATGCACGTCTACTTCTATGATATTGAAAATAAACTACCGCTGGGCAACGCCACGCAGGTACAGCATCTTTCCGACCTGCTGAATATGAGCGATGTGGTTAGCCTCCACGTGCCGGAAAACGCCTCCACCAAAAATCTGATGGGTGCGCATGAGATTGCGCTGATGAAACCAGGTGCACTGCTGATCAACGCCGCACGCGGTACGGTTGTCGATATTCCTGCGCTGTGTGATGCGCTGGCAACGAAACATCTGGCGGGGGCGGCAATCGACGTATTCCCAACCGAGCCTGCTTCTAACAGCGATCCTTTCACCTCGCCGCTGTGTGATTTTGATAACGTGATCCTGACGCCGCATATTGGTGGTTCCACGCTGGAAGCGCAGGAAAACATCGGCCTTGAAGTGGCGGGTAAACTGACCAAGTATTCCGACAACGGTTCTACGCTGTCTGCAGTTAACTTCCCGGAAGTGTCGCTGCCGCTGCACGGTGGTCGTCGTCTGATGCACATTCACGAAAACCGTCCCGGCGTACTGACCGCGCTGAACCAGATTTTTGCCGAGCAGGGCGTCAACATTGCCGCACAGTATCTGCAGACTTCCGCACAGGTAGGTTACGTGGTTATTGATATTGAAGCGGATGAAGATGTGGCGGAGAAAGCGCTGCTGGCGATGAAAGCCCTTCCGGGAACCATTCGCGCTCGTCTGCTGTACTGATTTCCTCTACATGGGCAGGCGGTTGACCTGCCCATCTTTCCTCTGATTTTCCTGCCTTACTATCTCTTTGTGTAACGCATACATTCTGTTTTCGACCCTTGCCGCAATTGGTAATTAAAGGCTGCGCTCTGCGTTGTACATCAATAAAAGGAATTTACGATAGGGGCTCAGCATAGCGCTGAAACGGAAAAGCCCCTACCGAAGCAGGGGCTCTGAAAAGGAAAGGGACGATGATGAGATACGTCATCATGCTGCTGATCCTGTTAATCATCGCTTCGCCAGCATATTAACAGAGAGTACGCAGGAGGGAGGTTCGCCTCCCTCACCCTTCACCGAGGAATTTAGGTCAAAAAAACGACGCTGTCAATCGACAAAAAACGGTTACCACTCCCAAATTTTGGATGGCGTCACCACCGCAGGCAGCGGAATATCCCACTCTTCAACCGGCAACTTCTCGACTAACTGGCAGTCATGCGCGTAGCCCACGGGTTGGATCTTATGCTGCTGCCAGTTTTGTAGCGTACGGTCGTAAAATCCGCCGCCCATGCCCAGGCGTTGCCCGTATTCATCAAACGCCACTAACGGTGTAATCAGTACATCCAGCTTTGACAGCGGCAATACGTCGCGTACATCAAGCCGTGGTTCCTGAATTTTTAAGCGATTGGTCACCAGGTCGCTGTGCGGATGATAGTGCAGGAACAGTAAATTACCGGGGCTGAAGGGATGAAGCACCGGAAGATAGACGCGCTTGCCCGCTCGCCACAGCTGTTCGATAAGCGGCTGAGTATCGAGTTCGCCATCAAACGAGAGGAATACTGCCACCGTATGTGCGAGTACAACTGGAGGAAAACTGAGCATTCGGGTCGCGGCCTGCTGACCGTACTGATGCTGCTGCTCAGAGGTAAGCGCACGTCGACGCTGACGAATCAGTTGACGAATTTCTTGCCGGGATAAAGGGAGTTCAGAAAGTAGTGTCATGGCTGTTGCCAGGTAGAAGGGAATCTCCGAGATGCCGCCGCAGGCTGTAACCCTTGAACCCTTGGTTCAAGGTGAATGCGTCGTCACAGTTTTAAGGCTTCTCGGACGGGCCGAGCATGCTCACCAACCATGGAGCGCCACATTCTTGTGGTATGAAATATCGGCTCAGGGGACTGGCCCGCTTGCAAACATCTCAGAGAAATTTTGTCTTCACGGTCACTCTACCACAGTAAACCGAAAAGTGTTATTCAAAGTTTTGGCCCGTTTTTTCGGTTATGCGACCCTGATCAAGCAACGCCTGTTCGATGGTCTGTTGTAGCATCCGAATACGTTGTTCCATGCTCGCCGCGTACTCACGCGTTTTCGCTTTTTCCTGAGTTAATTCATAGCTGATGTTCAACGCGGCGATGAAAACCAACTGCTCAGTATTTGTGACTCTAGTGCGAACTTTCAGATCTTGCAATCGCTGATTGAGATCGTCCGCAGCCTGATTCAACGCATCCCTTTGTTCAGGCGGGCAATTCACTCGCAGTGAACGGCCAAATATTTGGATATCGACGGGTTGTGCAGACATGCCACCTTCCTGCTGATTGACTGCGCTGCCTTCGTCTCCAGACCTTGGGTCCGCGAAGGGGCGACACTATAGCTACCCTGGTATCAAGATACAAGCCCTTTTCTGGTTCACCAGGGTCCAAAGTGGTAGCATACCATGAATATTCCTCCCTTTGATGACGAATGCTTATGTCTATACAGAACGAAATGCCTGGCTACAACGACGTTAGCCAGTTTTTGAACCAACAAGGGGCTGGATTAACCCCGGCCGAAATGCACGGCTTAATCAGCGGAATGATTTGTGGCGGCAACAACGACAGCTCATGGCAGCCGCTGCTGCACGACCTGACGAACGAAGGTCTGGCCTTCGGTCACGAGCTGGCTCAGGCGCTGCTGAAAATGCACTCTGCCACCAGCGATGCGCTGGAAGATGATGGTTTCCTTTTTCAGCTTTATCTGCCTGAAGGGGATGACGTTAGCGTGTTCGATCGCGCCGATGCGCTGGCTGGTTGGGTAAACCACTTTTTGCTGGGCCTCGGTGTGACACAACCGAAGCTCGACAAAGTGACCGGCGAAACCGGGGAAGCGATTGACGACCTGCGTAATATCGCTCAGTTGGGATATGACGAAGACGAAGATCAGGAAGAGTTGGAAATGTCGCTCGAAGAGATCATCGAATACGTGCGTGTAGCCGCCTTGCTGTGTCATGACACGTTTACGCGTCAACAGCCGACCGCGCCTGAAGTCCGTAAACCGACTCTGCATTAAGAACAAAACGCCAAGGAGAGTGTGATGAGCGAAATATCTCAGCAAGAATTCCAGCGCCGCCGCCAGGCTTTACTGGCACAAATGCAGCCCGGCAGCGCCGCGCTGATTTTTGCCGCGCCTGAAGCGACGCGCAGCGCGGACAGTGAATACCCGTACCGCCAAAGCAGTGATTTCTGGTACTTCACCGGTTTTAACGAACCTGAAGCCGTGCTGGTGCTGATTAAAAGCGATGACACTCATAACCATAGCGTTTTGTTCAATCGGGTTCGCGATCTGACGGCGGAGATCTGGTTTGGCCGCCGTCTCGGTCAGGATGCCGCACCGGCAAAACTCGGCGTTGACCGGGCGCTAGCCTTCAGCGAAATCAACCAACAGTTACACCTGTTACTCAATGGCCTGGACGCGGTGTATCACGCACAGGGCGAATATGCCTGGGCTGACGAGATTGTGTGCACAGCGCTGGATAAACTGCGTAAAGGTTCCAGACAAAATCTGCGAGCGCCTGCCGCGATTATCGACTGGCGTCCAATGGTGCATGAAATGCGCCTGTTCAAATCAGCGGAAGAAATTGCGCTCATGCGCCGTGCCGGAGAGATCACCGCGCTGGCGCATACCCGAGCGATGGAAAAATGCCGTCCGGGAATGTTTGAATACCAGTTAGAAGGGGAGATTCACCACGAATTTACCCGCCATGGTGCGCGTTATCCGTCCTATAACACGATTGTCGGCAGCGGCGAAAACGGCTGTATCCTGCATTACACCGAAAATGAAAGTGAAATGCGCGATGGCGATCTGGTGCTGATTGACGCCGGGTGTGAATACAAAGGCTATGCGGGCGACATTACGCGTACCTTTCCGGTAAATGGCAAATTTACCCCTGCACAGCGTGAAATCTACGACATCGTACTGGAATCCTTAGAGACCAGCCTGCGCCTGTATCGTCCCGGGACATCCATCCAGGAAGTCACCAGCGAAGTGGTGCGTATCATGATTACCGGCCTGGTGAGGCTTGGCATTCTGCACGGCGAGGTCGATCAACTGATTACCGAAAATGCGCATCGCCCATTCTTTATGCATGGTCTAAGCCACTGGCTTGGGCTGGATGTGCACGACGTCGGCGTTTATGGTCAGGACCGCTCACGTATTCTTGAGCCGGGAATGGTGCTCACCGTCGAGCCGGGACTGTATATCGCACCGGACGCCGATGTACCGCCGGCTTATCGTGGTATCGGCATTCGTATTGAGGATGACATCCTCATCACCGAGGACGGCAATGAAAACCTGACCGCCAGCGTAGTGAAGAAAGCGGATGACATTGAAGCCTTAATGGCTGCGGCACGACTGCAATGAGCGTGATTATCGTTGGTGGTGGTATGGTTGGCGCGACGCTGGCGTTGGCCATTTCTCAGCTCAGCCATGGGACTCTGCCGGTTCATCTGATAGAAGCGAGCGAACCTGAAACTGACCGCCATCCCGGGTTTGATGCCCGGGCGATTGCTCTGGCGGCAGGAACCTGCCAACAGCTGGCGCGAATTGGCGTATGGCAGGCAATTGCCGATTGCGCAACGGCCATTAAAACGGTTCACGTCAGCGATCGCGGTCATGCCGGATTTGTGACGCTGGATGCGCAGGAATACCGTATTCCGGCTCTGGGCCAGGTGGTAGAACTGCACGACGTCGGGCTGCGTCTGTTTGCGCTGCTGCGCAAAGCACCGGGCGTCACATTGCACTGCCCCGACCGCGTAGCCAGCGTGTCACGCACGCAGGAGCGCGTGGAAGTTACGCTGGAAAATGGCGAAATGATTGATGGCCGCCTGCTGGTGGCCGCCGACGGTACGCGCTCCGCACTGGCTACCGCCTGCGGCGTTGACTGGCAGCAACAGCCCTATGAGCAACTGGCGGTAATTGCCAACGTCACAACCTCTGTGCCGCACGACGGTCGAGCGTTTGAACGTTTCACGCAATATGGCCCGCTGGCAATGCTGCCCATGTCTGATGGTCGCTGCTCGCTGGTGTGGTGTCATCCGCTGGAGAAGCGTGATGAGATTATGGCCTGGTCCGACGAACAGTTTTGCCGTGAACTACAAACCGCGTTTGGCTGGCGACTGGGACGTATTACCCAGGCCGGTAAACGCAACGCCTATCCGCTTTCGTTAACCTCGGCGCAAAAAGCGATTACCCATCGAACCGTGCTGGTAGGGAACGCAGCCCAGACGCTGCACCCCATTGCCGGACAAGGTTTCAACCTTGGTCTGCGTGATGTGATGAGCCTGGCTGAAACGTTGACCCAGGCGCAGAACAGCGGGGAAGATGTCGGTGATTATGCGGTGCTGGCACGCTATCAGCATCGCCGCGAACGCGATCGCGAAACGACGATTGGCGTGACTAATAATTTGGTGTATCTGTTTGCCAATCGCTGGGCCCCGCTGGTTGTTGGACGAAATGTCGGGCTGATGGCGATGGAATTATTTACCCCTGCGCGCGATGCGCTGGCGGAGCGAACCCTCGGTTGGGTTGCGCGATAAATATGACCTGTAGGCCGGATAAGGCAAAGCCGCCATCCGGCAAGGGTCTCCGCAAAAATGCCT
>NZ_SZWR01000018.1:224736-231832 GCF_005280875.1 Citrobacter sp. wls827
CCTACGGTTTACAGGTTTCGAGGTATAAACAGTGCAAAGTGTTGATGTAGCAATTGTGGGTGGCGGCATGGTGGGACTGGCGGTTGCCTGCGGCTTGCAGGGCAGCGGGTTGCGCGTTGCGGTGTTGGAACAACATGTCCCGCAGCCTTTGGCGGCGGATGCACCTCCTCAGCTTCGCGTATCGGCTATTAATGCCGCCAGCGAAAAACTGCTGACCCGTCTTGGCGTCTGGTCCGATATTGTAGCCCGTCGCGCTTGCTGCTACCACGGCATGGAAGTCTGGGACAAAGACAGCTTTGGACGTATTGCGTTTGATGACCAGAGCATGGGCTACAGCCATTTGGGGCACATTGTCGAAAACTCAGAGATTCATTATGCGCTGTGGCAAAAGGCGCAGCGTTCAGCGGATATTACGCTGATGGCACCTGCTGAATTACAGCAGGTGGCCTGGGGTGAGAACGAAGCATTTCTGACCCTGAAAGATGGCGCAATGCTGACGGCCCGCCTGGTCGTCGGTGCTGATGGTGCTAACTCCTGGCTGCGCAACAAAGCGGATATTCCGCTCACCTTCTGGGATTATCGTCATCATGCGCTGGTGGCGACTATCCGTACGCAGGAAGCGCACGGTGCGGTTGCGCGTCAGGCGTTTCACGGCGAGGGGATCCTGGCATTCCTGCCGCTCAGCGATCCACACTTGTGTTCTATCGTCTGGTCGCTCTCGCCGCAGGAAGCAGAACGTATGCAGCAGGCAAGCGTAGACGAATTCAATCAGGCGCTGAATATCGCTTTTGATAATCGTCTGGGGCTGTGCAGCCTTGAGAGCGAACGCCAGACGTTTCCGCTGACTGGACGCTATGCCCGCCAGTTTGCCGCCCATCGTATGGCCCTGGTGGGTGATGCGGCGCATACCATCCACCCGCTGGCGGGTCAGGGGGTAAACCTTGGCTTCATGGATGCGGCGGAGCTGATCGACGAGCTTAAGCGGCTACAGCGTCAGGGCAAAGATATTGGTCAGTACCTCTATCTGCGCCGTTATGAACGTAGCCGTAAGCACAGCGCAGCGCTGATGTTGGCGGGGATGCAGGGTTTCCGTGAACTGTTTGCTGGCGAGAATCCGGCTAAAAAACTGCTGCGTGATATTGGTCTGAAACTGGCCGATACCCTGCCAGGCGTAAAACCGCAACTCATCCGCCAGGCGATGGGACTGAACGATCTTCCTGAGTGGCTACGCTAGTGTCCGTAAGGACAATCTTAAGAGTTTGAAACCCGTCACACTTTCCTCTCCCGGCCTGCGCGCCGGGATGGTTCTCTCATTTGAAATAATCTAATTCCACGCCTTTTTTCGCATTAGTTTTTTTAATATTACGTTTTTTTCATAACGCCATTTTTGACATTTTTTCCACATTTAATATGGATTGATACGGCTTAACTTCGCTTATATATGTCTGTTGTTCTGATGTATTGGCATTTTACTGGTTTTTTATGCTGTCGTCGATCTGGTCATTTTTAGTCATAAGCTAATGTGATGGTTAATTTTGCCTTATGGTTTAGCGTCTGTTTCGGTGGTAAGTTCAGGACAAAGAGAACGTTTGCGTCGCAGCCCCTGGAGCGGCTGTGGTGCTGGGTTTCGTGGCGACAATTTCACCGCGAAAGAGTTGATAGCCCCGCTTATTCAACGAGGAAAAGATGGCTCAACAGACTCCTTTGTACGAACAACACACGCTATGTGGCGCGCGCATGGTTGATTTCCATGGCTGGATGATGCCGCTGCATTACGGCTCTCAGCTCGATGAGCACCATGCTGTCCGCACCGATGCCGGTATGTTTGATGTGTCGCATATGACCATCGTCGACCTGCGCGGCAGCCGCACCCGGGAGTTCTTGCGTTATCTGCTGGCAAACGACGTCGCGAAGCTAACGAAGACAGGCAAAGCCCTCTACTCCGGTATGCTCAACGCTTCGGGCGGCGTGATAGATGACCTGATTGTCTATTACTTCACTGAAGATTTCTTCCGCCTCGTTGTAAACTCCGCCACCCGCGAAAAAGACCTCTCCTGGATTACCCAACACGCTGAACCATACGCTATCGACATCACCGTTCGTGACGACCTGTCGCTGATCGCGGTACAGGGACCAAACGCGCAGGCAAAAGCAGCCACCCTGTTTACTGACGAGCAACGCCATGCAGTTGAAGGTATGAAACCTTTCTTCGGCGTTCAGGCGGGTGACTTGTTTATCGCAACCACTGGTTATACCGGCGAAGCGGGATATGAAATTGCCATGCCGAATGAAAAGGCCGCGGATTTCTGGCGTGCGCTGGTCGAAGCCGGTGTTCAGCCTTGCGGTCTGGGCGCGCGTGATACGCTGCGTTTAGAAGCTGGTATGAACCTGTACGGTCAGGAGATGGACGAAGGCATTTCTCCGCTGGCGGCCAACATGGGCTGGACCATCGCATGGGAACCGGCTGACCGCGACTTTATCGGTCGTGAAGCGTTGGAAATGCAGCGTGAAAAAGGCCACGAACAACTGGTCGGGCTGGTGATGACCGAGAAAGGCGTGCTGCGTAATGAACTGCCGGTGCGCTTCACCGATGCTTCTGGCAACCAGCATGAAGGCATTATCACCAGCGGGACATTCTCCCCAACCCTGGGTTACAGCATCGCGTTGGCGCGTGTCCCTGCGGGTATCGGCGAAACTGCGATCGTGCAGATCCGTAACCGCGAAATGCCGGTAAAAGTGACTAAACCTGTTTTTGTGCGTAACGGCAAAGCCGTCGCGTAATTCATCCTTTTTTGGAGATTGATTGATGAGCAACGTACCTGCAGAACTGAAATACAGCAAAGAACACGAATGGCTGCGCAAAGAAGCTGACGGCTCTTACACCGTTGGTATCACCGAACACGCTCAGGAGCTGTTAGGTGACATGGTTTTCGTTGACCTGCCAGAAGTTGGCGCCACCGTCAGCGCGGGCGATGATTGTGCCGTTGCGGAGTCCGTAAAAGCGGCATCCGATATCTATGCGCCAGTAGGCGGTGAGATTGTGGCGGTTAACGACGCGCTCAGCGACTCCCCGGAACTGGTCAACAGCGAGCCGTATGCGGGCGGCTGGATTTTCAAAATCAAAGCCAGCGATGAAAGCGAAATTGAATCGCTGCTGGATGCGACCGCATACGAAGCTTTGTTAGAAGACGAGTAAATACGCTTCATCCTTCACGTTGCAGGTGTGTTGGCTTCCTCGCCCACCCCAGTCACTTACTTATGTAAGCTCCTGGGGATGTGCTGCGTCGCCGTCCTGCAACGCGAATTATTTTGCGTATTCAGGTAAGTAGAGACACCTACGATTCACTGCACGTTTCAGGAACCATCGCCCATGACACAGACGTTAAGCCAGCTTGAAAACAGCGGCGCTTTCATTGAACGCCACATCGGACCGGACGCCGCGCAGCAGCAAGAGATGCTGAATGCGGTTGGCGCCGAGTCGTTAAACGCGCTGATCGGCCAGATTGTACCGAAAGACATTCAGCTCGCAACCCCGCCACAGGTGGGCGAGGCGGCGACCGAATACGCTGCGCTGGCTGAATTAAAAGCCATCGCTGGGCGTAACAAGCGCTTCACGTCCTACATTGGCATGGGCTACACCGCCGTGCAGCTGCCACCGGTAATCCTGCGCAACATGCTGGAAAACCCAGGTTGGTACACCGCATACACGCCGTATCAGCCGGAAGTCTCTCAGGGGCGTCTGGAAGCTCTGCTGAACTTCCAACAGGTCACACTGGATCTGACGGGGCTGGATATGGCTTCCGCTTCTCTGCTGGATGAAGCCACCGCGGCCGCTGAAGCCATGGCGATGGCCAAACGTGTCAGCAAACTGAAAAACGCCAACCGCTTCTTCGTTGCGGCTGATGTTCATCCGCAAACGCTGGACGTCGTGCGTACCCGTGCACAAACCTTTGGTTTTGACGTGATTGTTGATGACGCGGCGAAAGCACTGGATCACCAGGATGTGTTTGGCGTGCTGTTGCAGCAGGTTGGCACCACCGGTGAAGTGCATGACTACAGCAAACTGATTACCGAGCTGAAATCCCGTAAAGTTGTGGTCAGTGTCGCTGCCGACTTTATGGCGCTGGTACTGCTGACTGCTCCGGGCAAACAGGGCGCGGATATCGTTTTCGGTTCTGCACAACGCTTCGGCGTACCGATGGGTTACGGTGGCCCACACGCGGCATTCTTCGCCGCTAAAGACGAATTCAAACGCTCCATGCCAGGCCGTATTATCGGCGTCTCCAAAGATGCGGCGGGCAATACCGCACTGCGCATGGCGATGCAGACTCGTGAGCAGCATATCCGCCGCGAGAAAGCGAACTCCAACATTTGTACCTCGCAGGTCCTGCTGGCCAACATCGCCAGTCTGTATGCTGTTTATCATGGTCCAGTTGGCCTGAAACGCATTGCTAATCGCATCCACCGCCTGACTGATATCCTGGCGGCCGGCCTGCAACAGAAAGGGCTGAAGCTGCGCCATGCGCACTACTTCGACACTCTGTGTGTTGAAGTGGCCGACAAAGCGGCGGTACTGGCGCGTGCTGAAGCGGCAGAAATCAACCTGCGTAGCGATATCCATAACGCGGTAGGTATTACGCTCGATGAAACCACCACCCGTGAAAACGTGGTGCAGTTGTTCAATGTTCTGCTGGGCGACAGTCACGGCCTGAACATCGATACGCTGGATAAAGACGTGGCGCTCGACAGCCGTTCTATTCAGGAAAGCATGCTGCGTGACGATGCGATCCTCAGTCATCCGGTGTTTAATCGCTATCACAGCGAAACCGAGATGATGCGTTATATGCACTCGCTGGAGCGCAAAGATCTGGCGCTGAACCAGGCAATGATCCCGCTGGGTTCCTGCACCATGAAACTCAACGCCGCTGCCGAGATGATCCCAATCACCTGGCCTGAATTCGCTGAGCTGCATCCGTTCTGCCCGCCAGAGCAGGCTGAAGGTTATCACCAGATGATCGGCCAGCTTTCCGAGTGGCTGGTAAAACTGACCGGTTATGATGCCGTCTGCATGCAGCCGAACTCCGGCGCGCAGGGCGAGTATGCGGGTCTGCTGGCGATTCGTCATTATCACGAAAGCCGTAACGAAGGTCATCGCGATATCTGCCTGATCCCGGCCTCTGCCCACGGTACTAACCCGGCATCTGCACAGATGGCGGGTATGCAGGTCGTGGTTGTCGCCTGTGATAAGAACGGCAACATCGACCTGGACGATCTGCGAGCAAAAGCAGAACAACATGCCGACAACCTTTCTTGCATCATGGTGACCTACCCATCCACCCACGGCGTTTATGAAGAAACGATCCGTGAAGTGTGCGACGTTGTGCACCAGTTCGGCGGCCAGGTTTACCTTGATGGCGCGAACATGAACGCTCAGGTTGGGATCACCACGCCGGGCTTTATTGGCGCAGATGTCTCGCACCTCAACCTGCATAAAACCTTCTGCATTCCGCACGGCGGCGGCGGCCCAGGTATGGGACCGATCGGCGTGAAATCACATCTGGCACCGTTTGTACCGGGCCACAGCGTAGTGCAAATTGAAGGGATGCTGACCCGTCAGGGCGCAGTTTCTGCGGCGCCGTTCGGTAGCGCATCCATTTTGCCAATCAGCTGGATGTACATCCGTATGATGGGCGCAGAAGGTCTGAAGCAGGCAAGCCAGGTGGCGATCCTTAACGCTAACTACATTGCCAGCCGTCTGAAAGATGCTTATCCGGTACTGTATACCGGTCGCGATGGTCGCGTGGCGCATGAATGTATTCTCGACATTCGCCCACTGAAAGAAGAGACCGGCATCAGCGAACTGGATATTGCCAAGCGCCTGATCGATTACGGTTTCCATGCGCCGACCATGTCCTTCCCGGTCGCGGGTACCCTGATGGTTGAACCGACTGAATCTGAAAGCAAAGTGGAACTGGATCGCTTTATCAATGCGATGCTGGCAATCCGCGCTGAGATCGATCGCGTGAAAGCCGGTGAATGGTCACTGGAAGATAACCCGCTGGTTAACTCACCGCACACGCAAAACGAGCTGGTAGCGGAGTGGAACCACGGTTATAGCCGCGAAATCGCCGTCTTCCCGGCGGGTGTGGCGAACAAATACTGGCCAACCGTGAAACGCCTTGATGATGTTTACGGTGACCGTAACCTGTTCTGCTCCTGCGTACCGATGAGCGAATATCAGTAATCTGCTGATTCAACTATCTTTTAAAGGCGCTTCGGCGCCTTTATTTTTTGGGAGAAACGTTATGGCTATAGCATTGGTGACGGGCGGCAGTCGTGGCATTGGTCGAGCAACCGCGCTGCAATTGGCGCAAGAGGGTTACACGGTCGCCGTGAATTTTCATCACAATATTCATGCGGCAACCGAGGTGGTGAACAACATCGTCGCTGCAGGCGGTAAAGCATTTGCTTTGCGTGCGGATATCAGTGATGAAAGCCAGGTGGTGGCAATGTTTGAGTCTATTGACCGTGAAGGCGAGCCGCTGACTGCCCTGGTGAATAATGCCGGGCTCTTGTTTGAGCAAAGCTCGGTCGAAAACTTAACCGCTGAACGCATTAATCGCGTTCTGGGGACCAATGTTACCGGCTATTTTCTGTGCTGTCGGGAAGCGGTAAAGCGAATGTCGTTTAAGCATGGTAGTCAGGGCGGGGCGATTGTGAATGTCTCTTCAGCGGCATCGCGGCTTGGTGCGCCATTCGAATATGTTGATTACGCGGCCTCGAAAGGCGCTGTGGACACGCTCACCACCGGCCTGGCGCTGGAGGTTGCTGCGCAGGGTATCCGCGTGAACGGTGTGCGACCGGGTCTTATCTACACTGAAATGCATGCGTCAGGCGGCGAGCCGGGAAGGGTCGATCGCGTGAAATCTATGTTGCCTATGCAGCGTGGCGGGCAGCCGGAAGAAGTCGCGCAGGCAATTACCTGGCTACTGAGCGAGAAGGCATCTTACGTAACGGGCAGTTTTCTGGAACTGGCGGGCGGGAAGTAGGGACTTGATTGCCGGATGGCGCAGCGCCATCCGGCAAAAAATCACAA
>NZ_SZWR01000018.1:231876-246202 GCF_005280875.1 Citrobacter sp. wls827
ATTCTCGCCGTTGCTGGCAATCACCGTTTTATACCACTCAAAACTCTTCTTGCGCGAACGCGACATATCGCCGGTGCCGTCGTCGTGTTTATTCACATAGATAAAGCCATACCGTTTGCTGTACTGGCCGGTGGTGAATGACACGCAGTCGATGCAGCCCCACGGCGTGTAGCCCATCAGGTCTACGCCATCATAGGTTACCGCTTTCATCATTTCTTCGATGTGGGCGCGCAGATAGTCGATGCGATAGTCGTCGTTGATGCTGCCGTCTTCTTCTACTTTGTCATAAGCGCCAAACCCGTTTTCAACGATAAACAGCGGCTTCTGGTAGCGTTCATACAGCTCACATAAGGCATAGCGCAGACCGACGGGGTCAATCTGCCAGCCCCAGTCGGATGCTTTGACGTGCGGGTTCGGTACGCTACCCTCAAAGCCGGAAATCGCATCACCGCTGCCACCCTCCTCTTTAACGGCGTTGGTCATGTAGTAGCTGAAACCGAGATAGTCACAGGTGCCTTCGCGCAGGATTTGCTCGTCGCCGTCTTCCATCCTGATGTTAAATTCACGGCGTTCCCATTCGTTTAGCACATAAGACGGGTAGTAACCGCGCAGTTGAACATCGGTGAAAACGTAACGCTCACGCATCGATTCCTGCGCGAACATCACATCCTCAGGCTTACAGGAGAACGGGTACAGTGGCACCATCGCCAGCATGCAGCCGACTTTCATTTCCGGGTTGATGCGACGTGCGGCTTTTACTGCCAGAGCGCTGGCCACGAACTGGTGGTGCAGCACCTGGTACATAGTCTCTTCCGGGTTTTCATGCTCGGTATACACCACGCCCGAGCAGCAATAGCCAAACAGCGGCGCGCGCCAGTTACGCTGGTTGTTGATCTCATTAAAGGTCATCCAGTATTTGACCTTGTGCTTGTAGCGCTCAAAAACGACTTCAGCAAAACGGACAAAGAAATCGACGACTTTACGATTGGTCCAGCTACCATACTGTTGAACCAGGTGCAGTGGCATTTCGAAGTGGGAAAGGGTGATGACTGGTTCAATGTTGTACTTCAGCAGTTCATCAAACATGTCGTCGTAGAATTTTAACCCTTCTTCATTTGGCTGGGTTTCATCCCCTTTCGGGAAGATGCGGGTCCAGGCAATTGACGTACGGAAGCATTTGAAGCCCATCTCGGCAAACAGCTTAATGTCTTCTTTATAATGACCGTAAAAATCGACAGCTTCGTGGTTGGGATAGTATCTACCCGGTACGACATCCTGAGTAATTTCTCGCGGAACGCCGTGTGCCCCACCGGTCAGGACGTCGCAAATGCTGGGGCCTTTGCCACCTTTGTTCCAGCCGCCTTCAACCTGATGCGCTGCCACCGCGCCGCCCCATAAAAAATCGTTTGGTAAGGTAAGTTTTTTCATCTGCGCTCAGTCTCAAATTAATACAATCTGATTTTGAGTCTAACAAAGGAAAGATAAATGTCACGATATAACAAAATAGCGTAAATGTGATTTGTTACATCAAAAAAACAGAGTGTTTTTTTTACGCTATTCTTTTCGCCAGCTTGCGACCGAGTGATTCCAGAATATAAATAACGGGGATCTGCGTGGTTATATCGTATACCCCGGCAATACGTGTTTGTGGAACATGCCAGGAGAGATTAAAGTCGGCGAGTTTCGCCAGACGAGAGTGTTCATGGCTGGTGACAGACAGAACCTTACAGTTGTGCAGGCTGAACTGACTGGCAAAGCGCAGGATCTCTTCTGTTTCACCAGACACGGAAAGTACGATCGCCAGCGCGTTTCTGGCCATGTCGTTAGTCACCGGAAAATAAGGATCGTCAATGTGATTACTGAATTTACCGACGTTTGAGAAAAAACGTGCGCCATATTTTGCCAGCGCTCCAGACGTTCCCGCTCCGACGAATATAATACGCTCGGAAGATAATATAATATCAACAGCCTGATCGAGCAGTTTATCGAACTCGTCGTTATTGACGCCTTTAAAGAAGCTGATAATTTCGCTGGCACCGAAATTAGCCTGTTGCGGTTCATTCTGCTCTAAATATAATTTGAAGCGTACGCGAAATTCTGAGTAACCCTCACACTTAAGCTTGCGGCAAAAGCGCAGTACGGTGGTGGTGGAAACGCCCACGGCATCAGCCAGTTCGCGAATAGTCATGTACATGACTTTGTCACGGTTTTTGATGACATAGTTGTAGACCAGCATCTCAAGATTGTTGAGACTGGCGATGGCAGCGTGGGAGAACATACTCACAATGGCAAAACTCACTCATCAGACTTTATCTACAGGGAATAATAACATGCAGCCAAATGACATCACTTTTTTTCAACGTTTCCAGGATGACATTCTGGCCGGACGCAAAACCATCACCATTCGTGACGAGTCCGAATCACACTTTAAAGCCGGGGACATTCTACGGGTTGGACGCTTTGAAGATGAGGGCTACTTCTGCACGATTGAAGTTGTCGGCACCTCAACGGTTACGCTGGATACGCTAACGGAAAAACATGCCCAGCAGGAAAACATGGCGCTCGATGAGCTTAAACAGGTGATCGCCGAGATTTACCCGGATCAAACGCAATTTTATGTGATTGATTTTAAATGCCTTTAACTTTACAGGTACAGATGTTAGCTGAAATATAAAATGCAATTATATGATTTTTATTAATTATTTGTTATTTGATAAATATTTTAGCTAACATGTGTTCACTGGAACCATTCTCAGTTACGCTAGAGGCGCAATAACGAAAGTGTTCGTTTCTGGGGAGTAACTTATGGTTCAGAAGCCATTAATCGCGCAGGGATATTCGCTGGCAGAGGAAATAGCCAATAGCATCAGCCATGGTATCGGGTTGGTGTTTGGGATTGTCGGACTGGTGCTGTTACTTGTTCAGGCAGTGGATACCAACGCCAGCGCCATGGCTATTACCAGCTATAGCCTGTACGGCGGCAGCATGATCCTTCTGTTCCTTGCCTCAACCTTGTATCATGCGATCCCCCATCAGAGAGCGAAAGTCTGGCTGAAAAAATTCGACCACTGCGCGATTTATCTGCTGATTGCCGGGACCTACACGCCATTTCTGCTGGTGGGGCTGGATTCGCCGCTGGCACGTGGACTGATGATTGTTATCTGGAGCCTGGCGCTAATCGGTATTTTATTCAAACTGACTATTGCGCACCGCTTTAAGGTTCTGTCGCTGGTGACCTACCTGACAATGGGCTGGCTATCGCTGATAGTGGTGTATCAACTGGCGGTTAAGCTGGCGGCGGGTGGTGTGACGTTGCTGGCCGTTGGCGGCGTCGTGTATTCGCTGGGCGTTATTTTCTACGTCTGTAAGCGCATTCCTTACAACCACGCGATCTGGCATGGCTTTGTGCTGGGTGGCAGCGTTTGCCACTTCCTGGCAATCTATCTGTACGTTGGTCAGGCTTAACCCTTGATGCCGGATGGCGGCTAACGCCTTATCCGGCCTACAAAATGTGCCTGTAGGCCGGATAAGCGTGCGCTATCCGGCGTTAATCTTTTACTCTTCCAGCGAATACGGCAGCGGTACGATATGCAGCGTTTTTGCATCGTCGCGAACGCGGAACACGCTGTCGGCTTCCATGTCGTTATTCATCACAACCTGCACCAGCACTTGTCCATCAGCCAGCTGTACCGCGGCGAGTACGGTGCCGGTACGACGCCAGTTCTCGCCCATTTTCAGCTCCAGGTCTTCACCCGCTTCCGGTACCCGACTGGCCGCACCTGCCAGAGTCCACATGGCGCGTTTATTGGCGCCGCGGAATTTTGCACGAGCAACCATTTCCTGACCGGTATAGCAGCCTTTTTTAAAGCTGATACCGCCCAATGCCTGCAGATTGGTGGCCTGCGGAATAAACTGTGCGCTGTTGGCAGTATCAATAACCGGAATACCCGCTTCGATATCCAGCGCCAGCCACTGTTGGCTGTTATTCAATTCTGCTTCGCCACGCAGTTTCTCCGCAATCATCTCAGCTGTTGCGACATCAACGATCAGCAGGAAGCGTTCAGATGGATGCTCGAACCACAGCAGGGCGGAAGCGCCGTGGGTAACGACCTGCTTATCGCTGGTTGGCAGTTCGCTAAAGAGATTGGCTAGCGCCGCGCGCGCCTGGAAGCCCGCTACGCCCAGCAGGACGCGCTCGTCATCCGGGGCAATCACGACCTTCGAGAAGACGGCGTATTTTTTCAGTTCGGTCAATTGGGCATCACGCAGGCTACGGCGTTCAAGCCAGGCAAAACCATCAGCCTGACGGAAGAGACGCAGGTTGCTCCACATTTTACCTTTGGCATCGCAGTGAGCTGCCAGCAGGTGTTGCTGTTCGGTCATTTGGCTGACATCAGCGGTGACCTGGCCCTGGATGTACTTTTCACTGTCGACGCCGGTAATGGTGGCGAGAGCCCAGTCGTCGAGCGTCATTAGCGTCAGAGGCAAACGTGCCGACGCACACGGCTGGCGAGGAGGAAACGATGTAAAAGCCATAATAATGTCCTGATTTGCTTAACGCGGTAATAATGACTAATGGTAAAAGAGCTATAGGCTATTGCAAGCGGTTTAAACATCCTGTTTGTGCCTTATATTAAGCTTTGCGAGGAGACATCCAAAAAAGTGAACCCTTTGACTTAATGTGGTTTTATTTAGCGATCGCGCTTCCGTTTACTGATATTCCCGTAAAAGAGCGTGAAAAACACGTTACAATAGCCGGATACTTCGTTTTCGCGAGACAGGGAAAAGAACATGGATATTAACAACAAAGCACGTATTCATTGGGCATGCCGCCGCGGTATGCGTGAACTGGACATCTCTATCATGCCGTTTTTCGAACATGAGTATGACAACTTAAGTGACGAAGAAAAACGCATCTTTATCCGTCTGCTGGAATGTGATGATCCAGACTTATTTAACTGGTTGATGAATCATGGGAAACCGGCTGATGAGCAGTTGGAGCAGATGGTGCGACTCATCCAGACACGGAATCGGGAACGTGGTCCAGTGGCAATCTGATTTACGCGTTTCATGGCGCGCACAGTGGCTCTCTCTGCTCATTCATGGGCTGGTTGCGGTATTCATTTTATTGATGCCCTGGCCATTGAGCTACACCCCATTATGGTTGGTGCTGCTCTCTCTGGTGGTGTTTGATAGCGTACGCAGTCAGCGTCGCATTAACGCTTGTCAGGGAGAGATTAGACTGTTAATGGACGGTCGCCTGCGCTGGCAGGGGCAAGAGTGGTCTATCGTTTGTGCACCCTGGATGATTAAAACGGGCATGATGCTGCGTTTGCGTTCAGATGCGGGAAAACGTCAGCATTTGTGGCTGGCAGCGGACAGCATGGATGACGCTGAGTGGCGGGATTTGCGGCGGTTAATGCTGCAACAGGTAAAGCAGGGTTAACGCCGGCGAATGACTGATGGCGAGCAGCTACGGTTTAGCGCGCTATGTAAGCCGGAGAAGGCATTCACGCCGTCATCCGGCAAACTGGCTATCAGGACCAGTGTTCGGCCATTTCACCGAGAATTTGCTCACACCATGCCTGGATACGTTCATCGCTGAGGTCGTACTGGTTCGTTTCATCCAGAGCTAAACCGACAAACAACTGCCCATCGGCAATCACGGGTTTATCACTGGTGAATTCATAACCTTCTGTTGGCCAGTAACCGACAAACTTAACGCCTTTGGTGACCAGTTTATCATGCAGCATACCCAGTGCATCAAGGAACCACTCACCGTACCCCAGTTGATCGCCCATGCCGTAAAGCGCGACAATCTTGCCTTCCAGGTTGAGGTTGTCCAGTTGATCCCAGACCGCTTCCCAGTCTTCCTGAATTTCACCGAAATCCCAGGTTGGAATACCCAAAATGAGCACGTCATACTGCTCCATTAGAGCCGGGGAATCATCCTTGAGATTGTGCAGTGTCACCAGTTCGGGACCCAGGATATCGCGGATTTTTTCTGCTGCCATTTCGGTGTAGCAGGTGCTGGAACCGTAAAAAAGACCCATGTTCATGACGTAAACATCTCAATTCTGCTGTAGCGTTGCGGGTAGTGTAACAGAATCGCCGCAATCCCGGCACAATGAGGCATAATGCATCAAAAATGAGAGTGGAATAAGGGGCGCGAGTGGAACAGGATCTGGCGCGCATCGAGCAGTTTCTTGATGCACTGTGGCTGGAACGAAATCTGGCAGAGAACACGTTAAGTGCGTATCGTCGCGATCTGACAATGCTTGTTGAATGGTTGCGCCATCGTGGCATTTCACTGGCGACGGCGCAGAGCGATGATTTGCAGGCATTGCTGGCTGAGCGGATGGATGGTGGGTATAAAGCCACCAGTTCAGCTCGTTTGCTCAGTGCCATGCGGCGTTTTTTTCAGCATCTTTACGGCGAAAAATTTCGCGAAGACGATCCAAGCGCCTCGCTTGCTTCACCTAAACTTCCGCAGCGTTTGCCAAAAGATCTCAGCGAAGCGCAGGTAGAACGGCTGCTGCAGGCCCCGCTTATTGACCAACCGCTTGAGCTACGCGACAAAGCGATGCTGGAGGTTTTGTACGCTACGGGGTTGCGCGTATCAGAGTTGGTGGGGCTGACGATGAGCGATATTAGTCTGCGCCAGGGCGTTGTGCGGGTGATTGGTAAAGGCAACAAAGAGCGGCTTGTGCCGTTGGGCGAAGAAGCCGTGTACTGGCTGGAAACATACCTGGAACACGGTCGTCCGTGGTTGCTCAACGGCGTATCGATTGACGTACTGTTTCCCAGCCAGCGTGCGCAGCAGATGACCCGTCAGACTTTCTGGCATCGTATTAAACACTATGCTGTGTTAGCAGGGATCGACAGCGAGAAGCTGTCACCGCACGTATTGCGGCATGCTTTTGCCACGCATCTGCTCAATCACGGCGCTGACCTGCGCGTGGTGCAGATGCTGCTGGGGCATAGCGATCTCTCGACTACGCAGATTTATACACATGTCGCAACGGAGCGCTTGCGTCAACTACATCAACAGCATCACCCACGAGCGTGAGTGCTGACAGTAAAGGATAGGTTATGAAGAAACGTTTTATGATGCTCACCCTGCTGGCCACAGCGTTTTCAGGCATGGTGCATGCAGACGATGCAGCTATTCGCCAGTCATTAGCGAAGCTGGGCGTGCAGAGCACCGAAATTCAACCTGCTCCGGTTGCGGGCATGAAAACCGTACTGACCAATAGCGGTGTGCTGTACGTGACTGAAGACGGCAAGCATATTATTCAGGGGCCGATGTATGACGTAAGTGGCGCAAGTCCGGTGAATGTCACTAATCAATTGCTGATGAAGCATCTGAATGCGCTGGAAAAAGAGATGATCGTTTACAAAGCGCCGCAGGAAAAACACGTCATCACCGTTTTCACCGACATCACCTGTGGTTACTGCCACAAGTTGCATGAAGAGATGAAAGACTACAATGCGTTAGGGATTACCGTCCGTTATCTGGCCTTCCCTCGACAGGGGCTGGAAAGCCAGGCCGAGCAGGACATGAAGTCAATCTGGTGTGCAAAAGATAAAAACAAAGCCTTTGACGATGCAATGGCGGGCAAGGGCGTGAAAGCGGCGACCTGTGATGTGGATATCGCGAATCATTACGCGCTGGGCGTGCAGTTTGGCGTCAGTGGCACACCGGCGATTGTCCTGAGCAACGGCTATGTTGTTCCAGGCTATCAGGGGCCGAAAGAGATGAAAGAATTCCTCGACGCACACGAAAAACAGACCAGCGGTAAATAATTCGCGTGAAACAACAGATACAACTTCGTCGGCGTGAAGCCGACGAGACCGCCGAGCTACCAGCCGACTTGCCGCCGCTGCTGCGTCGTTTGTACGCCAGTCGCGGCGTGCGCAGCGCGCAGGAACTTGAGCGTAGCGTGAAAGGCATGCTGCCGTGGCAGCATTTGAACGGCGTCGAAAAAGCGGTTGAGATCCTCTATAACGCTTTTCGCGAAGGAACCCGCATCATTGTGGTGGGGGATTTCGATGCCGATGGTGCGACCAGCACGGCGCTGAGCATCCTGGCAATGCGTGCGTTGGGCTGCAGCAACGTTGACTACCTGGTGCCTAATCGTTTTGAAGACGGCTATGGTTTAAGCCCGGAAGTCGTGGATCAGGCCCATGCCCGGGGCGCTCAGCTGATCGTTACTGTGGACAACGGTATCTCGTCCCACGCGGGCGTTGAACATGCCCGAACGTTTGGGATCCCGGTCGTTGTGACCGATCACCACCTGCCCGGTGACACGCTGCCGGGCGCAGAGGCGATCATCAACCCTAACCTGCCCGACTGTGAATTCCCGTCGAAATCGCTGGCAGGCGTTGGTGTGGCCTTCTACCTGATGCTGGCGCTGCGCACCTTTTTGCGTGATAAAGGCTGGTTTGATGAACGTGGTATCGCGCCGCCGAACCTGGCAGATTTGCTTGATCTGGTTGCTTTGGGCACAGTAGCAGACGTGGTGCCGCTGGATGCCAATAACCGTATCCTGACGTGGCAAGGTTTAAGCCGCATTCGTGCTGGAAAGTGCCGCCCTGGCATTAAGGCGCTACTGGAGATTTCCAATCGTGACCCGCTCAAACTGGCCGCCAGTGATTTAGGTTTTGCGCTTGGCCCTCGGCTGAACGCGGCAGGTCGTCTGGATGATATGTCCGTCGGCGTGGCGCTGCTACTGTGTGACAACATTGGTGAAGCGCGCGTGCTGGCCAATGAGCTGGACGCGCTAAACCAGACACGAAAAGAGATTGAACAGGGGATGCAGGCAGAAGCACTGACCCTGTGTGAAAAGCTGGAACGCAGTAGTGACACACTCCCAGGCGGCCTGGCAATGTACCACCCAGAGTGGCATCAGGGCGTGGTGGGGATTCTGGCGTCGCGCATCAAAGAGCGCTTCCATCGTCCGGTGATTGCGTTTGCGCCTGCCGGTGACGGTACGCTGAAAGGCTCCGGACGTTCGATCCAGGGACTGCATATGCGTGATGTGCTGGAGCGTCTGGATACGCTTTATCCCGGCATGATCATTAAGTTTGGTGGACATGCGATGGCAGCAGGTCTGTCGCTGGAAGAAGCGCAGTTTGAGCATTTCCAGCAGCGTTTTGGCGAACTGGTAACAGAATGGCTTGACCCCGCTTTATTACAGGGTGAGGTAGTCTCTGATGGTCCGCTGAGTGTGGCAGAGATGACCATGGAGGTCGCGCAAATGCTGCGCGATGCCGGCCCGTGGGGACAAATGTTCCCGGAGCCGCTGTTTGACGGGCATTTCCGCCTGCTTCAGCAGCGCCTGGTCGGTGAGCGTCATCTGAAGGTGATGGTGGAGCCTGTTGGCGGCGGCCCACTGCTGGACGGAATTGCGTTTAATGTCGATACCACATGCTGGCCGGATAACGGTGTTCGCGAAGTTCAGCTTGCCTACAAACTGGATATTAACGAGTTTCGCGGTAACCGCAGCCTGCAGATTATAATCGATAATATCTGGCCACTTTAGCGTCACAATACACATAATCATTCAAGCTGCATCGAGGCGGCAAGTGAATGAGTCCCCAGGAGCGTACAACGAGTACGTGACTGGGGTGAATTCGCGCAGCCAACAAAGAGTCAGCTTGAAGGATGACGTGTATATTCGCTATAAAAAAGGGTGTGGATTGGTTACAATCCCGCTCTTATAACCGCATTTTGACTCGTTCAATAAAAGAAATCAGACCATGTTTGAAATTAATCCGGTAAATAACCGCATTCAGGACCTCACGGAACGCTCAGACGTTCTTAGGGGGTATCTTTGACTATGATGCCAAGAAAGAGCGTCTGGAAGAAGTAAACGCCGAGCTGGAACAGCCGGACGTGTGGAACGAACCCGAACGTGCACAGGCGCTGGGTAAAGAACGTTCTTCCCTTGAGGCCATCGTTGATACGCTCGATCAGATGAGCCAGGGCCTGGAAGATGTCTCCGGCCTGTTGGAACTGGCTGTAGAAGCCGATGACGAAGAAACCTTTAACGAAGCCGTAGCAGAACTCGATACGCTGGAAGATAAGCTGGCCCAGCTGGAATTCCGTCGTATGTTCTCCGGTGAATATGACAGCGCAGATTGCTATCTCGATATCCAGGCGGGTTCCGGCGGTACGGAAGCGCAGGATTGGGCCAGCATGCTGATGCGTATGTATCTGCGTTGGGCTGAAGCGCGCGGCTTTAAGACCGAAATTATTGAAGAGTCTGAAGGTGAAGTGGCGGGTATTAAATCCGTGACCATCAGAATTGCTGGCGAGTATGCTTACGGTTGGCTGCGTACTGAAACTGGCGTACACCGTCTGGTTCGTAAGAGTCCGTTCGACTCCGGCGGACGTCGCCATACGTCGTTCAGTTCGGCGTTTGTTTATCCGGAAGTTGACGATGATATTGATATCGATATCAACCCGGCGGACCTGCGTATCGACGTTTATCGCGCCTCTGGTGCGGGTGGTCAGCACGTTAACCGTACAGAATCTGCGGTGCGTATTACCCACATCCCGACCGGGATTGTGACGCAGTGCCAGAACGACCGTTCCCAGCACAAGAACAAAGACCAGGCCATGAAGCAGATGAAAGCGAAGCTTTATGAACTGGAAATGCAGAAGAAGAATGCCGAGAAACAGGCGATGGAAGACACCAAGTCAGATATCGGCTGGGGTAGCCAGATTCGTTCTTATGTCCTTGATGACTCCCGCATTAAAGATCTGCGTACCGGGGTTGAAACCCGTAACACGCAGGCAGTGCTGGATGGCAGCCTGGATCAATTTATCGAAGCAAGTTTGAAAGCAGGGTTATGAGGAACCAACATGTCTGAACAACACGCACAGGGCGCTGACGCGGTAGCCGACCTTAACAATGAACTGAAAACGCGCCGTGAGAAGCTGGCGAGCCTGCGCGAGCAGGGGATCCCGTTCCCGAACGATTTCCGTCGCGATCATACCTCAGACCAACTGCACGCTGACTTCGACGCGAAAGAAAACGAAGAACTGGAAGCGCTGAACATTGAGGTATCCGTTGCTGGCCGCATGATGACCCGTCGTATTATGGGTAAAGCATCATTCGTTACGCTGCAGGACGTGGGCGGCCGTATTCAGCTGTACGTTGCGCGCGACGATCTGCCGGAAGGCGTCTACAACGAGCAGTTCAAGAAGTGGGATTTGGGCGATATCCTCGGCGCGAAAGGTAAGTTGTTTAAGACCAAAACCGGCGAACTGTCCATCCATTGTACCGAGCTGCGTCTGCTGACCAAAGCCCTGCGCCCGCTGCCGGATAAATTCCACGGTCTGCAGGATCAGGAAGCGCGTTACCGCCAGCGTTACCTGGATCTCATCTCTAATGATGAATCCCGCAATACCTTTAAAGTGCGTTCACAGATTATGGCTGGCATCCGTCAGTTCATGGTTGCTCGCGGCTTTATGGAAGTAGAAACCCCGATGATGCAGGTGATCCCAGGCGGTGCGGCAGCGCGTCCGTTTATCACCCATCATAACGCGCTGGATCTGGACATGTACCTGCGTATTGCGCCGGAACTGTACCTCAAGCGTCTGGTGGTGGGCGGTTTCGAACGCGTATTCGAAATTAACCGTAACTTCCGTAACGAAGGTATCTCTGTTCGCCATAACCCAGAGTTCACTATGATGGAACTCTACATGGCTTATGCGGACTACAAAGATCTGATCGAACTGACCGAATCGTTGTTCCGTACGTTGGCGCAGAACGTTCTGGGAACAACTAAAGTGCCTTACGGTGAAGAAGTCTTCGACTTCGGTAAGCCGTTTGAAAAACTGACCATGCGCGAAGCGATTCAGAAATACCGTCCGGAAACCAACATGGCCGATCTGGATAACTTCGACTCTGCAAAAGCGATTGCTGAATCTATCGGCATCAAAGTTGAGAAGAGCTGGGGTCTGGGTCGTATCGTGACCGAGATCTTTGAAGAAGTTGCAGAAGCGCACCTGATTCAACCGACCTTCATTACCGAGTACCCGGCAGAAGTTTCTCCGCTGGCGCGTCGTAATGACGAAAACCCGGAAATCACCGATCGCTTCGAATTCTTCATCGGCGGACGTGAAATCGGTAACGGCTTCAGCGAGCTGAACGATGCCGAAGATCAGGCGCAGCGTTTCCAGGATCAGGTTAACGCCAAAGATGCGGGTGATGACGAAGCGATGTTCTACGACGAAGACTACGTTACCGCTCTGGAACACGGTCTGCCGCCGACTGCGGGCCTGGGTATTGGTATCGACCGTATGGTTATGCTGTTCACTAACAGCCACACCATCCGCGACGTGATCCTGTTCCCGGCAATGCGTCCGGTTAAGTAAGATGTGAACTGCCGGATGGCGGCTGATGCCTTATCCGGCCTACGCGGAAGACGATTCGTAGGCCGGATAAAACGCGTTTGCGTTGTCATCCGGCAATTAATGACCGCTGGAAAATGCGCGCAACAATTTTCGCGCCTTATTGTCTGAAACCTGCATTACCATCCACGGGCTGAAGGCCCACGGTGTAGCGTCAATCCCGCATAACACATCCTCAAGATTGCTCCACCGATAATCCATCACTTCCTCCGCATTCGGCTGCAGCGTGCTGATTAGCTGTGCGGCATATACCGGACAAACTTCATTTTCCACAATTCCACTGGGATCTGCGGCACAATAGCGAAAACCAGCGTATACGGGCGTGAGTGCGCGAATGTCAGCTCCCAGCTCGAAGCGGGCGCGACGGATAATGGCGTCTTCAGTTGTTTCCCCTGATTGTGGATGACCGCACACCGAGTTTGTCCAGACACCCGGCCAGGCTTTTTTATGCAGCGACCGGCGGGTGACCAGTAGTTGACCCTGCCCGTTAAATATCCAGCATGAGAAAGCGGAGTGCAGGGGCGTTGTGGCGGTATGCGCCGCATACTTTTCCAGCGTTCCACAGGGTTGGCCCTGTTCGTTCAATAAAATGACATGTTCCTGTCGCATTGCGTCCACCCTCAATCTTAAGCGCCTACATTATATGCTTAATTAAGTCATATTGATTAACAGAGGGTGTGAAATGCCAGAGCCGACGCTTCGTTACGCGATATGATTTGGCATCCGGTTTCTGGCTGCTATGATAAAGCGTCTGAAAATGTTGCGAGGTATTGTTTTGAGTGCAGGACGCCTGAAGAAAAATGGCTTGGGTATCGTGATGCTGCTGTGTGCCGGTCTGCTGTTAGCGGGCTGTTCCGGGAGTAAGTCGTCTGATACAGGAAGTTATTCCGGCTCCGTGTATACCGTGAAGCGGGGAGATACGCTATACCGTATTTCGCGCGCTACCGGCACCAGCGTGAAAGAGATTGCCCGTCTGAATAACATTTCACCACCCTATACCATCGAAGTAGGGCAAAGGCTGAAGGTCAGCGGCGGCGCGAAAACCAGTTCAAGCTCTGGCAAAACAACCAAGAAATCCTCGACTAAAACGGCAACTGTCAGACCATCTTCATCCGTGCCGCAGTCATCCTGGCCGCCGGTGGGGCAACGCTGCTGGTTGTGGCCTGCCAGCGGTAAAGTGATCCTGCCTTATTCAACGGCGGATGGCGGCAACAAGGGTATTGATATCTCAGCTGCGCGCGGCACACCGGTTTATGCGGCGGGAGCAGGGAAGGTAGTTTATGTCGGCAACCAGCTGCGGGGCTATGGCAACCTCATCATGATTAAGCACAGTGAGGATTACATTACCGCTTATGCGCATAATGATACGCTACTGGTGAACAACGGGCAGAGCGTGAAGGCCGGGCAGAAAATTGCCACCATGGGTAGCACTGATGCGGCATCTGTACGCCTGCACTTCCAGATTCGCTATCGCGCAACGGCGATTGATCCGCTGCGTTATTTACCGCCGCAGGGGAGTAAACCTAAGTGCTAACAGGCTATTTTATCAGCAGTTAGCATAGTTTGGGCTTGTCAGAGGGTGCGTAAGGTCTATAATGGCCCACGCACCTCTTCGCGGGCGTAGTTCAATGGTAGAACGAGAGCTTCCCAAGCTCTATACGAGGGTTCGATTCCCTTCGCCCGCTCCAAACTCAAGTCTACTGAAGTCTACCAAACTCAATTTTCTCTTGATAAATCAGCAGTTATAGCATTCTATTAGTCTATTGAACTCAATTGTACTCCCTCAGGGCGACTGAGTGATTTCACTATGGGATATGCGCTTTACGGGGTCGGCTTGCACTTTGGCTATAAAGGTGTTTTACCTCCATGGTGAATAAATAAAATACCGGCCATAGTGGCCGG
>NZ_SZWR01000018.1:246270-268470 GCF_005280875.1 Citrobacter sp. wls827
CTCTGGTGAGTGGAGTAGAGGGGTTAATATTCCACACCGTTAACCCAAAGTATGCTCTTATTCTTCCAGATCACGTAAGGTCAACAATTTGTTTTTTTTCACCTGCTCGATATCTTTGGTTCCACCGAGCATCATATTGATGACTAATTCTTTGTTGAGTTGCTCGACAACAGAAGCAACACCCTGAGCCCCGCCAAGGTTTAGACCGTACAGGACAGGACGCCCAATAGCCACGATATCAGCGCCACTAGCGATAGCTTTAAATACATGTGAGCCACGACGTACACCACTATCAAAAATAATGGGTACGCGTTTATTTACCACTTTTGCGATAGAGGGCAATACATCAAATGAGGATGGCCCACTATCGAGTTGCCTTCCCCCGTGGTTAGAAACCCAGATAGCTGCAGCTCCGGCCTTAATAGCAATCTCTGCATCTTCCGGCGATTGAATTCCTTTCACAATGACCGGCAAACCGGAGATTTGGTGAACGTATTTAATATCTTCTGGTGTGAAGGCTTGTTTGGCTTGTGCGTAAATTTCGCTGATACCAGAACCTTTGCCTGTTTTTGAACCGTCATCACTCTGCTTCGCAAACATCTCAAGATTTGCAAAACCGAGAGGGAACTGGAAATTATTTTTTATATCGTCTTCACGATATCCACCAACAGGTGAATCGACTGTCAGAATGATCGCTTTTGCACCATGCTTAACTGCTTCACTCAGTATAAATTCGTTAAATTTATTGTTTTTACTCATATAGAGCTGGAAGAAAAACGGATTTCCCTCTGATGCCCTGGAAACGTCTTCAATGGTTTTATTTCCGTAGGTGCTTAAAGAGAATATTGAACCTACCTGGGCCATTCCTCGGGCTGTGGCAAGTTCACCGGCTTCGTGCGCCAGACCCTGGGCTGCCATTGGCGCCTGGATTATGGGGGTTTTTAGCGGAATGCCCAGCAAGCTGGTTGAAAGATTGATATTTTTTAATTCAATACCTTGCAATACTCGAGGAACGATAAATTTCTTATCAAAGCTCTCGGTATTGCTGCGCAGATTATTTTCATCTTCCGCGCCTCCACGAATATAACCAAATGCTCCCTTTTCCATTCTGGCTTTTACTTGATCTTCAAGAGCGTCAATGTTGACCATTTTAATGGGGTGCTCTTCGGTGCTGGCTTTATATGCTTCGGCTTGCGCCATACCCGATGAAATCATCATAGCCATAGAGGCTATGGCCAGAACTGTTTTATTCACTTTCACTCTTACTTCCTTGTTATTGGCGTATTGCTTCAGCCTGAATACTAATATCAACTGTTTTGCTCATTCCTATGTTGACGAGATAATCAACACCCCATAGAGTACGATCAATTTTTGCAGAGAAATCGCCACCGCAGACCTGAGCGTTGAAAACCGGACTCATATAGCAGCCGAATTTGGTCGTCGTTAACGTGACAGGTTTAGTAACACCCTTCATCGTCAACATCCCTTCAATAGAGGCGGGTTTGCCCTCAGAGAAGTTCCATTTTGTTGATTTGAATACAATATTCGGATATTTTTCTGCATCGAGTATATCGCTGCTACGGATATGTTTATCAAATGCTTCCAGACCGGTATTTAGAGACTTAACAGGAATGGTTACCTGCATTTCACCTTGCTGTTTCTCTGGAAGATATTTCACTTCTCCGCTGATGGAGTAAAAGCCACCATGGTTGGTTGACGTCTGAAAATGGTCGATATTAAATGTCGCATTCGTATGCGTACTATCCAATTTATATACTTCGGCATGCGCAATATTCACAAAACCTAATGCGCATATTGCGATCAATATGTTCTTGTTCATGGTGTAACCTCAGAGATAAAAAACAGATGCATTTATAATTCATGTGTTATAACCCGTCCAGATTGAAAAGTGGGAAGCAGTGTCCCATTTATAGAACGATAGGGAGATGCAGGGGGACTATTCTCTATTGAATAATCCCCCTGCATCACTTTGGAATTATAAGGATATATTGGATTTAATATTACCCGCTCAATCTCTGATAACACTTATAAAAATTAAGTTATCCTGCGATAACAGGTTATCCTTGCATGAGATATTCTCTATGTTCCAAAATTTTTTCCACCAGTAGATTCACTCCATTGTCGTTCGCGATATCTATCAGCGGCACTGAAAATCCGATACCGCGAATTTGGTTATTGTCAGAAAATTGTACTTTGGAATGGGTATCAGGATAGCCCTCGTAGCTGTCCCACATCTCTTCTGGAGAGGAATATGGTGTGTCATTGTTTGCTGCTGAGAAGAGATAAATATTCAGATAACTTTGGGATTTGTCGGCGGGTGTTTTCAGTCGGGTTGCCAGTGGTTCTTCATCTTTTGGGTACTGTGATGTGCGCTGGTGATATTCTAATTCGCTGTCAGTAACCAATTTAAAATCAATCACATAGTCGGTCATCAACATCGGTAAAGAAGGCTGCTTTTGTTTGCCAAAGACGAATGATACATCCATCATTGGCAGGTAGTCCCATTTCCAACTCTCCAGTGGATTCACGCCGCGACGAGGAGGTTTATTGAAACTCCATGTATCCCAGAGGAGAAAAGAGGTTTCTATTTTCTGCGCAACCTCATTGATCATTGGCAGAATTTGCTGGTAATACGCCCCGCAGATGCGGTGAGCCTGACGAACCTGAGCAAAGGGATCATGTGTCATTATTGTTCCTTAATAAGTGATAAATCGCCGGAGAGGGGATTCTCTGTCAGAAATTGACTAAATCTGTGCCAGGGAAGCAGTGGTTCGCGGATGCCGTACAGAGCAAGGGCTTTCAGGCAATCAGCAACGATGCGCTTATCCTGAGGAGCATTCCATTCTGAATGCTGGAAAATTTCTCTGAGTCTACGCCATTCCAGTCCATGAAATTCAACCTGGGGAAACTCTGTCGCTAATTCGTGAAACCAGGTTTTTGCGGCGGCGGGCAAGTTGCCCAGAGCTAAAAAATGGACAACAGGTTTGGCGTCATCATCGTGTAAATAAGTATAAAGTTCTTTTCGCCATTGCTGTTGATATTGCATCCCTCCAGCAGGTGGTTTTACCTCGACAATCAGTGCCGCATGTTCGAAAGTGATGACCACATCCGGTTCAGAAAATTGTTCCAGACCAGATGTGTATGGCTGCATTTTTTCATCAATGGAATCGGGAAAAGCGAATTTTGGCCAGAAAGCGATAGCTTCATAAGCTCCCCAATCATCCCTGGATTTCCCTGTCAATGCAGAAAAGAAATGACTCATTGCAGCAGGTGATAAATAGTTAACCCGGCTCCAGATTGCAGCTGTGAGTAGATCTTCATAGGACTGAAAAACAGTTCGCCAGCTTTGTCGCATCCCTTCATTTAGCGTTATTCTTCCTGCTTTACCTTCCAGAATGGCATTTAACATCCCATATTCCTTAATGTGGCTTAGCTAATAAAATTAGTCGGTTAGCTTTATTTTCTAATCGTTTATACTGACATGTTCAAGCGTAACAATCATCTACCTTATCATTCCATCTTGCCAGTCCTGCACCACAGAAATCTATCTGATGAAACCCCTCTGGGTATCGTGTTGTTGTGCGCAAAAAGGCATTTTCGTAAAGGAAGATGGCGAGTAGCAGGTAGATAAAGCAGGCAAACGACTGAAATAAGTATTAAGGGGGGCCCCTCCGTTTTCCCTCAGAGTATCGCGCCAGCGTTGGGCGGCAGTGTGCTGTTACCTTCACCCAGATTACGTTGTAGCAATACGGTATCGAGCCAGCGACCATGCTTGAAGCCAATATTCTTTAGCGTGCCGACCTCCATAAATCCGACCTGCTGGTGGACTTTCAGCGATCCCTGATTATTGCTGTCGCCGACGATGGCAATCATCTGTCGGTAGCCGTGTGTTTCTGCCCATGTAATGACATGGTGTAGTAGCGCTTTGCCCGCGCCCTGACGTTGTGCTGTCGGATCAATATAAATCGAGTCTTCGAGCGTATAACGATAGGCATAGCGTTCACGGTAGCGAGTGAGATAACAGTAGCCGATGACTTTTTCGTCCTGCAGGGCCACAACCCACGGCAACCCCAGCTCGCGGATCTTAGTCAGGCGAACAAGCATTTCGTGAGAATCTGGCGGGTTAGTCTCAAAACTGGCCGTCCCGTGAAGAACATGATGTGCGTAGATAGTATGGATAGCGGGGATGTGCTTTTCTTCTGCGTTAACGATTTTCATTGACCAGTTCCCGTTGGCATCTTTTGCCAGATTACCTGAAAGAATGCGGAAAGGGTAAGCGTAAAAGCTTATGGCTCAATGGACATCATTCAATAGTATTAGGCTTGTATTTTGTAAGGGTAAAATTGATTGTCGTTGATATCGCCAATAATTTAACAAATAGATAAGTACAGTTTTACGGAATGATAAATACACTTGGGCGTAGTGGAATTAACAATTGCCTGTGGTAGTTCATTGAGGTATTCCACAATGCCATTTTTGGTAGGTGATAAACATACTGCTCATAAAGCCCTTTAATTTCATTTTGTTATATCTTTATCTAATTCTTTTTGCCTGGTGTTATGTTGCCGATTTAACCCTGAAACTTAGCCGTTTAAAATTAACTGATGTTATTTATAGTGTTATCAGTTACTGTTAATTATCAGGTTTTCCCTGTCAATTTTCAAAATGCTTATCAGGCAAACAGTTACCTGGTGTTTCTATATTTGCTGATAATAGTTATCATCACTACGTGGTTTCGTCACGGAAACTTAATCTAAATCCAGTATTCGATCCCAAGAGTATTAGGATAATTTGGTTTAAAATACTTTTTTTGCCTAAGAGTTTTCTTATAACATAGCAAGACCCCACACTGAGTGATAAAATTCCTGAGCTTTCGCCAGCCTCTCAACGACGAGTGGACGAGTCATAGGGAGTCAATAAGACGAAAGAATTAAATGATTTTTAGCCATATTACGAAATAAGCGGCAGTGCACTTTACATGGTCGGCAACCGTCATGGAATGACTATAACTTATTGAAAACGCTTATTTTTACTATGATGTAAGATATAAGGGCAGATATGTTCAGTATGCGTCGACATGCCAACTTTATTAAACGCTTCAAGTCAGTAACCTGTTTATTTACGGCAAGCGTTCTTTTCCCAATGCAAGCCTCTGCAGCAGTATCAGATTACGATGCGTTGATTATTGAAGCGCGAGGTGGTAATAGCACACCGTTATTGCGCTACCTTGAGGAGCAGGGAAAGAAAAGTGCGTTAACGCCAAATCAGGTGGCTGACTGGCTGCAAGTATCCAGTTGGGTTGATAACAACGATAAAGCAACCATTGATATCTGGCAAAGGTATCGTGGACAGATGGAAGTGCCCGCACGCGGCAAAGTGGCCGCTGCACGTGCGTATCGCAATCAGAAGAGCTGGAATGAATCATTAGCGCTCTGGGAGAGCGTTGTACAGGAAGAGCCTGAGAACGCCGATGTGCGTACTGGCTGGATCATGACGCTGGCGGATGCACGTTACAATCAGCAGGCCCTGACTGAAGCGAATAAATGGGCACGCGCGCATCCGGGGGCTGACTCTGATGCACTGCTTGCCTATGTGTATCATTCACAGGGTAAAAACTGGGATGCGCTGTTAGTCGCCAGCCAGGCGGATGAAGTTGATCCGGGTAACAAAAATGCGAAATCCACGCTGTTGTCAGCGCTGTCAGCCAACCGTGTTGCTGAACCGGCGTTGGGACTGACGGAAGTGGTTCCGACATCTGACCCCGTTAAGCGGCGTCTGGCGCTTGATGCTGCAGCCGAAAAGGTGCGCGCTTCTTATACCTCTGCACGAAATGAAGATGAGCGTTTTATCGTGGCGGATAAAGCGCTTGCCCGCTATGACCAGTTGCTGGCAGCCTGGAAAGATGAACCCGCAGCTCAGGGGGATGTGCGTCGGGCGAGGATTGACCGCATGGGGGCCCTGCTGGTGCGTAAGCGCACTGCCGACGTGATTCAGGAGTACGAATCCCTTTCCGCGGACGGTGAAGTGCCCAACTATGCCAAACGTTGGGTGGCTTCGGCGTGGCTCAGCGAACGTCAGCCGGAAAAGACCGAAGCAATGCTGGCGAGCATCTATTATCCGAACGGACCTATCCCTGTTACGCCGCTCAGTCCTGAAGATCAACAGGATCTGTTCTATGCGCATATTGATAATGAAAACTTTGATGCCGCTAAAAAACAAGTTGATGACTTGATCAAAGAGAGCCCGTATCTGCGTCGTATCTACGGCTCGCCAACGCCACAGCCTAACGATAACTGGCTGCTCGGGCAGACGCTGCTGACGCAATATCATCTTGCTGCCAATGAACTGCCAGAGGCAGAAAAACTCTCAGAACATCTGGCACGAACGGGGTCCGGTAACCAGGGGTTGCGCATAACCTATGCTTCCGTTTTGGAAGCCCGTGGATTGCCACATGCGGCGGAAAAAGAGTTAAAGCTTGCGGAAGTGATCGAGCCCAGCAACCTGGAGCTGGAGCGTCAGCAGGCTTATGTGGCGCTGGATCTTCAGGAGTGGAAACAGGCCGATGAGCTGACCGATGATGTCATCGCCCGTAGCCCGGATGACGAAGCGACGCTGCGCCTGGCACGGATCCGTGATGTGCACAAAATGTCGGAAGTGCGTATCAGCGGTACGCAGGGGATCTCCTCCGATAGTCCGGTCAGCGGTAAGAATGACTTCAACATCAATACAGCGATTTACAGCCCGCCGATTAATGACAACTGGCGACTGTTTACCGGTTTCAACTTTGCCACCGGCGAGTTTGAAGAAGGAAAGGGCATCAGCCGCGATCTGGCGGCTGGTGCTGAATGGACTTCACGTGATTACTGGGCCGAAATGGAACTGTCTGGCCGTAATTATGGCGACGGGCAGAAAATGGGGGGCCGTCTTTCCGCCTGGCATGACTTCAATGATAACTGGCGTGTGGGTGGGTCAGCAGAGCGTCTTTCCCGCAATACGCCACTGCGTGCACTGCGTAGCGGCGTATATGCAAACGGCGGCGACATGTATGTCCGCTGGTACCAAAACGAACGGCGAGAGTATCAATTGTCGTTTGCGGCCTCACATTTCTCGGATGGTAACGATCGTCTCGAATACGGGCTTAGCGGAAAAGAGCGCATGTGGACGACACCGCGCTTCACGCTGGACTTTACCCCGGGTATCGGCGGTAGCACCAACACCAAAGAGAATGTGCCGTATTACAACCCCAAAAGTGATTTCTCCGTAGTTCCCGGCTTGACCGCGGAGCAGGTGCTTTACCGACACTATGACACCGTGTGGACACAGCAGGGAGTGGCTGGTGTGGGCGGCTACTGGCAACAAGGTGAAGACGCAGGGGCTATCGTCCAGTTGGGTTACGGTCAACGGCTTAAATGGAACAACGTCGTAGATGGCGGGGTGATGCTGGTGTGGGATAAACGCCCCTACGACGGTAAACGTGAGCGGAATATCTCCCTCGCTTTCGATTTGAATGTCAGGTTTTAAGGATTGTTCATGCTGAAAAGATGCCTATGGCTTAGCGCACTCATCGCTGGCTGGTTGATGATTACCGCGTGCAGCAGTGCGCACAATACGACGCCTCGCTACGTTCCTCCTGATGAGAGAACGCCGCTGACGGCCGATCACCCGTGGCCGAAAAATAGTTTTTTGGTTCTGGGTTATCACGATGTAGAGGATGATGCAGCCGATCAGCGCTACCTCTCTGTGCGTACCAGCGCGCTGAGCGATCAAATAGCCTGGCTCCGTGATAATGGCTATAACCCGATCAGCGTTCAGCAAATTCTGGATGCTCATGACGGTAAAATCGTGCTGCCGGAAAAAGCGGTTCTGCTCACCTTTGATGACGGGTATAGCAGTTTCTATACCCGCGTCTGGCCGCTGCTGAAAGCTTACAACTGGCCAGCCCTTTGGGCACCGGTTGGAAGCTGGGTGGATGCCCCTGCGGACAAAAAAGTCGATTTTGGTGGCCTGATGACGGCGCGCGACAAATTCGCCACCTGGAAGATGGTCGAGGAAATGGGCAAATCGCCGTTGGTGGAAATCGGCGCGCATACCTGGAACTCGCATTTCGGTGCTGAGGCGAACCCGCAGGGAAGTAAAGAACCTGCAGTGGCAAACCGTCTCTACGATAAGAAAACCGGCACTTACGAAACGGACGAGCAATACTATCGCCGTATTAATACCGATATCTCTTTGATCACCAATAAAATTAAAGCGGTAACGGGGAAATCGCCACGTGCGTGGGTATGGCCTTACGGTGCCGCCAGCGGTACGACCTTAAACCTGGCCAAAGAGCAAGGTTATAAGATGGCGTTTACGCTTAATGAAGGGCTGGCGAATGCGGCATTCCTTGATGATATCCCGCGTGTACTGATTTCTGATAACCCATCGCTCAAGCGTTTTGCCAGTCAGGTTGCTCAGGTGCGTGAACCGCAGACGATGCGCGTGATGCATGTCGATCTGGATTACGTCTATGACAAAGACCCCGCCCAGCAGAAGCGCAACATCGATAAGCTGATCCAGCGTGTCTACGACATGCGTATCTCTCATGTCTTCCTGCAGGCGTATGCCGACCCTAAAGGCGACGGGAACATTCGCGAGGTCTATTTCCCTAACCGCTGGCTGCCGATGCGCGCCGATCTGTTTAACTATATCTCCTGGCAGTTACAAACCCGTGCAGGGGTTACCGTGTACGCCTGGATGCCGGTGCTGGCTTTCGATCTGGATGCCTCAATTCCGCGTGTAACGGCATGGGATCCGAAAACCGGACGTACTGCGATCAACCGCGAGAACTATGTCCGTCTTTCACCCTGGAGCAGTGAAGCGCGTCAGCGCATTACCGAGATCTACGAAGACCTGGCGAAGCACGCCAGCTTCAAAGGCATCTTGTTCCATGACGATGCCTTCCTGACGGATTTTGAAGATGCGTCGCCGGAGGCGTTAGCCGCCTACCGTGCCGCAGGACTTCCGGGAAGCATCGAGCAAATCCGTAATAACCCTCAGGCGTTTGAGCGCTGGACGCGCCTGAAAAGTAAGATGCTGATCGACTTCACGAAGCAGTTGACGCAATCGGTACGCAATATTCGCGGTCCGCAGGTGCAAACTGCGCGCAATATTTACGCCATGCCGGTACTGGAGCCTGAAAGTGAAGCCTGGTTTGCGCAAAACCTGAATGATTTCCTGAATAGCTATGACTGGACGGCACCCATGGCGATGCCATTTATGGAGCAGATCCCGGCCAATGATGCTAACGCCTGGCTTGATCGACTGGTGAATGCTGTCGCACAGACGCCCGGCGCGCTGGATAAAACCGTGTTTGAACTGCAGGCACGCGACTGGCGTAAATCCGGGGAACAGGCCGAAATCAGCGGTAAACAGCTCGCCGAATGGATGCGTCAGCTTAAGTTAAGCGGCGCAGGCAACTACGGCTATTACCCGGATGATTTCATCAGCGATAAACCTGAGATGTCAGAGATTCGTTCGACGTTCTCCTCATACTGGTACCCGCAAAAATGACCGATCGCATAATTGCTTTCCTGATACTTTGCCTGATGTTCAGCCTGCCGTTTGGCGTGGCTGTCGTCTTCACGGGTGAAGTGATGTTGAACTTTGTCTTCTTCTGGCCCTTGTTCATGTCTGCATTGTGGATAAGCGGCGGGGTCTATTTCTGGTTTTACCGTGAGCGTCACTGGAAATGGGGAGATGAAACGCCGCCGCCTACTCTGGAAGGGAATCCGCTGGTCTCGATTTTGATCCCGTGTTTTAACGAAGGGATCAACGCGCGCGAAACGATCGAGGCCGCACTGGCCCAGCGATATAAGAATATTGAAGTTATTGCCATCAATGATGGTTCGACGGATGACACGCACGATGTTCTGGAACAGCTGGCAACAGAGTACCCAAGCCTGCGAGTGATTCACTTAGCGGAAAACCAGGGGAAAGCCCTGGCTCTTAAGACCGGCGCAGCTGCAGCGCGCAGCGATTACCTGGTGTGCATTGATGGGGATGCGTTACTGGATCGTGATGCCGTCGCCTATATCGTGGCTCCGCTTATCCAGTTCCCGCGCGTTGGTGCGGTGACCGGTAACCCGCGTATTCGTACCCGCTCGACGTTAATTGGCCGCGTACAGGTCGGTGAGTTCTCGTCGATTATCGGCTTAATCAAGCGTACCCAGCGAGTCTACGGGCAGATATTTACCGTTTCAGGTGTCGTTGCCGCGTTTCGTCGCCGGGCGTTGGCTGAAGTTGGCTACTGGAGCCCGGACATGATCACCGAAGATATCGACATCAGTTGGAAGCTGCAATTACGCCACTGGTCGGTATTCTTTGAGCCGCGCGCGCTGTGCTGGATCCTGATGCCTGAAACATTGAAAGGACTGTGGAAACAGCGCCTGCGCTGGGCACAAGGTGGTGCGGAGGTGTTTATCGTTAACATGCGCCGCCTGTGGTCGTGGGAATTCCGCCGTATGTGGCCGCTGTTCCTTGAGTTCTGTTTCTCTACCGCTTGGGCATTTGCGTATGCGGTTAGTATCGTGCTGTTCCTGTTAGGGCTGCTATTCCCGATGCCAGACACGCTGTATGTTCAGCATCTGTTCCCGCCAGCCTTCACTGGACTTATCCTCGGCGTGGTCTGCCTGTTGCAGTTCGCGGTGAGCCTGATGATTGAACGGCGCTATGAAAAAGGGATTGGGGCCTCATTGTTCTGGATCATCTGGTTCCCGGTGGTGTACTGGATGCTGAGTCTGTTCACCACGCTGGTGGCGTTCCCCAAAGTGATGCTCAAACGCAAACGCGGCAGGGCACGCTGGGTCAGTCCTGATCGCGGTATCGGGAGGATTGAATCATGAACCAACCGCTGATTTTTACCGAACGGCGTCTGCTGCCGCGGGTGATCGACGTCGTGTTGACACTTATTGCCTGGATTGGGTTCTTATACCTGATTTATAAAGGGTTGATCGTCGCACTGGCGCATTCACCGCATATAGGGGTTCGCCCCTTTTTCACGACCCTGGATACGGTGACGTTTTACATTCTTATTGCCCTAGTCAATGGTCTGGTGCTGATTGGTTGGGCTAAGTACAACCAGTTTCGTTTCCGGGTGGAACGCCGCAGTCGCAGACCGGGTCTGGAAGAGCATGAGCTGGCGGAAAGTTTACGCATTACCCGCGAGCTGGTGACCGAGCTGAACAAGGCGAGGGTGCTGACGGTTCACCATCATGAAAGTGGTGAAATAAGTCATATCGATGTGGACAGGGATATCGCCGATAACCGTCTGCCGCCACCGACGCCTGCGATGCTGGAGTATTTGCCACCAGAGCAGCAGCCGTCGTGGCAGAGACGGTCTGAGTGATATTTCTGCTTTCAGCGGCTTCCTTCAGCCTCGCATCGGTCTATGATTAGACCCAGACAATAAAAAAATGTGAGGCAATGTCGTGGATAAGGAACTACTGGATGCAGGTTACCGGGCCTATACCGGCGAGAAGATTGATGTCTATTTCAACACGGGGATGTGCCAACATTCGGGTAATTGCGTACGAGGAAGCGCAAAGCTTTTTAACCTGAAGCGTAAACCGTGGATCATCCCGGATGAAGTCGATGTTGCGACGGTTATCAGGGTTATTGATACCTGTCCGAGTGGTGCACTGAAGTATCGCCAGAAATAAGTGAGGGAACCATGGAAATTCTTGCAGGCCACAACAAATTTTATGTGAACGATGCTGAAGGCAAGCAGGTCGCCGAGATTGTTTTTGTGCCGACGGGCGAGCATCTGAGCATCATTGAGCATACCGATGTCGACCCCAGTCTGAAAGGTCAGGGCGTGGGTAAGCTGCTGGTAGCGAAGGTGGTGGAGAAAATGCGCGCTGAAAACCGCAAAGTTATTCCGCTGTGTCCGTTTGCCAAACATGAGTTCGATAAAACTCGCGAGTACGACGATATTCGCGCCTGATTATCACACGAGCGCCGGAACGCATCCCCGCTATCCGGCGCATCACTGCCGATGCAGCAGATCCTGATAAATCCCCGTCAGTATCCCTTGTGGCCCAAACTCTTTTTTAATCCACTGCGTTACGCGACCGGTTGCTGCGTGCTGGGTTGCCAACAGCATGCGTGAATCCTGACGCGGGTTGTGGATCTGCCGCGTGACCAGCAGCGACTTTTCCATCGCTTCGCGTACCATATAGTCTGGTAAAAAGCCGATGCCTTCACCCAGAATCTGGCACTGACACTTGGTATTAAAATCAGGAACCAGAATCGACTCCTGTCCGTGTAACAGCCAGCCGACCTTCTTGTTAATGGTGTGCGCGGTGTCTTCCACCATGATGTTCGGGTACAGGCGCAGCTGGCTCTCAGAAATGGGTTCAGGCATAAAGGCGAGCGGATGATCCGGGGCAATCGCAAACGACCAGCGGATCGCGCCAATCTCAGTGTAATCAATGCCGCCGCCGTCCAGTAACGTATCGGGCGCGCCGATAGCGATGTTGGCGAGGTTGTTGATGATCGAATCCCAGACGCCGTTATACACCTCGGTGGTGACGGTTATCTGGCAGGTCGGAAACTGCTTTTTGAGTACCTGTAACAGCCGTGCAGTATGCTGTGGGGTATACAACAGCTGGTTAATGCAAATGCGTACCCTCGCTTCAATTCCCTGGGCGATAGTATCGATGCTGCGCTTGATGGCGTGGAAGTCATTCAGCAGGTCGGTTGCTTTGCGAAAGAAGTAGCGACCGGACTCGGTGAGCTCAATGCTGCGGGTACTGCGAGTAAACAGCACCACATCGAGCCCCATCTCCATACGTTTGATGGTGTAGCTGATGGCCGACGTTGTTAAGCCAAGCTCCTCAGCGGCCTTGCTGAAACTGCTGTAGCGCGCTGCCATCGTAAAGGCCAGCAGGTTTTCCTCGGTAAAAATTGAATTCATCCGTTCTCCCCTCAGACCATGCTGCGATGTCCACGATACGATGATTGTTGAATGTATTTGTAATCCTTATCGAGAGCAATCAGTTTTGAACAGAATTTAACACTAGGGTTACATTTGATTTGAAGGCAATCACACTTCTGTATTTTAGTTGCGACCCGCTATCTGTGCTGCATACCGCCTGATTTCCCCAGGCTCTGATTCATCGCTAAAACGGCTTCCGTCATAAGGGAAAGATTGCACTACAGCACGTTTTACTCTCATTATTAAATTTGATTCAACAATCGACACGCTTACGATGAATGAAATTTAAGCGGATGTTATTCTCTAAACTCTGTTGCTATTCTCAGGTTATCGGAAATATGAAGAGTCTAAAAAACTGCAGGAGAGTGATTATGTCAGAGAAAGAACTTATTACTGAATTTCTGCTGGCGGCAGAACAGGGTAACGTCGAAGGATTAAAATCCTGTCTGGAAAAAAATGTGGATATTAATGCCACCAACCGTCAGGGCCGTACTGCCATAATTATTGCCAGCCTGAATAAGCATTACGATTGTGTTTCTTTATTGATTGCCGCCGGTGCTGATATTAATAAGCAAGATCAAACCTGCTTTAATCCATTCCTGATTAGCTGCCTGACAAATGACTTAACGCTACTGCGTTTGGTATTACCGGCTAACCCCGACCTTAATTGTCTGAGCCGTTTTGGCGGCGTCGGTATTACGCCAGCCAGCGAAAAAGGCCATGTCGAGATCGTGCGTGAGCTGCTGCTGCGTACCGATATCAATGTCAACCATACTAATTTTGTTGGCTGGACGCCGCTCCTGGAAGCCATCGTACTTAATGACGGTGGCGCGAAGCAGCAGGAGATCGTTAAGCTGCTGCTCGACCATGGCGCAAACCCGCACATGACGGATAAATACGGTAAAACCCCGCTGGAACTGGCGCGGGAGAAAGGTTACCACGAAATTGCCGAGCTGCTGATTGCGGCCGGAGCCTGACAGAGGAGCGCCGCTATCGCCACGCCATCACGGCGATGCGTACGGGCGCTAACCGCAGACAGCGCGTTTCTCGCTTTCCGGGGAACGGGGCGGGTTGAACAGGTTTTTTCCCACGCGGTAAACCTGTTGATACCTGAACAGCAGCGGCTGCTGACGTTATTGAGTGAAGATTGTGATAACGCGCCTAACAGCTGTCGGCTGGCGCTGACGCATTGTGAAGACCTGTTTCACCCCGGTGAGCTGGTCAATTTTAGCGGGTCGGGAATAGTTGTTGGCAATGATAAATGGATAGAAACCGCCGGTTGCCTGCTGTGGCGAATACCACGGTGGACATCTGATGCAGCAAGTCTTGCCGCAGTCGGCTGGCAGCATTGGGAAGAGGTTATCCGCCAACAGCTAAGAAACGACGACACATTATTTCTGTATCAGGGTGACAATCCGTTTTTTCAGGAAATCACCCGTCAATTACGCAACCGCCGACAAACATTACTGACGGCGTTGCGTACTGGAGAAAATATCTCTACAGCGGTCAGCCATTTAATTGGTCTGGGGATTGGGCTGACGCCATCATCGGATGATTATTTAGTTGGTCTAAGTACCATCTTATTTATTCCAGGACACCCGCTGGGAAAATATCGTGAAGATTTTTTAGCAGTTTTACAATGTGCCGGAAATAATACGACGCTACTCAGCAAAATAACATTAGAGGAAGCTTTTCATCAGCGCTATCGGGAAAGTGTCGCACGACTGCTGAACCATATTATTAATGAGCAACAACCCGTTTCTACGCAATATATAACTGATATTAAAAATATCGGCTCAAGTTCTGGCTGCGACATGCTGTACGGCATGGCGGATGCCTGCGCCCTGAGCCACAGGTCCGGAGGAAATTATGTCGATCAGGATAGTTGTTAAAAAGAATACGTACTTTGATTCGGTCTCACTGATGTCTATTTCAACACGCGCAAATAAGCTCGATGGTGTGGAGCAGGCGTTCGTGGCTATGGCGACAGAAATGAATAAGGGCGTGCTGAAGAATCTCGGCCTGCTCACGCCTGAACTGGAAGAGGCGAAAAGTGGCGATCTGATGATTGTCATTAAAGGCGCGAGCGACGAAGCAAACGCGCAAACGCTGGTGGCGATTGACGATCTGTTTACGCATAAAGAGCAGGGTGGCCAGCACGAAGCGCGCTATGCCACGCTCGCCAGCGCGAAGAAGCACGTTCCCGACAGCAACCTGGCGGTGATCTCGGTCAATGGCCTGTTTGCCGCGCGTGAAGCGCGTCAGGCGCTACAAAATAACCTCAACGTGATGTTGTTCTCTGACAACGTCTCTCTTGAAGACGAGCTGATGCTTAAGCAACTGGCGCACGAAAAAGGGCTGTTGATGATGGGGCCAGACTGCGGAACCGCCATCATTAACGGCGCGGCGTTGTGTTTTGGCAACGCGGTGCGTCGCGGCAACATCGGAATTATTGGTGCGTCCGGTACCGGTAGCCAGGAACTGAGCGTACGCATTCACGAGTTTGGCGGCGGGATTTCCCAACTGATTGGCACCGGTGGACGCGATCTGAGTGAAAAGATTGGCGGCCTGATGATGCTTGACGCGATTGGCATGTTGGAAGCCGATCCGCAAACCGAAATCATTGCACTGATCTCCAAACCGCCTGCACCTGCGGTGGCCCGCAAGGTACTGGAACGTGCACGCGCCTGTCATAAGCCCGTGGTGGTGTGTTTCCTCGGACGTGAAGCCGCGCCTGCGGATGAAAAAGGCCTGCAGTTTGCCCGCGGTACTAAAGAGGCGGCGTTGAAAGCGGTGCTGCTGACCGGCGTGAAAAAAGAGAGCCTGGATCTGCATCCGCTCAACTGGCCGCTGATTGAAGAGGTTCGCGCCCGTCTGACCCCGCAACAAAAGTACATCCGTGGCTTGTTCTGCGGTGGCACGTTGTGCGATGAGGCGATGTTTGCTGCCATGGAAAAACATGCCGAAGTGTACAGCAACATTCATCCGGACCCGGCGTTCCGCCTGCAAGATCTCAATCGCAGCGTGGCGCATACCTTCCTCGATTTCGGTGATGACGATTTTACCAACGGCAAACCGCACCCGATGATCGATCCCACCAACCGCATTAGTCGTCTGTTGCAGGAAGCGCGCGATCCTGAAGTCGGCGTGATCGTGATGGACTTTGTGCTTGGCTTTGGATCGCATGAAGATCCGGTTGGCGTAATGCTCGATGCGATCGTTGAAGCCAAAGCGATCGCCGCCGCAGACGGTCGTCCGCTTGAGATCCTCGGCTATGTGCTGGGAACCGATCTTGATACGCCATCGCTGGAAAAACAGTGTCAGATGCTGACTGATGCTGGTGTTATCTGGGCGAGCAGTAGCACCAACACCGGATTGCTGGCGCGTGAATTTATCTGTAAAGGGGAGGAAGCCTGATGAGCCAGACGCTGTTTAACCAGCCGCTGAATGTGATTAACGTCGGTATCGCGATGTTCAGCGATGACCTGAAAAAGCAGAACGTTCCCGTGACCCAGCTCGACTGGACGCCGCCGGGCCAGGGCAACATGCAGGTGGTTGCGGCACTGGACGAGATTGCCGATTCGCCGCTGGCAGACAAAATCGCTGCCGCTAACCAGCAGGCGCTGGAACGTATTATCCAGTCGCATCCGGTGCTGATTGGCTATGACCAGGCAATCAATGTCGTGCCGGGGATGACCCGCAACACCATCCTGCACGCTGGACCGCCAATCCGCTGGGAAAAAATGTGCGGCGCAATGAAGGGCGCAGTCACCGGTGCGCTGGTGTTTGAAGGGCTGGCGAAAGATCTGGATGAAGCCGCCGAACTGGCCGCCTCGGGCGAAATTATCTTCTCTCCGTGCCACGAGCATGACTGCGTTGGCTCGATGGCGGGTGTGACGTCAGCATCCATGTTTATGCACATCGTTGAGAACAAAACCTACGGCAACCGCGCATATACCAATATGAGCGAGCAGATGGCGAAGATCCTGCGCATGGGAGCGAACGATCAAAGCGTTATCGATCGTCTGAACTGGATGCGTGATGTGATGGGCCCAATGCTGCGCGATGCCATGACGCTGGCGGGAGAAATAGACTTGCGCCTGATGCTGGCGCAGGCGCTGCACATGGGCGATGAGTGTCATAACCGCAATAACGCCGGGACGGCGCTGCTGATTCAGGCACTGACGCCGTGGATCATTCAGACCGGTTATCCGGTTGAGCAGCAGCGTGAGGTGTTCGAATTCGTCCTCAGCAGCGATTACTTCTCCGGGCCGACCTGGATGGCGATGTGTAAAGCCGCAATGGACGCCGCCCACGGTATTGAATACAGCACCGTGGTGACGACGATGGCGCGTAACGGCGTTGAGTTCGGTCTGCGCATCAGCGGCTTACCGGGTCAGTGGTTTACCGGTCCGGCGCAACAGGTGATTGGCCCGATGTTTGCGGGCTATAAGCCGGAAGATTCCGGACGCGATATCGGCGATAGCGCGATTACCGAAACCTACGGTATTGGCGGTTTCGCCATGGCGACGGCACCGGCTATCGTGGCGCTGGTGGGGGGTACGGTCGAAGAGGCCGTTGATTTCTCGCGCCAGATGCGTGAAATCACTCTCGGCGAAAACCCCAACGTCACCATTCCGCTGCTTGGTTTTATGGGCGTACCGACCGCTATCGATATTACGCGCGTGGGCAGCACCGGCATTCTGCCGGTGATCAACACCGCAATTGCGCACAAAGACGCGGGGATCGGCATGATCGGTGCCGGAATAGTCCACCCGCCGTTCGCCTGTTTTGAAAAGGCGATCCTCAACTGGCGCGACCGCTACTGCCAATAACAACAATCGGGGCTGACGCGGTTAGCCCCACAGTAGCGAAGCGAAAAACGTTGCTTACCTGCAGGGCTGGGCGATCTTCGCGATCGCAAACGATGCTTAACCTGTTAAGGATATTCCATGAACAGCATAAAACTAGAATGGAAACGTGGTGACTGGGCAGCTTACTTTGGGCTGATGACCAACAACCTGACTAACCTGCTGACAATGATGGGGCTGCTCATTTTTGTCGTCGGGATCCCTACCGAAATTGTCTATGGTCGCATTGCGCCTGCCTTTGGTCTGGCGGTGCTGGTGGCCAGCGTCTGCTACGCCTGGTTTGGCCTGCAGATGGCAAAGCACACCGGGCGTAAAGACGTGACGGCGCTGCCGTCCGGACCGAGCGCACCGTCAATCTTTACCGTCACCTTCCTGGTACTGATGCCGGTTTATCAGCAAACCAAAGATGCCAACTTTGCTATCCAGATAGCGCTGGTATGGTGCTTTGTAGAAGCGTTAATCCTGGTCGGCGGCTCCTTCCTGGGCGAAACCATCCGCAAGATGATCCCACGTACGGTACTGCTTTCTTGTCTGTCCGGCCTGGGACTGTTGCTGCTGGCGATGAACCCGATGCTGCAGGCATTCGAAGCGCCGACCGTCTCTTTCATCGTCCTGTTGCTGATCTTCATTAACTGGTTCGGTAAGAAGCCGATTTTTGCCCGTATTCCTACCGGTTTGCTGCTGCTGATTGCCGGTACGGCTCTGGCATGGATCTCCGGTTTGCAAAGCCCGGAAGCGATCAAAGCCTCGATGTCGTCTTTTGGCTTCAACCCGCCGGAAATCCATGTCGACAGCTTCCTGCAAGGTTTGCCGCACGCGCTGCCGTATCTGGCTTCTGCGGTTCCTTTGGGTCTGGCGAACTACATTTTTGACCTCGAGAACATTGAAAGTGCGCACGCGGCGGGGGATGAGTACAACACCCGTAAGGTGATGATGGCGAATGGCTTTGCCTCCATGCTCGGCTGCATGCTGGGCAATCCGTTCCCGGTGACCGTGTATGTTGGGCATGCGGGCTGGAAAGCGATGGGCGCCAGCATCGGCTATACCCTCGCTTCAGGCATCACCATGTTCCTGGTACCGCTGTTTGGGCTGGGCGCGTTTATGCTCGCCATTATTCCGATGACTGCGATAGTGCCGATTCTGGTGTTTATCGGCGTGGTGACCGCCAACCAGGTGGTACGAGAAACACCCAAAGTCGAGGTTCCTGTCATCTTCATCTGCCTGTTCCCGTGGATCGCTAACTGGGCGTTAACCATCGTCAACAGCGTGATGGGCGCCGCCGGAACATCTGCGGGGAAACTGGGCAGTGACCTGCTGCACAGCAAAGGCGTCTATTACGACGGACTGGTGCATCTGGGAAGCGGCGCGCCGCTGGCCAGCATGCTGTGGGGCTGTGTCGCTATCTTCGCCATTATGAATAAGCCGTTACGCGGGGCGATTGCCGCAGCCTTTGGGGCACTGCTGTCGCTGTTTGGCGTGATCCACTCCCCGGCAGTTGGCTTTGCTGAGGGCAGCTCGATGATGTTTGTTGTGGCCTACCTGATGATGAGCGGCATGTTTGTCGTCAAACATATTCTCGACAGTCGTGAAGCGGCTACTGCGCCTGAGCAGGAACCGACGAAAACAACCTGAATCGCCTGCAAGCGGAAGAAAATACGATGAAAGAACTTGTGGTCGTTGCCATTGGCGGCAACAGCATTATCAAAGATAACGCCAGCCAGTCGATTGAGCACCAGGCTGAAGCGGTGAAGGCGGTGGCGGACACGGTGCTGGAGATGTTGGCATCGGACTACAACATTGTGCTGACACACGGTAACGGGCCGCAGGTGGGGCTGGATCTCCGGCGTGCTGAAATCGCGCACGAACGCGAAGGTTTGCCGCTTACCCCGCTGGCAAACTGCGTTGCCGATACGCAGGGCGGTATCGGCTACCTGATCCAACAGGCGCTGAATAACCGTCTGGCGCGGCGCGGCGAGCAGAAGGCAGTGACGGTGGTCACGCAGGTGGAGGTCGACAAAAACGATCCGGGCTTCGCTAATCCGACCAAGCCTATCGGGGCGTTCTTTAGCGAAGCGCAGCGCGATGAGCTGCTGCGGGTCAATCCGGGCTGGCGCTTTGTCGAGGATTCGGGGCGCGGCTACCGACGGGTTGTGGCTTCCCCTGAACCCAAACGTATTGTTGAAGCAGAGGCCATCAAAACGCTGACTCAGCAAGGTTTTGTGGTGATTGGCGCAGGCGGCGGCGGGATCCCGGTGGTGCGTAGCGAGCACGGGGATTATCACAGCGTGGATGCGGTGATTGATAAAGATCTCTCCACGGCGTTGTTGGCGCAGGAGATCCGCGCCGACATTCTGGTGATCACCACCGGCGTAGAGAAAGTGTGTATTCACTTCGGCAAACCCAACCAGCAGGCGCTGGATACGGTGGATATTGCGACAATGACCCGCTACATGCAGGAAGGTCACTTCCCGCCGGGCAGTATGTTACCCAAAATCGTTGCCAGCCTGGCGTTTCTGGAGCGTGGCGGTAAGCGGGTAATCATCACCACGCCGGAATGCCTGCCCGCCGCACTGCGCGGTGAAACGGGCACCCATATTGTCCATTCCTGAGAGGAGATGCGAATGAAGGAAAGTAACAGCCGCCGTGAATTTTTAAGCCAGAGCGGAAAAATGGTCACTGCTGCCGCGCTGTTTGGCGCAGTGGCTCCGGTCACGTATGCTGCTAATCCTGTCGGGAACACCTGCGGGTCGAAGAGCACAATGACGATTAACGATAAGCACTATTACCTGGATAACGTCCTGCTGGAAGCGGGGTTTGATTACGAAAACTCGGTGGTGGTACATACCCGTACCGCGCTGCAAACCGTTGAAATCCAGGACGGGAAAATTGTTGCGCTGCGCGAGAATAAGCAGCATCCGGATGCGGCGCTGCCGCACTACGATGCGGGTGGAAAGCTGATGCTGCCCGCCATGCGCGACATGCATATCCATCTGGATAAAACCTTTTACGGCGGTCCCTGGCGTTCGCTGAACCGTCCGGCGGGCACCACCATTCAGGATATGATCCGCCTGGAGCAAAAGCTGCTGCCTGAACTCCAGCCTTATACCCAGGAGCGGGCGGAAAAGCTTATCGATCTGCTGCAATCAAAAGGCACCTCGATTGCCCGCAGTCATTGCAATATCGAACCGGTTTCCGGACTGAAAAACCTGGAGAACCTGCAGGCGGTGCTGGCGCGTCGCCAGCCGGGTTTTGCCTGCGAAATCGTGGCGTTTCCGCAGCATGGTCTGCTGTTATCAAAATCTGAACCGTTAATGCGTGAAGCGATGCAGGCGGGGGCGCATTATGTCGGTGGCCTGGACCCAACCAGCGTGGATGGGGCGATGGAAAAATCACTCGATACCATGTTCCAGATTGCGCTCGATTACAACAAAGGCGTGGATATCCATCTGCATGAAACCAGTCCGGCGGGCGTGGCGGCGGTGAATTACATGGTGGAAACGGTTGAGAAAACCCCGCAGTTGAAGGGAAAACTGACCATCAGCCATGCATTTGCGCTGTCTACGCTGAACGAGCAGCAGGTGGATGAACTGGCAACCCGCATGGCGGCGCAGCAGATTACCATTGCCTCGACGGTGCCGATTGGCACGATGCACATGCCGCTAAAACAGCTGCGCGACAAAGGCGTGGAAGTGATTACCGGCACCGACAGCGTGATTGACCACTGGTCGCCGTACGGGCTGGGAGACATGCTGGAAAAGGCGAATTTGTACGCGCAGCTCTATATTCGCCCGAATGAACTTAACCTGTCGCGGGCGCTGTTCCTCGCTACCGGTGATGTGCTGCCGCTTAACGATAAAGGTGAGCGCGTCTGGCCGAAAGCGCAGGATGAAGCCAGCTTTGTGCTGGTGGATGCCTCCTGCTCGGCGGAAGCGGTCGCGCGAATCTCCCCACGCACTGCGACCTTCCATAAAGGGCAACTGGTGTGGGGGAATGTCGCAAGCTAGCCTGGTTCTACGCGCAGCGGCTATCGCTGCTGCGCTCCCATATATTAACCGACGATCCCCATATAGCCGTGAATCCCCATATATACGCCGACCATCGCGATGAGCACGCTGGAAAAATAGGGCGCTTTGCGTGCCAGCGTGTTAAATCCGCTCCAGCGTTTGGCCGCCTGCTGCACGCTGATTGCCGCACCCACGCCCACTGTTACCAGCGTTATCGCCAGCCCGAGGCTAAAGCACAACACCATGGTGGCGCCCAGCGTGAAGGCTTTGAGCTGGATGCATATCAGCAGTACCGTAATGGCAGCTGGACACGGGATTAACCCGCCGG
>NZ_SZWR01000018.1:268529-276702 GCF_005280875.1 Citrobacter sp. wls827
AAATTTGGCCGTTGGTGACCTCTTTGCCCGCAAAGCGGCGCTGAATATCGGTGGCATGTGCGCGTTCGTGCGCGTCCTGATACTCTTTCGAACCCTCGCTCAGCCCTGCTAACGCGGCATGGTTATGATCGTGGTCATGGTGATGGTGATGATCGTCATCGTGATCATGATGATGGTGATGCCCGTGATCGTGGTCGTGATGCGTCTGGGCCAGCCAGTTCTGCTCTCCCTGCCAGGTTCGCCAGAACATCCAGAATGCGGTCCCGAGAATAATTATCGCCGAGACAAATTGCAGCCAGGGCTCCACGGCCTGGGCTGTAAACGCTTTGCTGATATACATCCCGCCGAGCGCAATCAACCACACCACAGCGGTATGCGACAGGGTAGCCGCCAGCCCCAGCATCACCGCCTGCTTGATAGTCCCCTTTATGGCGATAATAAAGGCCGCCATCATTGTCTTGGAATGCCCCGGTTCCAGACCGTGTAACACGCCCAATAAGATCGCGCTGGGAATGAAAAACCAGGCGTTGCCTTGCTGAAGAAGCGTCGAAAACTCACCCATGAGAATGATTCTTAGTTGTTTTGTTTCACCGGATTCTACTCCCCCCCAGTATCAAATACTACCCCCCAGTAGAATGTCGATGGTATTGTCCCTACAGCCAGACGTTAAAAAGGTAAAGTTATGTCACATACGATCCGCGACAAACAAAAGCTGAAAGCCCGAACCAGTAAGATTCAGGGGCAGGTAGCGGCGTTGAAAACCATGCTGGATGAACCGCATGAATGCGCGGCTGTATTGCAGCAAATAGCGGCGATCCGCGGGGCGGTAAATGGATTAATGCGCGAAGTGATTAAAGGTCATCTGACCGAGCACATTGTGCATCAGGGCGATGAAATAAAGCGTGAAGAGGATTTGGACGTTGTCCTGAAGGTACTGGATTCGTACATTAAGTAAGGCGGAGGGCGGCTCATCCACGCACTGATGAATGAGCCGTTGATAACGTCATTTAGCCAAAAAACATCACGGATACGCACAACAGACCGACAATCAACGTTATCAGGTTACCCACTGAACGGTACGGCTTCAGCGCCGGGATCAGATAGGTAGACAATGTCGGCATGATAAACAGAATCATGGCAATCAGCGGCCCACTGATCGCGTAAATCATTGAAATGGCATTCGGGTTAATGCAGCAGATGATAAACGTGATGCTTGAGACCAACATAATGGACAGGGCGCGGTTAAAGGCCCGGCTTTTCTTCACACCTACCTGATGCAGCGACGTTTTTACAACTTCTGTCGCCCCTTCAATTACGCCAAAGTAGGTGCCGAGGAACGATTTTGACATCGCCACGACGGCAACAATAATCCCGGAGATTGACAGCCAGGCCGGCGCGTTTGGCATCATCGACAGCGCGGAAAGAATGGTCACGCCTTCATTTTTTGCATCCTCGATATAGTTTGTCGGAATCGAAAGCAAACAGCTGAAAACGAAAAACAGCACGCTCAGGCAGATGATGACGTAGGCTACCTTCATGATTTTTTTGCATTTACCCATGGCCTGCTCGCCGTATTTCTCACGTCGATCAATGGCGAACGTGGAGATAATTGGCGTATGGCTAAAAGCGAAAACCATCACGGGAATAGATATCCAAACCTGATGAAGCGTGTGCTGATCGACAGACATCTGGCCGGTGAGTAACGTTGGCTGCCAGCTTCCGGTCAGGTAGAGCGAAAGGAATAAAAAATACGCGATGAGCGGGAACACCAGAAAGCCCATCACCCGGATGGTGGCTTGTCGACCCATCAGAAAAATTAAATTCAGCACCAGTACCACGCCGAGACTTACCAGCATGCGTATGCGTAGATCAATCTCGATATGTTTTGCCAACTGTTCGGTGAGTGAATTGGTTATCGCCACGGCGTAGATCAGCACCACCACAAAGAAGGCAATAAAATAAAGCGTCGTGATCAGGCTGCCTATCTTCTTGCCATAGTAGTGGGTGACCGCGCCGGTGATCCCTTCACCTGCAGAGGTTTTTGATGACAGGATAAACTGGCACAGCGCCTTGTGCGGCCAGTAGGTTAAAGGCCAGGCGACGAGTGCGGTGATAAACAGCACCACCGCGCCTGCAGAACCCAGCTGTATGGGAAGGAAGAGGGTTCCTGCGCCGACGGCAGTCCCATATAGTGCGAAGCTCCAGAGAGTCTCTTCTTTTGACCAAAATTTCGACATTATTTGAACGTATCAACTATAAAATAAACAAAAAGAAGCGCAATTTACCACAAATGAGAGGGGCTGGGGGAGGTGTGAACAAGCGGGCTGGTGAATGGATGAATAGCCGGAATTGAGAAAATTCCGGCTATTGTTTGAATTATCAGGCAGTAACGCGCTGCTGGCGACGCTTCATAACACGCTCGCGTAACGTGTCATATGCCCAGTTATAGAACATAGTGTACGGCAGGAAGAACAGGAAGAAACCTATTTCCAACGTGAATGCCTGAAACAGGCTGACGTTCAGCACATACGCCACGATGCTCACCCCGATCACAATAAAACCACTCTCAAAACCTAACGCGTGGAATGCGCGTACTTTAGCCGTACGTTTCACCAGATGTGACGGCCATAAGCGGTCAAACAGGGCGTTATATATGATATTCCAGATCATTGCTGTCGTTGCCAGCAGAATGGTCAGCCCGCCCATTTCCAGTACCGAGCGCTGCATCAACCATGCGGTGGTTGGTGCGAGAACAGCGGTGGCAATGCCTTCAAAGCAGACGGCATGAAAAATGCGCTCCATTAACGAGCGACGTTGGACTGTATCGTGTTGCATAACCTAAAACCTTCTTTGATGCCCGGATAACGGAATGGTGGAAATTTTATCGTTTTATGTGATATCTAAAAGATAGTATCCATCGATAAAGTAGATAGTTCATGCGTTACTCTCCTGAAGCGTTAACGGCATTTGTAGAGACCGTTTCCTGCGGCTCATTTTCTGCTGCGGCCCGGCGGCTGCGCAAAAGCCAGTCCACCATCAGTACGGCCATTGCGCATCTGGAAGCCGACCTTGGTTTTGCGCTGTTTGACCGTTCATCACGCCAGCCAACGCTGACCGAAGAAGGTAAGCGGGTGCTGGGTTATGTGCAGGCCATTCTGTCAGCGAGCGATCGTCTGGACGAAGCGGCGATTTCGCTGTCGGGTGAAACGGAAGCGCGTTTGACCTTCGTGTTGTCAGATACGCTGCATCCGGATGTGCTGGAAGAACTGATGGTGCAGTTTGACCGTAAGTTTCCCCATACCGAGTTTGAATGTCTGATTGGTGAAGACGAGGACGTGATCGATCTGCTGCAAAAAGGACGTGCTCAGGTGGGATTGATCGAAGCGCGGGAGGATTACCCGACCGACATGGGCGTCACGCGCCTGCCGATGCAAACCTGGATGGGATTATATGTTGCGGCTTCGCATCCGCTGGCGGCGCAGGAAAAACTGCAGTGGGAACAGCTGCATACCTGGCGCGAGCTGCGTCTGAACACCTATCTGGAAAGCCGTACCAACGTGGCGCGCGGCCCTGTGTGGTCTGCTCCCAACTATTTGTTGCTGCTGAGTATGGCGGTTCAGGGATTCGGCTGGTGCGCGCTGCCTTGCGCGCTGGTAGAAGAATTTGCCGCAGAAAAGCCGCTGGTTCCATTGACGCTGCCCGGTTGGCCAAAGGCTATCTCTATCGATCTGTTGTGGAATAAGAAATCCCCGCCAGGCGTGGCGGGAAGTTGGTTGCGCGACCATTTACAGCAGAGTGGCGTTCAGATGACCAATAAATGATACGAATTTCCTTTGTGATAAAAATCACCGTTTTTAAACAACCTTGATAACTCTTTTTAACAATCATCTACTATTGCGGTGTTATTTTGCGCTGAGGTGGTGATGAAAGAGGTTGTGATAGTCGGGGCGTTAAGGACACCGATTGGCTGCTTCCAGGGGACGCTGGCACGCCACTCTGCCGTTGAATTAGGCAGCATGGTAGTCAGGGCGTTACTGGAACGCACGGGCGTGGACGTTCACGCCGTGGATGAAGTGATCCTCGGACAGGTGCTTACCGCAGGTGCCGGGCAGAACCCGGCGCGTCAGTCTGCCATCAATGGCGGGTTGCCTAATACCGTTTCCGCCATCACCATTAACGATGTCTGCGGTTCGGGTCTGAAAGCGCTGCATCTGGCGACCCAGGCTATCCAGTGCGGCGAAGCTGACATTGTGATTGCGGGTGGGCAAGAGAATATGAGCCGCGCCCCGCATGTCCTGACTGACAGTCGCACCGGGGCACAACTGGGTAACAGTCAACTGGTCGACAGCCTGGTGCATGACGGGCTGTGGGATGCTTTCAACGATTATCACATGGGCGTCACTGCAGAAAATTTGGCGCGGGAATATGGTATCAGCCGCGAATTACAGGACGCCTACGCGCTTCATTCGCAGCACAAAGCGCGGATGGCAATTGATGCCGGGCGCTTTAAAGATGAGATTGTGCCGGTAGTGACCCAGCGTAACGGGCAATCCTTTGTGGTGGATACCGACGAGCAGCCGCGCACCGATGCCAGCGCCGAAGGGCTGGCGCGTCTGGATCCTACCTTCGACAGACTCGGTTCGGTCACGGCGGGCAACGCGTCATCTATCAATGATGGCGCTGCCGCGGTGATGATGATGAGCGAAGCCAAAGCGCAGGCGCTGAATTTACCCATACTGGCGCGCATTCGCGCCTTTGCCAGCGTCGGGGTCGACCCTGCGCTCATGGGGATTGCGCCAGTGTATGCGACGCGCCGCTGCCTTGAGCGTGTGGGCTGGCAACTGGCTGATGTTGACCTAATCGAAGCTAACGAAGCCTTTGCCGCGCAGGCGTTATCCGTAGGGAAAATGCTGGAGTGGGATGAACGGCGGGTGAATGTGAACGGTGGGGCCATTGCGCTCGGTCATCCGATTGGCGCATCTGGCTGCCGAATTCTGGTTTCGCTGGTGCATGAAATGGTGAAACGCCGGGCGCACAAAGGACTGGCAACGCTGTGTATCGGCGGCGGTCAGGGGGTGGCGCTCGCTATCGAACGAGATTAACGATCTTACATTTACCGTCTTAAACGCCTTTCTACGTGTTTTCCCTGCACCTGTAAAAAAGCCCTCCAGCAGGAGGGCAAGGCCAGTTACAGAAACATACACTCTAAACACAGTCAACTTATCAAAACATTGTTTCATTTCATGTGATTAACTGCGCACTTTGTTAGAAAAGGTATCTTATCGGCCTATAAACTCGGCTGAATTTTCCATTTTTTATCCCCACCTCTAGTGAATGAATAAATTTATCTTATTGTTATTCAATGATTTTATTTAAACCTATTTCGCTATTTATACGCGCTGGCGTGATCGCACTTACACTTTTGATAATAAGATGCGGAAAAAGTGAAACATCGTTTTAGTTATAATTGAAAACCCGTCCCGGGAGGGATATCATGAACGCATTAGGTAAAACGGAACGGCGTTTTGCTATCGCTCAAGAATTCACGGTCAATTTATCACTGGAGGTAAATGTGGACGTAAGACAAAGCATCCATAGTGCGCATGCGAAAACCCTGGATACCCAGGCGCTGCGTAATGAGTTTTTGGTAGAAGAAGTGTTTGTCGCAGATGAATACACCATGGTCTACAGCCACATCGACCGCATCATTGTTGGCGGCATTATGCCTGTGGGCAAAACCGTCTCTGTGGGTGGTGAAGTTGGCAAACAGCTGGGCGTAACCTACTTCCTGGAGCGTCGTGAGTTAGGCGTGATCAACATCGGCGGCCCGGGCACGATTACCGTTGACGGTCAGTGCTATGAAATTGGTCATCGCGATGCGCTGTATGTCGGTAAAGGGGCAAAAGAAGTTGTTTTTGCAAGCATTGACCCTGCAAAACCCGCCAGGTTCTATTATAACTGCGCGCCGGCACACATGACTTATCCAACCAAAAAAGTGACCCCAGCCGACGTTGCGCCAGTGACGTTGGGTGATGATCTCACGAGTAACCGCCGTACCATCAACAAGTATTTTGTGCCGGACGTACTGGAAACCTGCCAACTGAGCATGGGCCTGACCGAACTGGCGCCGGGCAACCTGTGGAACACCATGCCGTGCCATACCCATGAACGCCGTATGGAAGTCTATTTCTACTTCAATATGGAAGAAGACACCTGTGTCTTCCACATGATGGGGCAGCCTCAGGAAACGCGTCATATTGTGATGCACAACGAGCAGGCGGTGATTTCTCCAAGCTGGTCTATTCACTCCGGCGTCGGCACAAAAGCGTATACGTTCATTTGGGGCATGGTCGGCGAAAACCAGGTCTTTGATGATATGGACCATGTTGCAGTAAAAGATCTGCGCTAGTTGCGGGCGACAGCCGTGCCTGCTGCGGCGGGCATTATAAAAAATTAAGGATTTACAATGATTTTGAATGCATTCTCTCTTGAAGGTAAAGTCGCCGTTGTGACCGGTTGTGACACAGGTTTGGGTCAGGGTATGGCGCTGGGCCTGGCTGAAGCGGGCTGCGATATCGTCGGTATCAATATTGTTGAACCGACAGAAACCATCGAACGCGTGACCGCACTGGGCCGCCGTTTTTTAAGCCTGACCGCCGATCTGCGTCAAATCGATGGTATTCCGGCACTGCTGGAGCGTGCGGTCGCAGAATTCGGTCATATCGACATTCTGGTCAACAACGCCGGTCTTATCCGTCGTGACGATGCTATCGACTTCAGCGAAAAAGACTGGGACGACGTGATGAACCTGAACATTAAGAGCGTGTTCTTCATGTCTCAGGCGGCGGCGAAGCACTTTATCGCGCAGGGTAATGGCGGCAAAATTATCAACATCGCCTCTATGCTCTCCTTCCAGGGCGGCATCCGAGTGCCGTCTTACACCGCGTCTAAAAGCGGCGTAATGGGCGTCACCCGTCTGATGGCCAACGAGTGGGCAAAACATAACATCAACGTCAACGCGATCGCGCCGGGTTATATGGCGACCAATAACACGCAGCAACTGCGTGCTGATGAGCAGCGTAGCGCCGAAATTCTCGATCGTATCCCGGCGGGCCGTTGGGGTCTGCCAAGCGATCTGATGGGGCCAGTAGTGTTCCTGGCGTCCAGCGCATCTGACTACATTAACGGTTATACCGTTGCGGTCGACGGTGGGTGGCTGGCGCGTTAATTTACCGTCCAGCATCAACAAACCCTGCCAATGGCAGGGTTTTTTTTGGTGTTAAGTTATTTTAGTCCATATTCTGTTTATAAATTAATCCATACATAATTATATATGTATGGGTTGGCAATAATTAATACTCTTTAATATCAGTGCATTAAATTTAATTGAGTAATTAGCGATAAATTTTAAAATTGGAATATCCATCACATAACGATGTGGTGCAGCAATTTTATCCATGTTTTTGCCGTTTCCCGCCTGACGCTTCCTGCAAGGGATCCCTTACTTTCATCGACATGGCTTACTCTGTATCTGGCAGGAAAAAATGGTCTCAATTAATCATGAAGCTGCTTTAACACCGCGTACGCAGCGCGATACGCGACGTATGAACTTGTTTGTCTCTATTTCTGCGGCTGTCGCAGGGTTGTTATTCGGCCTGGATATCGGCGTGATTGCCGGGGCGTTGCCTTTCATCACCGATCACTTTGTGTTGACCAGCCGCCTGCAGGAGTGGGTGGTCAGCAGCATGATGCTGGGCGCGGCAATTGGTGCGCTGTTTAACGGTTGGCTGTCATTCCGCCTGGGACGTAAATACAGTCTGATGGCGGGGGCGATCCTTTTCGTCGTCGGATCTCTGGGCTCGGCGTTTGCCTCCAGCGTAGAAATGCTCATTTTTGCCCGCGTGGTACTGGGCGTTGCGGTGGGGATCGCCTCTTACACCGCGCCGCTCTATCTCTCTGAAATGGCGAGCGAGAACGTGCGCGGCAAGATGATCAGCATGTATCAACTGATGGTAACGCTGGGGATCGTACTGGCCTTTTTATCTGATACGGCGTTTAGCTACAGCGGTAACTGGCGCGCTATGCTGGGCGTGCTGGCGCTTCCGGCGGTGTTACTGATTATCCTGGTTGTTTTCCTGCCAAACAGCCCGCGCTGGCTGGCGGAGAAAGGCCG
>NZ_SZWR01000018.1:276774-293821 GCF_005280875.1 Citrobacter sp. wls827
CATGTTGCGTGATACCTCAGAAAAGGCCCGTGATGAACTGAACGAAATTCGTGAAAGTCTGAAGCTGAAGCAGGGCGGTTGGGCGTTGTTTAAAATCAACCGTAACGTACGGCGCGCGGTTTTCCTTGGGATGTTGTTGCAGGCAATGCAGCAGTTCACCGGGATGAACATCATTATGTACTACGCCCCACGTATTTTTAAAATGGCCGGTTTTACCACGACTGAACAGCAGATGATCGCCACGTTAGTCGTTGGCTTAACCTTTATGTTCGCGACTTTTATTGCTGTTTTTACAGTAGATAAAGCCGGACGCAAACCGGCGCTGAAAATTGGTTTCAGCGTGATGGCCATTGGGACGCTGGTGCTTGGTTATTGCCTGATGCAGTTTGATAACGGCACGGCTTCCAGTGGGCTATCCTGGCTGTCAGTTGCCATGACGATGATGTGTATTGCCGGCTACGCAATGAGCGCCGCGCCGGTGGTGTGGATCCTGTGTTCTGAGATTCAGCCGCTAAAATGTCGCGATTTTGGTATCACCTGTTCCACCACCACGAACTGGGTGTCGAACATGATTATCGGCGCAACCTTCCTGACGTTACTCGACAGCATTGGCGCAGCCGGTACGTTCTGGCTTTATACCGCACTGAACGTCGTATTTATTGGTATTACCTTCTGGCTTATTCCTGAAACCAAAAACGTTACGCTTGAGCATATCGAACGTAAGCTGATGGCTGGCGAGAAGTTAAGAGATATTGGGGTGTAAGTAGTGAGGCGCAGTGTCGGATGACGTCTCGTGCAGGCCGGGTAAGCGTAAGCGATACCCGGCATTTTTGTATAACAAGGTTCGAGAATAGAGAGATTACGCCTGCAGGAAGTCTTCGCGTACCGGGGTGAAGGTATCGAGTAATGTTCCCGGCTGTAAACAGACGCAGCCGTGCATAATATTGGGTTGCTTGTACAGGGTGTCTCCTGCACTGACGACATGCTTTTCTTCCCCAATCGTAAATTCAAACTCGCCCGATAAAACGTACGTGAGTTGTTCATGCGGATGGCTGTGCATCGGGCCTATCGCGCCTTGCTCGAAGTTCACCTCAACCGCCATCATGTTACCGTCGTGAGCAAGAATACGCCGGGTAACGCCGTTACCCAGATCTTCAAGCGTGGTTTCTTTATGAAAAATAAACATTCGATATCCCTGCAATAAAATGAAACATCATTTCATTAAATTTATATCAGAAAATAAAAAAAGGAAATGTGCGCCGGCAGATGTGGAAAGTTGATCACATCTTTGGTTCACTGGGAGGACAACCACGAATAAGGGTAAATGATGAAAACGATCGGTCTGTTAGGCGGAATGAGCTGGGAATCTACTATTCCTTATTATCGTCTGATTAATGAAGGGGTTAAGCAGAATCTGGGCGGTCTGCATTCTGCGAAAATTCTGCTGCACAGCGTCGATTTCCATGAGATTGAAGCGTGTCAGTCGAACGGTGACTGGCAGCGGGCAGGGGAGATCCTGGCGCAGGCAGCGGTGGGGTTACAGCAAGCGGGAGCTGAGGGAATTGTGCTGTGTACCAACACTATGCATAAAGTGGCCGAGGCCATTGAAACGGCCTGCGATGTCCCGTTTTTGCATATTGCCGATGCAACAGGTCGGGCCATACAACAACAGAAGATGAGTAACGTCGCGCTGTTGGGCACGCGTTACACCATGGAACAGGATTTCTATCGTGGGCGTTTACAGATGGAATTTGGCATTAGCACGCTAATCCCTGACGCTGACGACCGACAGAAAATAAACCAGATTATTTTCGAGGAACTGTGCCTTGGTGAATTTAGCGAAATTTCCCGCGATTATTACCTGAGCGTGATTGAGCGACTGGCTCGTCAGGGGGCACAAGGGGTGATCTTTGGCTGCACCGAAATTGGCCTGCTGGTTCCCACTGAAATGAGCCCGTTGCCGGTCTTCGATACCGCGGCGATCCATGCGCAGGATGCCGTGACGTTTATGCTTTCACCTGAGATTGCAAAATAGCCTCCAGCGGGTCAGTAAGCCGGTGGAGATGGGCCTGTAGATGTGCTGTAAAAGCATCAACCAGCGCGGATGCCGGGCGATGCAGTGGATGGATCAGGCTGACGGTAAAAGGCACCGAAACACTAAAACGCCGGATTACAATCCCGCTGCCTGCGTAATCCAGGGCGGTCAGCGGGTTCACTACCGAGATCCCCACGCCGGCACGTACCATCGCACAAATTGATGCGGCACTGTGCGTTTCTATGACCATTCGGCGCTTGACCTGATGATCATTAAACAGGGTATCCAGCAACTGGCGATAACTGTCGGTGCGCGACAGGCTGATATAGTTTTCCCCCTGAAAATCTCGCGGTGTTAATACTGCTTTCCCGGTCAGCGGATGTCCCTGCGGCAGCACGCAAACTTCATCCAGCGACAGTAATTCAGTACGTTTAGTCCCGGCGGGGGTATGCAGGGTCTCAGTTAACCCGAGATCGTGGCGCTGCGCCGACAGCCACTCTTCCAGCAGCGGTGACTCCTGCGGCACTATCTGAATATTGACCTGCGGATAGCGTGCGAGGAATGGCTGCAGCAGCGGCGGTAAAAAGGACTGTGAGAACACTGGCAGGCAGACAATCGACAGCTCACCCTGACGAAACTCACGCAGGCTCTCTGCGGCGCTCACAATTCTGTCCAGGCCATACCACGAACGTTGCACCTCTTCAAACAGGCGTAGCCCCTGCACTGTGGGATGCAGTCGGCCTCGCGTACGTTCGAACAGTGTTAACCCCAGAACTTTTTCAAATCTTGCCAGCTCGCGACTGACGGTAGGCTGCGACGTGTGCAGCATCCGTGCGGCTTCCGTCAGGTTGCCTGCTGTCATAATGGCGTGAAAAATTTCAATGTGGCGCAAGTTAACGGCAGGCATCGGCGATCCTCAAATAAACATTCCATATCATTTTTGCATAGACTCGCGATAAAACGATATTTTTTATTCTCTTCGGGCTGTGGCGTAATCATAAAAAAGCCAATACCGGAGCACGCCATGCCACGTCCACTCAACAGCACTGATACTGACCTGACCGCAGATAACCTGCTGCGTCTGCCCGCCGAATTCGGCTGCCCGGTGTGGGTCTATGATGCGCAGATTATCCGCGCGCAGATAGCCAAACTGAGTCAGTTTGATGTGGTGCGTTTTGCCCAAAAGGCCTGCTCGAATATTCATATTTTGCGTCTGATGCGTGGGCAGGGCGTGAAGGTGGATTCCGTCTCGCTGGGTGAGATTGAACGTGCGCTGGCAGCAGGTTTTGTGCCGGAGAATGATGAAATCGTCTTTACCGCCGATATGATTGACCAGGCGACGCTGGCCCGGGTGCATGAGCTACGTATTCCAGTAAACGCCGGGTCGGTTGATATGCTGGAACAACTGGGTCAGGTTTCGCCAGGGCATCGTGTATGGCTGCGCGTCAACCCAGGTTTTGGTCACGGGCATAGTCAGAAAACCAATACCGGCGGCGAGAACAGCAAGCACGGTATCTGGTATAGCGACCTTCCGGCGGCGCTGGAGGTGATTCAGCGTTATCAACTGAAACTGGTGGGCATTCATATGCATATCGGCTCCGGTGTGGACTACGGCCATCTGGAGCAAGTGTGTGGCGCGATGGTGCGTCAGGTTGTTGAATTAGGTCAGGATCTGGAGGCTATATCTGCGGGCGGAGGTTTGTCGATCCCATATCGCGAAGGAGAAGAGGCGATCAACACCGATCACTACTTCGGACTGTGGAACGCCGCACGAGAGCAAATCGCCAAACATCTGGGGCATCCGGTGAAGCTTGAGATCGAGCCAGGACGTTTTCTGGTGGCCGAAGCGGGTGTGCTGGTGGCGCAGGTGCGCAGTGTGAAAGAGATGGGCAGTCGCCACTTCGTGCTGATCGACGCGGGCTTCAACGATCTGATGCGGCCAGCAATGTACGGCAGCTATCACCATATCTCCGCATTGGCCGGGGATGGCCGCTCGCTGGATAATGCGGCGCAGATTGAGACGGTGGTTGCCGGGCCGCTGTGCGAATCGGGCGATGTTTTTACCCAACAGGAAGGCGGTAAAGTCGAAACCCGTCTATTACCTGCGGTAGTGCCGGGAGATTACCTGGTATTGCATGATACCGGTGCGTATGGCGCGTCGATGTCGTCGAACTACAATAGCCGCCCGCTGCTGCCTGAGGTTCTGTTCGATAACGGCGTGGCGCGACTGATTCGCCGTCGCCAGACCATTGATGAGCTGTTAGCGCTGGAATTAATCTGATTACAGCGTTGTGAAATGCCGGGTAAGCGTAGCGCCATCCGGCATTTAATTACTTAAAGTACGGCCCGAGCGTTACTGAGTCACGTAGTACCAGTTTGCCGGTAAACGGTGGGATTGGCTCGACGCTTTCGCCGTTGGCCAGACGGATAGCCTGATCGATTGCCGTGGTTATCATGGTATCGATCGGCAGATAAACGGTAGACAGCCCCGGCTCCAGCCATTTCGCGCTGGGCGCATCATCAAAACCAAACAACGAAACATCCTCGGGGATCTTTAGTCCAGCCTGATGTAATGCTTTCGATGCACCTAACGCCATGTCATCGTTACAGGCGAACAGCGCGCTGAATATCACTCCTTCATCCAACAGTTCACGACAGGCTTCATAGCCTCTGGTCATCGTTGAATCACCGTATTTGACCTTGGCGGGTTCCCAGGGAATACCGTTTTTTTCCAGCGCCTTACGATATCCCATTAACCGAGATTTACCGGTTGGCGTATGGCCGGGTACGGTGATGCAGGCAATATCGCGATGTCCTTGCGAGATGAGGTAATCGACGGCCTGAAACGCCGCGTCTTCCTGTTCAAAGAAAATCGCGCGGTCGCGGGCCTGGCTGACGTCGCGGTTAATGACCAGCAATGGCATATCAATGCGGCTCATCAGCGACATAATTGCCTTTTCGCTCATGTAGCGGGTGTAGAGAATAATGGCGTCGCACTGTCGGTCGGCCAGCATTTGAACGGCTTCCTGCTCACGCTCTGGTGTGTCATGGCCGTCGGTGACAATCAGCTGTTTACCGTGAGACTCCGTCTGGCGCGATGCCTGTTGCAGCAGGCGACCAAAGTAGAAGCCATCAAATGTAGATACCACTAAACCAATGCTGTTGCTGGTGCGGTTTGCCAGTGAGCGCGCTAAAAAATTAGGCCGATAATCTAATGCCTGCATGGCGTTGAAGACTTTCTGGCGCGTGCTTTCTTTAACCTGCCCCGTACCATTCAGTACGCGTGAAACGGTCGCTTTCGATACGCCAGCATGTCGTGAAACGTCTAACATCGTTGTCATGACGCAATCCTGATTAATCGTTTGACAAAGAATTTCCCGGCTCAGTCAGCGCCGAAACGGAATGCCGACGTACCAGCGTTGGGTTAAAGACGTGAGTGATTTCCGGGACCGGGCGTTTTTCGGCCAGCGCCAGCGCCAGTTCGGCGGCCTGGGTTGCCATCGTCACGATAGGGTAGCGTACCGTCGTCAGCCGTGGGCGCACGTAGCGTGAAACCAGTACATCATCAAAACCAATCAGCGAGATTTCTCCCGGCACATCAATGCCGTTATCATTTAATACACCCATAGCGCCCGCCGCCATTGAGTCGTTATAGCAGGCGATAGCCGTGAAGTTTTTGCCGCGACCAAGCAGCTCAGTCATTGCCTGCTCGCCGCCGCTTTCATCGGGCTCGCCAAACGTGACCAGTCGATCGTTTACCGGAATATTGCTTTCCGCCAGCGCGTCGTAATAGCCTTGCAAACGATCTTCCGCATCTGAAATGCTGTGGTTGGAACACAGATAACCGATGCGCGTATGGCCCTGCTGAATAAGATGACGGGTTGCCAGCCAGGCACCGTAACGGTCGTCCAGCGCAACGCAGCGTTGTTCGAATCCCGGTAAGATTCGATTGATCAGTACCATCCCGGGGATTTGTTTCATCAATGATGTCAGCTCGGCATCCGGGATAATTTTAGCGTGGACCACGAGGGCTGCGCAGCGGTGGCGAATAAGCTGCTCAATCGCCTGACGTTCCTTTTGCTCGTTATGGTAGCCGTTGCCAATCAGTAAAAAGTTACCGGTGTTATAGGCCACCTGCTCGACAGCTTTAACCATTGCCCCAAAGAACGGATCGGACACATCACCGACTACCAGACCGACGGTTTCAGTAGATTGTTGTGCCAGCGCACGCGCGTTGGCGTTGGGGTGGTAGCTGAGTGATTCCATTGCACTCATTACAGCCAGACGCGATGCTTCGCTGGCTTTGGGGGAGTCATTGATCACTCGAGAAACGGTGGCGACTGATACACCAGCTAGTCGGGCTACATCCTTTATGGTCGCCATGATAGTACCTGTTGTGGGTAAACGCTTACATCCCGCCAGTGTTACGGAAAACGGCTGTCTGTTCAAGCAGATTGCCCGTCAGGACGTCGCAAATGTGAGCGGACACGAGCGAAGTAAGACAGAAAATAGAAAATGAAAACCTTTGCTTACACTTTGCGATGTGCTGTTGCGATTGTTCGCTGGTGAGGGGAGAGAGCGGATTGATAGAGTTGGGATCCCAGAGGTATTGATAGGTGAAATCAACTTTCGGGTTGATCACAAAATTTACACCAGCCTGCGCAGATGCGCAGGTTTTTTTTTGCGTACGGCGTATCTGTAACAGTAACCGATAATTTACACAACTCGTTGCACTTGGGTTCATTCCTTTGCGTTTTCCAACTGGCGGAACGGCGCGGTGACGACCACAATCAAGATCCCAGAGGTATTGATTGGTGAGATTATTCGGTACGCACTTCGTACCTGTCTCTTGCACCGACCTGCGCGGATGCGCAGGTTTTTTTTCGGATTCTATTTGCCCGTTATCTGTCGCGCCCATTCCCCAACTCGTATACTCTCCCATCATTGATGTTTATATAATTAATGGCACAGGGAGTTGAGATGCTATTTGGCTTTTTTCGAAATCTGTTTCGCGTGCTGTTTCGTGTTCGCGTCACGGGCGATGTCAGCGCGCTACGGGGAGAACGCGTCTTAATCACGCCCAACCATGTCTCATTTATCGATGGTATCCTGCTGGCGCTCTTTTTACCGATTCGCCCCGTTTTTGCCGTTTACACCTCGATCAGCCAGCAATGGTATATGCGCTGGCTCACTCCACTGATTGATTTCGTACCGCTAGACCCAACCAAACCGATGTCGATTAAACATCTGGTACGCCTGGTCGAGCAGGGGCGCCCGGTGGTTATTTTCCCGGAAGGACGTATTTCGACCACCGGTTCACTGATGAAAATCTACGACGGTGCCGGGTTCGTTGCCGCAAAATCAAAGGCGACGGTGGTGCCTGTGCGTATTGAAGGCGCGGAACTGACACATTTTAGCCGCCTGAAAGGTCTGGTTAAACAGCGATTTTTTCCGCGTATTCAATTGCATATCCTGCCGCCGACCCAAATGCCGATGCCGGAAGCGCCGCGTGCTCGCGATCGCCGCAAAATCGCCGGTGAAATGCTGCATCAGATTATGATGGAAGCGCGTATGGCCGTCCGCCCGCGTGAAACGTTATACGAGTCGCTACTGGCGGCAAAATACCGGTTTGGCGCAGGCAAAAACTGCATTGAAGATGTTAACTTTACGCCGGACAACTACCGCAAACTGCTGACGAAGACACTCTTTGTGGCTCGTATTCTGGAGAAATATAGCGCGGAAGGTGAAAAAATCGGCCTGATGCTGCCAAATGCGGGGATCAGCGCGGCGGTCATTTTTGGCGCCATTGCGCGTCGACGCATCCCGGCGATGATGAACTATACGGCGGGCGTGAAGGGATTAACCAGCGCCATTACAGCCTCTGAAATCAAAACGATCTTCACTTCCCGACAATTTCTCGATAAAGGCAAACTCTGGCACCTACCGGAACAGCTCACCCAGGTGCGCTGGGTGTATCTGGAAGATCTGAAGGCCGATGTGACCTTTGGCGATAAGCTGTGGATTTTTTCTCATCTGTTGGCGCCGCATCTGGCACAGGTGAAGCAGCAGCCGGAAGAAGCTGCGGTGATCCTCTTTACCTCAGGATCAGAAGGCCACCCGAAAGGTGTCGTACACAGCCATAAGAGCATTCTGGCGAACGTCGAGCAGATTAAGACGATTGCCGATTTCACTGCCGACGATCGCTTTATGTCAGCATTGCCGCTATTTCACTCTTTTGGCCTGACGGTAGGGTTATTCACGCCGTTGCTGACCGGTGCTGAAGTGTTTTTGTACCCCAGTCCGCTGCATTACCGCATCGTTCCTGAGCTGGTATATGACCGTAACTGCACCGTACTGTTTGGTACCTCAACGTTCCTCGGCAATTATGCGCGGTTTGCTCATCCGTACGATTTCCACCGTCTGCGCTATGTTGTTGCCGGAGCCGAAAAGCTGCAAGACAGCACAAAGCAGTTGTGGCAGGAGAAGTTTGGCCTGCGCGTCCTTGAAGGCTATGGCGTGACGGAATGTGCGCCGGTGGTGTCGATTAACGTACCGATGGCGGCGAAATCGGGAACGGTAGGGCGCATTCTGCCTGGTATGGATGCCCGACTGTTGGCGGTTCCTGGTATTGAAGATGGCGGGCGTTTACAGCTGAAAGGCCCTAATATTATGAGCGGCTATCTGCGCGTCGAAAAGCCAGGTGTACTGGAAGTCCCAACCGCAGAAAATGCGCAGGGTCAGATAGAACACGGCTGGTACGACACCGGTGATGTTGTACGCTTTGATGAAAATGGCTTTGTACAGATTCAGGGGCGTGCCAAGCGCTTTGCCAAAATTGCCGGTGAGATGGTGTCACTGGAGATGGTTGAACAGCTGGCGCTGGCAGTATCTGCTGACAAAATGCATGCCACGGCTATCAAGAGCGATGCCAATAAAGGGGAAGCGCTGGTGCTGTTTACTACCGACAGCGAGCTGACCCGTGAAAGATTACTCCAGTATGCGCGCATCCACGGCATTCCAGAGCTTGCCGTACCGCGTGATATCCGCCACCTGAAACAACTCCCTCTGCTCGGCAGCGGTAAGCCAGATTTTGTGACACTGAAAAACTGGGTCGATGAACCGGAAAAACAACATGCGTGAGTCAGTACACACTAGCACGTCAATCTGGTCAAAAGGGATGATGTCCGTTATCGCCGCGCAGTTTTTGTCAGCGTTTGGCGATAACGCGTTGTTGTTTGCTACCCTGGCTTTGCTCAAGGCGCAGTTCTACCCGGACTGGAGCCAGCCAATCCTGCAAATGGTGTTTGTGGGCGCTTACATTTTGTTTGCGCCGTTTGTTGGACAGGTGGCGGATAGCTTTGCCAAAGGCAGAGTGATGATGTTCGCCAACGGTCTCAAGCTGCTGGGCGCGGCGAGTATCTGTTTCGGCGTTAACCCATTTCTCGGGTATACGCTGGTGGGTATTGGCGCTGCGGCGTATTCTCCGGCCAAGTATGGCATCCTGGGTGAGTTGACGACCGGCGACAAACTGGTGAAAGCGAATGGCCTGATGGAGGCGTCAACCATTGCCGCTATCTTGCTGGGTTCTGTTGCCGGCGGTGTGCTGGCCGACTGGCATGTGATTGCTGCGCTTTCCGCCTGTGCGCTGGCCTATGCTGGCGCAGTGGTGGCTAACCTGTATATCCCGAAACTGGCCGCGGCTCGCCCTGGTCAGTCCTGGCATCTGGGCAAAATGACGCGTAGTTTTTTCTGTGCCGCCTCCTCGCTGTGGCGCAACGGTGAAACACGTTTCTCGTTGGTAGGAACCAGCCTGTTTTGGGGCGCGGGCGTCACGCTGCGTTTTCTTCTGGTGCTGTGGGTGCCGGTTGCGCTCGGCATTACCGATAACGCCACACCGACCTATCTCAACGCTATGGTGGCTATCGGGATTGTTGTCGGCGCGGGGGCGGCTGCGAAACTGGTGACGCTGGAAACCGTGTCGCGCTGTATGCCTGCAGGGATACTGATCGGCGTCGTGGTGCTGATTTTCTCTCTTCAACATTCGCTGCTTCCGGCCTACGCGTTGCTGCTGCTTATCGGCGTGTGTGGTGGGTTCTTTGTGGTGCCGCTGAATGCGTTACTGCAGGAGCGGGGCAAAAAAAGCGTGGGTGCGGGCAACGCTATTGCGGTGCAAAACCTGGGTGAAAACAGCGCGATGTTGCTGATGCTCGGTATCTACTCACTGGCGGTGTTGGTGGGTATTCCTGCGGTAGCCATTGGCGTTGGATTTGGTGCGTTGTTTGCCCTGGCGATTACGGCGCTGTGGATTTGGCAGCGCCGCCATTAGTCTGTTATATGCTGTTGCAACCAGGCCTACAGGGAACGCTGTCTGTAGGCCTGATAAGCGCAGCGCCATCAGGCGCTAACTGTTAAGGTGCAGGATAGGTATACACCTGATGCACCGCTTCAATCTCTGCCAGCACTTCCTCGCTCAATTCCAGATACAGGCTTTCAACGTTGGTTTTTAGCTGCTCCATCGTCGTGGCGCCCAGCAGTGTGCTGGCGACAAACGGCTGACGACGCACGAATGCCAGCGCCATTTGCGCAGGATCGAGGTTATGGCGTTTGGCGATATCCACATAGGCAGCTACCGCTTTTTGCGTTTGTTCGCTGCTGTAGCGCGTAAAACGGCTAAACAGCGTATTGCGTGCGCCGGCAGGTTTCGCACCGTTCAGGTATTTACCGGTTAAGGTGCCAAAACCAAGGCACGAGTAGGCCAGTAGCTCAACGCCTTCATACTGGCTCACTTCGGCCAGTCCAACTTCAAAGCTGCGGTTTAGCAGGCTGTACGGGTTCTGGATAGTGGCGATACGTGGCAGGTCATGTTTGTCTGCCAGGTGCAGATAACGCATTACGCCAAACGCGGTTTCGTTGGAAACACCGATGTAACGAATCTTACCTGCACGCTGAAACTCTGCCAGCGCGTCCAGCGTATCCAGTAGGGAAACGACCGGCGCGGAGTCCGTCCAGCTATATCCCAGCTTACCAAAGCAGTTGGTCGGACGCTGCGGCCAGTGGACCTGATAGAGATCGAGATAATCGGTCTGCAGTCTTTTCAGACTGTCGTGCAGTGCCTCACGGATGTTTTTACGATCCAGCGCCTGATTCGGTCGAATGCCGCTGTCGTTGTTACGTGATGGTCCACTGACCTTCGACGCCACGATTAGCTTTTCGCGGCTGCCGTGTTTGGCGAGCCAGTTGCCCACGTAAGTTTCGGTGAGTCCCTGGGTTTCTGGACGAGGCGGTACCGGATACATCTCGGCAACGTCGATTAAATTTATGCCTTGTGCAACGGCATAGTCGAGCTGTGCATGTGCGTCGGCTTCGCTGTTTTGTTCACCAAACGTCATTGTGCCCAGCCCCAGTGTACTGACTTCCAGCGAGCTGTGGGGTATACGGTGATATTGCATAGCCGTTTCCTTTTTATAATCACGACATAAGGATTATAAAAATGGCTGAGGGAAGGGAAAAAGGGAAGCAAAATTGTTAAGGCCAGCGCGTTGCTGACCTTAACCATCAACGCTCAATGATTTGAGAGACTTCGTCGCGGTTAATTTGCATCGCATTGCCTTGCTGATCGTGGTAACTCACCAGACCGGTATCATCGTCAATTTCTGGTTTACCATCGGTCAGGATCATTCGACCATCTTTTGTTGCCATCACATAATCACTGCTGCATCCGGAAACGGCAAAAGCCAGCCCGACGGCGGAAATTAAAACTGCCCATTTTTTCATCTGCTTATCCTCACATGGCCTGCGTCTGACACTAGTTTAGTAATAACGCGAAGTTGTGCAGGGCGAAAGCAGTAAAATCTTAATCTGTGAGAGAAGGAAGGTGCGCGGGGAGTATTCGCTCCCCATGGGGGGAGCGATAGTGTCAGTCAGAGTGGATTTTTTTATTGCGCCACAGGTTCAGGGTCTCTACAGCGATAGAGAAGAACATAGCGAAGTAAATGTATCCTTTCGGAACATGGACATCGAAGCTTTCCAGGATTAGCGTGAAGCCAACCAGTATCAGGAAAGAGAGTGCCAGCATTTTTACCGAAGGGTGACGATCAACAAACTCACCGATTGGGCGGGCTGCAAACATCATTACGCCCACGGCAATCACGACGGCTGCCATCATAATAAACAGATGATCGGACAAGCCTACTGCGGTGATTACTGAGTCCAGACTGAAGATAATATCCAACAGCATGATCTGCACAATCGCGCCCAGGAAAGAAGAGACGCGGGTTTTCAGCCCTTCCTCTTCGCCCTCAATGGACTCGTGGATCTCTTTACTCGCTTTCCAGATCAGGAACAATCCGCCGAGCAGAAGGATCAGATCGCGCGCTGAAATCGCCTCGCCAAACAGTTCGAATAACGGGTTAGTGAGCCGCGTTACCCAGGCGATGGATGCCAGCAGCGCCAGACGCATCACCATCGCTGCCGCCAGCCCGATTCGTCGGGCATGATTACGTTGTGCTGTTGGGAGTTTTGCTACAACCAGAGAAAGGAAAATAATATTGTCGATCCCGAGAACGATCTCCAGCAGCGTCAGCGTACCGAGCGCCAGCCAGGCGTTAGGATCGGTTATCCATGCAAATAACATCAAACAAAGTCCTGCCAAAAAAAAGAAGCGGTAATTATAGGCGCGTAACGCGACGGGCGAAAGGTCAGGGTGTGTTATTGAGCCAGGAATAGAAAATGCCGTTCCAGCAATGCGCGAGTGAAGTTCTTTTTCAGGTAAAACCCGCGGGGCAGAGTCAGGATCGGTTCGCCATGGGCGCCAATGGCCTCGGTCAGCGCCCGGGCGTTAGCGGCTTTAGGACGCAGTTGCAGCACTTCCCCATGGCGAGCGGTGATGCGTTCGACGTGGCCTAGCACTATCATGTCCATCAACTCTTCCCAGTCCAGACGCAGTTGTCGATCTTCCTCTTCATTCGGACTCCACAGCAACGGAGAGCCAACGCGCCGTTCAGCCACAGGGATGCTGCGTTCACCTTCTACGGGTATCCACAACACGCGTTTAAGCTTGTGTCGAACATGGCTGGTTTCCCAGGTCACGCCGGTATTACCGGTTAACGGTGCCACGCAGACAAAGGTCGTTTCCAGCGGTCTGCCAAGGCTATCTACAGGGATCGTTTTTAACTCCACGCCCAGCGCGGCAAAATCCTGCTCCGGTTTACTGCCCGCACTGGCCCCAAGCCAAATTTCCAGCAGCACGCCAATCCAGCCTTTGTCCCGCTTCAGATCCTTTGGCGCGACGAGTCCTGCCATCGCCGACAGTTCTCCCAGCGTGTAGCCCGAAAGTTGCCGTGCCTGGTGCAGCAACTGGGCTTCGGATTCAGGCGGAGAAAGCAATGGATGGAGTTCTGGCATCAGGGTTACCCTTGGGTTAAAAAATGAGCAATGATTTTATACCGTGTGGACAGAGTTTATCTTTTTCCACATGCTTTATCCAATTGCATGATTTATAGTGATTTTTATATTTTGATGTAAAGGGTTGCGCAACAGAAAACCGGGTTTTCCAATTCTGGTCACTGACAATGAACAGGATCTTACACCATGTTATCCACAGAAAGATGGGATAACTGTGAAAAACCCCCACTACTGTTTCAATTTACAGCCTTGACGTGCGACGAAAATCGAATTTTCACACAAATTGTGCCTAACTTATTGGCATAATCTGTGGATAAAACCAACGCTGGTCGATCTTTCATCAGCTCGAAGATCGTATGCGTGACGTGCATCACATTTCTGCATGTTTAGCTACAGTTGTTGCTTTTAACTTAATGAATATATAAGACTATTTTTTGGGTGTGACGGATGTCTTATTCAGACTGCTCCGGGTTTTCCCATAGTAATTCCGTACTTCTTCACAACTATATCCACAGAAAAGGTGAATAAAATCGCCTATGTAGCATATCTTCTGTTTATAACTCGGCCCTTTGCTGTGAGTTATTCAATTGTTATTAGAATATCGCGCCCTTAACAGAGTGGTTTACCGCCCCTCTGGAGTGTGAAACAATCGTTTGTATATAAGGTTTATGTTGAGGTAGTCCGGTGATTGATGACGATGGCTACCGCCCGAATGTAGGGATAGTAATTTGTAACCGCCAGGGGCAGGTCATGTGGGCCCGGCGATTTGGTCAGCACTCCTGGCAATTCCCGCAAGGCGGGATAAATGCAGGAGAGACAGCAGAGCAGGCGATGTACCGGGAACTCTTTGAAGAAGTAGGTCTGAGTCGTAAAGATGTGCGGATCCTTGCTTCTACTCGTAACTGGTTGCGTTACAAGTTACCGAAACGTTTGGTGCGTTGGGACACAAAGCCGGTTTGTATCGGCCAGAAACAAAAATGGTTTCTTTTGCAGTTGGTCAGCAGCGATGCTGAAATCAATATGCAAACCAGCAGTACACCTGAGTTCGACGGCTGGCGCTGGGTGAGTTACTGGTATCCGGTTCGACAGGTGGTGTCATTTAAACGCGATGTCTATCGCAGGGTGATGAAAGAATTCGCAAGTGTTGTGATGGCGCTTCAGGAGAGCACTCCTAAGCCGCAAAGCGCACCTGCGTACAGACGTAAAAGAGGTTAAGCTACGCAAATTATGCTCACCCGCCTGCGCGAAATAGTCGAAAAGGTGGCCAGTGCCCCACGTCTCAATGAGGCGTTGAATATTCTGGTTACTGACATCTGTCTTGCGATGGATACAGAGGTCTGCTCGGTCTACCTGGCCGATCACGACCGACGCTGTTATTACCTGATGGCGACCCGAGGACTTAAAAAACCACGCGGTCGCACTGTTGCACTGGCGTTTGATGAAGGGATCGTTGGCCTGGTTGGCAGGCTGGCGGAACCTATCAACCTTGCCGATGCGCAAAAACACCCCAGCTTTAAATATATTCCTTCGGTGAAAGAAGAACGCTTTCGTGCGTTCTTAGGCGTACCGATCATCCAGCGACGCCAGTTATTAGGCGTCCTGGTGGTACAGCAACGTGAGTTGCGCCAGTACGACGAAAGCGAAGAATCTTTTCTGGTCACGCTTGCCACACAAATGGCCGCTATTCTGTCTCAGTCGCAGTTAACCGCGCTATTTGGGCAATACCGGCAAACGCGTATCCGCGCATTGCCTGCCGCCCCCGGCGTGGCGATCGCTGAAGGCTGGCAGGATGCCACGTTACCGCTGATGGAACAGGTGTATCAGGCTTCAACGTTGGATCCAGTGCTTGAGCGTGAACGTCTGACTGGCGCACTGGAAGAAGCCGCAAATGAATTTCGCCGCTACAGTAAGCGTTTTGCTGCCGGGGCACAGAAAGAGACGGCGGCAATTTTTGATCTCTATTCGCACCTGCTCTCCGATACCCGTCTGCGCCGCGAGTTGTTCGCGGAAGTGGATAACGGCTCGGTGGCCGAGTGGGCGGTTAAAACGATCATCGAGAAGTTTGCCGAACAGTTTGCCGCGCTAAGCGATAACTATCTCAAAGAACGCGCCGGGGATTTGCGCGCGTTGGGGCAGCGTCTGCTGTTCCATCTTGACGACTCTGTTCAGGGGCCGAATGCCTGGCCGGAACGTTTCGTGCTGGTGGCGGATGAGCTGTCTGCCACTACGCTGGCGGAACTTCCCCAGGACCGGTTGGTAGGGGTTGTCGTCAGGGATGGTGCCGCCAACTCTCACGCGGCGATTATGGTTCGTGCGCTGGGGATCCCGACCGTTATGGGGGCTGATATCCAGCCGTCTGTGTTGCACCGCCGCACGTTGGTGGTGGATGGCTATCGCGGTGAACTGCTGGTCGATCCGGAACCGGTATTGATTCAGGAATACCAGCGTCTTATCAGTGAAGAAATTGAGCTGAGCCGCCTGGCGGAAGACGACGTCAACCAGCCAGCACAGTTGAAAAGCGGCGAGCGCGTGAAGGTGATGCTCAATGCGGGTCTCAGCCCGGAACATGAAGAAAAGCTGGGTAGCAGGATCGACGGTATTGGCCTGTATCGCACCGAAATCCCGTTCATGCTGCAAAGCGGTTTTCCTTCGGAAGAAGAACAGGTTGCGCAGTATCAGGGTATGCTGCAGATGTTTAACGATAAGCCCGTAACTCTGCGTACGCTGGATGTCGGTGCCGATAAACAACTGCCCTACATGCCCATCAGTGAAGAGAACCCGTGCCTTGGCTGGCGAGGGATCCGCATAACGCTCGATCAGCCAGAGATCTTTTTGATCCAGGTTCGCGCCATGCTGCGTGCCAACGCGGCAACCGGCAACCTCAGCATTTTGCTACCGATGGTAACCAGCATTGATGAAGTGGACGAAGCGCGACGTTTGATTGAACGTGCCGGACGCGAAGTGGAAGAGATGATCGGCTACGAGATCCCGAAACCGCGCATTGGCATCATGCTGGAAGTTCCGTCGATGGTGTTCATGCTGCCGCATCTGACAAACCGGATTGACTTTATCTCGGTCGGAACCAACGATCTTACCCAGTACATACTGGCCGTCGATCGTAACAACACACGGGTAGCCAGCATTTATGACAGTCTGCATCCGGGGATGTTACGCGCGCTGGCGATGATTGCGCAGGAAGCCGAAAGAAGCGGTATCGATTTGCGCTTATGCGGTGAAATGGCGGGCGACCCGATGTGTGTAGCCATTCTGATAGGCCTGGGTTTTCGCCATTTGTCAATGAACGGTCGTTCTGTCGCTCGCGTTAAATATCTGCTGCGTCATATCGATTTTGATGAGGCGCAAACGCTGGCGCAGCGCAGCCTGGAAGCGCAGATGGCGGCAGAGGTACGCCATCAGGTAGCGGCCTTTATGGAGCGCCGTGGCATGGGAGGATTGATTCGCGGAGGATTGTAGGCCTGATAAGCGTAGCGCCATCAGGCAATACGGGGGGTAAAGATTACCTATACAGATCTTTTACATCTTCCCGGCATCCGCTGCGATCCCCTTGTGCTATCATTCGCACCTTTGGAGCGCCTGCATTATGCAGGC
>NZ_SZWR01000018.1:293894-307613 GCF_005280875.1 Citrobacter sp. wls827
CGAAATAACAAGAACTTGTGGTGACAGATGACCAGTAGCTATCTGCATTTTCCGGATTTCGATCCGGTCATTTTCTCAATTGGACCCGTCGCGCTTCACTGGTACGGCATGATGTATCTGGTGGGGTTTATTTTCGCGATGTGGCTGGCGACGCGCCGGGCTAATCGCCCGGGCAGTGGCTGGACCAAAAACGAAGTAGAAAACTTACTTTATGCAGGCTTCCTCGGGGTCTTCCTCGGCGGGCGTATTGGCTACGTGCTGTTCTATAACTTCCCGCTGTTCCTTGATAACCCGCTGTATCTGTTCCGCGTCTGGGATGGGGGCATGTCCTTCCATGGCGGGCTTATCGGGGTGATTCTGGTGATGATTATCTTCGCCAAACGCACCAAGCGTACATTCTTCCAGGTCTCTGATTTTATTGCTCCACTGATTCCGTTTGGTTTGGGCGCAGGCCGCCTGGGTAACTTTATCAACGGTGAACTGTGGGGACGCGTTGACCCTAACTTTAAGTACGCCATGCTGTTCCCTGGCTCCCGCACTGAAGATATTTTATTGCTGCAAACCAATCCGCAGTGGCAGTCTATTTTTGACACATACGGCTCTTTGCCTCGCCATGCCTCACAGCTTTATGAGATGGCGCTGGAAGGGGTTGTGCTGTTTATCATTCTTAACCTGTTTATTCGCAAACCTCGTCCGATGGGCTCGGTTTCCGGTCTGTTCCTGATTGGCTATGGCGCGTTTCGTATTATCGTCGAATTCTTCCGCCAGCCGGATGCGCAGTTTACCGGCACATGGGTCCAGTACATCAGCATGGGGCAGATCCTGTCTATCCCGATGATTGTCGCAGGTATTATTATGATGGTTTGGGCGTACCGTCGCAGCCCGCAGCAACACGTTTCCTGAGGAACCATGAAACAGTATTTAGAACTGATGCAAAAAGTGCTGGATGAAGGCACACAGAAAAACGACCGCACCGGAACCGGAACGCTTTCCATTTTTGGTCATCAGATGCGTTTTAATCTGCAGGAAGGGTTCCCGCTGGTTACGACTAAACGCTGCCATTTACGCTCGATCATCCATGAGCTGTTGTGGTTTTTGCAGGGCGACACCAATGTTGCCTACCTGCATGAAAACAACGTCTCAATCTGGGATGAATGGGCTGATGAGAACGGTAATTTAGGTCCGGTGTACGGTAAACAGTGGCGTGCATGGCCAACACCGGATGGCCGCCATATCGACCAGATCACGACGGTGCTGAACCAGTTGAAAAACGACCCGGATTCCCGTCGTATTATCGTTTCCGCGTGGAACGTAGGCGAACTGGATAAGATGGCGTTGGCGCCGTGTCATGCGTTCTTCCAGTTCTACGTGGCGGATGGCAAACTCTCTTGCCAACTGTATCAGCGTTCATGCGATGTGTTCCTCGGTCTGCCGTTCAACATCGCCAGCTACGCCTTGCTGGTTCACATGATGGCGCAGCAGTGCGATCTTGAAGTCGGTGATTTTGTCTGGACAGGCGGTGACACGCACCTGTACAGCAACCATATGGATCAAACACATCTGCAGCTTAGCCGTGAGCCACGTGCGCTGCCGAAGCTGGTTATCAAGCGTAAACCTGATTCAATTTTCGACTATCGTTTCGACGACTTCGAAATTGAGGGTTACGATCCGCACCCAGGCATTAAAGCACCGGTCGCTATCTGATCGAGGCTAATCCTGTCACAACCGGCGCCTTATGCGTCGGTTTTTTTTGCCTTACATTCTATTCAGCGGCGTTGATTCCTGAAATTTTGCAACGTGATGTAATGCGATAAATATTCTCCGTAGCTTGCCGAAGAAGCTGAATTTCCCCCTCGTTATTAATTTCTCTCACGCCATACTGGCGACATGAAAAAACAACAAGGCTACACGCTTCTCGAAACCCTGATTGCAATGCTGATTGTCGCGGCGCTTGGCGCATCGGGGTTGTACGGTTGGCAGCGCTGGCAACAACAGCAGCGGTTATGGCAAACAGCCAGCCAGGTGCGGGATTACCTGCTGCAATTGCGCGAAGATGCTAACTGGCGTAATCGTGATCACGTCATCAACGTGCTCCGCGAAGGAGGAACATGGTGTCTGGCAAGCTCAGCGACGTCACAAACTTCGTGTCAGCCGGTTTCACCGTTGATTTTTACGCCACTCTGGGCTGATGTCGAGATGGCAGAGATAACACCGTCACTGGCTTTTTTTGGCCTACGTAATACCGCATGGGCCGGGCATATCTACCTGAAGAATGCTGCAGGTGAATGGCGTGTGGTGGTGTCTGGTTGGGGACGAATCAGGCTTTGCGAACGCGGTGAGGCGGATCAATGTCGGTAAGTGAACGTGGCTTTTCACTGCTTGAGGTGCTTATCGCTATGGTGATAAGCAGCATTTTACTCCTCAGCGCTGCGCGATTTTTACCTGCGCTGCAGCGAGAAATTTTGCAGAACACTCGTCAGCTAGTGCTTGAAGATGAGCTCTGGCAGCGGATGTATACCGTGGCGAAGCATCTCCAGCGGGCTGGCTATTGTCGGGGAAACTGTATCGGAGAAGGGCTGAAGATATCAGCCGCGGGAGACTGTGTGATTGTACGCTGGGATGCCAATAGCAACGGTGTTTGGGACGATATTCCGGCAAAGGAGGCCGATGCCGTTGGGTTTCGTGTTCAAGATAAGGTGCTGGAAACCTTGCGTGGCGCAACAACCTGCGTGGGAAAAGGTTGGGATAAAATGACCGATCCGGATTCTATTCAGATTGAGGTATTTCAGGTGGAGCGCCTGAATATCAGCGGATTTGCGCCAGTGCTTTCGTTGCACCTGCGCGGGAGAAGCAACGCCGAACCTCAAAAGGTCATTGAGGTATTCTATGACGTCACAGGATTCAACCTGTGAACCGTGAGCGAGGTGTTTCATCGCTTGCAATGGTGCTTTTACTCCTGGTACTTGGCAGTCTGTTGCTGCAAGGCGTAAGCCGACAGGAGGAGAGTTTTGCGTCGCGGGTGGCAACGGAAAGCCAGTCGCTACAACATCAGGCAGTGGTGCAATCCGCCATGGAATGGGCACGTATGCAGCCCTGGAGTTTGCAGATGGCAACGCAGTGTCGACGCTATTCCACACAGGGTGCGACAGTCTGCCTGCGTGCGCTCGACGACGATCTTGTGCTGCTTATTGCGCAATATGAAGGTATATCGCTATGGCGTCAGGGGATGATTATCGAGGGTACTATCGAATTCTCAGCGCATGGCTGGAGCGATTTCTGCCCGTTAAAGGTGCTGGCGTTATGTCTGATACCCTGAACAGACAGCGTGGTTTTAGCCTGCCGGAAGTGATGCTGGCAATGGTGCTGATGATTATGATCGTGACCGCGCTTTCCGGATATCAGCGGGCGCTGATGAAGAGCTTTTTAGTCAGAAGCCAGTATCAACAATTGTGGCATCACGCCTGGCAGCAAACGCAGTTGCATATGTATTCACCACCTTTAAACTGGCAAATTAACCGAATGCAGACAACGATAGCGGGATGTGTCAGCATCAATGTTAAAATTACTTCCCCTCTGGGCAGGCAGGGTCAGATGACACGACTGCACTGCCCAAATCGTCAGTAGTCAGGAGTTGCTATGTTAAGGGTCTACCACTCCAATCGTCTGGATGTGCTGGAAGCGTTGATGGAATATATCGTTGAGCGCGAGCGGCTGGACGACCCCTTTGAACCCGAGATGATCCTGGTTCAAAGCACCGGTATGGCGCAGTGGTTGCAAATGACTCTGGCACAGAAGTTTGGTATTGCCGCTAACATTGATTTCCCGCTGCCAGCGAGTTTTATCTGGGATATGTTTGTGCGTGTATTGCCGGATATCCCAAAAGAGAGCGCATTTAGCAAACAGAGCATGAGCTGGAAGCTGATGACGCTGCTACCTCAATTGCTGGATAACGACGATTTCGCACTGCTACGCCACTATCTCACCGACGACACAGACAAACGTAAGCTGTTTCAGCTTTCATCACGCGCTGCGGATCTGTTCGACCAGTATTTAGTCTACCGTCCTGAATGGCTGACGCAGTGGGAGGTGGGGCTGCAGGTGGAAGGGCTAGGAGATGCTCAGGCCTGGCAAGCGCCATTGTGGAAAGCACTGGTGGAATACACGGCTGAACTGGGACAGCCAGGCTGGCATCGTGCCAATTTATATCAGCGGTTTATTCAGACCCTGGAGAATACGTCTGACTGCCCACAAGGCTTGCCCTCGCGCGTCTTTATTTGTGGTATCTCCGCGCTACCGCCCGTGTATCTGCAGGCATTACAAGCGCTGGGTAAGCATATTGATATTCATCTGCTTTTTACCAATCCCTGTCGTTACTACTGGGGGGATATTAAAGACCCCGCTTATCTGGCTAAACTGTTGGCGCGTCAGCGTAGGCATAGCTTTGAAGAACGACATTTACCGCTGTTTCGCGATAGTCAGAATGCTGAAGGACTGTTTAACAGCGATGGTGAGCAGGATGTGGGGAATCCGATGTTGGCCTCATGGGGAAAACTAGGACGTGACTACATATATTTGCTTTCGGAATTGGAAAACAGCCAGGAGCTGGATGCGTTTGTCGACATTACTCCTGACAATCTTTTGCATAATATTCAAGCGGATATTCTGGAACTCGAAAACCATGCGGTGGCAGGAGTCAGCCTGGAGGAGTATTCGCGTAGCGACAATAAACGGTTGCTTGAGCCGAATGATACTAGCGTGACGTTTCATGTCTGTCATAGCCCACAACGCGAAGTGGAAATACTCCACGACCGGTTGCTGGCAATGCTGGAAGCAGACCCAACGCTGACGCCGCGCGACATCATCGTGATGGTGGCGGATATCGACAGCTACAGTCCATTTATTCAGGCTGTCTTTGGCAGTGCACCGGCCGATCGTTACCTGCCGTATGCTATTTCCGATCGCCGGGCACGTCAGTCTCATCCCGTCTTACAGGCGTTTATTAGCCTGCTTTCGCTACCGGACAGCCGCTTTGTTTCGGAGGATGTGCTGGCATTACTGGATGTGCCTGTGCTGGCTGCGCGTTTCAACATCAATGAAGAAGGGTTGCGCTATCTTCGTTTGTGGGTCAATGAATCTGGAATTCGCTGGGGCATTGACGACGACAACGTGCGCGAACTCGCGCTTCCTCCAACTGGCCAGCATACCTGGCAATTTGGTTTAACACGTATGCTGCTGGGCTATGCGATGGAAAGCGCACAGGGGGAGTGGCAGTCGGTATTGCCCTATGATGAGTCCAGTGGTTTGATTGCCGAGTTAGTCGGGCATTTGGCCTCGTTGCTGATGCAGCTAAACATCTGGCGCAGAGGGTTAGCACAGGAACGCCCGCTGGAAGAGTGGTTACCCGTTTGCCGGGACATGCTTAATGATTTCTTCCTGCCGGACGCGGACACCGAAGCGGCGATGACGCTGATTGAACAGCAGTGGCAGGCCATTATCACTGAAGGTTTGGGGGCCGAGTATGGCGAGGCCATACCGCTGTCTCTGTTACGTGACGAACTGGCGCAGCGTCTTGACCAGGAGCGCATCAGCCAGCGTTTCCTGGCAGGGCCTGTCAATATCTGTACGCTGATGCCGATGCGTTCTATCCCTTTCAAAGTGGTGTGCCTGTTGGGCATGAACGATGGCGTTTATCCGCGCCAGCTTGCGCCGCTGGGATTTGATCTGATGAGCCAAAAACCGAGGCGTGGTGACCGAAGCCGCCGTGATGATGACCGCTATCTGTTCCTCGAAGCCCTGATTTCGGCGCAACAAACGCTCTATATCAGCTATATCGGCCGCTCAATCCAGGATAACAGTGAGCGCTTCCCGTCGGTGCTGGTGCAGGAACTTATGGATTACATTGGGCAAAGCCACTATTTGCCGGGCGATGAATTACTCACTAGCGATCAAAGTGAAGCGAAAGTAAAAGCGCACATTACCCGTTTACATACCCGTATGCCCTTTGATGCACAAAACTATCTGCCAGGTGAGCAGCAAAGTTATGCTCGAGAGTGGTTGCCAGCGGCAAGTCTGTCAGGCAAAGCGCACACGGATTTTGTCCAGCCGCTCCCCTTTACAATGCCTGAAACCCTGACGCTGGAAACGCTGCAACGCTTTTGGGCTCATCCGGTGCGGGCGTTTTTCCAGATGCGCCTGAGGGTAAATTTCCGCTCTGAAGAGAGCGAAATCCCGGAAACAGAACCCTTTATCCTCGAAGGGCTCAGCCGCTATCAACTTAATCAGCAGTTGCTTAATACCCTGGTTGAAGAGAACGACGCTGAACGACTGTTTCGCCGTTTTCGTGCGGCGGGTGCGCTTCCCTATGGGCCATTTGGTGAAATTCTGTGGGATACGCAGCGTCAGGAGATGCAGACGCTGGCTGAACGCATTATCGCCTGTCGTCAGCCTTGTCAGAGCATGGAAATCGATCTTACCTGTAACGGCGTGCAAATCACCGGTTGGTTGCCGCAGGTACAAGAGGACGGTTTGTTGCGCTGGCGCCCATCTTTGATCAGCATTGCGCAGGGTGTGCAACTTTGGCTGGAACATCTTGTCTATTGTGCGAGTGGCGGTACGGGAGAAAGCCGGTTGTTCTTACGCAAAGACGGCGAGTGGCGTTTCCCTCCACTGGAGGCCGAACAGGCGTTACAGTATCTGTCGCAACTTATTGAGGGATATCGGGAAGGCATGTCATCGCCGCTACTGGTATTACCGGAAAGTGGTGGGGCGTGGATAAAAACCTGTTACGACGCCGTAAATGATGCCATGTTAGATGACGATGATACGTTGCAAAAAGCGCGCAGTAAGTTTCTGCAGGCCTATGAAGGCAACATGATGGTACGCGGTGAAGGTGATGACATCTGGTATCAACGTCTGTGGCGTCAACTGGATGCTGATACGCTGGAGACCATTGTTTTACAGTCTCAGCGTTACCTGTTACCGATTTTTCGATTTAATCAGTCGTGATGATTGTATAAAAATTGCGCAATTTGATGGCTTCCACTATGATGCGCTTTCTGTCACGGACTGATTCTTACAAAGAGAAGAGGCTGACGCGTTCAGCACAGAGTCTTGCCCTGTTCAGACCACGCTTAATGCGTTGTTTGCAGTGAACAGGTGAATACGTTAATGATGAGGTTTGTGAATGCCCCGCAGCACCTGGTTTAGCGCATTACTGTTGTTCGTCGCCCTTTGGGTTCCCGTAAGTCAGGCTGATACCGGTTGGCAGCCTTTAGCTGAAACCATCCGTAAAAGCGATAAAGACACCCGTCAGTATCAGGCCGTGCGCCTTGATAACGGTATGGTCGTATTGCTGGTATCCGATCCGCAGGCCGTGAAATCCCTTTCTGCACTGGTGGTCCCCGTGGGTTCGCTGGAAGATCCGGACGATCATCAGGGGTTGGCGCATTATCTCGAACACATGTGTCTGATGGGGTCGAAAAAATACCCGCAGCCGGACAGCCTGTCTGAATTCCTGAAAATGCACGGCGGCAGCCATAATGCCAGCACCGCGCCTTATCGTACGGCTTTCTATCTTGAGGTTGAAAACGACGCGCTGGTGGGGGCGGTAGATCGCCTGGCAGACGCTATCGCCGATCCGTTACTGGATAAAAAATATGCCGATCGCGAGCGTAACGCGGTTAACTCCGAGCTGACGCTGGCGCGTACCCGAGACGGGATGCGTATGGCGCAGGTGAGTGCGGAGACTATTAACCCGGCGCACCCTGGTTCGCGCTTCTCCGGTGGAAATCTGGAAACATTAAGCGATAAACCGGGTAATCCGGTGGTACAGGCGTTACACAAATTTCATGAAAAGTACTACTCCGCGAACCTGATGAAGGCGGTGATTTATAGCAATAAACCATTGCCAGAGCTGGCGCGGATAGCGGCTGACACCTTTGGTCGCGTGCCAAACAGAAATATCGAAAAACCGGAAATAACCGTCCCGGTTGTCACCGACGCGCAAAAGGGCGTCATCATCCACTATGTTCCGGCAATGCCGCGTAAAGTGCTGCGCGTCGAGTTTCGTATTGATAACAATAGCGCGCAGTTCCGCAGTAAAACCGATGAGCTGGTGACCTACCTGATTGGCAATCGTAGTCCGGGCACATTGTCTGACTGGTTGCAAAAGCAGGGGCTGGTTGAAGGTATTCGTGCGGACTCCGATCCGGTGGTCAACGGGAACAGCGGCGTGTTAGCCATTTCCGCGACGTTAACCGACAAAGGGCTGGCGAATCGCGATGAAGTTGTTGCTGCAATCTTTAGCTATCTCAACCTGTTACGTGAAAAAGGTATCGATAAACGCTATTTTGACGAACTGGCGCACGTGCTGGATCTCGATTTTCGTTATCCCTCTATCACCCGTGATATGGACTACGTTGAATGGCTGGCGGATACCATGATCCGCGTTCCCGTCGAGCATACTCTGGATGCGGTGAATATTGCCGACCAGTACGATGCCAAAGCCGTTGAGCAACGTCTGGCAATGATGACGCCGCAGAATGCGCGTATCTGGTATATCAGCGCGAAAGAGCCGCATAATAAAACTGCTTACTTTGTCGATGCGCCTTATCAGGTAGATAAAATCAGCGACAAAACCTTTGCCGACTGGCAGCAAAAAGCGCAGGGCATTGCGTTGTCATTACCGGAGTTGAACCCCTACATTCCTGATGATTTCACGCTGATTAAGGCGGATAAAAAATACGCTCACCCGGAACTGATCGTTGATGAGCCGGATTTACGCGTGGTGTATGCGCCGAGCCAGTATTTTGCCAGCGAGCCAAAGGTTGATGTCAGCGTGATACTGCGTAACCCGAAAGCGATGGACAGCGCCCGCAATCAGGTCTTATTCGCCCTGAACGATTATCTGGCGGGTATTGCACTCGACCAGTTAAGTAACCAGGCCGCAGTGGGAGGTATTGGTTTTTCTACTAACGCTAATAACGGCCTGATGCTTAACGCCAACGGCTATACTCAGCGTTTGCCGCAGCTTTTCCAGGCGCTGCTGAGCGGTTATTTCAGTTACACCTCAACAGATGAACAGCTGGAACAGGCGAAATCCTGGTACGCCCAGATGATGGACTCGGCGGAGAAAGGCAAAGCCTACGATCAGGCGATCATGCCGGTTCAGATGCTGTCTCAGGTACCGTACTTCTCACGCGATGAGCGCCGTAAGTTACTGACTTCCATCACCCTTAAAGAGGTAATGGCTTATCGCGACGCCTTGAAAACCGGGGCGCGTCCCGAATTCCTGGTGGTCGGTAATATGAGCGAAGCTCAGGCGAAAACCATGGCGCGGGATATCCAGAAGCAGCTTGGTGCGAACGGCTCACAGTGGTGCCGAAACAAAGATGTTGTGGTAGACAAGAAGCAGTCTGTCATCTTTGAAAAAGCGGGCAGTAGTACGGATTCCGCGCTGGCGGCGGTATTTGTGCCAACTGGATACGATGAGTACACCAGCTCAGCCTATAGCGCCATGTTAGGGCAGATTGTTCAACCGTGGTTCTACAATCAACTGCGTACTGAAGAGCAATTAGGTTATGCCGTCTTTGCTTTCCCAATGAGCGTTGGCCGCCAGTGGGGAATGGGCTTCCTGTTGCAAAGCAGCGACAAGCAACCGTCCTATCTCTGGGAACGCTATAAGGCATTTTTCCCCACGGCGGAAGCGAAGCTGCGGGCGATGAAAGCTGATGAGTTCGCACAAATTCAGCAGGCGATTATTGCGCAAATGCTCCAGGCCCCGCAAACGCTGGGGGCAGAAGCCTCGCAGTTAAGCAAAGATTTTGATCGCGGCAATATGCGCTTCGATTCACGTGATAAAATAGTGGCTCAGATTAAACTGCTGACGCCGCAAAAGCTTGCCGACTTCTTCCATCAGGCGGTGGTTGAGCCGCAAGGCATGGCGATACTGTCACAGGTTTCCGGCAGTCAGAACGGGAAAGCAGAATATGTGCACCCGGAAGGCTGGAAAGTGTGGCAGACCGTCAGCGCGTTGCAGCAAACCTTACCCCTGATGAGTGATAAGAATGAATGATGCCGCTGAGTCCCTTGATCCACTCCGCTTGCCCCTGACGGGCGAGCGCCTGATTGAAGCCTCTGCGGGCACCGGTAAAACCTTTACCATCGCCGCCCTGTATTTACGTTTACTGCTTGGACTGGGCGGCTCTGCCGCCTTTCCCCGTCCGCTGACCGTCGAAGAACTGTTAGTGGTCACCTTCACCGAGGCGGCTACTGAAGAGCTGCGCGGTCGAATTCGTAGCAACATCCATGAACTGCGTATTGCTTGCCTGCGTGAAACCACCGATAACCCGCTATACGCCCGTCTGTTAGATGAAATCGCCGATAAAAAACAGGCCGCCCAGTGGCTGCTATTGGCAGAAAGACAGATGGATGAAGCGGCGGTGTTTACCATTCACGGCTTTTGCCAGCGTATGCTCAGCCTCAACGCTTTTGAGTCAGGCATGCTGTTTGAGCAACAACTGATTGAAGATGAATCGCTGCTGCGCTATCAGGCCTGTGCGGACTTCTGGCGTCGACACTGCTATCCGCTGCCCCGTGACATTGCGCAGGTGATTTTTGAAACGTGGAAAGGACCGCAGGCGCTGCTGAGAGATATCGATCGCTATCTGCAAGGGGAAGCACCGGTTATCAAGGCTCCACCGCCCGCTGACGAAACGCTGGCAACCCGGCACGAACAAATCCTCGCGCGCATTAATCAAATTAAGCAGCAATGGCGTGATGCCGTTGATGAGCTGGATGGCCTGCTGGAAGCATCCGGGATCGACCGGCGTAAATTTAATCGCGGTAACCAGGGGAAGTGGATCGAAAAGATCAGCGCGTGGGCGCAGGAAGAAACCCAAAGCTATCAGCTGCCCGATGCGCTGGAGAAATTCTCCCAGCGTTTTTTAGAAGAGCGAACCAAAGCGGGCGGCGTAACGCCTCAGCACCCGCTTTTCGTCGCTATTGATCAACTGCTTGGCCAACCGCTGACAATCCGCGATCTGGTGATCACCCGGGCGCTGGCGGAGATCCGCACGGCGGTTGCCGAGGAGAAACGCCGCCGCGGCGAGCTGGGTTTTGACGATATGCTCAGCCGTCTGGATGCAGCGTTGCGCAGTGAAAGCGGCGATGCGCTGGCGACGGCGATTCGTACCCGTTTTCCGGTCGCGATGATTGATGAGTTCCAGGATACCGACCCGCAGCAATACCGTATTTTCCGCCGTATCTGGCAGCATCAACCGGACACCGCGCTGCTGCTGATTGGCGATCCGAAACAGGCAATTTACGCCTTTCGCGGCGCGGATATCTTTACCTACATGAAGGCGCGCAGCGAAGTCAGCGCGCACTATACGCTCGATACTAACTGGCGTTCGGCTCCTGGCATGGTCAATAGCGTGAATACGATTTTCAGCCAGATGAACGACGCCTTTATGTTCCGCGACATCCCCTTCAGCCCGGTAAAATCCGCAGAGAAAAACCAGTCGCTTCAATTTGTTTTACACGGTGAAACGCAGCCAGCCATGAGTATGTGGCTGATGGAAGGGGAAAGCTGTGGCGTAGGCGACTATCAGAACTACATGGCGCAGGTGTGCGCCACGCAAATTCGCGACTGGCTTAAGGCCGGGTATTCTGGCGCTGCGCAACTGGTCAGCGGTAAAACGTCCAGGCCGGTACGCGCCTCGGACATCAGCGTACTGGTTCGTAGCCGCCAGGAGGCGGCGCTGGTCCGCGATGCGCTGACGCAACTGGCCATTCCCTCTGTTTATCTCTCCAACCGTGACAGCGTGTTTGAAACGCTGGAAGCGCAGGAACTGCTGTGGGTGCTGCAAGCGGTGATGACGCCGGAGCGTGAGAACACGCTGCGTAGCGCGCTGGCAACCTCAATGATGGGGCTGAATGCGCAGGATCTCGAAGCGTTAAATAACGACGAAAATGCCTGGGATGCGGTAGTCGAGGAGTTCGATGGCTATCGTCAGATCTGGCATAAACGCGGCGTGATGCCCATGCTGCGCGCGCTGATGTCCGCTCGCCATATTGCGGAAAACCTGCTGGCGACGGCGGGGGGCGAACGCCGCCTGACCGATATTTTACATATCAGTGAACTGCTCCAGGAAGCCGGATCGCAACTTGAAAGCGAGCATGCGCTGGTGCGCTGGCTATCTCAGCATATTCTTGAACCCGACAGCAATGCGTCCAGTCAGCAGCTCAGGCTCGAAAGCGACAAGCATTTGGTTAAAATCGTCACCATCCATAAATCGAAAGGGCTGGAATATCCGCTGGTCTGGTTGCCGTTTATCACCAATTTCCGCGTCCAGGATCAGGCTTTCTACCACGATCGCAGCTCCTTTGAAGCGGTGCTGGATCTCAGCGATGCCGCGGAGAGCGTTGAGCTGGCCGAAGCGGAACGTCTGGCAGAAGACTTGCGCTTGCTCTATGTTGCGCTCACCCGTTCGGTATGGCACTGCAGCCTTGGCGTGGCGCCGTTGGTACGCCGTCGGGGCGATAAGAAAGGGGATACCGATGTGCATCAGAGCGCCCTTGGCCGCCTGCTGCAAAAAGGCGAGCCGATGGATGCCGCGGGTCTGCGTGGCGCTATTGAGGCGCTGTGCGGTGAGGATATCGCCTGCCTGACGCCGAATAAACCGGACGGTGAGCGCTGGCAGGTTGCACAGCCCGCCAGTTCTACGTTGAATGCAAAAATACTGCAGCGTACGCCTGGTGACAGCTGGCGCGTGACCAGCTATTCCGGTCTGCAACAGCGTGGGCATGGTATTGCGCAGGATCTGATCCCGCGACTGGATATCGATGCCGCAGGCGTCGGTGAGGTTATTGAAGAGTCAGGACTCACGCCGCATCAGTTTCCGCGCGGCGCTTCGCCGGGTACATTTTTGCATAGCCTGTTTGAAGATCTCGACTTCACCCAACCGGTAGAGCCGCATTGGGTCGAAGAAAAACTGGCGTTGGGCGGTTATGATGCACACTGGACGCCGGTTTTGACCGCATGGTTGGACGCCATTTTGCAGGCGCCTCTCAACGAGACCGGCGTGAGTTTGAGTCAGCTTTCCGCGCGTGAAAAACAGGTGGAGATGGAGTTTTATCTGCCGATTTCGCAGCCGCTGATGGCCAGCCAACTTGATGCGTTGATCCGCCAATACGATCCGCTTTCGGCTGGCTGCCCGCCGCTGGACTTTATGCAGGTTCGCGGCATGCTGAAAGGGTTTATTGACCTGGTGTTCCGCCACCAGGGGCGTTATTACCTGCTCGACTACAAGTCAAACTGGCTGGGCGAAGACAGTTCTGCGTATACCCAGCAGGCAATGGCCTCAGCCATGCAGGCGCACCGTTACGATCTGCAGTATCAGTTGTATACCCTGGCACTGCACCGTTATCTGCGCCATCGCATTGCTGATTACGATTATGAACGCCATTTTGGCGGCGTTATCTATCTTTTCCTGCGTGGCGTTGATAGTGAAAATCCGCAGCAGGGAATTTACGCTACCCGACCCGATGGGGAATTGATCGCGTTGATGGACGAGTTGTTTGCCGGTGCGGCTCTGGAGGAGATGCAATGACAATCCAGAAACGATTGCTGGAGGCCGTAGAGCAAAAACAGCTCCGTCCTCTGGATGCTCAGTTTGCGCTGGCGGTTGCCGGAAACGACAACCCTGCCGTTACGCTGGC
>NZ_SZWR01000018.1:307682-308035 GCF_005280875.1 Citrobacter sp. wls827
GCGAGGGGCACGTTTGCTTACCGCTTTCCCGGTTGTCTTTACGCGAAGATGCCCATCCGCTGTTGAGCGCCTGGCTGTGCGAGGCCGGTGAACCGGAAGATTGGTCGGAATGCCTGCTGGCCTCCGCTGCGGTAAGCCGTGGCGAGCAGCCCACGCCGCTGGTGCTGTACGGCGATCGCTTGTATCTGAACCGCATGTGGCATAACGAACGCGCGGTGGCGCGCTTTTTCGGTGAAGTTAACCACGCCATTGAGGTGGATGAACAACGGCTGACCCACACGCTGGCGGCGCTGTTTCCACCCGTTGAAGGCGTTAACTGGCAAAAAGTGGCGGCTGCTGTGGCGTTGACCCGC
>NZ_SZWR01000018.1:308114-343744 GCF_005280875.1 Citrobacter sp. wls827
ACGACAACGGTGGCGAGGCTGCTGGCGGCGTTGATTCAGATGGCGGACGGTGAACGCTGTCGTATTCGTCTGGCGGCGCCAACGGGAAAAGCGGCAGCCCGTCTGACCGCCTCGCTGGGCGCGGCGCTGCGAGAACTGCCGCTGACCGATGAGCAAAAGAAGCGCATTCCCGATGATGCCAGTACATTGCACCGATTATTGGGCGCTCAGCCTGGAAGCCAACGCCTGCGGCATCATGCAGGAAACCCACTGCATCTGGACGTGCTGGTGGTGGATGAAGCCTCGATGATCGATTTGCCGATGATGTCGCGCCTTATCGATGCGCTACCGCCACATGGGCGGGTGATTTTTCTTGGCGATCGCGACCAGCTCGCTTCCGTTGAAGCGGGGGCGGTGCTGGGGGATATCTGTGCTTTCGTCGGTGATGGCTTTACCCCGGAGCGTGCCCGCCAGCTTAGTCGCCTGACTGAAACCACTATTCCGGCAGGTTCGGGAACTCAGGCGGCTGCTCTGCGCGACAGTTTGTGCCTGCTGCAAAAGAGCTACCGTTTCGGTAGCGATTCCGGAATCGGCCAGTTGGCTGCGGCGATTAATCGTGGTGACAAAGCCGCGATAAAAACGGTCTTCCAGCAGGGATTTGACGACATCGAAAAACGCGCTCTGCACAGCAGCGAAGATTACGCAGCGATGCTGGAGGAAGCGCTGGCGGGTTATGGGAACTATCTCGATTTACTGCGCGAGCGTGCCGAGCCGGATGCTGTCATTCAGGCCTTCAATAAGTATCAGCTATTGTGCGCCCTGCGGGAAGGTCCGTTTGGCGTGGGTGGCTTGAATGAACGCATTGAGCAGGTGATGGCGCAAAAGCGCAAAATTCACCGTTCGACGCATAGCCGCTGGTATGAGGGAAGGCCGGTAATGATCGCGCGCAATGACAGTTCGTTGGGATTATTTAACGGTGATATTGGTATTGCCCTCGATCGTGGGCAGGGCCTGAGAGTGTGGTTTGCGCTGCCGGACGGTTCTATCAAATCGGTCCAGCCCAGTCGCTTGCCTGAACATGAAACGACCTGGGCAATGACCGTCCATAAATCGCAGGGATCTGAGTTTGACCACGCGGCGTTAATTTTACCCAACCAGCACTCACCCGTGGTGACCCGTGAGCTGGTCTATACCGCCGTCACCCGCGCACGCCGTCGTTTGTCACTGTATGCCGATGAACGGATATTGAGTAGCGCCATTGCCACCCGAACCGAACGCCGAAGCGGATTGTCGGCGCTGTTTAATCAATAACATTTGCTGGCCGGATAAGGCAGTTATGCCGCATCCGGCAACCACTCCTATGCCAAATCCGCCATCAGCACTTTTGACCGCCGCTGATAGTTGTACATCTCTTTTTTGCTTTCCGGCAGCAGGTCGATATCTACCGGGGTGAAGCCTCGCTCCTGAAACCAGTGAATGCTGCGTGTGGTCAGCACGAACAGCTTGCTCAGCCCCATTTGCCGGGCCTGCGCGGCGATCCGTTCCAGCAACACTTCCCCGCGCGACGAGCTACGGTAGTCCGGATGTACCGCTACGCACGCCATTTCGCCAATTCTCTCTTCCGGGAAAGGGTAAAGAGCGGCACAGGCGATAGTCAGGTTATCGCGCTGAATTATGGTGAACTTGTCGATCTCCATTTCCAGCTGTTCGCGGGAGCGGCGGACCAGAATACCTTGCTGTTCCAGCGGGCGGATTAGCTCCAAAATCCCGCCGATATCGTTAATGGTGGCGCGGCGGATCTGCTCGGCGCTTTCCATTACGATCTGCGTACCGATGCCGTCACGGGAGAACAGTTCCTGCAGTAATGCGCCATCTTCCTGATAGCTAATCAGATGGCAACGGCGTACGCCACTGCGACAGGCTTTCACTGCGCCGCGTAGGAAGCGCACCGTGCCGGAGCTGTAATCACCTTTCTCTTCCTGCAATTCAACGCGAGCCTGGGCTTCGTTGGGAAACAGCTCGGAAATAATATCGCCATCATCGTTGGTGACGCCCTGAGAGGAGCAAAAGCCGATCATCTTCTCCGCCTTCAGTTTGATAGCCAACTGCGTGGCGACCTCTTCTGACGTCAGGTTAAAGCTCTCACCGGTGACGGAAACGGCGACCGGTCCCATCAGCACAATCGCGCCGCTATCTAACTGACGGTGAATGGCATCTTCATCGATGCGACGAATACGCCCGCTATGGCAGTAATCTACGCCGTCATCAACGCCCAGCGGCTGGGAGATAATAAAATTACCGCTGACCACATTGATATGCGCCCCCTGCAACGGCGTATTATTCAGGCTCATCGACAGGCGGGCGGTAATATCAAGCTGAAGTAGCCCCGCAGCCTGTTTGACCAGCTCCAGGGTTTTCGCATCGGTGACGCGCGTGTTTTTGTGGTACACCGGTTCATGATGATGCGCCGCAAGATTGGCATCAATCTGCGGTCGTGCGCCATAGACCACGACCAGGCGGATGCCGAGGCTATGAAGAAGACCAATGTCATTGACGATACTGGAAAAGTTTTCATGCTCGATGGCTTCGCCGCCCAGCATAATGACAAACGTTTTTCCCCGATGGGTATTGATATAGGGAACAGAATGGCGGAATCCCTGTACCAGTTCGGTTCTACGCTCCTTCACCACGGCACACCCTCATTGCATGATTATTCGTAATTTGTGTATTTTTATTCTGTTTTTGCGCTGTACGCAAGCGTAATTTTTACCCATACCGAAGATTTTTATCAGTAATACCGTGAATATAAAAAGAATGTTTACCCTTTTATAGATGACAGATTATGCGTCATTCGCTAAAGTTTCCGGTCAATTCGGACGTTTTACGTATTACCTCAATACAGATTTCTTTTGCTCGGGAGAAGCATGTCGGGATCCAACTCAGCAATCAGTCGCCGCCGTTTACTGAAAGGTGCGGGTGCTATGTGGCTTTTAAGCGTCAGCCAGGTTGGTCTGGCTGCCGCGAGTCAGGTCGTTGCCGTACGTATCTGGCCTGCGTCCAGCTATACCCGCGTCACGGTAGAATCTAACCGTCTGCTGAAATACAAACAGTTTGCCCTGAGTAATCCTGAGCGTGTGGTTGTGGATATTGAAGACGTTAATCTGAACTCGGTGCTCAAGGGCATGGGAGCGCAGATTCGTCCTGACGACCCGTATATTAAATCGGCGCGCGTTGGCCAGTTTGATCCACAAACCGTGCGGATGGTGTTCGAGCTGAAACAGAATGTGAAGCCGCAACTTTTTGCTCTGGCGCCGGTGGCGGGCTTTAAAGAACGTCTGGTGATGGATCTCTATCCCGCGAATGCCCAGGATGTTCAGGATCCTCTGCTGGCGTTGCTGGAAGATTACAACAAGGGCGATCTGGATAAACAGGTTCCACCTGCGCAGAGTGGCCCACAGCCGGGCAAAGCGGGACGCGATCGCCCCATTGTTATTATGCTGGACCCGGGCCACGGTGGGGAAGATTCCGGCGCGGTGGGGAAATACAAGACGCGTGAAAAAGATGTGGTACTGCAGATTGCCCGCCGTCTGCGAGCCCTTATAGAGAAAGAGGGCAACATGAGGGTCTTTATGACGCGAAATGAAGATATTTTCATTCCGCTTAAAGTCCGTGTGGCAAAAGCGCAGAAGCAGCGCGCAGACCTGTTTGTCTCGATTCACGCCGATGCCTTTACCAGTCGACAGCCCAGCGGTTCGTCGGTGTTTGCGCTCTCGACCAAAGGCGCGACCAGTACCGCGGCGAAATATCTGGCACAGACCCAGAACGCCTCGGATCTCATCGGTGGCGTCAGCAAGAGTGGCGACCGCTACGTCGACCACACTATGTTCGACATGGTGCAATCGCTGACCATCGCCGACAGCCTCAAGTTTGGTAAAGCGGTATTAAATAAGCTTGGTAAAATCAACAATCTGCATAAGAACCAGGTTGAACAAGCCGGGTTTGCGGTGCTAAAAGCGCCGGATATCCCGTCCATTCTGGTAGAAACGGCATTTATCAGTAACGTTGAGGAAGAGCGCAAACTCAAAACGGCGACCTTTCAGCAGGAAGTTGCAGAGTCGATTCTGGCGGGGATTAAAGCTTACTTTGCCGACGGGGCGACGCTGGCGAGAAGGGGATAAATACACGTCCTGGCATTCCGGTGCGATATAAAGAATGATTGTCCAGGACGAAATATTATAGTGGGAGTATTTACTGGTTCATCTATTATTATCGGATAAGTTGTCGATAAATTCATATTCATGAAATACCCTGTTAGTGATTCAATTTAGAAATTGGTTTATCTATCTGAAATTTATACCTAATAGATAGTTAATTATATTGAAAATATTATTGCATTTATTGACTAATAAGTTTTTTATATTGTTTTTTTCCTAAAAATAAATCTGATGATGTCTTCTGGCACATAGTATCTCTTTACTTGGGATATAATTTTCTCGCATCACCTCTGGCAGGAATGCAGACACCATAAATTATGGTATTGGATATTTATCACCAAGGGAAAAAAATGAAAAAATTCACTATTGCAGCCATTGCTATGGCATTTGCAGGAAGCGCCTTCGCGGGCGATCAGGACTCTGCGGATATTCATTTTGCAGGTGAAGTGCAGACTAACATCTGTACGGCGGAGCTTTTAGGGGGAGGAACTTCCGTGCAACTGGATCCGACTGACGTTAAAACCGTAACGGCAGCCACCACTGACTCGGTAATGAAAAAAGACTTCACAGTATCTCTGGACTGTACTGCCCAAGGGGCCAAAGACAAAATTACCGGTGCGAGCTATGCCACTGTAGAAGGCTATCTGGCAGCGGCAAAAGGTACAGCGATTAATGCCAGCACTTCTGCGCTGGATAACTCCGACGTTACGGCTGCGGGTGCACAAGGGGTTGGTTTCCAGGTGCAAAACAAAGACAGCAGCAATGCAGTCCAGACGTTTACCACCGCGGATCGCGTGTCGAAAGTGATCGATACTGCAGCGCCAATGCTGTTCAATTATAACGTGGGCTATCTGAAAACCGGCACTGTCAGCGGCGGTCTGGTTGCGGCTGACGCCATGTTTATCGCAACTTATCAGTAATAATACCAGGCAGGGCCGTTAGGCCCTGCTTTTGCATCCAGGAAGGAGGGAGTGTGCGTAAAGGAAAACCGTTATTGTTGCTCCTGATGATATTCGGCCTGCTAAGTGGGCAAAAAGCGATAGCTGCCGCTCAGTTTAAGGTGGAAGGGCAGATTTATAAAACAACCTGTACCCTACAAACACCGGGAGATGGTACTTCGATAGCGTTAGAAGAGGTGACAACAGAGGCGTTAATTGCTTCAACGACTCTCGTTTCAGCGAAAGAATTTACTATTAACATCAATTGTTCCGCACCCTCCTACTTGCATGAAGTAACGGGGAAATTTACCACGGATGGCGAGATTGATAGCAGTGTAAAAGCATTAAAAAATACGATTACCGATGCGACTGGCGCAAAAGATGTCGGCCTACAAATTAAAGATAAAACTACTGACACTGTTGTTGACTTCAGTACCACGCAGCAGTTCACGTTGCCCTTGAGCAGTGATAACAGCGCCTCGTTTCGCTTTGAGATTGGTTATATCAACCTTGGCGTACCGGAAAAAGGCGATGTGCATGCGGCGGCGACTTTTACCCTGACCTATGCCTGATGGAGCGTCTGTGAATAAATCGATTTTTTTGCTGCTACTGTATGGGTTGACGTGGGAAAATTCAGCGTGTGCTGCCGATACGCTGGAATATGAATTTACTGGTCGGGTAACGGAGTCAACTTGTAAGGTGGAACTTTACAGTTATGCAGCACTAATTGATTCTATTGGATTGGTCGCCAGGTTCGGCAGTATACCAGCCGTAGGCGATATTAGGTGGTTATCGGAAATGGGAGATTATTATTTCCGTGTCACCTGCCCATCCGGGTATGCGGCGTCAGCGGTGACCGGAAAAATAACCACATCGCAGGAGGTTGATGCCGCCACCCTCGCAATTAAGTCTAAAGATAGAAATAATCAGTTTGGCTTTGTTTTTAAAGATACCGATCAGAATGTGATGATTGATTTTAGCACAGTGGAAAATACGCAATCCCTTGTGCAGAATAGTGATGCGAAAACGGCGGATTTTAATTTTATGATTGGCGTCGTGCCTTATGGCGCACAAGTGGACTACGGTGAGCTTGATGCTTCTATTATGTTTTCTGCCACCTTTCAGTAATAGGGGAAGTAAATGAAATATTTATCTTTCCTTTTATCTCTGATGGTCTTTTGCGCTTTGGGCTCGGATACGATACAGACGCCTGAAATTGCTGTTCGGGCTAAGATCTTGCCCGTGCCCACAAAATGTAACGTATGGGTCGAGGTGGATGGTGTGAGCAGTACCACCATTACGTTAGAGACGGCCTCCCTGAAGGATATTCAGGGGGCGACCTCAAGTCCGCTGCATCAAAAGAGTTTCGTTATACGTTCTGAGTGTACGGAGGCTGAGGCGTTTCACCCAAATATTCGTTGGGTGACAAGCGGAGAGACCGATCCTGCAACTTATGCGTTAAAAAATACCACCTTATCAGGTGCGGTAAACGTTGGCTTCCAGGTACTGGATCAATCAACACCACCGGGTTCAGTCATAAATTTCGAGACGGGCAGCCGGAAATATTATGAATATGTAACTGTGGGTCGTTGTTATAGCTTCGAGGAAGTCGAGCCAATTTGCTATAACTGGGAGTCAACCTATTCTGTCGGTTATATCGCCTACGGTACACCTGGTGCGGGTATTGTTACGGCAGATGCTACCGTGATCATTAATGTTGAATAAAGTATCTAAAAATGCATTTAGTTTGTTTATACAAAAATGCAGGATAATGCGTAAATAATATTTATATCAAAGGAATTAATATGAAAAGGTATTCCTGTTCGCTATTTGCTGCGTGTTTATTAGTGATGACCTGTACTTCATCATCGCTGGCCAGTGTTGTTATTCAGGGCACGCGTATTATTTATCCTGAAGCGGCGAAAGAAGTAACGGTAAAAATGGTCAACGAAGGCAAGTCACCTTTATTAGTTCAATCCTGGCTGGATGACGGTAATGAAAATGGCGACCCGGCAAAAATGAAACTGCCGTTTATTGTCACACCGCCGGTCTCGCGTCTTGATCCACAAAAAGGTCAGAGCGTGCGTATTACCTGGACCGGTCAGGCATTGCCGCAGGATAAAGAGAGTATTTATTGGTTTAACGTGCTGGAAATTCCACCCAAAGATAAGAGTGCGGAAGGAAAAAGCAAGCTTAATCTGGCGTTGCGTTCGCGGATTAAATTTTTTTACCGTCCGGCATCGCTGAAGGGCAGTTTTATTGATGGTTTAAATAATGTTAAGTGGTCGCTGGTCAATGATGCGGGCAACGTGGCGATCGTCCTGCAAAACGACTCGCCTTATTATCTCTCGCTGATTGGCGGCGCGGTATGGGCAGGGGCGAAAAAATATGAGTACAAACCGAAAATGTTGAGTCCTTTTAGCGAAGAACGTTTTGTGGTTCCGCAATTAACGACGACTTCCATTAATAAAGTGTCATGGGTTGCATTGAATGATTACGGTGCAGATTCGGAAGTCGTTAAGACGATTAAATAAGGCAGTACCGGCAGAGTAACAGGATTATTAATTTAAAGGGAATGATAGTGTGCCGATTATCGCGATCTATTTATTTATTGACGTTTCTGACCGGTTTTTTTTCGCTGGCGTCCGCACAAGCAGATGAAGGCACGCCCGATGAAAGCGCCAGCACCGAGGTGGTGGAGTTTAGTGACGCCTTTCTAATGGGCGATGCAGGCAGCCAGCTTAACCTGAAGCGTTTTTCACGTGGAAATCCTGTTCTTGCCGGGACATACAACGTTAAAGTTTTCCTTAATGGCAAGGAAATGTTCAAAACGCAGCTGACTTTTCACGAAAACAATACGGATTATGCGTCGGCGTGTTTTACCCATGCGCTGCTGGAGCAGCTCAATGTGGATCCCGCGTTGCTGAATCAGGAGGATGAGGACGCCTGTTATGATCTGGCCGCCATCCTGCCGAAGTCATCCAGCCGCTACGATCCGTTGACGCAGGAAATGAATGTGACGATCCCGCAGGTGTATCTGGTCAGTCATCCTGCGGGTTACATTCCTCCCTCACGTTGGGATTCCGGGATCCCGATGGCGATGCTCTCCTATAACGCTAACGCCTGGCATGCCAAAAGTAACGGTACCACGCAGGACTCTTTTTACACCGGATTGATGTTTGGTGTGAACCTTGGCGCATGGCGTTTACGTTCAAATGGCGCATACAACTGGGATAGCGACAACGGCGGAGAGTACAGCAGCTACGATCTCTTTATTGCGCGCGACATCGTGCCGCTGCGCGCAAAACTGGAAGTCGGGGATGTTCGTACTAACGCCAATATGATGGACTCCATTTCTCTGGACGGCGTGCATCTTTACAACGACGCGCAGATGGATCCATCGGCTAATAGCTATGTGCCGGTGATTCGCGGCGTTGCGAACAGCAATGCCAAAGTGACGGTACGCCAGGAAGGACGTATTGTCACGCAGGTCACCGTTCCGCCGGGGCCGTTCGCCATCAGCGACTACTATGCCGCACAAAACGGCAGCGATCTGGACGTTACCGTTGAAGAATCTGACGGCAGTACTCGCGTATTTTCCATGCCCTATGCCTCTATTGCCCATTTGCTGCGTCCTGGCGAAGTGGACTGGGATATCGGTATCGGCACGATAGATAAAGACACGGTTGATGAAACGCTGTGGGCGGGAGTCGCCACCGCCTCTTACGGCTTGAGCAATATGTTTACCGCCTACGGCGGTGTGCAAATGGCGGAAAATTTATACACCGCCGGAATGCTCGGCGTGGCAATGAATACGGGTATCGGGGCGTTTTCATTCGACGTGACGCACTCACAAACCACCGCCGATGACGTTGGCACCTTAAAAGGGCAGAGTTACAGCCTTAACTACAGTAAAAATTTCACGGCGACGGGGACCACCTTCAGCGTGGTCGGTTATCGCTTTTCCTCGGAAAACTACCTGTCAATGAACGATGCGTTGTCGCTTAAAAACACGCTGAATAATTATGCTTCTGATAATAGCACCACCACCCGGGAGGCGTATCACGCCTATACGCGCACGCGCAACGAGATACAGGCCAACGTCTATCAGGATGTGACTATCAATGGTGAAAGTTATGGCTCGTTTTATCTGAATGGGACCTGGCGTAGCTACTGGGGCGATGATGGCAACACCTCGCAGTATTCCGTGGGCTATAGCAGCTCTGTGGGGAGCGTGAGTTACAGCATTTCCGCCCAACGTAGCTATAACGAATTTGGTGAGGAAGACGACAGCATCAACCTGGGTTTCTCTATTCCGTTGGGGTCAGGATCCAGCGTGGACTATCGTCCGTTCTCCAGCATGAGCGTCAACAGCAGTAGCGATTTTAAAGGTAATGACAGCATCAGCGCGATGGCGACAGGAAGCTCGCGAGACAATATGTATAGCTACTCCCTGAATACCACAAGCAGCCGCAACAAAGACAGCGAAGATCTCACCACGGTCGGCAGTTGGGTGACGCGCAACGGCGCGTACAGCACTACCTCATTATCGGCGACGCAAGGGCTTAACGGTGATCAACAGTATTCGCTAAGTGCAACCGGTGGCGTGGTGCTGCATAGCGGCGGGCTGACGCTGGCTTCCGGTTATTTAACGCCAGACTCGACGATGGCGCTGGTACACGCCAGCGGGGCGAAGGGCGCGTCCGCCTCAATGGGCAATGGGCAGGTAGACGGTTTTGGCAATATGGTCGTCACCAGTCTGAGCCCCTACCGCGAAAACACCGTCGGTCTGAATATTGACACGATGGAAAACGATGTGGCGATCGGCAATACCACCGGCGTCGTGGTGCCTACCAGCGGGGCGCTGGTGCGTGTGGATATCGAAACCGATGCCCGTAAAGCGTTTATGTTGGAACTGACGCGCGACGATGGCGGGTTTATTCCGCTGGCGGCAGATGTGCAGGATAGCACTGGTAGTTCGGTCGGCACCGTCGGTCAGGCGGGGATTGCCTTTGTGCGTGGCGTGGATGACAGCGGTACGCTCTCTGTCATTTGGGGCAGTGGTACAGAAAGCCGCTGCCAGGTGAGTTATCAACTGGATAGCAATGCCAACATGATCGGTAAAACGCCGCTTATCCCCGGTCTGCGCTGCCGGATGACATCAACCAGCGTGAAGGTGACGCCATGATCCATAACCGAATTTATCGCCATTTAGCATTTGGCCTGTTCTCGTTTTGTTTTAGCGCCGCCAGTTTCGCTACCTGCGTCAATGCTAATGTTTCAAGGTGCGTCGGCAGCAGCAAAGAGATTCAGCTGACGGTAAAAGCGCGCCTGCAGGAAGCTTCATGCAATGTATCTCTGGGGAGTTCCGCGGGTGGAGGAGAGAAATCACTGACCTTCGATTTCGGCAATGTGTTGCGCAGTGGCCTGCGTTACAAGACCAATGATTATCTCGTTCAATATCTATATATTGCGTTAAAAGACTGCAATGACATGTTTAATAAAGCACAAGTCGCATTTAACGCCGATACCTGTACAACCGATAATAAAGTTGCCTGCGATGGCGTTCATTGGGCCGGCGTCAAAATAAAAGATGATAGCGATTCTGAAGTGGAATTTAATAAATGGAATGATCTGGTCTTGACCACAAATACTATTCCTCTGTGGGCGAGGTACAGACTGTATTTAGTGGAGACGGACGGCAGTTCTGAAAACTATAGTCAGGCGATTCAGATTATTGTGCGCTATAACTGACGGTAAGGAGTGGATCATGCATAACTTAATGTTTTATCTGCTGATGCTGCTGATTTCCACCCCGGCGCTGGCGGCAGAGAGTTGGATTGAGGCACCGACGATGACGCTGACGGTAAAGGCTACGGCGGTAACATCAGTGTGTGATATTCGTGTTGCAGAGGGATATGTAACTCTCCCCGGCGCTGATATCAGGCTGTTTGAACCCAGTGGTAGTTATTATTCTCTGGGGCCAGGGGATTATGGCAGTGATGACAATCTCTATACCCCGTTTGATATTACGCTCTCTGGTTGCGGTAGTGAATCCGCAGCAATACAGCGAAGGATGCGGTTAACGTTTTCCGATGCTACTGGAGTCGCTTCGCTACTACCTGGTGTATTTGTTGACCAGCCATCAGCGGGTATCGGAATCGTTATTTTTGATATAAATAATAGTGCATATGTCAGGAATGTACTGCTGAATGATATTTCGTTTCTCGGGCTTATGACGGATGACGAGCAAACCTTTCATTATGCGGCACGCTATCAGTACATAGCGGGTGGAACGCAGGAAGCTCGCCGCTTAAGTGCATCGGTGATTGTTTCCGCAGCTTATGAATAAAAAGGATGCTTTATGCTGAAAAAATATGGAATTATCACGCTGCTAGCGTTGGGGTTATGTGGCGTTCACAGCGCATTGGCGAACTGTTCATTCACCACACCGACGGGAACATATATTGAGCAAACCATGGCAACGTCGCCAATAACGGCGGTCACGCTGACAAACTCAGATATGCAGCAGTTATTCCGCAGTTCGTTACTGGCCGGCGGGCCGGTAATCTCCACCTGTAGTTCGTCTACGGGAGACGCGATGAGCGTCGACGGGGATTCTTTTTCTTATGCACCACTGTCTGAAACGCTGTCTGATGGTGGGATGCTGATAGGCGCTGGTGCCAATGGATTTGGGTATGGACTCTGGTACACCGTGACCTATGGCGACGGCAGCGGTAGCACTTCGGGGCACCTTAACAACGGATATATGTTCAGCGCGACCCCTGCCCAACTTAATGGCGCCAAGTGGGAGTTCTGGGCCGAATTATGGTATGCGGGGGGGAGTTTTGGCGATCGTGTAAAAGCGAGTGAGATCTCAGCCATTAATTCAACATATTTTAAATTAGGCTTTAATAATACTCTGAAGGGGTTCAGGTTTAATGCGCCTGCCATTCCGATTACGCCTACGACCTGTAATTTGAGACTCAGCTCACCGGAGGTTGATTTTGGTGAGTTTGACTCTTTGAGTAAAGCTAAAACACAATCATTTACAGTTTATTCAGGCACTTGCAGTATGGTCAGTAGAATGGAACTCCGCATTCTCAGCAATGGAAATCCCGTTGACACTAATCAAAATTTATTACTCAATAAGCTAACGGGTGATAATGCCGCCAGTGGTTTTGGATTGGGGTTCTATCCTAAATATGGTTTCGCTGACATGAATCTGGCCCTGGATGTTCCGTTGGGTGAAGGAATTGAGCCAAGTGACGATCATTATGTAGACGGATTTATGTATGTGGGCAATTATACCATGTATGCGTTTCTGAGAGCCGATGGAACAACGCTAAAGGCCGGAGATTTTGAAGCCACTGCGACCTTTAATGCCAGCTACTATTAACCCTGGCGAATGATATACCGTCCGTAGAATTGACCGATACGGGCGGATGACAGACACAAAAAAACCGCATAAAGCGAAACGCTTTTGCGGTTTTATTTTTCAAGGTCTTATTAAATGACCTTAACAGAATATGTTGGTTGCGGGGGCCGGATTTGAACCGACGACCTTCGGGTTATGAGCCCGACGAGCTACCAGGCTGCTCCACCCCGCGTCCGTCATTACTCTTCCATCGAGTAACGTTACTGCTTCTGATTTTAATTGGTTGCGGGGGCCAGATTTGAACTGACGACCTTCGGGTTATGAGCCCGACGAGCTACCAGGCTGCTCCACCCCGCGTCCGTGGATGCGCACTATACTCTGCTAATGATTTCATGCAACCCTTTTTTCACCTTGATCACGTTTTTAGGGCGAAAACGAACAAAAACAACGCATTCTGGATTGTTTTTTGCGCAAAATTTGCGTTCGGGTAGGTATACGCATTTCATTAGGTTCGGGGGTTTGTTATCTTCGTCTCGCATTCAGGCAACATAAGACGAGAACAATGAAAGGACGTTGGGCAAAATATCTTCTGGCGGGAGCAGTCGTCGCGATGCTCGCAGCATGTTCCTCAAAACCCACCGATCGTGGGCAGCAGTATAAAGACGGGAAATTTACCCAGCCTTTCTCACTGGTGAACCAGCCTGATGCGGTTGGCGCGCCAATTAACGCCGGTGATTTCGCCGAGCAGGTTAATCAAATTCGCAGCGCATCGCCACGTTTGTACGGTAACCAGAGTAACGTTTACAACGCTATCCAGCAGTGGCTACGTGCGGGCGGTGATACGCGCAGTATGCGCCAGTTTGGTATTGACGCCTGGCAAATGGAAGGGGCGGACAACTACGGTAACGTTCAGTTTACCGGTTACTACACACCGGTTATTCAGGCGCGCCATACGCGCCAGGGCGAGTTTCAGTATCCTATCTATCGTATGCCGCCAAAACGTGGGCGCTTACCAAGCCGTGCCGAGATCTATGCTGGCGCGCTGAGCGACAATTACATTCTGGCGTACAGCAACTCCCTGATGGATAACTTCATTATGGATGTTCAGGGCAGTGGTTACATCGATTTTGGCGATGGCAGCCCGCTGAACTTCTTTAGCTATTCCGGGAAAAACGGTCACGCCTATCGCAGTATCGGTAAGGTGCTTATCGACCGTGGCGAAGTGAAAAAAGAAGATATGTCGATGCAGGCCATTCGCCATTGGGGTGAAACGCACAGCGAAGCCGAAGTGCGTGAGCTGCTGGAGCAGAACCCATCGTTTGTCTTCTTTAAACCGCAATCTTTTGCGCCGGTCAAAGGGGCCAGCGCGGTACCGCTGATTGGTCGCGCATCCGTGGCTTCTGACCGCAGTATCATTCCTGCGGGCACAACGTTACTGGCGGAAGTTCCGCTGCTGGACAATAACGGTAAATTTACCGGTCAGTATGAATTACGTCTGATGGTGGCATTAGATGTCGGTGGGGCGATCAAAGGACAGCACTTCGATATCTACCAGGGTATTGGTGCAGACGCCGGACACCGTGCGGGGTGGTATAATCACTACGGACGCGTGTGGGTGCTGAAAACATCGGCCAACGCGGGTAACGTATTCAGCGGTTAATTGCCGGATGGCGCTTCGCTTATCCGGCCTGGATTATTGAGTAGGCCTGATAAGGCGTAGCCGCCATCAGGCAGTGATGCAGTCATCAAGGGCGGCATTTGTCCGCTCTTTTTGTTTTCTATATCTGAGGTTCTATGTCTGTGGTTATAAGTGATGCCTGGCGTCAGCGTTTTGGCGGTACGGCGCGTCTGTATGGCGAAAATGCGCTGCAACTGTTTGCCCAATCGCACGTCTGTGTCGTTGGAATTGGCGGCGTGGGGTCGTGGGCGGCGGAAGCGCTGGCGCGTACCGGTATTGGCGCTATTACACTCATCGATATGGATGATGTGTGCGTCACTAATACTAACCGCCAGATCCATGCTCTGCGCGATAACGTTGGCCTGGCAAAAGCTGAAGTGATGGCTGAACGTATCCGTCAGATTAACCCGGAGTGCCGGGTGAACGTAGTTGATGATTTTGTTACGCCAGATAACGTTGCAGAGTATATGAACGCGGGCTTTTCGTATGTCATCGATGCTATCGACAGCGTGCGCCCGAAGGCGGCGCTGATCGCTTATTGTCGGCGCAATAAAATTCCGCTGGTGACCACTGGTGGTGCGGGCGGGCAGATTGATCCTACGCAGATTCAGGTGGTTGATTTGGCAAAAACCATCCAGGACCCGCTGGCGGCGAAGCTACGTGAGCGACTGAAAAGCGATTTTGGGGTGGTGAAAAACAGCAAAGGCAAACTGGGCGTGGACTGTGTGTTCTCGACCGAAGCGCTGGTGTATCCGCAGGCAGATGGCTCGGTATGTGCAATGAAGGCTACGGCGGAAGGGCCGAAGCGTATGGATTGCGCATCCGGATTTGGCGCTGCCACCATGGTGACGGCGACCTTTGGTTTTGTTGCGGTCTCTCACGCGCTGAAGAAAATGATGGCGAAAGCCGCGCGTCAGGCCTGATTGTATCGGATGGCGTGACGCTTATCCGACCTACGGTTCACGCAGCGGTGTAGGCCGGATAAGACGCATCAGCGTTGCCATCCGGCATCCTGAGCTGCCTCAATGAGCGCATTCAGCCCCTGACTACGTGACGCGCTCAGTTGTGCGCTTAAGCCCAACTCATCAAATAACGCCATCGGCGAACGCGTCTGTAACTCCGCGGTAGTTTTACCTTCGATAGCAGTGAGTAGTACCGCCAGCAGGCCGCGCACAATTCGGCCTTCACTATCACCGAAGAAGTGAAGTGTGCCATTCTCATGCAGACTGTACCCCAGCCAAACGCGGTTTTCGCATCCGGCAATCTCTTTTGCCTGCGCTTTCAGATCATCTGAAAGGGCCGGAAGTTGCTTGCCCAGTAAAATAAGTTGACGATATTTATCTTCCCACTGGGTGAGCGGGATAAAAGTATTCCGTAACGTCTCTTCCGTTACGATTGTGCCAAACGGGTGTCCGGCGAGCAGAGGGCTTGTCATTAGTCCACCAATATTTCCAGTGCGCGGTCGACGGCTGCGACCAACGCATCCACATCACTTTGCGTATTATAAGGGGCAAATGAGGCGCGCAGCGTCCCGGAGACGCCCAGCTCCGCCAGCAGCGGTTGTGCGCAGTGCTGCCCCGCTCGCAGCGCAATGCCATATTCGGCCAGTAGCGTCACCATGTCGCTGTGATGAACGCCTGCGAAATCAAAGGCTAACAGACTGGAGTCCTGGCAGCGGAAGGAACGAAATCCTGGCCGCTTTGCCAGCATATCTTCTGCCAACGTCGCCAGACTGCGGCTCCAGTTTTCGGCTTGCACGATATCAATATCCGCAAGCCATTCAAGCGCCGCACTTAATCCAATGACGCCCGCAACGTTCGGCGTGCCTGCCTCAAGCTTCCACGGTGCCGCTTGTGTGGAGAAACCATCAAAGCTGACTTCGCTAATCATTTTACCGCCGCCGAGCCAGGGGGACATGGCTTCCAGCAGTTCCGGCTTACCGTACAGCGCGCCAATGCCGGTGGGACCATACAGCTTGTGGCCCGAGAACGCATAGAAATCAATATCTAACTGCTGAACGTCAGCGGGGAAATGTACAATTCCCTGAGCGCCATCCACCATCACCACCATGCCTGCCGCATGAGCAAGCGTAATCGCGCGGGCTAAGTCAGGGCAGCCGCCGGTGACGTTCGACATCTGACCGAGAGCCAGAATGCGACTGCGTGGGGTGATGAGGTCCGCCAGACGCTCAGTGTCAGGCAGCAAATGGGCATTGAGCGGAAGCTTGATGACGTTGGCCCCCGTTTGCTCCGCCACCATCAGCCAGGGAACCAGGTTGGCGTGATGTTCCGCTACGCTGACGATAATCTCGTCGCCCGGTTGTAAGCGCGGACGCGCATAACTTTGGGCAACCATATTGATAGCTTCCGTCGTGCCACGGGTCCAGACGATTGTTTTGTCATCCGGCGCGTTAATCAGCCGTGCGACTTTTTCCCGCGCGGCTTCATAGCGCGCGGTCAGACGCTGGGCTTCAGCAAACTGGCTGCGATGGACGTTCCCGGCGCTCAGACTATAAAACTGATGGGTCGCCTCAATCACCGCCTGCGGCTTCAATGCCGTCGCGGCGCTGTCGAGATAGACACCTGCATCGTTGAGTGCGGGAAATTGTGCGCGAAACTGCGTGGGGTTAAAAGCGTTCATGGTATTCCTCAGTTCAGTAAACGGATCGTGGCGCAAAAAGGGCGCAGACACAAGGGTTGCGCTAACCATCGGAATCCTCTGGATATCCCCGCGAAGTCTGTGCAGTGTCTTATGCTAGATAGTGTTAGGCGAATAATTTTGCCTGTTATGAAATTCGTTTTATCTGGCATAAATTGCTGTGAGGAGAAGAATATGAAAAAGACTACCGCCATAATCTCTGCCTGTATGCTGACTTTTGCCCTGAGCGCCTGTTCCGGTCCGAATTACGTGATGCACACCAACGATGGCCGGACAATCGTGTCTGACGGTAAGCCAAAGACCGATAATGAGACAGGAATGATTTCGTATAAAGACGCTAACGGCAACAAACAGCAGATTAACCGTACCGATGTGAAAGAGATGGTAGAACTGGAGAAATAGCCGGTCGTCATTGGCAGACACACGGACAAAAAAAAGCACCGCAATTTGGCGGTGCTACATTAATCACTATGGACAGACAGGGTAAATGTACAGGAAGTGAAAAAGGGTAGCTTTGCTACCATGGTCTGAATCGCAGACCAATTGCAAACACAACAACACAACATCACAACCGTAAGCCAAAAGCCCACCAGAACACGCATTCCGATAAAACTTTTCGTTCCGGCTTCAGGAAGTGCCGCCACTATAGGTATTTGCTGGTAGAACCTCAACGGACAATTTATAATGGCTCAGATAAAAAAAACTAATAGGTTACAGCCTGTTAGCTAATTGTTAAATTCATTTAACATCAAAGCCTAAAAGTCATGTCAAAACGATTACCACCCTTAAATGCGTTGCGTGTTTTTGATGCTGCAGCGCGTCATTTGAGCTTTACGCGTGCAGCAGAAGAGCTTTTTGTGACGCAGGCCGCAGTAAGTCATCAAATCAAGTCACTCGAGGATTTCCTTGGGCTGAAGCTGTTTCGTCGACGCAATCGATCTTTACTGTTGACGGAAGAAGGCCAAAGCTACTTCCTCGACATCAAAGAGATTTTTTCGCAATTAACCGACGCGACGCGTAAACTTCAGGCACGCAGTGCAAAAGGTGCGCTTACGGTCAGTTTATTGCCCAGTTTTGCGATCCAATGGCTGGTGCCCAGACTCTCTAGCTTTAACTCAGCTTATCCGGGAATCGATGTCAGGATCCAGGCGGTGGACCGTCAGGAAGACAAACTGGCTGACGATGTGGATGTGGCGATTTTCTACGGGCGCGGCAACTGGCCGGGTCTGCGCGTTGAAAAATTGTACGCAGAATATTTATTGCCGGTCTGCTCGCCGCTGTTGCTTACTGGTGATAAACCGCTGAAGACGCCTGAAGATCTGGCAAAACATACGTTATTGCACGATGCGTCACGGCGTGACTGGCAAGCTTATACACGCCAGCTTGGGCTGAATCATATCAACGTACAGCAGGGACCTATCTTCAGCCATAGCGCCATGGTGCTACAGGCCGCTATCCATGGACAGGGCGTTGCGTTGGCCAATAACGTTATGGCGCAGTCCGAAATTGAAGCCGGACGTCTGGTTTGTCCATTTAATGATGTTCTGGTCAGCAAAAACGCATTTTATCTGGTTTGTCATGACAGTCAGGCAGAACTGGGTAAAATAGCCGCCTTCCGTCAGTGGATACTGGCGAAAGCGGCCACGGAACAAGAAAAATTCCGCTTTCGTTATGAACAATAATTTACGTAGGGTATTAACATGACCAGCCGTTTTATGCTGATTTTTGCCGCCGTCAGTGGCTTTATCTTTGTAGCTCTGGGAGCCTTTGGGGCACATGTTCTGAGTAAAACCCTCGGCGTTGTTGAAATGGGGTGGATCCAGACTGGCCTTGAGTATCAGGCATTTCATACGCTGGCTATTTTTGGTCTGGCCGTCGCCATGCAGCGACGCATCAGCATTTGGTTTTACTGGAGTAGCGTGTTCCTGGCATTAGGGACTGTGCTGTTTAGCGGCAGTCTGTATTGCCTCGCGCTTTCTCATTTACGCCTGTGGGCGTTTGTTACCCCTGTCGGTGGTTTTAGCTTCCTTGTAGGCTGGGCACTGATGTTAGTGGGCGCTATTCGATTGAAACGTAAGGGCGTAAGCCATGAATAAGGTTGTATTGTTGTGTCGCCCGGGTTTTGAAAAAGAGTGCGCCGCAGAAATTACGGATAAAGCAGGGCGTCGCGAAATCTTTGGTTTCGCCCGCGTCAAAGAAAATGCGGGTTATGTCATCTTTGAATGCTATCAGCAGGAAGATGCGGAAAAGCTGGTTAAAGAGTTGCCGTTTAGCTCGCTGATTTTTGCTCGCCAAATGTTTGTTGTCGGCGAGCTACTGCAATATTTGCCGCCGGAAGACCGCATCACACCGATCGTCGGTATGCTGCAGGGCGTGGTGGAGAAAGGCGGCGATTTGCGTGTCGAAGTTGCCGACACGAATGAAAGCAAAGAGCTGGTTAAGTTTTGCCGCAAATTTACCGTACCGCTGCGCGCCGCGCTGCGTGAAGCGGGCGTGCTGGCAAAACATGAAACGCCAAAACGTCCGGTAGTGCACGTCTTCTTTATTGCGCCAGGCTGTTGCTATACCGGCTATTCCTGGCCTGACAATAACTCCCCGTTCTACATGGGGATTCCGCGTCTGAAATTCCCGGCGGATGCGCCGAGCCGTTCAACGTTGAAGCTGGAAGAGGCGCTGCACGTGTTTATCCCTGCCGATGAGTGGGATGAGCGTCTGGCCAATGGAATGTATGCGGTGGATTTAGGGGCCTGCCCGGGCGGATGGACCTATCAGCTGGTTAAACGCAACATGTGGGTTTACTCCGTGGATAACGGTCCGATGGCACAAAGCCTGATGGATACCGGGCAGGTCACCTGGCTGCGGGAGGATGGATTTAAGTATCGCCCGAATCGCAACAACATCTCATGGATGGTGTGCGACATGGTGGAGAAGCCAGCGAAGGTTGCCGCGCTGATGGCACAATGGCTGGTCAACGGCTGGTGTCGTGAGACGATTTTCAACCTCAAGCTGCCGATGAAAAAACGCTACGAAGAGGTATCACAGAACCTGGCTTACATTCAGGCCCAGCTTGATGAACATGGCGTAAATGCCCAGATTCAGGCGCGTCAGCTGTATCATGACCGTGAAGAAGTAACTGTTCACGTGCGTCGTCTGTGGGCTGCCGTCGGTGGTCGTCGCGACGAACGATAATACTTATATGCCGGATGGCGGCGTGAACGCCTCATCCGGCGTGGGTTGTTTCAATCATTTCTGTATCTGAAATAATATGCGTCACATTTTCCAGATGCCCAATCTGCGTCTCACCCGAGCGATTAAATTTACTCTTATCAATCAATAATAATGACTGCGCCGCACGCCTAAGCAGGATGGATTTAAAATCGGCGTTGGTAGCATTTGAATCCCAGAGTGTACCGCCACGGTCGATCCCCTCGCAGGAAAAGATGAACAGGTCGATATCAAGTGACTTTAGCTGTGAGATGAGCGATGGATTAACGTAGCAACCGTATTTACGCTCAAGTCGACCACCGGAACTGATCAACTGAATATTTTCACGTTTACCCAATTCGAGGCAAATCGGTTGGCTATTCGTAAATACGTGAATGTTAATGTCTGGCAACAGGCGAGCCAGGTACCAGCAAGTAGAACTGGCATCCAGCGCGATCACCATACCTTCCTCTATCCACGTTAACGCGTCTCTGGCGATATCTGCTTTGTGGGAATAATGGCTTTTCAGTCTGATATGAAACGGCTCGCCGCAGTCCTGGTTTACCCGATGTATCACTTTGGCGCGCCCGTGATTACGCAGTACCTTACCCTGCGCCTGCAGTTGCGTAAGATCGCGACGGATAGTTTCTTTACTGACATTGAGCTGTGAGGATAAGGTTTCAGTCGTCAGACTTTTATGGTTGCTCAACAGATCCAGGATTGCTTGCAGGCGCGCTGCTTTCATGTTTTCTCACCCCATCATGCGATGAATGCCCGTACCTGTCGGGCATTCAGGTAAGAGATTATGGCGTTACCCCTTTTTTTAACAGGATATTTCCGTACTTTGCCCGCTCCCCTGTAATAACGATTGCGAATACTTTTTGTGCGCGTTCATAAAATGCATAACGGTCAATGCGAGTGATGTCCGGGCAAGGTGTTTGTAATGACAGTGCCTGCCGATATCGCGCTTCTACGTCGAGGTCGAGCGAGTCTCCTTCGACGGCGGCCATCATCACCAGTGGTGGGGCGTAACTGTCCAGTTCAAACAGCGGAATAATCGCCTGCAACAGGTCGCTGACCTGCAGACCATCGGCCCGGATAACCTGCGGGCCCATACTGTGGGCCGGAAAGTGGGCGTCGGAAAAAATAATCTCATCACCGTGACCCATTTCAGCCAGCACCTTTAACAGATCCGGGGAAATTAAGGGGGAAATCGTTTTGAGCATGTCACTCGACTCCTGTGAATACGGGTTCTGTTTGTGGATAGAAGTAACGATACTGATAGTCCACCTGCGCGCGAGCCAGTTCCGGAGAGGCAAATTCGCCGATACCGGACCAGGCAAACATCGCTGCACCGGCAACCGTCGTTTCGGCATCATCCAGCACTTTGATGGGAATACCCAGAATGTTCGCTTTTATCTGATTCCATAGTGCATTACGACTTCCTCCACCAACCAGAAGTAGCTCTGTTGCGTTGAAATGACCGATGGTTTCTAGTGTGTGTAGATTGTGCTGCAACTGGGCCGTCAATCCTTCCAGCGCCGCGCGGTAGAAGTGTCCGCGGGTACTGTTGAGTGTGACACCCTGCCAGCCGGCATTCTGAGAGGCCAGCAGGTCGCAGTGCATCTTCACGCCTTCGGCACCTGCCGGGATTGCCCTGGCTTCGTCAATCAGCGTTTGCCATGGGGTATCAGCAGTCCACAACAACTTGCGTACCCATTCGAGGACACCGGAAGCAAGCCACTGCATTCCGGGGTTATTGAGTCCGGGCAGGCTATCCAGTTCACAGGTAGAACCCACATAGTCGCTGAGTAAGGCAGTATTCACCTGTGCGCTGCGTACCATCAGTATTTCCCATGTACCGGAAGAGAGCACGGGTTCATCTGGCTGCGCGCCTGCGCCAAAGAGCGCAAACTGCGTGTCGTGGCCGGCAGAGATAACCGGAATGCCCGCTGTGAGCCCAAGTTGCTTTGCCGCGTCATTTTTCAACGTTCCGATCTGCTCTCCCGCTTCAACTAAACGTGGAAACAGTCGGCGTGGTATCCCGGTTGCCTGCAAAATATCAACACTGAAATCTCGCTGATGAATATCCAGCATCTGACTGGTACCGGCCATGGTGATATCTGTGGTGAACTCACCGGTGAGGCGATGGTTGAGCAGTGATGAAATAAATAGCCAGGCGTGTGCCTGTTCCAGCAATTGTGGGTGATTCTCTTTAAGCCATACCAGCTTGTACAGCGTGTTGAAGCTGAACGCGCCGACGCCGGAAATTTCCTGCAACTGCTGCGGCGGCATGTAGCGGTGGATATTCTCCATTACTGCCGTGGTGCGTGGGCATTTCCAGCTGATTACCGGATACAGTTGCTTGCCGTTCTGATCAACCAATGCGCCGTCTACGCCAAAGGTGGTGACGGCGATCCCACGGACCTGGCAGGCGGCCAGTTGCGCGGAGAGCCGCTGGCAGCAATCGGCAAAGCGCTGCACAATAGCGTCGAGGGACCACTGATGCCAGGCGCTATTTTCTGCCGCGATGTCACTGGCGTTTGGGGTGGACGCACGAGCGACAATCTTTCCCTGGCGGTCAACAGCGATAGCCCGCACGTTGGTCGCGCCACAGTCAAGGACCAGGATAACCTCTTGTTTCATAATTGCTCCTGGGAGATTACCTATTGCCGGATGGCGGCTTCGCCTTATCCAGCCTACAAAACCGTGCGCTTCGTAGGCCTGATAAGATGCGTAAGCGTCGCCATCAGGCAATCGCTCGATGTTTAACGCTTATATAGCGGGCCATAGTTCTGGCAGGCGCGATAATCCTGGCCTTCGCTGTCCATACCGTGCGCCGCCCATGCGGAAGGGCGATAGATCTTCTCTTCTTCCACGTTGTGCATACACACCGGAATACGCAGCATGGCGGCGAGCGTAATAAAGTCCGCACCAACGTGACCAATCGTCAGCACACCGTGGTTGGCACCCCAGTTAGCCATTACGGAATAGACATCGCTGAACGGACCTTTGCCGGTTAAGCGCGGTGCAAACCAGGTTGTTGGCCAGGTAGAGTTGGTGCGAGCATCAAGCTGAGCATGTACCTCTTTCGGTAATTCCACACTCCAGCCTTCCGCAATTTGTAGCACTGGACCCAGACCTTTGATGATATTGATGCGGGTCATGGTGAACGGTACGCCACCTTCGGTAAGAAAACGGGAAGAGTAGCCGCCGCCTCGGAAATACTCGTGGATCGCCGGACACCATTCCGTCGCCGCCAGGCAATCATCTGCTTCCTGCTGTGAGATCTCCCAGTGTGGTTTCATGGTTGGCTGGCCTTCGCTGTCACGCTGTTTGCAGGAACCATCCAGTGCCGCAGAGCCGGAGTTAATCAGGTGAATAATGCCGTGCTCCGCAAGACCGGTCAGCGGTTTACCTGTGACGCGCTCTACTGCTTCCGGTGACCAGTAGGTTCGTACATCAGCAAAGACCTGTGCCGTGCCGGTGAGCTGGTGGCCAAACAACATTGCGACACCGTTCAGGCTGTCGTTCTCGGTGGCGACGACATACGGTTCGCGCACGCCATTCCAGTCAAATGAGCTGTTGAGCAACGCTTCGGCGGTGTCGCCGTTTGGATATTGATCCGTCCAGTGGCGCTGGCCCTGGAAACCGGCGGCAATCGCGTTGTACCCCATCGACTCTTCAACCCGGCCTTTCTCTGCCAGTTTCTGGTTACCCTGCATCATGTCGCGAATGCACATGGCCATCAGCAGGCTCTCTTTCAGCACTGCACGGCTCTGTTCTTCATTTCGCTTATACTGTTGTGCGTTCTGATCCTCGCCATAACGGAAATGTTTATCCGCCCATGCCAGGGCAATTTCCAGCTCCGCTTCGTCATAGATCTTCTGGTCAATGCGACGACGCAATTCGGTCATATCAACAGGTTGAACCTTCATTCCCAGCCAGGATTCAAAGAAGTTATGGTCGACAATAGAGCCTGCAATTCCCATTGAAACGCCGCCGACGGACAGATAGCTTTTACCTTTCATGCTGGCAACGGCTAAACCTGCCCGAGTGAAACGCAGCAGTTTTTCTTCAACATCGGCAGGGATAGTGGTATCACCTGCATCCTGCACGTCATGACCGTAAATAGAGAAGGCGGGAAGCCCTTTTTGATTATGTGCAGCCAGTGCTGCAGCCAGATACACGGCACCTGGACGCTCCGTCCCGTTGAAACCCCAGATGGCTTTCGGGCGCATAGGGTCCATATCGATAGTTTCGCTGCCGTAGCACCAACACGGCGTGACGGTAATTGTCACGCCGACGTTCAGGCTACTAAATTTTTCTTCACAGGCGGCAGATTCAGCCAATCCGGCAATACAGGTGTCTGCGATAACGCACTCGATCTGTGCCCCGCAGGCATGACGAAGTTTCTCGGAAATCAGTGCGGCAGTGGCTTTTGCCATGTTCATGGTTTGTTCTTCGAGCGACTCGCGTACACCCATACGACGCCCATCAATCACCGGACGAATACCGATTTTCGGTAAACTATTTTTTTTCATTCGAGGTTCCTCATCTCACTTTATGCCGTGCTGCAAAAGCGGATGTCGGACACCACTGTCGCAGTTGGCTGAATTACCCATTTTTGCTAACTCGAGTTAGCTTAGGTATTAGAGAGTTTTTTGCACAACTTTTTTGTTATGGAACTGTGAGAAGCCTCACGAGAAGTGGTTAAAATTCGATCTGCGTCAAATAAACAAATACAGATTTTTTCATTAAATTCTTTTAAATTAATAAGATAAAATAAATTGTCTGTTCAGTGTCACAGTTTTAAACCAAATGATTTGGCTATTTTTGGCAGCTAAAATAGCTTTAAAAGGCAATCGCTAACTCGAGTTAGCATCGTTGATAAAACGCATATGATCTTGTAGACACATTCGCATTAACGGTGACGATGGCTTCCTGGCAACGCTGTTTTTCGCCTGATTCACTGATTACAGTTTCTGTATATTGAGGAAAGCAGCAATGTCTGAAACATTTTTACAGATGAGTCATATTACGAAACGTTTTCCCGGCGTATTAGCGTTGAGTAATGTGGATTTTACTTTACGCAAAGGTGAGGTTCATGCACTGTTGGGGGAGAATGGCGCGGGAAAGTCTACCCTGATGAAAATTTTATCCGGTGTATATCAACCTGATGAAGGGGATATTATTTTTGAGAACCAACCCGTTTCGTTTGCAAACCCATTGAGCGCACAAAGCGTAGGTATCACCATTATTCATCAGGAGTTTAACCTTTTTCCTGAACTGACGGTCGAAGACAATATATTTATTGGCAGGGAGTTTTGCAAAAATAATCGCTGGCGTCTGGATGAGAAACAACAGCGGCAGGCTGCGATCGATATTTTGCAAAAATTAAACCTGAATATCTCCCCAGACACGCTGGTTGCCGATCTTACTGTTGCTCAGCAACAAATGGTTGAGATTGCGAAAGCGATATCGGTGAATGCCAAGATTCTTATTATGGATGAACCAACGGCGGCGTTGACGGAAACCGAAATTGACAGTTTATTCCGGGTTACACGCTTACTTAAAGAACAGGGAACGGGCATCGTTTATATCTCGCACCGACTGGAGGAACTGGCGCTGATAGCCGATCGCGCTACCGTCATGCGTGATGGACAGTTTATTGCCACCGTGGATTATGATTCGGTCAAAATCAGCGACCTGATTGCCATGATGGTTGGGCGTGACCTTGGCAATATCTATCCCCGTCGGGAGCCGCAACCCCAGCGTAAACCGGTGCTGGAAGTCAGTGGCCTGACGCGCAAAGGCGTACTGAACAATATCGATTTTACCTTGCATCAGGGGGAAATCTTAGGTTTTGCCGGGCTGATGGGGGCCGGGCGTACTGAGCTGGCACGGGCCATCTTTGGTGCCGATCCTATCGACAGCGGAACCATCAAGTTGAACGGTAAAGAGACGGTAATCAAGGATATTCCTGATGCCATCCAGCAGGGTATTAGCTACTTAACCGAGGACAGAAAAAAAGAGGGCCTGGCATTAGGATTGTCCGTTGAACGCAATATTATGCTAGGAAATTACCCCGAATATTCCAACCGATATGGCAACGTGGATAGCAAACGCTGTCAGCAAACCAGCGAAGAGCAGGTGAAAGCACTGCGTATTAAGACGCCGCATCTTGAACAGGCTGCGTTGAATTTAAGTGGCGGTAATCAGCAAAAAATTATTATTGCCAGATGGGTATGCAAAGACACCGACATTCTCATCTTTGATGAACCCACCCGCGGTATTGATGTGGGAGCCAAACTTGAAATTTATGAATTAATGAATCGACTGGTGGCAAAAGGGAAATCAATTATCATGATTTCCTCTGAATTACCGGAAGTGCTGGGTATGTGCGATCGCATTTTAGTTATGCGTAATGGGCGTATTACCGGAGAGTTAGCTTCTGATGACGCCACACAAGAAAAAATCATGCAATATGCGACGTTAGAGGACTAATTTATGACTATCTCTGTAACCTCTTCAGACAGCAATAATAAGAAAATAAAAATTAACAAAGAGCTTTTAATGCGCCTGGCGCCGCTTTTGAGTCTGATTATTCTGGTGATATTTTTTAGTTTTGGATCACCTTTCTTCTTTAACACTGAAAACATTATGACAATTGCCCTGCAAACCTCGGTGATTGGCATCATGGCGATTGGCGTTACCTTCGTCATTATCACTTCAGGAATCGACCTTTCTCTTGGCTCGGTAGTGGCCTTTTCTGGTGTTGCGGTAGGTATCAGCGCCACGCTGGGATTACCTCTGCCCGTATGTATTTTGGCGGGTGTGCTGGCGGGTGGATTATGCGGCTATATCAATGGATTGCTGGTCACTAAAATGACTATTCCGCCCTTTATTGCCACCCTGGGTCTGATGATGTCCGTCAGAGGCATCAATATGGTAATGACTGACGGCCGGGCAATTTACTTTGCTGATTATCCCACCTTCAAGATGCTGGCGCAGGGACGCTTGTTCGATGTGCTGCCTTACCCCGTTTTTTACCTCGTGGTTGTCGCACTGATCGCCGCATATATCCTCAAGAAAACGGTGATTGGCCGCTATGTCTATGCCGTGGGCAGTAATGAGGTTGCTGCGCATCTTTCCGGGATTAAAGTCCAGCGCGTGAAAATTTTCGTCTACGCATTTTGTGGTCTGCTGACCGGGATTGCCGGGGTCATTCTGGCCTCTCGTTTGAACTCGGGCCAGCCGACCGTCGGCGTGGGCTATGAACTGGAAGCCATTGCTGCGGTGGTCATTGGCGGTACCAGCCTGATGGGGGGGATTGGCACTATTGGCGGCACCATTATCGGCGCATTCATTATGAGCGTGTTGAAAAATGGCCTGAACCTGATGGGCGTCTCGCAGTTCTGGCAAATGGTGGCCATGGGCGTAGTCGTTATCGCCGCGGTTTATCTCGACACTTTACGCAAAAAAATTCGTTGATTTACGCACCCGGAAGTCACGGGACAACATAACCCTGACGTTTAGGGTGACTCACTCAGAACGGAGTAAAACAATGAGAACCAGGAATTTTGTCTATGCGTTATCCCTGCTGGCCTGCATGACATCCAGCGCACTGGCTAAAGATATGAACCTTCCTGTGGTCAGTAAAGGCTTCCAGCATGAATTCTGGCAGACCGTAAAAATGGGTACCGAAGCGGCAGCGAAAGAGTTGGGCGATAAGACCAGCTATGTTGGGCCTGCCGATGAAACTCAGATTGCCGAGCAGATTCAGTTGGTTGAAAACGCAATGGCGCAAAAACCTAATGGGTTGCTGTTGGCGGCATTAGACGCCAATGCGCTTGCGCCATTAGTGGAAACAGCGAATTCACGCGGCATCAAGGTGGTGACGTTTGACTCAGGCGTAAATTCTGACATTCCTGTCAGCTTTGTGGCAACGAATAACCGTAAAGCAGGGGCTGAAGCGGCAGATGCTCTCGCTGCACAAGTGGGTAGCAAAGGGAAAGTCGGCATTATTGCGCACGTGGCTGGAACCTCTTCCGCAATTGAACGTTCGGAAGGTTTTGTGGCCAGAATGAAGGAAAAATATCCGGATATCAAAGTTCTGCCGGTTCAGTACAGTGATGGCGATCCGCAAAAAGCGATGGATAAAACCATCGATATGATCCAGGCAAACCCCGATATTGCCGGGATCTACGGCACCAATGAAGGCTCAACGCTGGGTGTGGCGAACGCCATTGATAGCCAAAACCTGAAAGGTAAAGTGAAGGTGATTGGTTTTGATAGCACCGAAGCAATCATTGCCTTCTTGAAATCTGGCGTGATCCAGGGCTTTGTTGTACAGGACGCGTACCAGATTGGCTATCAGGGTATTAAGACGCTGAATGCGGCCGTGTCAGGTCAGTCAGTACCGAAAGAAATTGATATTCCGGTGAAATTTGTTAATGCGCAGAACATTGATACACCGGAAATCGACAAGCTGTTGCACCCATTCGGTAAAAAATAAGACCGCGGGGGCGGTACATTCGCCCCATTATTAGCCAGCGTCAGGGAGCTACTATGAGCAGTGGATATTTCCTCGGAGTGGATGTCGGTTCCGCCAGTGTCAGGGCTGGTGTTTTTGATGCCAGTGGCAAACGGCTGGCTTTTGCGACATTCCCTATCTCGCAGTTTCGACCTGGCCCCGAGCGGGTAGAGCAGTCATCTGCCGAAATCTGGCAGCAGGTTTGCCATGCCGTGAAGGAGGCTGTGTCGTCAGCCGGGGTTGGCGTTGAGGAGATCCGTTCGCTAGGGTTTGATGCCACCTGTTCGTTAGTGGCTCTGGATGAACAGGGGCAGGGTCTGGCGGTTTCACCTGGTGAACCGTCAGACCATAACATCATCATGTGGATGGATCATCGTGCGGTGCAGGAGACGCAGCGTATCAACGCTACACAGGACCCGGCGTTGCGTTATGTCGGTGGTGAAGTCAGTGTCGAAATGGAACTACCCAAAGTGTTGTGGCTAAAAAAACATTTCCCCGCGACCTGGCAGAGTGCACACCGCTTCTACGATCTGGCGGATTTTTTGGTCTGGAAAGCCACCGCTTGTGATGTTGCTGGTCTGTGTACTTTAACCTGTAAATGGAACTATCTGGCACATGAGCAACGCTTTAGCCACTCCCTGCTGGATGCGGTTGAATTAACTGATTTACTGAACAAAATTCCGTCACGGATCCTGCCCCCGGGCGCGGCCGTTGGGACGCTCAGCCCCGATGCGGCACAGGCGCTGGGATTGACGACAGCGGTGGTAGTCGCCAGTGGCATGATTGATGCGCATGCGGGTGGCGTGGCGCTTGCCGGTGCCGAGCCTGCGGGAACATTGGCGTTGATCAGCGGAACATCAAATTGCCATATGCTGTGCAGCGAGCAGGAGATTCATACACCGGGTGTATGGGGGCCGTACTGGTCCGCTATGCTGCCTGGTTACTGGCTGACGGAAGGGGGGCAAAGCGCGGCTGGGGCGCTGGTTGACTGGACGCTTCAGGAGTCGGGTGCCAGCGCTGAGCTGTTTCACAAAGCTGAGGCCCGGGGCTGCCATCCCATCGTTTTAGTTAATGAATGGGTTGCCGCACTTGAGGAGCAAGAGTCTGAGCCTGGTCGTTATCTGCATGTGCTGGCTGATCACCACGGTAACCGTTCCCCGCGTGCACGACCCGATGCCCGGGGCAGCGTTTGCGGTTTGACGCTTGAACGAGGTGAGATGCAGGTTGCTCGTCTGTATCTGGCGACATTACAGGCGATTGCCTGCGGCACGCGACACATTATGGAAGTGATGCGCGAAAACGGTCATACCATTTCTCGACTGACGCTATGTGGCGGTGCAACACACAATCCTCTGTGGTTGCGAGAGTATGCAGACGCCACCGGATGCGATATTCATCTTATGCAGGAAGAAGATGCGGTGACGTTAGGTGCGGCTATCACCGGTGCAGTGGCCAGCGGGGTGTGGGCAGATGTTCCCTCCGCCTGCCGGGCGATGGTTTGCCCAGGTGGGGTGATTAAAGCGAATCCGGCACGACAGGACTTCTATGACCGTAAATACCAGGCATATCTGATGATGTGGGATCAACAGCAGGCGCTTAACCAGGTTATGCAGTAAGACAAAAGTTTAAAATACTTTTATGATTGTGAATTGACGTTTTTGGATGTGAACTGGGACATATAAATGGCTAAAACAGTAGAACAGATAGCCAGCGATCTGAATTTATCGGTGACGACCGTGCGACTGGTGCTGAACGGGAAGGCTGAGCAATATCGTATCAGTGTCAAAACCCAAACGCGTATTAATGAATACGTTGAACGGTATGGTTATGTCATAAACCATTCAGCCCGCAGCCTGAAACTGAATAAAACAGATACGTTGGGGCTGATTGTACCCAATATATCTAACGTCTTTTTTGCCACACTGGCCGAGAAACTTGAACAACGTTGTCGTCGTTCTGGATATCAATTAACGATTAGTTGTACCTACGATGATGTTGATTACGAAAACAAATTAACGAAAGCGTTAATAGCTCGTAATGTTGATGGCCTGTTTATTGTTCCTTCAACATTAGAGAATCAGCAACACCATTTGCGTCAGGTCAGAAAACCGATGGTGCTACTCGACAGGGATTTTAAGTATACCGATAACGCGCTGGTTGAAAGTCATAACATTTTAGGCGGTGAAAAGCTGACGCAAAGTTTGTTTGATGCAGGCAAATCTCCGATCTGGTTTTTAGTCGGGGATACCGGATTGCCCAGTATTGGCGATCGTTTAAAAGGTTACCTTAACGCGTTGAATAATAATGGAATTTCTCATCGTGACTGGGTGCGTGAAGGTCCGGATAATACGCCGGATGGTGGTTATCGGTTGATGGATAAATTGATCAACGAACAGGGCTGTCCGCAGGCGTTTATTGCCTCATCATTACCTGTACTGGAAGGTGCCGTCATTGCTATTCGCAATCGTTTCGGTGTGATTCCACCGGATATTAATATCGGGACATTTGATGAACATCCCATGCTGGGATTCCTCGCGAATAATGTCTGGTCGATGCAGCAGGATGAAAATGTCTGGGCGGAAAAAGCTTTCGCTATGATGATGAGTGCTATTGATGACCAGCCCATTAAAGAAACTGTAAAAGTTGAGATGAAACTAATTAAGCGCGTAAGACAACAATAATTCGTCGCACTAACTAAATCGGCCAACTGAATCTGAATAAATGTGTTCAGTGGCTGCTCATACCTGAAACCTGACCCGTCTTACTCTGCGGCTGCATTTTTTCGCAATAAAGACGAGGGGCAACTGTACCCGGAGAATCATTATGGAAAGAATGCGTTTATCACGTGAAATCATCGAAACCTGCCTTGAAATGACCCGTCTTGGGTTGAATCAGGGGACCGCAGGAAATGTAAGTGCGCGCTATGAAAATGGAATGCTGATCACACCCAGCGGTATCCCTTACGAAAGACTCACTGAAAACATGATCGTGTTCGTAGATAACGACGGCAAATATGATAAAGGACAATTACCTTCCAGTGAATGGCGTTTTCACCTGGCGGCTTATCAGACGCGCCCGGATGCCAATGCAGTCGTTCATAACCATGCGATTCATTGCACCGCCGTGTCGATTTTGAACCGTCCTATTCCGGCAATCCATTACATGATTGCCGCGGCTGGGGGGAACTCTATCCCGTGTGCGCCGTATGCGACGTTTGGTACACGAGAGCTGTCAGAGCATGTGAGCGTCGCGCTGAAAAGCCGTAAGGCAACGTTGTTGCAGCACCACGGGTTGATTGCCTGTGAAGCGAATCTGGAAAAAGCACTATGGCTGGCGCATGAAGTCGAAGTCCTGGCCCGCCTTTATCTAAGCACCCTGGCGATTGTCGACCCGGTGCCGGTGCTGGATGACGAAGAGATCGCCATTGTGCTGGAGAAATTCAAATCTTACGGATTACGAATTGAAGAGTAATTTCGCATAGCGAAAAGGAGAAATACGATGGCGAACAGAATGATTCTGAATGAAACGGCATGGTTTGGCCGGGGAGCTGTTGGGGCATTAACGGACGAGGTCATCCGTCGGGGTTATCGCAAGGCTTTGATTGTCACCGATGCAAACCTGGTACAGTGCGGCGTTGTCGATAAGGTGACATCCCGTATGGATGCCGCCGGTTTGCCGTGGGAAATCTATTCCGGTGTGATCCCAAATCCTACAATTGCAGTGGTGAAGGAGGGATTGGGAGTCTTTCAGCAAAGTGGCGCAGATTATCTGATAGCTATAGGCGGCGGCTCCCCGCAGGATACCTGCAAAGCGATTGGCATTATCCACAATAACCCTGAGTTTGCCGATGTACGCAGCCTTGAAGGGTTATCGCCAACACGTGCTGCGAGCGTACCGGTGATGGCAATCCCTACGACGGCAGGGACGGCGGCGGAAGTGACCATTAACTACGTGATCACGGACGAAGAAAATCGGCGTAAATTTGTCTGTGTCGATCCGCATGACATTCCGCAGGTGGCGTTTATTGATGCCGATATGATGGATGGTATGCCTGCCGCGTTAAAAGCGGCGACCGGGGTCGATGCGTTGACCCATGCTATTGAAGGTTATATTACGCGGGCGGCGTGGGCACTCACTGACGCGTTGCACATCAAAGCCATTGAGATCATTGCCGGGGCGTTGCGCGGCTCTGTTAATGGTGACAGCCAGTCTGGTGAGGCAATGGCGCTGGGTCAGTACGTTGCCGGAATGGGATTTTCAAACGTCGGTCTGGGACTCGTGCACGGGATGGCACACCCGCTAGGGGCCTTTTATAACACTCCGCACGGCGTCGCCAATGCCATTTTGTTACCGCACGTGATGCACTACAACGCCGAATACACCGGAGAGAAATTCCGCGATATCGCCCGGGTGATAGGGGTGAAAGTGGAAGGTTTAACGCTGGAAGAGGCGCGTAAGGCTGCGGTAGATGCTGTGTTTGCGCTTAACCGCGATGTGGGGATCCCGCCGCACTTACGTGATGTGGGGGTACGTAAGGAAGATATTCCTGCGCTGGCGCAGGCGGCATTTGACGATGTTTGCACTGGCGGTAATCCGCGTGAAGCAAGCATTGCCGATATTGTCGAGCTTTACCATACCGCCTGGTAATCACCTGGCGTTTATCCGGCCTACTGGAGGGACGATGCGTAGGCCGGATAAGCGCAGCGCCATCCGGCAATAAGACTACCGTGCCAGCCGTAGCTGCTGGAGATTTCCGTCAATATGTAAGTCCGTTTGCAGCCGCGCGATATCACGGCACAGAAACGCCATCTCCTGGTGCATCTCCAGTTTCTTGCGCCACTTTTCCGGCACGTCTTCCAGATGTGCGTAAATCCCTTCCAGATGCTGAAACTGCATGAGTAGCTGTGTTGCACTCTTGGGACCAATACCTGCAACGCCCGGCACTTTTGAGCTGCTGATCCCGGCCAGTCCCCAATAATCTGGCAATTGCTGAGGCATTACACCAAATTCTTTCTCAATGAACGGCGCGTCCAGCCAGCGCTTCTGGAAATAGTCGCGAATGCGTAATGTTGGGGAGAGCAGTTGGCAATAACCTTTATCTGTCGAAACGATGGTGGCCTGATGTCCCGCATGGGTGACTTTCACCGCCAGCGTTGCGGCTAAATCATCGGCTTCATTCCCGCTCGAGACCCAACAACAGACGCCGTGTTGTTCAAAAGCGGCGCGTAAGGCGGGCATTTCCTTGTGTAAATCGTCAGGCATTGGCGGGCGACCGGCTTTGTAGTCAGGTAAGCGTTGGTGACGCCAGCCGCTGTTGCGCGCTTCGTCATCAAATACCGCCACGGCGTGTGTGGGCTGACTGTGCACAATCAACTGATCGAGCGCGTGCTGGCACGTCTCCACGCAGGGCGACCCCTGGACGGCGTGAATGCGACGAATGAGATTGAGTGCATCGACAATGAGCAGATGGACGGCCACGGTGTTCTCCCTGATAAATCAGGCTGTAGGGTAACATTCACAGTGGGGGGAGGCGAAGATCTGAAACAACATTTTGCCGGATGGCGGCTGACGCCTTATCCGGCCTACAAATGACTGTGGCACTGTAGGCCGGATAAGTTTGCGCCAGGGATTAATCGCAGGTAACGATCTTCATCGCCAGACCGCCACGCGAGGTTTCGCGGTATTTGGCATTCATATCTTTACCTGTCTCGTACATGGTCTCGATAACTTTATCGAGGCATACACGAGGCTCGCTGGTACGGCGCAGCGCCATACGAGCGGCGTTCACCGCTTTCACCGATGCAATGGCGTTACGCTCAATGCACGGAACCTGAACTTGTCCGGCAACCGGATCGCAGGTCAGACCCAGGTTGTGTTCCATACCGATTTCTGCGGCGATACATACCTGCGTCGGGCTACCGCCCAGCAGTTCTGCCAGACCCGCTGCCGCCATAGAACACGCCACGCCGACTTCACCCTGACAGCCCACTTCAGCACCCGAAATTGAGGCATTCATCTTGTACAGGGAACCGATGGCGCTCGCGACCAGCATATAGCGTGCCAGTGAGTTAGCGTTCACTTCGCGGATAAACTTGTCATAGTACGCCAGCACTGCAGGAACAATCCCGCATGCGCCGTTCGTCGGGGCGGTAACTACACGTCCACCGGCAGCGTTCTCTTCGTTCACGGCCAGCGCAAACATGTTGATCCAGTCTACAACCGCCATCGGGTCAGTCGTGGTTTTGTCACTGCTAACCAGCATACGACGCAGTGCTGCCGCACGACGCGGAACGCGCAGTTTGCCCGGCAATACGCCTTCGGTGGTGATACCGCGTTCAATTCCACTGCGCATCACTTCCCAGACGTTTGCAAAGTGCTGTTCCAGCTCTTCTTTGCTGTGCAGGGCTAGTTCGTTCTGCATCATCAGACCGGAAAGTGACAGGCCGGTTTCCTGACAGTGTCGTTGCAAATCGGCTGCGGATGTATACGGATACGGCACGTTTACCGGATTGTTATTCGGCAAACCAAAGTGTTCTTCATCAACGATAAATCCACCGCCGATGGAATAGTACGTCTGGCTGTAAATGGCTTTTTCGCCTGCCAGTGCGGTAATACGCATCCCGTTTTCGTGCAGGGACAGATTGTCCGCATGGAAATTCATGCACTTATCAACCGGGAATTCGACCTCATGTTGACCGTCCGCCAGCAGCAAACGTCCATGAGTATTCACATCCTGGATAAAGGCCGGGATAGCATCAATGTCTACGGTATCCGGCAGATTACCCGCCAGGCCCATAATAATCGCGATGTCGGTATGGTGACCTTTCCCGGTCAGGGACAGAGAGCCATAGACATCAACCACTACGCGGGTTACGTCAGTGAGATTTCCGCGTGCAATCAGGTCATCCGTGAATTGTTTGCCTGCTTTCATCGGGCCAACAGTGTGGGAGCTGGAAGGGCCAATGCCGATTTTGAAAATATCGAATACGCTAATCATGAGGCGTCCATTGTGTATCGAGGTGCGCCGCCCCGAAGAGCGGCGCAG
>NZ_SZWR01000018.1:343803-346588 GCF_005280875.1 Citrobacter sp. wls827
AGAGTAGAAAATAGCGGAGATAGCGATCAGGCCCATAATCACAACGAACACGTTGCTGATATGGCCGCTGTATTTACGCATTGCCGGTACTTTCTGAATCGCATACATCGGCATCAGGAACAGAATCATCGCGATGATTGGGCCACCCAGGGTCTCAATCATACCGAGGATGCTCGGGTTCAGCGTCGCCACAATCCAGGTGGTTACCAGCATGAACAGTGCAGTGATTTTGTTCAGTTTGTTGATTTCGATGGATTTGCCTTTGCCGCGCAGAGACTTAATCACCATCCCGTTGAAGCCTTCACGTGCGCCCAGGTAGTGGCCGAGGAAGGATTTGGTGATAGCGATAATCGCGATGATCGGTGCCATCCAGGCAATAATCGGCGCGTTAAAGTGGTTCGCCAGGTAAGACAGAATCGAGATGTTCTGCTCTTTTGCTGCTGCCAGGTCCGCCGGGGTCAGGCTGAATACACAGCTGAAGACGAAGAACATAACGGTCAGTACCATCATGATGTGAGCGAATGCCAGAATCTTGGAGCATTTCTTCTCAGCTTCATCACCGTACTCTTCACGCTTCGCCACGGCGAAGGAGGAGATGATAGGGGAGTGGTTGAAGGAGAACACCATTACCGGAATCGCCAGCCACAGGGTCAACAGCAGGCCGTTGCCGGTGGTTGCCGCAGAGTCAAAAGACATGGTTTCCAGAATCGCACCGCTCCACTGAGGGATCAGATACAGCGCCAGCAGCATCAGAGCCGCAACGAACGGGAATACCAGGATGCTCATCGCCTTAACGATCATCTGCTCACCGAAGCGCACGATGGTCATCATGCCGACAATCAGAATCAGAGAGAGGATTGCACGCGGCGGCGGCGTAATCGCCAACTGGTGAGTCAGGAAGCTTTCAACGGTGTTGGTGATTGCAACACTGTAAACCAGCAGAATGGGGTAGATAGCGAAGAAGTAGAGCAGAGTAATCAGTTTACCTGCGCCAACGCCAAAGTGTTCTTCTACAACTTCGGTGATGTCTTCACCCGGATTTTTACCGGACAGCACAAAGCGGGTCAGACCACGGTGAGCAAAGAAGGTCATTGGGAAGGCAAGAATGGCCATGATGATCAGCGGGATCATACCGCCAACGCCTGCGTTAATTGGCAGGAATAATACACCCGCGCCAATCGCCGTGCCGTAAAGGCCCAGCATCCACATGGTGTCTGTCTTGCGCCATGCGCTGCGGGTCTGGCCCGTAACGATAGTGCTGGTTTGCGTGTTTTCCATCTGTTTCTCCTGGAGGAAGCTTAAAAAGTCGGGTTTGGGTTCAATCCAATGAAAAAATACCCGACTGTAAAACGAAATTCGTTTAGCGATTTTTATATAATTTTTCGCCGTAATAATTTTCGGGCGGAAAGATACATTTAAGTAATGAATGTATCAGTGATCGCGATCTCAAATGCAATAATCCACCTTTTATGTGGATAAATTTGGACCATTAATCTGTTAAAAAATAGTCAAAGCGAATTTACGGGCGTGAAGGCTAACATTAACGACATATGGCATGAAAGACAGGGCGCGAAGATACGAGGGTTGCGCTATAAAAACTGTTGTTTTTAGTGAATTCTGATGACTAATTATAATTTGCGGTGATAAATCACGGTTTCCCCTGGGAGGTAATCGTTTGCGTTTTGGGGCTCGCCAGACGAAAGATAATTGATATTTATGTTATTGCGTGAGCTATGTGACTGGTATCACTAAAAAAGCCGGTTGGCTGAAGCGCCAAATCCGGCTTTGATATGGACAAAACTGTCACCGCTATAGCGCTGCTAGCGGGTGTTGAAGGTTATGCGCAGATCTCGTAGCACGGGATATACGCAGTGCCCGGTAACTTCATACGATGTTGTGCAACAAAGCCCTGCAGGAGATCGTCCATGCGGCGCATCATCTCAGGGTCACCGTGGATTTTGTACGGGCCAAACTCTTCAATGGCGCGAATGCCGACTTCTTTCACGTTCCCCGCGACAATCCCGGAGAATGCGCGACGCAGGTCTGCAGCCAGCACTTCAACAGGCTGGTCTGGATACAGTTTCAGATTCGCCATGTTTTCGTGGGACGGTTCGAACGGCATCTGCAAATCAGGCGCGATACGAATTGACCAGTTAAAGCTGTAGGCATCACCGGTGTCGCGACGGTTTTCTTTCACCAGCGGCATCGCTTTTTTCATCAGACGAGCGACTTCCGCTGCATCGTCAATGATAATGCGATAGTGACGGCGCGCCTCTTCTCCCAGCGTGTGCACGATAAATTCGTCCAGCACGCGGAAGTAATCGGCGCTCTCTTTTGGCCCGGTCAGGATCAATGGCAGAACTTGATCTTTGTTGGCCGGATTCATCAGGATACCCAGCAGATACAACAGCTCTTCTGCTGTCCCTACGCCGCCCGGGAAGATGATAATGCCGTGAGCGATACGCACGAACGCTTCCAGACGTTTTTCAATGTCCGGCATGATGATCAGTTCGTTAACCAGCGGGTTAGGCGGTTCCGCCGCGATAATTGACGGCTCGGTCATACCAATAAAGCGGCTGTCTTTGTAGCGCTGCTGAGCGTGGCCGACCGCGGCGCCTTTCATTGGCGCTTCCATCGCGCCCGGACCACACCCGGTGCAGATGTTCAGTTCACGCAGGCCTAACTGAGTGCCCACGCGACGCGCATACAAGTATTCGTTCTCGTTGATGGAGTGACCGCCCCAGCAGACGACCATGTTCGGCGCTTCACCGACGTGAAGCGCCCG
>NZ_SZWR01000018.1:346649-349132 GCF_005280875.1 Citrobacter sp. wls827
AGACCAGGTTGGTGATGTGAACCGAGCTTTCGAGATCCAGATGCTGGAAACGACCCGCGTTATGGATCTGGCCATTGACGAAAAGAATGTCGCGCAGTACGGCAAACAGGTTGGCCTGCAGCGCGCGAATGATGCGCCCATCGACAAACGCGTCTTCAGGTGGGTTGATCAGTTCCAGCTTCACACCGCGTTCACGGCGCAGCACGTTAATGTCGAAACTTTCAAAACGAGACAGCAGCTCTTTGCTGTTGTCTGTCAAACTGCCGGAGTTCAGAACGGCAAGCGAACAGTTACGAAACAGTTGATACAGGTCGCTGCTGGCCGTGCGTTTAAGCATATCGACTTCCAGCTGCGACAACATGTCCATTGAGCCAAGCGGGCTAATATGTGTAATCAAGTAAACTCCTTACGGGACGAGAGATATCATCCTCTACTGATTACAATAGCCCTGGCTTATGACCTTTCACAACCTTGCGCGCGGAATCCGACACGCAAAATTGAGAAAAAAGATTACTGACGCACCAGTCTGCCTGTTGCGGGGGTGAAATCTGTGTTGGTGCGCCATGGGTTGATATCGAGGCCGCCGCGTCGCGTGTAGCGTGCGTATACGCTCAGTTTCTCCGGCTGACAGAAACGCAGCAGGTCATTGAAAATGCGTTCCACACACTGCTCGTGAAATTCATTGTGGTGGCGGAAGGAGACCAGATAGCGCAGCAACTTTTCCCTGTCGATTTTGCGACCGCGATACTGAATTTGTATGGAACCCCAGTCAGGCTGGTGGGTGATCAGGCAGTTGGATTTTAGCAGATGGCTGACCAGCGTCTCTTCCACCGCTTTTTCACCGCTTACGGCATTTTCCAGATAGTCGGTGCTGAACTGGTAGTTATCGATGACGATATCCTGATTGTCGATACAGGTGCCATTGAAGTGGGCTATCGGCTGCCCTTCCTGTTCGTCAAGACGATAGAGCGCTACGCTGACATCACCTTGCGCGCAGGCGCGTAGATCGTGTTCCAGCGTCTGACGGACGTGTTCCCATGAGTCAAAACGCGTCTGATTAAAACTGTTCAGATACAGCTTAAAACTTTTTGATTCAATCAGATTAACGCTGGTGTAATCCAGCTCCACATGGCCGACCGCAACCTGCGGTAAGCCGTTGGCATTCAGCCATGACAGTTCATACAGCGTCCAGATATCGGCGCCGTGAAAAGGCAGATTATCGGCCTTAAGATCCAGCGGGTCGCGGTTCAGGCTGCGCGGAACACCCTGCAGCAGGCTGGCGTCGTAAATATCCCGGTAATCCGTTGATTTTCCGAGAGTCAGGCCGTCAAGCGCCTGATGATTTTCATAAGAGGACATGTTTCACCGTCATAAACCAGATACACTATGCGACAAGTGTATCCTGGCTTTTGTGAAGAGAGAAATCAGTGGACGAATTGACAGCACAGGCGTTGACAGCCTTTACGACGCGTTATTGCGATGCATGGCATGAAAAAAACGGCAGCTGGCCGCTGAGTGAAGAGCTGTATGGCGTACCGTCTCCGTGCATCATCTCCTCCACGAACGATGCGGTGTACTGGCAACCGCAGCCTTTTGTGGGCGAGCCGAATGTAAACGCGGTTGAACGCGCCTTTGATATTGTGGTACAACCCGCTGTTCATGCGTTTTATACCACCCAGTTTGCCGGGGACATGTACGCACAATTTGCGGATGAGAAACTTACTCTGCTGCAAACCTGGTCTGAAGATGACTTCAGGCGCGTACAGGAAAACCTGATCGGCCACCTGGTTACGCAAAAACGCCTTAAGCTCTCTCCTACACTTTTTATTGCCACACTGGACAATGAACTTGATGTTATTTCAGTGTGCAACTTGTCTGGGGAAGTCTGCAAGGAAACGCTGGGAACCCGTAAACGGACGGTTCTGGCGGCCTCGCTTGCGGAATTTCTTACTCAACTTAAGCCTGTTCTGTAATCCAGTTTGCCCTAGGGCGTGTGAGAGATCTCTTACAAACCCTGTAGGAGATTGCCAGGTGATCAGTAAAGACTTCATCGACCGATATAATGTTAACTATTTATAATTCAATTGGTTAATGTTTTATTGATAACTTTCATATGAAAATAATCATTAGGGTATGTCTGTAAGTGTCTTGTAAGACAATGCGAAACAGGCGATTCTATCTCTGTCGACAAGGAGTCGCACAACGAAGTGAACATCAGGATGATGACACTTCGGCAGGACACACCAGGACGGTGCTGCAAGGACAGGTTTCAGGATGAAGCAAAGAGGAAAACGCGGGAAGCGTTAAAGGACACCTCCAGGATGGAGAACGAGAGCCGGTCAGGATGTTCGGCGGGTCAGGATGGCCAGGACACTTCAGGATGAAGTTTTCACATCGGGGTGATGTGAGCAGGATGCAAAAGTTCAGGATGAACGCGGTCGTAAGACCACAGGAAAAGTTGTCACGGATGAGCAGGGAGCACT
>NZ_SZWR01000018.1:349251-355307 GCF_005280875.1 Citrobacter sp. wls827
GGTGCTATTCTTCGCGCCAGATTTTTCATCATTGAGGTTAATTTCATGACGACTCATGACCGTGTGCGCGAGCAGTTGCATGCGCTTGAAGCACTGCTGCGTGAACATAATCACTGGCGGATGGATGAGCCAGAAGCGCATCTGTTTTCCAGCACGCAGCCTTTTTGTATGGATACCATGGAGCCGGTTGAATGGCTGCAGTGGGTGTTGATTCCCCGCATGCATGCGCTGCTTGATAATGCGCAGCCACTTCCAGAAGCGTTCGCTATTGCGCCATATTATGAAATGGCGCTGGCAGCCGATCATCCACAGCGCGATGTGATCCTGATTGCATTGCAGGATCTGGATGCGCTATTTACCAGTGATAACGCCTGATGCTGGAGATTCTCTATCAGGACCAATGGCTGGTTGCAGTCAACAAACCTTCGGGCTGGCTGGTTCATCGCAGTTGGCTCGACCGCGATGAGAAAGTGGTGGTAATGCAAACGGTGCGCGACCAGATTGGTCAGCACGTTTTTACCGCCCACCGACTCGACAGACCGACATCCGGTGTGCTGTTGATGGGGCTGTCCAGCGAGGCCGGACGACGGCTGGCACAGCAGTTTGAGCAGCATCAAATCCAAAAACGCTATCATGCGATTGTGCGTGGCTGGCTGATGGATGATGCCGTGCTGGATTATCCTTTGGTGGAAGAGCTGGACAAGATTGCCGATAAATTTGCCCGTGACGACAAAGGCCCACAGCCTGCGGTAACCCATTATCGCGGCCTGGCGACGGTTGAAATGCCGGTGGCGACCGGACGTTATCCGACCACCCGTTACGGGCTGGTGGAGCTGGATCCTAAAACCGGTCGAAAACACCAGCTCAGACGTCACTTGGCGCATTTGCGTCATCCGATTATTGGCGACAGCAAGCACGGTGATTTGCGACAAAACCGCAGCGCCGCGGAGCATTTCGGTTGTCAGCGATTAATGCTGCATGCCAGCCAGCTTGCGCTGACCCATCCTTTCACCGGCGAACCTCTGGTTATTCGCGCCGGGCTGGATGACGTCTGGATGCAGGCGCTATCACAGTTTGGCTGGCGTGGACTTCTCCCTGAGAATGAAAGGGTTGAGTTCAGCGGGCTGTCAGGTCAGGATAAGCAGATAGATTCTTAAGTCCCAGGAGATTACGGTTATGGCGGAAATTGGAATTTTTGTCGGCACGATGTACGGAAACGCGCTGCTGGTTGCCGAAGAGGCCGAAGCTATCCTCGCAAATCAGGGGCATAAAGCTACGGTTTATGAAGATCCGGAACTGGCTGACTGGGAAAAGTACAAAGACAAGTACATCCTGGTCGTAACGTCAACGACGGGACAAGGCGATCTGCCGGACAGCATCGTGCCGCTGTTTCAGGGAATTAAAGACCAACTGGGTTATCAGCCCGACGTTCACTACGGCATTATTGCACTCGGTGACAGTTCATATGCCAATTTCTGCGGCGGTGGTAAGCAGTTTGATGCGCTTTTGCAGGAACAGAGCGCCCAGCGTGTAGGTGAGATGCTGCTGATTGATGCCGGTGAACATCCGGAACCGGAAAGCGAATCCAACCCCTGGGTAGAACACTGGGCAACGCTCCTCAAATAGAATATTACCCAACCATCCGCACAGTTCGAATCATAAGCCGGGTAAGGCGTCGCCATTACCCGGCAATAAATCCCCCTCAAACGCCAATTTCGTGAAGCATCTTCCATTCCCTTAGGCTTATGCCATAAACAACCTCATTCACCCCTCGCAATGTTGTGTTTTTGCACGGTGAGGGTAAGAGGCACTCCTTCATATACTTTTCCCGTCAGTTCCCGAAAAGGCAGCGAGTCAGAATAAAACGGCCCTGAGCTGTACCAAAACTGCCACACACTAACCTCTCATTCTGATCACCCTACAGGTGCTGTACAGAATGAACTGGCGAAAGCCACGATTCAGGAGTGCAACAATGAGTTCATTAAGTCAGGCGGCGAGCAGCGCGGAAAAACGCACTAACGCTCGCTACTGGATAGTGGTGATGTTGTTTATCGTCACATCCTTCAACTACGGCGACCGCGCCACCTTATCCATTGCCGGCTCTGAGATGGCCAAAGACATTGGCCTTGATGCCGTCGGGATGGGGTATGTATTTTCCGCTTTTTCATGGGCCTATGTTATCGGCCAGATCCCCGGCGGCTGGTTGCTTGACCGCTTTGGTTCAAAACGTGTTTATTTCTGGTCCATCTTTATCTGGTCCATGTTTACCCTGCTGCAGGGCTTCGTCGATATCTTTAGCGGCTTCGGCATTATCGTTGCGTTGTTTACCCTGCGCTTCCTGGTGGGGTTAGCTGAAGCGCCATCCTTCCCCGGCAACAGTCGCATTGTTGCGGCATGGTTCCCGGCACAGGAGAGGGGCACGGCGGTCGCAATCTTTAACTCTGCGCAGTACTTTGCCACCGTTATCTTCGCGCCAATCATGGGCTGGCTGACCCACGAAGTAGGCTGGTCACACGTATTCTTCTTTATGGGTGGACTCGGGATCATCATCAGCTTTGTCTGGCTGAAGGTGATTCATGAACCAAACCAGCACCCGGGTGTAAACCAAAAAGAGCTGGACTACATTGCCGAAGGTGGCGCACTGATCAACATGGATCAGGCAGCCGCTAAAGCTAAAGTTCCGTTCAGCGTGAAATGGGGACAAATCAAACAGTTGTTGGGTTCCCGCATGATGATCGGTATCTACATCGGTCAGTACTGTATTAACGCGCTGACCTACTTCTTTATCACCTGGTTCCCGGTCTATCTGGTACAGGCGCGCGGTATGTCGATTCTGAAAGCGGGATTTGTCGCGTCGGTCCCGGCTATTTGCGGATTCGCAGGCGGCGTGCTCGGCGGCATTATTTCCGACTGGCTGATGCGTCGCACCGGTTCGCTGAATATCGCCCGTAAAACGCCAATCGTGTTGGGTATGTTGCTGTCAATGGTGATGGTGTTCTGTAACTACGTCAACGTTGAGTGGATGATTATCGGCTTTATGGCGCTGGCCTTCTTCGGTAAAGGTATTGGTGCACTGGGCTGGGCGGTAATGGCAGACACGGCCCCCAAAGAGATTAGCGGCCTGAGCGGCGGCCTGTTCAATATGTTCGGTAATATCTCCGGCATCGTGACACCGATTGCTATTGGCTACATTGTGGGCACGACGGGGTCGTTTAATGGTGCCTTGATTTACGTTGGGGTGCATGCGCTGATTGCTGTGGTGAGCTATCTGGTGCTGGTCGGGGATATTAAACGTATCGAACTGAAACCTGTCGCAGGACAATGATGATGACAACACAATCAAGCCCCGTTATTACCGATATGAAGGTCATCCCGGTGGCCGGGCATGACAGCATGCTGCTCAATATTGGTGGTGCGCACAACGCATATTTCACTCGCAATATTGTGGTTCTTACCGATAACGCCGGTAATACCGGCGTCGGTGAAGCGCCGGGCGGTGAAGTGATTTATCAGACTCTGGTTGACGCTATCCCGATGGTATTGGGTCAGGAAGTGGCCCGCCTGAATAAGGTGGTCCAGCAGGTACATAAAGGCAATCAGGCTGCTGACTTTGATACTTTCGGCAAAGGTGCCTGGACATTTGAGCTGCGCGTCAATGCGGTGGCGGCGCTGGAGGCCGCGCTGCTGGATCTGCTGGGCAAAGCGCTGAATGTACCGGTCTGCGAGCTGTTAGGTCCGGGTAAGCAGCGTGATGCAGTGACCGTGCTCGGGTATCTGTTCTATGTAGGCGATCGCTGCAAAACCGATTTGCCGTATCTGGAAAGTACGCCGGGTAAACATGAGTGGTATCAATTACGTCACCAGCAAGCGATGACCAGCGACGCGGTGGTGCGTCTGGCGCAGGCGTCACAGGATCGTTATGGCTTTAAAGATTTCAAACTGAAGGGCGGTGTGCTGCCGGGTGAGCAAGAAATTGAAACCGTCCGTGCGCTGAAAGCATGTTTCCCGGATGCGCGTATTACCGTCGATCCAAACGGTGCCTGGCTGCTGGATGAAGCCATCTCCCTGTGTAAAGGCCTGAATGATGTGCTGACCTATGCCGAAGATCCGTGCGGCGCTGAACAGGGCTTTTCCGGGCGCGAAGTGATGGCCGAGTTCCGCCGCGCGACTGGTTTGCCGGTGGCGACCAACATGATTGCTACCAACTGGCGCGAAATGGGCCACGCGGTAATGCTGAATGCAGTCGATATTCCGCTGGCCGATCCGCACTTCTGGACGCTTTCCGGCGCGGTACGCGTGGCGCAGTTGTGCGATGACTGGGGCCTGACCTGGGGATGCCATTCTAATAACCACTTTGATATTTCGCTGGCGATGTTCACCCACGTCGGTGCGGCTGCGCCGGGTAATCCAACGGCTATTGATACCCACTGGATCTGGCAGGAGGGTGATTGCCGCCTGACCAAAAATCCGCTGGAGATTAAAAACGGAAAAATTGCGGTACCCGATGCGCCCGGTCTGGGCGTGGAACTGGACTGGGATCAGGTGCAGAAAGCGCATGAAGCCTATAAGGCGCTGCCCGGCGGCGCGCGTAATGACGCAGGCCCAATGCAGTATCTGATCCCCGGATGGACTTTTGACCGTAAACGTCCCGTTTTCGGCCGCCACTAATTTTGAATAAGGACTTAATTATGAGCGCACAATTTTCTACCCCACTGGTTACCTCTATGCAGGTTATTCCGGTTGCGGGTCATGACAGTATGCTGATGAACCTGAGCGGCGCACATGCTCCGTTCTTCACGCGCAATATTGTGATTATTAAAGATAACTCCGGTCATACCGGCGTGGGTGAAATTCCCGGCGGAGAAAAAATCCGTAAAACGCTGGAAGATGCGATTCCGCTGGTGGTGGGCAAAACGTTAGGTGAATACAAAAACGTACTGAATACGGTACGCAATACCTTTGCCGATCGGGATGCCGGTGGGCGTGGTTTGCAGACCTTCGATTTACGTACCACTATTCATGTGGTTACCGGGATCGAAGCGGCAATGTTGGATCTGTTAGGCCAGCACCTGGGGGTGAATGTCGCGTCTCTGCTGGGTGATGGCCAGCAGCGTAGCGAAGTAGAAATGCTGGGGTATCTGTTCTTCGTCGGCAACCGTAAAGCGACGCCGCTGCCGTATCAGAGTCAGCCGGATGAGAAGTGCGACTGGTATCGTCTGCGCCATGAAGAGGCCATGACCCCGGATGCGGTTGTGCGCCTGGCTGAAGCTGCGTATGAGAAATATGGCTTTAACGACTTTAAACTGAAAGGTGGCGTGCTGGCAGGGGAAGAGGAAGCGGAATCTATCGTCGCGTTGGCGAAGCGTTTCCCGCAGGCCCGCGTAACGCTCGATCCCAACGGCGCCTGGTCGTTGAATGAAGCGATCAAGATCGGTAAGTATCTGAAAGGATCGCTGGCTTATGCTGAAGATCCATGTGGCGCGGAGCAGGGGTTCTCTGGGCGTGAAGTGATGGCGGAATTCCGCCGCGCTACTGGCCTGCCGACGGCGACCAATATGATTGCTACCGACTGGCGTCAGATGGGGCACACGCTGTCGTTGCAATCTGTGGATATTCCGCTGGCTGACCCGCATTTCTGGACCATGCAGGGGTCTGTTCGCGTAGCGCAGATGTGTCATGAGTTTGGCCTCACCTGGGGTTCACACTCTAACAACCACTTTGATATTTCGCTGGCGATGTTCACTCATGTGGCGGCGGCTGCGCCGGGTAAAATTACGGCCATTGATACCCACTGGATCTGGCAGGAAGGTAACCAACGCCTGACCAAAGAACCGTTCGACATTAAAGGCGGCATGGTACAGGTACCAGCGAAGCCGGGTCTGGGTGTAGAACTGGATATGGACCAGGTGATGAAAGCGCACGAACTGTACCAGCAACATGGCCTGGGAGCGCGTGATGACGCGATGGGAATGCAGTACCTGATCCCGAACTGGACCTTCGATAATAAACGCCCATGCATGGTGCGCTAAGTGTTATGCCGGTTCTGACAGGAACCG
>NZ_SZWR01000018.1:355372-363171 GCF_005280875.1 Citrobacter sp. wls827
TAACAGAATCAACATGCGTAAGGACGGCTTATGAAAATAGTAATTGCACCGGATTCTTATAAAGAGAGTTTGAGTGCGTTTGAGGTGGCAACTGCCATTGAGCAGGGTTTTCGTGAGATCTGGCCTGATGCGGATTACGTAAAGATACCGGTCGCTGATGGTGGTGAAGGAACGGTCGAGGCGATGGTTGCCGCTACGGCGGGCCACCTTGTGCATGTTGATGTTACGGGGCCCCTGGGAAGTAAGGTACAGGCATTTTATGGGGTATCAGGAGATGAGCGCTCAGCGTTTATCGAGATGGCGGCCGCCAGTGGGTTAGAGCGAGTTCCGGCAGGGTTACGCGACCCGCTGAAAACCACCTCATGGGGGACCGGAGAGTTGATTCGCCATGCGCTGGATGCGGGTGTAGAACACATCATCATCGGGATTGGCGGTAGTGCGACCAATGATGGTGGTGCCGGTATGGTGCAGGCATTGGGCGCCAAATTGCTGGATGCACAGAATAACCAGATTGCACAAGGCGGGATCGGTCTGGAAGCGCTCACCAGGATCGATATTTCAGCGTTAGATAAGCGCCTTGCCACCTGTCGTATCGAAGTGGCCTGTGATGTCACGAATCCGCTGACCGGTAAAGAGGGCGCTTCTGCAGTATTTGGTCCACAAAAAGGGGCAACGCCAGAGATGATCACCCGTCTGGATAATGCGCTGACGCACTATGCACAACTGATTGCCCGCGATCTGGACGTTAACGTGCTGGATCTGGCCGGTGGAGGCGCAGCCGGAGGCATGGGTGCTGCACTGTATGCGTTTTGCGGCGCGCAGCTACGCCGTGGTATCGAGATCGTGACGGATGCGTTACACCTCGACGACTGCGTTGCGGATGCAGATCTAGTTGTGACCGGGGAAGGGCGTATTGACAGTCAGACGATCCATGGCAAAGTCCCGGTAGGCGTAGCGAACGTTGCAAAGCGATATAATAAGCCCGTCATTGGTATTGCAGGCAGCCTGACGCCAGATGTTGGCGTGGTGCATGAGCATGGAATTGATGCTGTTTTTAGCGTGATTTATACCATTTGCACGCTGGATGAGGCGCTGGATAATGCGAGTGAAAATGTGCGGATGACGGCACGAAACGTGGCCGCAACGCTTAAAGCAGGGCAGCAATTACGCTGAGTTGTAGGTCGGAGAAGGCGTTTACACCGCTCCGGCGATGTGCCCGATGGCGCGACGCCTATCGGGCCTACGGTAAACAGCGAAACCTGTCGGCCGGATAAGGCGTTTACGCCGCATCGGCGAATATCACCCCAATATCCGTTTCGCTTCTCGCCCGACGTTGTCCATCTCATCAAGAAGCTCTAAAAACTCTGGTTCCAGATCTTCTTCTTTGGTCCCGCTACGTAACTGCTGTTCAATAAGCTGGCACAGGTTTTTCATGCGGGGAACCCCGCTGTAACCGCAGCTGCCGTGTAGTTTATGAATCAAATCCACCAACCCTTCAGGGTTTTCACCCACCAGTTGCTCTTCAATTCTGTTACGGACTTCAGGCAAGAAATCGATCAGCATTTGCAGCATATCCCGCGCCAGATCGTTTTTACCGGCAGCCTGTCTCAAAGCCAGTTGCCAGTCGAGGGTCGTATTCGGGTTGACCACGGGGTCAGGGGGGGCTGCCACGATAGCCCGGGCTGATGTGCCGGCACCGGGCTTATAGCGCAACAGCAAACTGTGCAATTTATCTTCTTCAATCGGCTTAGCCAGGTAGTCATTCATTCCGGCGCTGAGTAACTTCTCTTTTTGCCCTGCCATGGCATGTGCTGTTACCGCAATAACCGGTGTCTGCTGCTGGTGTGGAAGCTGATGGATCAGTTCGCAGGCACGAATACCGTCCATGTCTGGCATCTGAATATCCATCAGGATCAGATCAAACTGCATTTGCTTGGCTCTGTCCACCGCCTGCTGTCCGCTGTCGCACAGCTCGACGTGCTGAACCTTATCTTCAAGTAATGCGCCGATAAGCTTCAGGTTCGCCGGGTTGTCGTCCACCGCCATCACGGTCATCGCAATCTTGCTTTCATCTAACAACTGGCGTTCTGCACCCTGGTTCAGGTGGCAATATTCGGTTAACGCAGGCAGCAATCGGGTTGAGGTGAGCGGTTTTAACAGACATGCCGCCGCGCCGCCTTGCTTTAATTTTTCAGCGTTAATCTGCGCATGGCAAGGCAGCGCCAGCAACAGGAAATCGGTCATTGCGGCTGCGCTTGCCAGACGTTTATGCTGCATGGTGAGCGGCTCGTGGAAAGTGACGGGGACACCAAGTAGCAGAATATCGTAGTGTTCTGCCGGTAATGCAGAGAATGAAGGACTGTAAATCACCTCCAGTGGCGTTTCACTCAAGATATCTAACGTGCATTGCGCGGCGGTAGCATTTGGTTCAACGTAAGCCAGTCGTTTTCCGGCCAGACAGCGGGTGGTTGAACGATCGCTGATAACATTAGGATTGAGATCAAGACTGATATGGAACCAGAAAGTGGAACCGCGATTGGGTTGGCTATGGAACGAGATATCCCCACCCATTTCATTGACCAGTTTTTGTGTGATCACAAGGCCAAGTCCGGTACCGCCGTGACGGCGCGAAATGCTGGCATCAGCCTGACGGAAAGCCTGGAACAGACGTGACTGATCGCGTTCCGGGATGCCAATACCGGTATCGCGGATTTGAACTTCAATCTGGACTTTGGTGTTACTGAGCGCGCGTTTTTCAACCAGAATGTCGATATTGCCGCTCTCAGTAAATTTGATGGCATTGCCGACCAGGTTGGTAATGACCTGTTGCAGGCGCAGCGGATCGCCAATCACATTGTCCGGAACGTCATTTTTAATATTCAGTGTTAGCTCCAGCCCTTTGTCATGGGAGGAGTGCGCTAACAGCGTTACGACGTCATCCAGTGTGCTGCGCAGCGGGAACGGTATGCTTTCCAGAATCAGTTTACCCGCTTCCAGTTTAGAGAAGTCGAGCACATCATTGATGATAGCAAGCAGGTTGTTAGCAGAGCGCTCAATTGTATTCAGGTGATCGCGCTGGGTGGTATTTAACTCGGTTTTCAGTGTCAGGCGTGTAAAGCCAATGACACCGTTTAGCGGTGTACGTAGCTCATGAGACATGTTCGCCAGGAACTCTGATTTAATACGTGCAGCTTCCTGGGCGCGTTTCTTCGCCAGATCCAACTCAACGTTTTGGATCTCCATCTGCTCCAGCGTTTCGCGCAGATCTGAAGTCGCCTGATCGATATTGTGCTGCATCTCTTCATGGTAGGCGGCGAGAGACATTGCCATCGAGTTGATGCCATTCTTCAGCATATCCAGTTCGCCCAACATGAAACCTTCCACGCGGCTATCGAGCTGACCTCTACGTATTCGGTCAACGGTATTCACCATGTTGCGAATTGGTCCGGTCACGTCGCGCATCAGACGCCAGCCGAAAATTAACGCAATGCCAATACAAAACAGCATCATGACGCTGGAGATAAAGATCTCTTTGTACTGCTGTAATCGCACGGACTTGAGGTCCAGCTCAAGCGCCACATACCCCAACATATTTTTGGTGTTTTTGGCATCGCTAACGGCAGATTCATCAGGTGAATAGCTTTCCGATATAATAGGGGTACGCAGGATCATGATATCCCCGTGCCGGGTTACGCTCAGCTTTCGCGGAAACGGCGATCCGGTAGCCAATTGCATCTCTGACGGATCAAGATGAAAGTTGGAGGTGACGAACAGTTGGTTATTTTCGTCATAGACGGAAATTGCCCGCACAATATCGGAATGGCGACGATGCAACACGCTGATAAGCTGGCCGATGGATTCCCGGTTTTGCAAGTTCATGCCGTATTCGCTGGAAACCGCGAGTGGCTCGATGATGCTGGCACCAGCATCTTCCAGTTGACGCTGCAAGTCGTTATAGCGATGCACAACAAAAAAGATACTGAGCAGCAAACCTATCAGGACGGTCGGGGCCAGGATCAGAATCATCATGCGTGCGCGCAGGCTGTAGTTGGTCATGGAGTTCCGTTATGGGACAATTAGGGTCACACTGTTAAATAGAGAAATATCTCGTCGATGGCGCAATTCTACTCTGCAAAACGACGCGTGACGACGCGTCAGATCATAACCGTTACCGTCAATGACCTTGATTCTTTTGGTCAGGGCGTTGCTCGTCATAACGGGAAAGCCCTGTTTATACCGGAATTGCTGCCTCAGGAAAGCGCAGAAGTGGTGATAACTGAAGATAAAAAACAGTTCGCCCGCGCGCAAGTCAAACGTCGTTTAAACGACAGTTCGGAACGTGAAGTGCCACGTTGTCCACATTTTGGGGTCTGTGGTGGCTGCCAACAGCAGCACGCCAGCATCTCGTTGCAGCAGCGTAGCAAAAGTGCAGCGTTATCGCGTTTAATGAAATGTGAGGTGACAGAAGTTATCGCCGATACCCCGTGGGGCTATCGACGCCGCGCGCGTTTAAGTCTGAACTATCGCTCGAAAGAGCAGCAATTGCAGATGGGATTTCGCAAGTCCGGCTCCAGCGACATTATTGATGTGAAGCAATGCCCTATTTTGGTGCCCCAACTTGAGGCGTTGCTGCCTGAAATTCGGGCATGCCTGCAGAGTCTGCAGGGGCTGCGTCACTTGGGGCATGTCGAATTGGTGCAGGCTGGAAGTGGAACTCTGATGATTTTGCGCCACACCGCACCATTGAGTGCCGCGGATAAAGAAAAACTGGAACGCTTTTCGCATTCTCAGGGACTGTCTTTGTTTCTGGCTCCGCAAAGCGAGATACTGGAATCAAATTCAGAAGAATCGCCCTGGTATGATTCAAATGGACTACGTTTAACCTTCAGCCCGCGTGATTTTATCCAGGTCAATGAAGGGGTAAACCAAAAAATGGTTTCCTGTGCGCTGGAATGGCTGGATGTGCAGCGAGAGGACCGGGTGCTCGATTTGTTCTGTGGTATGGGGAATTTTACGTTGCCGTTGGCCGTACGAGCAGCGAGCGTTGTGGGTGTTGAAGGTGTCCCTGCGCTGGTGGAAAAAGGCCGGGAAAATGCGCGGAATAACGGACTACACAATGTGACATTCTTTCATGAAAACCTTGAAGAAGATGTCACCAAACAACCATGGGCAAAAAACGGATTTGATAAAGTATTGCTCGATCCTGCGCGTGCGGGGGCTGCCGGCGTGATGCAACATATTATAAAGTTAAACCCTGGCCGCGTTGTTTATGTATCCTGTAATCCTGCTACGCTGGCTCGTGACAGCGAAGCGTTACTCAATGCAGGATATACCGTTCGGCGACTGGCGATGCTCGATATGTTCCCGCACACTGGACATCTGGAATCGATGGTCCTGTTTGAGCGTTTGTAATGAATTTTATACCCATTGGATTTCGGGTTGTAATGCAACGTGAAAGACAATGGGTACGGCTTGTCGACTTCGACAGGCCATGCCCCTTAAGGAGAGGACGATGGTTGCGGTAAGAAGTGCACATATAAATAAAGCTGGTGAGTTTGATCCTAAGAAATGGATCGCGAGTCTTGGGATCTCCAGCCAGCAGTCGTGTGAACGCTTAGCCGAAACCTGGGCGTATTGCCTGCAGCAGACACAGGGGCATCCGGATGCGGATCTGCTGCTGTGGCGTGGCGTCGAAATGGTGGAAATACTCTCCATGCTGAGCATGGACATCGACACGCTGCGAGCGGCGATGCTGTTCCCTCTGGCGGATGCCAATGTGGTGAGTGAAGACATCCTGCGCGAGAGCGTAGGCACGTCAATCGTTAACCTTATCCATGGTGTGCGTGATATGGCGGCGATACGCCAACTTAAAGCCACGCATACCGATTCAGTCTCTTCCGAGCAGGTCGATAACGTTCGTCGCATGCTGCTGGCAATGGTCGACGACTTCCGCTGCGTGGTCATCAAGCTGGCGGAACGTATTGCCCATTTGCGAGAAGTGAAAGATGCGCCGGAAGATGAACGCGTACTGGCGGCAAAAGAGTGCACCAATATCTACGCCCCGCTGGCTAACCGATTAGGCATCGGGCAATTAAAATGGGAACTGGAAGATTACTGCTTCCGTTACCTGCACCCGGCTGAATACAAACGTATTGCCAAACTGCTGCATGAACGTCGTATCGACAGGGAACATTACATTGATGAATTCGTCGGTCATTTGCGCTCAGAGATGAAAACGGAAGGCGTCAAAGCCGAAGTTTACGGACGTCCGAAGCACATCTACAGCATCTGGCGCAAAATGCAGAAAAAGCAGCTGGCTTTTGACGAACTGTTCGATGTGCGCGCGGTGCGTATCGTGGCTGAGCGTTTACAGGATTGCTATGCCGCGCTGGGGATTGTGCATACTCACTATCGCCATCTGCCTGATGAGTTCGATGACTACGTTGCCAATCCAAAGCCTAACGGTTACCAGTCAATCCATACGGTTGTGCTGGGGCCTGGCGGTAAAACCATTGAAATCCAGATCCGTACCAAACAGATGCACGAAGATGCTGAGCTGGGTGTTGCCGCGCACTGGAAGTACAAAGAAGGTACTGCTTCAGGCGCGGCGCGCTCTGGTCATGAAGACCGCATTGCGTGGCTGCGTAAACTGATAGCCTGGCAGGAAGAGATGGCGGATTCCGGTGAAATGCTGGATGAAGTGCGTAGCCAGGTCTTTGATGACAGAGTTTACGTCTTTACGCCAAAAGGCGATGTTGTGGACTTACCGGCGGGCTCAACGCCGCTCGATTTTGCTTATCACATCCACAGTGATGTGGGGCATCGTTGCATTGGCGCGAAAATTGGCGGGCGCATCGTACCGTTTACCTATCAGCTGCAGATGGGCGATCAAATTGAAATCATCACCCAGAAACAGCCAAACCCAAGCCGCGACTGGTTGAACCCTAACCTTGGCTACGTAACCACCAGTCGTGGGCGTTCGAAGATCCACGCCTGGTTCCGTAAACAGGATCGCGACAAAAACATCCTGGCGGGCCGCCAGATCCTCGACGATGAGCTGGCGCATTTAGGTATTAGCCTGAAAGAAGCGGAAAAACATCTGCTGCCGCGCTACAGCTTCAATGAGCTGGATGAGCTGCTGGCGGCGATTGGCGGAGGAGACATCCGCCTCAACCAGATGGTGAACTTCCTGCAGGCACAGTTTAATAAACCAAGCGCTGCCGAACAGGATGCCGCCGCGCTGAAACAACTTCAGCAGAAAACGCAGGCGCCGCAGAGTCGCCGAAAAGACGACGGTCGCGTGGTGGTTGAAGGGGTGGGTAACCTGATGCACCACATCGCTCGCTGCTGCCAGCCGATTCCCGGCGATGAGATTGTCGGGTTTATCACCCAGGGACGCGGTATTTCCGTCCACCGGGCGGATTGCGAACAGCTGAATGAACTGCGCTCGCATGCGCCGGAACGAATTGTTGACGCGGTTTGGGGCGAAAGCTACTCGGCAGGGTATTCGCTGGTGGTTCGCGTCCAGGCTAACGATCGCAGCGGCTTGTTACGTGATATCACGACGATTCTTGCCAACGAGAAAGTGAACGTGCTGGGCGTTGCCAGTCGGAGCGATACCAAACAGCAACTGGCTACCATCGATATGACCATCGAAATCTACAACCTGCAGGTGCTCGGACGTGTGCTCGGCAAGCTGAACCAGGTGCCGGATGTGATCGACGCACGCCGTCTGCACGGTAATTAATTATTTTGTAGGCCGGATGATCTTGCAGGCCTGATGGCAACGCGTCAGCGTT
>NZ_SZWR01000018.1:363240-367380 GCF_005280875.1 Citrobacter sp. wls827
GATGTTGGCTGTCGCCATATCCGGTCTACTATATTGAAATTTCAGGATATTCCAATGAACCAAATCGATCGACTGCTCGGTATTATGCAGCGCCTGCGCGACCCGGAAAACGGTTGTCCGTGGGATAAAGAGCAGACATTCGCCACTATTGCCCCTTACACCCTCGAAGAAACCTATGAAGTACTTGATGCCATTGCGCGCGAAGACTTCGACGATCTGCGTGGTGAATTAGGCGATCTGTTGTTCCAGGTGGTGTTTTACGCCCAGATGGCACAGGAAGAAGGGCGCTTCAACTTTGATGATATCTGTGCTGCGATAAGCGATAAGCTTGAACGCCGCCACCCGCATGTTTTCGCAGATGTTTCTGCCAGTAACAGCACCGAGGTGCTAACCCGTTGGGAGCAAATCAAAACCGAAGAACGTGCCGAGAAGTCACAACATTCCGCGCTGGACGATATTCCCCGTAGTTTACCGGCGCTAATGCGCGCCCAGAAAATCCAGAAACGTTGCTCAAATGTTGGCTTCGACTGGAAAACATTAGGGCCGGTTGTCGACAAGGTTTACGAAGAGATCGATGAAGTCATGTTCGAGGCGAAGCAGGCTGTCGTTGACCAGGCTAAACTGGAGGAGGAAATGGGCGACCTGCTGTTTGCCACGGTCAATATGGCCCGTCATTTAGGCACTAAAGCAGAGACTGCTTTGCAGAAAGCGAATGAAAAATTCGAGCGCCGTTTTCGTGAGGTTGAGCGAATTGTGGCTGCTCGCGGTCTGGAAATGACAGGTGTTGATCTGGAAACAATGGAAGAAGTCTGGCAACAGGTAAAACGACAGGAAATTGATCTCTAAGGGATTTCGTCGGTCAAGGGCGATTTGTGTGATTTTTTAAATAACAAGCGCTTGATTTACGTCAAAAACATTTACCCCAAAGGGGCTATTTTCTCACTCCCGATGTTAATGTGAGCCTGGTGAAGAGGAGGAATAATGAAAGTTTGTGGCGCTCGTCATGTTCGGGTATACTACTTTCCCGTCTTGGTAATTCCATCGTTTCACCCTAACTTCTCAGGTCCAGCATGACAACGAACTATATTTTTGTGACCGGCGGGGTCGTATCCTCTCTGGGAAAAGGCATTGCCGCAGCCTCCCTGGCAGCCATTCTTGAAGCCCGTGGCCTCAATGTAACCATGATGAAACTGGATCCGTACATCAACGTCGATCCAGGTACTATGAGCCCTATCCAACACGGGGAAGTGTTCGTTACCGAAGACGGCGCTGAAACCGACCTGGACCTGGGTCACTATGAGCGTTTCATTCGTACGAAAATGAGCCGCCGTAACAACTTCACCACCGGTCGTATCTACTCCGACGTGCTGCGTAAAGAACGCCGTGGCGACTACCTGGGCGCGACCGTTCAGGTTATCCCGCACATCACGAATGCCATTAAAGAACGCGTTCTGGAAGGCGGCGAAGGTCATGATGTTGTTCTGGTTGAAATCGGCGGAACCGTTGGGGATATCGAATCTCTGCCGTTCCTTGAAGCGATTCGCCAGATGGCCGTAGAAATTGGCCGTGAGCACACGTTGTTTATGCATCTGACGCTGGTTCCGTACATGGCGGCGGCAGGTGAAGTCAAAACTAAACCGACTCAGCACTCGGTAAAAGAGCTGCTTTCTATCGGTATTCAGCCAGATATCCTGATTTGCCGCTCCGATCGCGCAGTTCCGGCTAATGAACGTGCAAAAATTGCATTGTTCTGTAACGTTCCGGAAAAAGCGGTGATTTCTCTGAAAGATGTCGATTCCATCTATAAAATTCCGGGCCTGTTGAAATCCCAGGGCCTTGACGATTATATTTGTAAACGATTCAGCTTGAACTGTCCGGAAGCGAATCTGTCAGAATGGGAACAGGTTATCTACGAAGAAGCGAATCCGGCAGGCGAAGTGACTATTGGTATGGTCGGCAAGTACATTGAACTGCCGGATGCCTATAAGTCAGTTATCGAAGCGCTGAAGCACGGTGGCTTGAAGAATCGTGTCACCGTCAACATCAAGCTGATTGATTCGCAAGATGTCGAAACGCGCGGCGTTGAGATCCTGAAAGGTCTTGATGCAATCCTGATCCCAGGCGGCTTCGGCTACCGTGGTGTTGAAGGTAAAATCGCGACAGCGCGCTTTGCGCGTGAGAACAATATTCCTTATCTGGGCATTTGCCTGGGTATGCAGGTTGCGTTGATTGAGTTTGCTCGTAACGTCGTGGGAATGGACAACGCCAACTCCACAGAATTTGTGCCAGACTGTAAGTACCCAGTGGTGGCCCTGATTACTGAATGGCGTGATGAAGACGGCAACGTCGAAGTCCGTACCGAGAAGAGCGATCTGGGTGGCACAATGCGTCTTGGTGCGCAACAGTGTCAGCTGAGCGATGAGAGTCTGGTTCGTCAACTGTACGGTACGCCGACAATTGTTGAACGCCATCGCCACCGCTACGAAGTCAACAATATGCTGTTGAAACAGATTGAAGCTGCGGGTCTGCGTGTTGCAGGCCGTTCCGGTGATGATCAGTTGGTCGAGATCATTGAGGTACCGAATCATCCGTGGTTCGTGGCCTGTCAGTTCCACCCGGAATTTACTTCCACGCCACGTGATGGGCACCCGCTGTTCGCCGGCTTTGTGAAAGCCGCCAGTGAACATCAGAAGCGTCAGGCGAAGTAAGAAGTAAAAAGTTAGAACGGCAATGCACCCATCAGGGTGCATTGTTTGTCTGGAGTTTTAGTTTAACTTGTACTGAGGAAAACCTAATGTCCAAAATCGTTAAAATCATCGGTCGTGAAATCATCGACTCCCGTGGTAACCCGACTGTTGAAGCCGAAGTACACCTGGAAGGTGGTTTCGTTGGTATGGCAGCAGCTCCGTCAGGTGCTTCTACTGGTTCCCGCGAAGCACTGGAACTGCGCGATGGCGACAAATCCCGCTTCATGGGTAAAGGCGTACTGAAAGCTGTTGCAGCTGTTAACGGCCCGATTGCTCAGGCTCTGCTGGGTAAAGATGCTAAAGATCAGGCTGGCATCGACAAGATCATGATCGATCTGGACGGTACTGAAAACAAATCCAACTTCGGTGCAAACGCCATCCTGGCTGTGTCCCTGGCGAACGCCAAAGCAGCAGCTGCTGCTAAAGGCCTGCCGCTGTATGCACACATCGCTGAACTGAACGGCACTCCGGGCAAATACTCCATGCCGGTTCCGATGATGAACATCATCAACGGTGGTGAGCACGCTGACAACAACGTCGACATCCAGGAATTCATGATTCAGCCTGTTGGCGCTAAAACCCTGAAAGAAGCTGTACGTATGGGTTCTGAAGTGTTCCACAACCTGGCTAAAGTTCTGAAAGCCAAAGGTATGAACACTGCAGTGGGTGACGAAGGCGGCTATGCGCCGAACCTGGGTTCCAACGCTGAAGCTCTGGCGGTAATCGCTGAAGCGGTTAAAGCAGCTGGCTACGAGCTGGGCAAAGACATCACTCTGGCGATGGACTGTGCAGCGTCTGAATTCTACAAAGACGGTAAATACGTTCTGGCTGGCGAAGGCAACAAAGCATTCACCTCCGAAGAATTCACTCATTTCCTGGAAGAACTGACCAAACAGTACCCGATCGTGTCCATCGAAGATGGTCTGGACGAGTCTGACTGGGATGGTTTCGCATACCAGACTAAAGTACTGGGCGACAAAATCCAGCTGGTTGGTGACGACTTGTTCGTAACCAACACCAAGATCCTGAAAGAAGGCATCGAAAAAGGCATCGTTAACTCCATCCTGATCAAATTCAACCAGATCGGTTCTCTGACCGAAACTCTGGCTGCAATCAAAATGGCGAAAGACGCTGGCTACACCGCTGTCATCTCTCACCGTTCTGGCGAAACTGAAGACGCTACCATCGCTGACCTGGCTGTTGGTACCGCTGCAGGCCAGATCAAAACTGGTTCTATGAGCCGTTCTGACCGCGTTGCTAAGTACAACCAGCTGATTCGTATCGAAGAAGCTCTGGGTGAACAAGCTCCGTACAACGGTCGTAAAGAGATCAAAGGTCAGGCGTAATCCTGTTCTTTCTCTGATTTAAAAATGCCAGCCTTCGGGCTGGCATT
>NZ_SZWR01000018.1:367445-380374 GCF_005280875.1 Citrobacter sp. wls827
CCTATTTAAAGTCCACTGCCATTTGCTGTGGAATAGTCAGCCCACGTGTCGTCTGTACACAGCGCTCAATGTAATCGGTAAAACGCGGCGGCTTCGGCATCCCCATGCTGAGCAGCTTATCATTGCTGAATCGCACGTTCAGCGTTGCGAACGCGCCGTAAAGACGCATGGCTTTCAGCATTAGTCGTTCGTTGCAGGGGCCAAAAATATTCTTCAGTTCACGGCGCATTTGGACCAGCGTTTCATAGCTGACCTGTGCGTATTTATTGCCGACGGGAGCTTGTTCCAGCGCAGATGCCATCGCGTTATCAATATCTGCAAACCTCACGCTATTTTCTTCTCCTGCTGAGATGTGCACCACTTCACCGCGAGCAAGTGGACTGCTCAGTAACATCAGCAATGCATCGGCGCAATAATCAACCGGGATCACGTCAATACGGTCTTCCATCGAACACATAAATTTTTGTAGCATCAGACCCATGCTGAATACCCAGAAAATACTGCTGGAGGGTTTACAGCCGTGATGAGTATGGCCAACAACGATCGAAGGCCTCGCGATAACCAGTGGTAATGTTGGGCATTCCTGTTGCATCAGACGTTCTATCGTGGATTTAGAGTGCGTATACTCAACCAGATGCTCAGCACGCTCGCGAAACTCTGCACTTTCGGCCACCAGTGAATCGGGGTCTGGGGAGCATGACATTGCTGTACCAACGTGAAGAAAACGCTGCAGGCTGCCGACACAGGCCATTCTCCGGGTGAACTTCAGCGTTCCTTCGACATTGACTTTCCAGATAAGCGGGTTGTTGCCAAAAGAGGCGACGGCGGCGCAATTGATGACATGAGTAACCTGGCCCAGACGCGGGTCGTTAAGAAACGCTTCAGGTTCTACTAAATCACCCAACAGGATATTCCGCGGGCTAAGTGTGGCCAGTTTTTCTTCTGCAATATTGAATTTGCGCAGATTTTCCTTTATCCGTTCCAGCGCAGATACATCATTACTGGCACGAACTAAAAGCAGCAGATTAAATCCATTTGTCTGATTCAGAATGTTTTCTAAAACGGCTCCGCCCAAAAAACCGGTTGCGCCAGTAATTAATAGTGTATTCATGAATGCAGTCTCATTAGGGGTGGTTGACTGGATTCTAGGCGCGGATAATTAAACGGAGATTAAATGGAAAATTAGCGTAAGCTTAGGTTTCTTAAGCCTATTCTAATATAAAAAGATATCGCGGATCGAATTTGACTATGCGTGATGCTAATAAATTCATAATTTCATGTTTCCGTTTGTACATGCTTGAAATATTTTACTTTTAAAATATTTATACTATTTTTATAAGGTCATTATCAATAATATTTTGTTACATCAAAACGCTGCCTGAACAGCTATAAAATTAAATCACAGCTATTCGATCATTGCAGGCGCAAACACGAGATCATGTTTCATGATTTTTAACTCAGGGGACAGCGCAGCCGGGGGCAAGACCTGAGCGTGCAAATCTGCAATAATACGCGTCCATAACCCTAAACAGAGATGACTATGCAGTACCCGATTAACGAGATGTTCCAGACCCTGCAAGGTGAGGGTTACTTTACCGGCGTCCCCGCCATTTTTATTCGTTTACAGGGATGCCCGGTTGGCTGTGCCTGGTGCGATACCAAACACACCTGGGATAAGCTTGAGGATCGGGAAGTCTCCCTGTACAGCATCCTGGCTAAGACGAAAGAGAGTGATAAATGGGGTGCGGCGAGCAGTGAAGATCTGCTGGCTGTTATTCAGCGTCAGGGCTATACCGCTCGTCATGTGGTGATAACCGGTGGTGAGCCCTGCATTCATGACCTGATGCCGCTGACTGACCTGCTGGAAAAGAACGGCTTTAGCTGCCAGATTGAAACCAGCGGCACCCATGAAGTGCGCTGTACGCCGAATACCTGGGTGACCGTATCGCCGAAGGTAAATATGCGCGGCGGTTATGATGTGCTGTCGCAGGCGCTGGAGCGCGCGAATGAAATCAAACATCCGGTTGGTCGCGTTCGCGATATTGAAGCGCTGGACGAACTGTTGGCCACGTTGAGCGACGAAAAACCACGCATCATCGCCTTACAGCCAATCAGTCAGAAAGAAGATGCAACGCGTTTGTGTATTGATACCTGTATTGCGCGCAACTGGCGTTTGTCGATGCAAACCCACAAATATCTGAATATTGCCTGATAAGTTTTGCCGGGGCGCTTCGCTTGTCCGGCCTACGCTTGCTAATAAGGTAGGCCGGGATCAGTCGCGGTGCGTCGCCATCCGGCAAGGTCGGGATCACTCGCCGCGATACACGCAGCCTGCTGTGCAGGTTTCTTTTACCATTACTGCGCTCAGCAGTGGAACCACCGGTTTAACCTGCTCCCAAATCCATTTTGCCAGCACTTCACTGGTTGGGTTTTCGAGGCCCTGAATATCGTTCAGATAGTAGTGATCGAGTCTGTCGTAGGTCGGCTTAAACGCCGCTTTTAACTCAGAAAAATCCATGATCCAACCGGTATGCGGATCGACTTCACCGGTAATTTCAAGACGCACCATAAATGAGTGACCATGCAGGCGGCCACATTTATGCCCTTCTGGTACATGCGGCAGGCGGTGAGCGGCTTCGAAGGTGAAATCTTTAAACAAGGTGGTGGACATTTTTTACTCTCAAGAATGCGAAAAACCGCCGTAGGGTACCGTAAAGTACAATTTTTATCATTAGTTAAAAGGGCGCTAAGCATCAGAACGTCATATTTACGTTGTTAATGTTTGATAACTACTTATATATCATGTAGTTATTAAATCGTTTTTGTCGTTAATGACTATAACTAAAACAGGTTAGTCCATTTGGTTATTTGTTATTTCTATCCCTTCTTTAATTGTTACTATCCCCGCCGTTAACCTTATCTTCAGTTTGGGTTTTATTGCTGAAATCCGCTTTGCTTACTGGAACATGACAACGCATGACGACACAGGCCCCACCTTCCGCTTTGCTACCGCTAAATCCGGAGCAACTGGCACGCCTTCAGGCAGCCACGACTGACTTCACTCCCGCACAGCTCGCGTGGGTTTCTGGCTATTTCTGGGGCGTGCTGAATCAGCAGCCTGGCAGCAATGTGGCGGCTCCTGCGCCTGCTGCTGAAGTGCCCGGTATTACGCTTATCTCCGCCTCGCAAACCGGTAATGCGCGTCGTGTGGCGGAAGTTCTGCGCGATGATCTGATCGCTGCGAAGCTCAACGTCACTCTGATCAACGCTGGCGACTATAAATTCAAACAAATCGCCAATGAAAAATTGCTGATCGTGGTGGCGTCGACGCAAGGGGAAGGTGAACCGGCGGAAGAAGCCGTGGCGCTGCATAAATTCCTGTTTTCGAAAAAAGCGCCGAAGCTTGAGAACACTGCTTTTGCCATATTTGGTTTGGGCGATACCTCCTATGAGTTCTTCTGCAAGGCGGGGAAAGATTTCGACAGCAGGCTGGCTGAACTGGGTGGCGAGCGCCTGCTGGATCGGGTGGATGCTGATGTCGAATACCAGGCCGCTGCCGCGCAGTGGCGTGAGCGTCTGGTTGAGGTTCTGAAAGCGCGTGCGCCGGCTGCACCGTCTGTGCAAGTTGCTGCGAGTGGTGCGGTAAACGAAGTACACACCAGCCCGTACACCAAAGAAGCGCCGCTGGCGGCGTCACTTGCGGTGAATCAGAAAATCACCGGTCGCGACTCGCTAAAAGATGTGCGCCATATCGAAATCGATCTCGGCGATTCCGGCCTGCGCTACCAGCCGGGCGACGCGCTGGGCGTGTGGTATCAGAACGATCCTGCGCTGGTTAAAGAGCTGGCAGAGCTGCTGTGGCTGAAGGGTGATGAACCGGTCACGGTTAATGGCAAAACGCTGCCGCTGGCGGAAGCTTTACAGTGGCACTTTGAGCTGACGGTCAACACCGCCAATATCGTGGAAAACTACGCCACGCTGACGCGCAGTGAATCGCTGCTGCCGCTGGTGGGCGATAAAACGCAGTTGCAGCATTACGCCGCCACCACGCCAATCGTCGATATGGTGCGTTTCTCCCCGGCACAACTGGACGCTCAGGCGTTAGTTGATCTTCTGCGCCCGCTGACCCCGCGTCTGTACTCCATTGCTTCCTCCCAGGCGGAAGTCGAAAGTGAAGTGCACGTGACTGTTGGCGTCGTGCGTTACGACATTGAAGGCCGCGCCCGCGCCGGTGGTGCCTCCAGCTTCCTCGCCGATCGTGTGGAAGAAGAAGGCGAAGTTCGCGTCTTCATCGAACATAACGACAACTTCCGCCTGCCGGCGAACCCGCAGACGCCGGTGATCATGATTGGCCCGGGTACCGGTATCGCACCGTTCCGTGCCTTTATGCAGCAGCGTGCTGCCGATGGCGCAGAAGGTAAAAACTGGTTGTTCTTCGGCAACCCGCACTTCACCGAGGATTTCCTGTATCAGGTGGAATGGCAGCGCTACGTCAAAGAGGGCGTGTTGAGCCGGATCGATCTCGCCTGGTCGCGTGACCAAAAAGAAAAAATCTACGTACAAGACAAACTGCGCCAACAGGGCGCGGAACTGTGGCGCTGGATCAATGACGGTGCCCACATTTATGTCTGCGGCGACGCTAATCGCATGGCGAAAGACGTTGAGCAGGCATTGCTGGAAGTGATTGCTGAATTCGGTGCAATGGACATCGAAGCGGCGGATGAATTTTTAAGTGAGCTGCGCGTTGAGCGCCGTTATCAGCGAGATGTCTACTAATGAGCGAAAAATACCCAGGGCCTTTAGTGGTCGAAGGCAAACTGACTGACGCCGAGCGCATGAAGCGTGAAAGTAATTTCCTGCGCGGCACCATCGCGGAAGACCTGAACGACGGCCTGACCGGCGGCTTCCATGGCGATAACTTTCTGCTGATCCGTTTCCACGGCATGTACCAGCAGGACGACCGCGATATTCGCGCCGAACGTGCCGAGCAGAAGCTGGAGCCGCGTCACGCGATGCTGCTACGCTGCCGTCTGCCGGGCGGGGTGATCACCCCAACCCAGTGGAAGGCCATCGACAAATTTGCCGCTGATAACACCATTTACGGCAGTATTCGTCTGACCAACCGTCAGACCTTTCAGTTCCATGGCATTCTGAAGAAGAACGTGAAGCCGGTGCATCAGATGCTGCATTCGGTGGGGCTGGACGCACTGGCGACCGCCAACGACATGAACCGTAACGTGCTGTGCACCTCCAACCCGTATGAATCGCAGCTGCACGCCGAAGCCTACGAGTGGGCGAAAAAGATTTCCGAGCATCTGCTGCCGCGCACTCGTGCCTATGCCGAGATCTGGCTCGATCAGGAAAAAGTTGCTACTACCGACGAAGAACCGATCCTCGGGGCGACCTATCTGCCGCGTAAGTTTAAAACCACAGTCGTCATCCCGCCGCAGAACGATATCGATCTGCACGCCAACGACATGAACTTCGTGGCGATTGCCGAAAACGGCAAGCTGGTAGGCTTTAATCTGTTGGTCGGCGGTGGTTTGTCGATTGAGCATGGCAATAAGAAAACCTACGCCCGTACGGCGAGCGAATTTGGCTATCTGCCGCTTGAACACACGCTGGCGGTGGCGGAAGCGGTGGTGACGACGCAGCGTGACTGGGGCAACCGTACCGACCGTAAAAACGCTAAAACCAAATACACCCTTGAACGCGTTGGTATCGACACGTTCAAAGAGGAAGTGGAGCGTCGTGCGGGGATCAAATTTGAGCCGATCCGCCCATACGAGTTCACCGGTCGTGGCGACAGGATTGGTTGGGTGAAAGGGATCGACAATAACTGGCATCTGACGCTGTTTATTGAAAATGGCCGTATTCTGGATTACCCGGGCCGTCCGCTGAAAACCGGCTTGTTGGAGATCGCGAAGATCCACAAAGGCGATTTCCGTATTACCGCTAACCAGAACCTGATTATTGCCGGTGTACCGGAAAGCCAGAAAGCGAAGGTAGAGAAGCTGGCGCGCGATCATGGGCTGATGAATTCGGTGAAACCGCAGCGTGAAAACTCGATGGCCTGCGTGTCGTTCCCGACCTGTCCGCTGGCGATGGCCGAAGCCGAGCGTTTCCTGCCGTCGTTCACCGACAAAGTGGAAGCGATTCTGGAAAAACACGGCATTCCTGACGAGCATATCGTGATGCGTGTGACGGGATGCCCGAACGGCTGTGGCCGCGCAATGCTGGCCGAGCTGGGGCTGGTGGGCAAAGCGCCGGGGCGCTACAACGTGCACCTGGGCGGTAACCGCATGGGAACACGTATTCCGCGTATGTATCGCGAAAACATTACGGAATCGGAAATTCTCGACGCCGTTGACGAACTGGTTGGGCGCTGGGCGAAAGAGCGTGAAGCGGGTGAAGGCTTCGGCGACTTTACGGTGCGTGCGGGCATCATTCGCCCGGTGCTCGATCCAGCGCGTGATTTCTGGGAATAACCTGAATTTGCCGGATGGCGGCATAAATGCCTTATCCGGCCTACCAACCGCGTAGGCCTGATAAGCGCAGCGCCATCAGGCAAGGCATACAGCGAGGAACTTATGTCCAAACTCGATCTAAATGCGCTGAATGAACTGCCAAAAGTCGAACGCGTATTAGCGCTGGCAGAAACCAACTCCGAACTGGAAAAACTGAGTGCCGAGGATCGTGTGGCGTGGGCGCTGGAAAACCTGCCCGGCGAATATGTTCTGTCATCAAGCTTCGGTATTCAGGCGGCGGTCAGCCTGCATCTGGTGAACCAGGTTCGCCCGGATATCCCGGTGATCCTGACCGATACCGGTTATCTGTTCCCGGAAACCTACCAGTTTATTGACGAGTTAACGGACAAACTCAAGCTGAATCTCCAGGTTTATCGCGCGAAAGAGAGCGCTGCCTGGCAGGAAGCACGCTACGGCAAGCTGTGGGAGCAGGGCGTTGAGGGCATTGAGAAATACAATGACATCAACAAGGTTGAGCCGATGAACCGGGCGCTGAAAGAGCTCAACGCACAAACCTGGTTTGCCGGCCTGCGCCGCGAACAGTCCGGTAGCCGTGCACATTTACCGGTATTGGCTATTCAGCGTGGCGTATTTAAAGTGCTGCCGATTATCGACTGGGACAACCGTACGGTATACCAGTATCTGCAAAAACACGGTCTGAAGTATCATCCACTGTGGGATCAAGGCTATCTGTCAGTCGGCGATACCCATACCACCCGCAAATGGGAGCCGGGGATGGCGGAAGAAGAGACGCGGTTCTTTGGGCTGAAAAGAGAGTGCGGGCTGCACGAAGGGTAACGGCTAAAAGCCCGGTAACGTTTACATTTTACCGGGCTTCTTCTTCAGGATTTACCTGCTTTCGCCAGTTCTTTTACCAGCGGCAGCATGATGCGTACGACGTCGCGGCTGCGATGTTCAATCCGGCCTGGAAGCGCTTTATCAATATGCTGCTGGTTGTCCAGACGCACGTCGTGCCAGCTGTTACCTGCGGGGAAAGAGGCGGTTTTAGCGCGTTGCTGATAGCCGTCTTTTTTACCCAGGTTCCAGTTGGTTGCTTCTACCGAGAGCACGGCGATTCCCGCTTTGTCGAAGACCTCGGCATCGTTACAACATCCGGTTCCTTTCGGATAGTCTTTGTTCAGGCCCGGGTTGGTACTGGCGACGATACCGCGGCTGTGTGCAATTGCCAGCGCCCGGTCGCGCGTCAGTTTTCGTACGGCTTCCGGGGTTCTTTTCCCACTATTGAAGTAGAGCTTATCCCCGACGATCAGGTTATCGAGGTTGATAACCAGCAGCGTATTTTTCTTCTCAGCCGCACTCATGCGCTTGAGGATATTTTCTGCGCCGAGTTTGCCTTCTTCCTCGCCGCTGGTGGCGATAAACCGAATGCCGTACTGTGTCGGCACATTTTTAAGTTTTTCAGCCAATTCCAGCATGACACCCAAACCTGCGGCGTTATCGTCGATGCCCTGTAAGGTTAACCCGCCCAGATTAGCATCGGAATCGGCATCGCTCAGCGCGGCGTAAGTGTCGAGGTGTGCCATGATAATAATCTGCTGCGGCGCTTTGCCTTCATGCGCTGCAATGACGGTGCTGCCCGTAACGTTATGCCAGTTCTTACGGTTGTCTTTGGCGGTATAAACATAACGGCTATTAAACGTTCGAATATCACTGCGATAGCCCATCTGCTGAAATTGCTGACGTAAATAATCAGCAGATAGCATTTCTGCCGGAGAGCCCGTCACGCGGCCAGGGAAGAATGTTGCGATATATCGGGCCTGAGTATTTGCGATATCTCCAGGTCTGGAGGATGTTGCCTGTGCAGGAAGGATAAAACACGCGCCGAGCGCCATGGCAGCAATAAGGTGGCGCGTTGCGGAAAACATAATGAGTCCTTAAATACCAAGCAGAAATTTTCAGTCGCTAGTATGAAACTGTGATCGAGGTAAAACAATTTCATTTGCTCCTAAATGCCCGAAATCCGGCGGCTTAAGCACTTTTTGAACTTTGCTTTTCCAAATCGTTATTCCTTTGAGGAACTACTCATTCCAATTCGTAATTTCATTCGCTCTCTTGCCCTCCCTATAGTCAGGTTATCTGAACTTCGTTAGCAAAATAACGGCAATACATAGGAACGGTTATGGATCAAAAACGACTTACCCACCTGCGGCAACTGGAAGCGGAGAGCATCCATATCATTCGTGAGGTGGCCGCCGAGTTTTCGAATCCGGTGATGATGTATTCCATCGGCAAGGATTCCAGCGTAATGCTGCATCTGGCGCGCAAAGCGTTTTATCCTGGTTCACTGCCGTTTCCTCTGCTACACGTTGATACCGGCTGGAAATTCAGCGAGATGTATGAGTTTCGTGACCGTACGGCAAAAGCCTACGGCTGCGAACTTCTGGTGCATAAAAACCCGGAAGGGGTGGCGATGGGCATCAACCCGTTTGTCCATGGTAGCGCCAAGCATACCGACATTATGAAAACCGAGGGGTTGAAGCAGGCGCTGAACAAATACGGTTTTGACGCAGCATTCGGTGGCGCACGCCGTGATGAAGAGAAATCGCGCGCGAAAGAGCGCATCTATTCCTTCCGCGATCGTTTTCATCGCTGGGACCCGAAAAACCAGCGTCCGGAGCTGTGGCATAACTACAACGGCCAGATTAACAAAGGCGAAAGCATTCGCGTATTCCCGCTCTCTAACTGGACGGAACAGGATATCTGGCAGTACATCTGGCTGGAGAACATCGACATTGTTCCGCTGTACCTTGCCGCAGAGCGTCCGGTGCTTGAGCGCGATGGCATGTTGATGATGATTGATGACGACAGAATCGATCTACAACCCGGTGAAGTGATTAAAAAACGCATGGTGCGTTTCCGCACGCTCGGCTGCTGGCCGCTCACTGGCGCGGTGGAGTCGGACGCGCAGACGCTGCCGGAAATTATCGAAGAGATGCTGGTCTCAACCACCAGTGAACGTCAGGGGCGCGTGATTGACCGCGACCAGGCGGGCTCCATGGAGCTGAAGAAACGTCAGGGGTATTTCTAAGGAGCCGCCATGAATACGACACTTGCACAACAAATTGCTAATGAAGGCGGCGTTGAAGCCTGGATGGTTGCCCAGCAACACAAAAGTCTGCTGCGCTTTTTAACCTGCGGTAGCGTGGATGACGGGAAAAGTACCCTGATTGGTCGCCTGCTGCACGACACGCGTCAGATTTATGAAGATCAGCTTTCATCGCTGCACAACGACAGCAAACGTCACGGCACCCAGGGCGAAAAGCTCGATCTGGCGCTGTTGGTTGATGGCTTGCAGGCCGAGCGTGAGCAGGGCATCACCATCGACGTGGCTTACCGTTATTTCTCTACCGAGAAGCGTAAATTTATCATTGCGGATACCCCCGGCCATGAGCAGTACACCCGCAATATGGCAACCGGTGCGTCGACCTGCGATCTGGCGATCCTGCTGATCGATGCACGTAAAGGCGTGCTGGATCAGACGCGTCGTCACAGCTTTATCTCCACGCTGTTGGGAATAAAACATCTGATCGTTGCGATCAACAAAATGGATCTGGTGGATTTTAGCGAAGAGACATTTAACCGGATTCGTGAAGATTATCTGACCTTTGCAGAGCAGTTGCCGGGCAACCTGGATATCCGTTTTGTACCGCTTTCAGCACTGGAAGGTGACAACGTGGCGTCGCAAAGTTTCAGCATGCCGTGGTACAGCGGCCCGACGCTGCTGGAAGTGCTTGAAACTGTTGAAATCCAGCGCGTTGTCGATACTCAGCCGATGCGATTCCCGGTGCAGTATGTGAACCGCCCAAATCTTGATTTTCGTGGTTATGCCGGAACGTTGGCCTCCGGTAGTGTGAAGGTGGGACAGCGCGTCAAAGTGCTACCGTCCGGCGTTGAGTCCAGCGTAGCGCGGATCGTGACCTTCGATGGCGACTTGCAGGAAGCGCATGCAGGGGAAGCGATCACCCTGGTGCTGAAAGATGAGATCGATATCAGCCGTGGCGACCTGTTACTTGATGCCGGTGAAGCGTTGCCGGCGGTACAAAGCGCTGCCGTTGATGTGGTGTGGATGGCGGAACAACCGTTGTCGCCAGGGCAGAGCTATGACATCAAAGTGGCGGGCAAGAAGACGCGTGCGCGTGTTGATAGCGTGGAGTATCAGGTCGATATTAATAACCTTACCCAACGTGACGTTGAAGCGCTGCCGCTAAACGGCATCGGCCTGGTTAATCTGACCTTTGATGAACCGCTGGTGCTGGATACCTATCAGCATAATCCGGTCACGGGCGGCCTGATTATCATTGACCGTCTGACTAATGTTACCGTCGGGGCTGGACTGGTACGCAAGCCGATCGTCCAGGAGCAGGCCACGACATCCCAGTTCAGCGCGTTTGAGCTGGAGCTTAATGCGCTGGTGCGTCGCCATTTCCCACACTGGGGTGCGCGCGATCTGCTGGGAGGAAAATAATGGCGCTGCATGACGAAAACGTCGTCTGGCATGCCCATCCTGTTACGCCGCAACAGCGGGAGCAACACCACGGGCATCGTGGTGTTGTGCTGTGGTTCACCGGACTCTCTGGTTCGGGTAAATCCACGGTGGCGGGAGCGCTGGAAGAAGCGTTGCACAAGCTGGGGGTTAGCACTTATCTGCTGGATGGCGATAACGTGCGCCACGGTCTGTGTAGCGATCTTGGATTTAGCGATGCCGATCGTAAGGAGAATATTCGTCGGGTTGGTGAGGTGGCTAACCTGATGGTGGATGCGGGCCTTGTGGTGTTGACCGCCTTTATTTCACCGCATCGCGCCGAGCGCAAAATGGTTCGTGAGCGGGTTGGCGAAGGGCGTTTTATCGAGGTGTTTGTCGATACGCCGCTGGCGACCTGTGAATCACGTGATCCAAAAGGGCTGTATAAAAAAGCGCGGGCGGGTGAGTTGCGCAATTTTACTGGCATTGACTCGGTATACGAAGCGCCTGAATCGCCAGAAATTCATCTTGATGGTGAACAATTGGTAACAAATTTGGTACCCCAATTATTAGACCTGCTGAGGCAGGAAGATATTATCAGATCCTGAGACACCCGAGCTCACATGCCCGGTCAGTCACGGTCACAGGATTAGATATGCGTAACAGCCATAACATTACTATTACAGAGTCAGATACCTTCGCCGCCGACGACGAAACCACCTGGTCACTACCGGGGGCCGTGGTCGGTTTTATTGCGTGGTTGTTGGCGCTGGGATTCCCGTGTCTGATGTATGGCCCTAATACACTGTTTTTTTTCATTTATACCTGGCCCTTTTTCCTCGCGTTGCTGCCCGTCGCCATTGTGGCGGGTATTGCCCTTCATTCGCTTATGCAGGGACGGCTGCTGCTAAGCGTTACGTTTACCCTGCTGGTGGTCGGGTCGATGTTTGGCGCATTGTTCCTGTGGCTGCTGGGCTAGGTTCACTTCCCTTTTTTCATGGTGAGTGGTGCCGCATACCGGCAGCTCTAATTCAAACCGTAACCAACAATGAGATTATGTTCTCCTTACACGGGGTATACGTAACAACGGGCAAATGTGGTACATTTGCCCGCGTTGTCGCGGCATTCCCGACCGTTGATGTAAAGTTGTCTGCGGAAGTTATGGGATGTAAATGCCGTTTTTCAGGGGGCAGGATGGGTAAACTAACGCTGCTGTTGCTGGCTTTATTAGTCTGGCTGCAGTATTCGCTGTGGTTCGGTAAGAACGGCATACATGACTATAGTCGCGTCAACGATGATGTTGCTGCGCAGCAAGCTACAAACGCGAAACTTAAAGCGCGTAACGATCAGCTCTTTGCTGAAATTGACGATCTCAATGGCGGACAAGAGGCTATTGAGGAGCGTGCGCGCAACGAACTCAGTATGACTAAGCCGGGCGAAACCTTTTATCGTCTGGTGCCTGACGCGTCTAAACGTGCTCAGACTGCAGGGCAAAACAATCGATAAACCGTCCAGGGATTTAACATGGCAGCCACTTTATTGGACGTTTGCGCCGTGGTGCCGGCTGCCGGGTTTGGCCGCCGAATGCAAACAGAGTGTCCTAAGCAGTATCTCTCTATTGGCAATAAAACCATTCTTGAACACTCGGTGGATGCGCTGCTGGCTCATCCCCGGGTGACGCGAGTCGTCATCGCTATCAGCCCAGGCGACAGTCGCTTTGCCCAACTTCCACTTGCTGCGCACCCGCAAATTACCGTAGTGGATGGCGGCAACGAGCGTGCTGATTCTGTCCTTGCCGGTTTGCAAGCAGCAGGGGAGGCTCAGTGGGTACTGGTGCATGATGCCGCACGTCCGTGCCTGCATCAGGATGATTTAGCCCGCTTACTGGCAATAAGTGAAGCCAGCCGTATCGGCGGTAT
>NZ_SZWR01000018.1:380444-405361 GCF_005280875.1 Citrobacter sp. wls827
AATGAAACGTGCCGAGCCTGGTAAGACCGAGATTGCTCATACGGTCGAACGCACCGATTTATGGCACGCGTTGACGCCGCAGTTTTTCCCACGCGAGCTGTTGCACGACTGCCTGACGCGAGCGCTCAACGAAGGCGCAACCATTACCGATGAGGCTTCGGCACTGGAATATTGCGGCTTTCATCCGCTGCTGGTCGAAGGACGCGCTGACAACATTAAAGTCACTCGCCCGGAAGATCTGGCGCTGGCGGAATTTTATCTGACCCGAACTATCTAGACACCTCATCCTTCACGCTGCAACGAGGCAGCTTGCAGGATGTTGTGTATACCAGGAGAAGACATAATGCGAATTGGACACGGTTTCGACGTACACGCTTTTGGCGGCGTTGGCCCAATTATCATTGGTGGTGTGCGCATTCCGTATGAAAAAGGTTTGCTGGCGCATTCTGATGGTGATGTAGCGTTACACGCGCTAACCGATGCTCTGCTGGGCGCGGCTGCGCTGGGGGATATCGGTAAGCTATTCCCGGACACCGACCCGGCCTTTAAAGGTGCAGATAGTCGTGAATTATTGCGTGAAGCCTGGCGGCGTATTCAGGCCAAAGGCTATACGCTTGGTAATGTGGATGTGACAATTATTGCCCAGGCGCCGAAGATGCTGCCGCACATTCCACAAATGCGTGTGTTTATTGCCGAAGACCTCGGCTGCCATATGGATGATGTTAACGTGAAAGCGACCACCACGGAAAAACTCGGTTTTACCGGGCGTGGGGAAGGGATTGCCTGTGAAGTGGTGGCGTTACTCATTAAGGCAACGAAATGACTGCGTTTGAAGATCTGACGTATCTCCATGGCAAACCACAAGGCCATGGCGTTCTGAAAGCGAATCCGGAAGACTTTGTCGTCGTCGAAGATTTAGGCTTTGAACCGGATGGCGAAGGCGAGCACATTTTGGTGCGTATCCTGAAAAACGGCTGTAACACCCGTTTTGTCGCTGACGCGCTGGCGAAATTCCTGAAAATTCACGCCCGGGAAGTCAGCTTTGCTGGCCAGAAAGACAAGCATGCGGTCACGGAACAGTGGCTGTGCGCGCGTGTGCCGGGCAATGCGATGCCTGATTTAAGCAAATTTGAGCTTGAAGGCTGTAAAGTGCTGGAGTACGCGCGCCACAAGCGTAAGCTGCGTTTAGGGGCGCTGAAAGGCAATGAATTTACGCTGGTGCTGCGTGAAGTGAGCGAGCGAAATGATGTTGAAGCGCGTTTGCAGGCAATTAACGAGCGCGGCGTTCCGAACTATTTTGGCGCTCAGCGTTTTGGTATCGGCGGCAGCAACCTGCAAGGGGCGCTGCGCTGGGCGCAAAGCGATGCGCCGGTGCGCGATCGCAATAAACGCAGTTTTTGGTTGTCGGCGGCCCGTAGCGCGTTGTTTAATCAGATAGTCAGTGAACGCCTGAAAAAAACAGACTTTAATCAAGTTGTTGACGGCGATGCGCTACAATTGTCGGGACGCGGAAGCTGGTTTGTCGCCACACAGGAAGAACAAACTGAATTACAGCGTCGCGTCGATGAGAAAGAATTGATGATAACAGCGGCATTGCCGGGCAGCGGTGAGTGGGGAACTCAGCGCGATGCGCTGGCGTTTGAAGAAGCCGCTATTGCTGACGAAACCGCGCTGCAGTCTCTGTTATTGCGCGAGAAAGTCGACGCGTCGCGACGCGCTATGTTGCTGTATCCACAACAATTAAGCTGGAACTGGTGGGATGACGTAACCGTTGAGTTGCGCTTCTGGCTACCGGCAGGTAGCTTCGCCACCAGTGTTGTAAGGGAACTTATTAACACAATGGGTGATTATGCGTATATTGCTGAGTAACGATGATGGGGTCCACGCGCCCGGTATACAAACGCTGGCGAAAGCGCTGCGTGAGTTTGCTGACGTACAGGTGGTTGCCCCGGATCGTAACCGCAGTGGCGCGTCTAACTCGCTGACGCTGGAGTCTTCACTTCGCACGTTTACCTATGATAATGGCGATATCGCTGTACAAATGGGGACACCCACCGACTGCGTCTATCTGGGCGTGAACGCATTAATGCGTCCGCGTCCGGACATTGTCGTTTCTGGTATTAACGCGGGTCCTAATCTGGGTGATGATGTTATCTATTCCGGTACCGTGGCGGCGGCGATGGAAGGTCGTCATCTGGGGTTCCCTGCGCTGGCGGTCTCACTCGATGGGCATAAACACTACGATACTGCTGCCGCAGTAACCTGCCGGATTTTACGCGCGTTAAGCCGCGAACCGCTGCGCACCGGTCGCATTCTGAATATCAACGTGCCGGATTTACCCCTGGATCAGATCAAAGGTATTCGCGTTACCCGCTGCGGCAGCCGCCATCCGGCGGATCAGGTGATTCCACAGCAGGACCCCCGCGGCAATACGCTGTACTGGATCGGACCACCGGGCGAAAAATGCGATGCCGGTCCGGATACGGATTTTGCTGCCGTTGATGAAGGTTATGTTTCCATCACGCCGCTGCATGTCGATTTAACCGCATATGGCGCGCATGAGGTGGTTTCTGACTGGTTAGACAGCGTGGGAGCCGACACGCAATGGTAAGCAGACGCGTACACACTCTTCTTGAACAATTACGTGCGCAGGGCATCAGAGATGAGCATGTCCTGGATGCGCTCGCCGCCGTGCCGCGTGAAAAGTTCGTTGATGAGGCGTTTGAACATAAGGCCTGGGATAATATCGCCCTGCCGATTGGCCAGGGGCAGACCATCTCACAGCCCTATATGGTGGCTCGCATGACCGAACTGCTGGAGCTAACGCCGCAGTCTCGGGTGCTGGAAATTGGTACCGGCTCTGGCTACCAGACGGCGATCCTGGCGCATCTGGTGCATCACGTGTGCTCTGTTGAGCGCATTAAAGGTTTGCAATGGCAGGCGCGTCGTCGCCTGAAACAGCTTGATTTACATAATGTTTCGACCCGTCATGGTGATGGATGGCAAGGCTGGCAGGCGCGAGCTCCGTTTGACGCTATCATTGTGACGGCAGCACCGCCGGAGATCCCAACGGCATTGATGATGCAGTTGGATGAAGGCGGCATTCTCGTCTTGCCCGTGGGCGATGAGCACCAGTTTTTGAAACGGGTGCGTCGTCGGGGAGGCGAATTTATTATCGACACCGTGGAGGCCGTACGCTTTGTTCCCTTAGTCAAAGGGGAGCTGGCGTAGCTAACGCTGCTGAATACCTGGAGTTTTCCTGGATATTCTGGAATTAGTAAGCGTATCGTGGTCACGTTTTCCAGTGTCCAGTCCGATGCCTTGCACGGTGATTACGTCACTGGGTATTAACCAAATTTTCCTGGGGGATAAATGAGCGCGGGAAGCCACAAATTTACCGTTCGCCGCATGGCGGCATTGTCACTGGTTTCGTTATGGCTGGCAGGTTGTTCAAACACCTCGAATCCACCAGCGCCGGTCAGCTCTGTTGGCGGCAATGCATCATCTAACACCAGCTCCGGCATGCTGATCACGCCTCCACCAAAAATGGGATCAACGGCGACAGTACAACAAACGCCACAGATTCAACCGGTGCAACGCCCGGCGACTCAGCCAACACAGGTTCAGCCGGTTGCAGAACAGCCTGTCCAGATGGAAAACGGGCGGATTGTGTACAATCGTCAGTATGGGAATATTCCGAAAGGTAGCTATACGGGTGGCAGTACCTATACTGTTAAGAAAGGCGATACGCTTTTCTATATTGCCTGGATTACCGGGAACGATTTCCGTGACCTCGCACAACGCAATAACGTTCCGGCCCCGTATGGCCTGAATGTCGGACAAACTCTGCAAGTGGGCAACGCGTCGGGTGCACCGATTACCGGTGGTAATGCCATCACCCAGGCGGATGCAGCACAGCAAGGAGTTGTGACCAACCCTGCACAAAATTCCACCGTTGCTGTTGCTTCGAAACCAACAATTACGTATTCTGAGGATTCAGGTGAACAAAGTGCTAACAAAATGTTGCCGAACAACAAGCCTGCTGGGACCGTCGTCACAGCGCCTGTAACGGCTCCGGCAGTTAGTGCAACCGAATCGACTGCAAGCTCAACTTCTACCAGTTCGCCGATTTCTACCTGGCGCTGGCCGACTGACGGCAAAGTGATCGAAAACTTCGCAGCTACCGAAGGTGGCAATAAAGGGATCGACATTGCAGGCAGCAAAGGACAGGCTATTGTCGCGACCGCAGATGGACGCGTCGTATATGCCGGTAATGCGCTGCGTGGTTACGGTAATCTTATTATCATCAAACACAACGATGATTACCTGAGTGCCTACGCCCATAACGATACAATGCTGGTCCGGGAACAACAAGAAATCAAGGCGGGGCAGAAGATAGCTACCATGGGTAGCACCGGAACCAGTTCTACACGCTTGCATTTTGAAATTCGTTACAAGGGGAAATCCGTAAACCCGCTGCGCTATTTACCGCAGCGATAATTCGGCGGAACCAGGCTTTCACGTGCTAGTTCCGTTAGGGATCACGGGTAGGAGCCACCTTATGAGTCAGAATACGCTGAAAGTTCATGATTTAAATGAAGATGCGGAATTTGATGAGAACGGAGTAGAGGCTTTTGATGAGAAAGCCTTGAGTGAAGAGGAACCCAGTGATAACGACCTGGCTGAAGAAGAGCTGTTATCGCAGGGGGCCACACAGCGTGTGTTGGACGCGACTCAGCTTTACCTTGGTGAGATTGGTTATTCGCCACTGTTAACAGCCGAAGAAGAAGTTTATTTTGCGCGTCGCGCACTGCGTGGAGATGTCGCTTCTCGCCGCCGCATGATTGAAAGTAACCTGCGTCTGGTGGTGAAAATTGCTCGTCGTTATGGCAATCGTGGTCTGGCATTGCTGGACCTGATTGAAGAGGGCAACCTGGGGCTTATCCGTGCCGTCGAGAAGTTTGACCCTGAGCGCGGGTTCCGCTTCTCAACATACGCAACCTGGTGGATCCGCCAGACGATCGAACGGGCGATTATGAATCAAACCCGTACGATCCGACTGCCGATTCACATTGTAAAAGAGCTGAATGTCTATCTGCGTACCGCGCGTGAGTTGTCGCATAAACTGGACCACGAACCGAGTGCAGAAGAGATTGCGGAACAACTGGATAAACCGGTTGATGACGTCAGCCGTATGCTCCGACTCAACGAGCGCATTACTTCGGTAGACACCCCGCTGGGTGGCGATTCCGAAAAAGCGTTGCTGGATATTCTGGCCGACGAAAAGGAAAACGGTCCGGAAGACACCACGCAAGACGATGATATGAAACAGAGCATCGTCAAATGGCTGTTCGAACTGAACGCCAAACAGCGTGAGGTGCTGGCACGTCGTTTTGGTCTGCTGGGGTACGAAGCTGCGACACTGGAAGATGTGGGCCGTGAAATTGGCCTGACCCGTGAACGTGTTCGTCAGATTCAGGTTGAAGGCCTACGTCGTCTGCGTGAAATCCTGCAGACACAGGGGCTGAATATCGAAGCGCTGTTCCGCGAGTAAGCACAAGTTCTATCAAGAAAGGCCAGTCTCGGTGAGGCTGGCCTTTTTCTTTGTTTGTTGCCTGATGGCACTGCGTTTATCAGGCTCTACGGAGAGCAGGGCTTTGTGGACCGGATAAGACGTTTACGTCGCCATCCGGCAAATCAGTTCATCATCTTACGCACCAACTGCGTAAACTGTTCGCGCTCTTCCCCGCTAAGTCGGCCCAGAAACTCATCATCCACGCTATCTCCCAACGGGGTTGCGCTGGCCAGTAACGCTTCTCCTTGCGCGGTCAAATAAACAAACCGTCGACGCTTATCCGCCGGGTCGTGCTCACGCCTGACCAGATTGCGTTTTTCCATCCGGCTCAGCATTTCCGCAAGCGTCGCCTTGGTACAGACTGCAGCCTCGGTCAGGGTAACCTGCTCAATGCCGGGCTGTTCAGCGATGGCCCGGATCACTGCGTACTGAGGTTTGGTCAGTTCCGGTAATGCATGCTGCCAGCGAGCCGTATGCTTTTGAAAAAGCTGACGTAGTAAGTGAAACGCGGTATTTCGTAACTCCATGGGAACTCCGGGCAAACGATCGGTCTCTATCATAGCGGGTAACGCGTGATTTTTTAATAAGCGCGACTTTAGCTATCTGTGCCAGGTGTCCTTGCCCGGAGTCGGTTGTGGGAGTATGTTATGTAAAATGTTCGTACACGAACGATGTTGAGAGGTTGAATGAGACTCATCGTAGGAATGACCGGGGCAACGGGAGCGCCGCTTGGTGTGGCGCTACTACAAGCGCTGCGGCAAATGCCGGAAGTGGAAACGCATCTGGTGTTATCGAAGTGGGCTAAAACGACGATTGAGCTCGAAACGCCGTACAGAGTTAACGATGTGTCTGCGCTGGCGGACTATTGCCACCATCCGGCGGACCAGGCAGCGAGTATTTCCTCTGGCTCGTTTCGGACCGACGGCATGATCATTATCCCCTGCAGCATGAAAACGCTGGCCGGTATTCGCGCAGGCTACGCGGAAGGCCTGGTGGGGCGCGCTGCCGATGTGGTGCTGAAAGAAGGGCGCAAGCTGGTGCTGGTTCCGCGTGAAATGCCGCTCAGCACCATTCATCTGGAAAATATGCTCGTACTTTCTCGTATGGGCGTCGCAATGGTTCCGCCGATGCCCGCGTTTTATAACCATCCGCAAACGGTCGATGACATTACGCAGCACATTGTCGCTCGCGTTCTCGATCAGTTTGGTCTGGAACACCCAAACGCCCGTCGCTGGCAGGGGTTACGGCAGGCGCAGAATTTTTTACAGGAGAATGAGTAATGGCATTTGATGATTTGCGTAGCTTTTTGCAGGCGCTGGACGACCAGGGACAATTGCTGAAAATCAGTGAAGAAGTGAACGCCGAACCGGATTTAGCAGCGGCTGCCAATGCCACCGGACGTATTGGCGACGGGGCGCCTGCGCTGTGGTTTGACAACATTCGTGGATTTACCGATGCCCGTGTGGCAATGAACACTATCGGCTCCTGGCAGAACCATGCAATCTCGTTGGGTTTACCACCGAATACGCCGGTGAAAAAACAGATCGATGAATTCATTCGCCGCTGGGATAAATTTCCGGTTACGCCGGAGCGTCGTGCCAACCCGGCGTGGGCGGAAAACAGCGTCGACGGTGACGATATCAACCTGTTTGATATTCTGCCGCTGTTTCGTCTGAACGATGGCGACGGTGGTTTCTACCTTGATAAAGCCTGCGTGGTTTCGCGCGATCCGCTGGATGTCGACAATTTCGGCAAGCAGAACGTCGGTATTTACCGTATGGAAGTAAAAGGCAAGCGTAAGCTGGGCCTGCAACCGGTGCCGATGCACGATATTGCGCTGCACCTGCATAAGGCTGAAGAGCGCGGCGAGGATCTACCGATTGCGATCACCCTTGGCAACGATCCGATCATCACTCTGATGGGGGCAACGCCGCTGAAGTACGATCAATCTGAATACGAAATGGCGGGGGCGCTACGAGAAAGCCCGTACCCGATCGCCACCGCACCGCTCACCGGTTTTGACGTACCGTGGGGTTCAGAAGTGATCCTCGAAGGGGTCATTGAAAGCCGCAAGCGTGAAATAGAAGGGCCATTTGGTGAATTTACCGGGCACTACTCTGGCGGGCGCAACATGACTGTGGTGCGCATTGATAAAGTCTCTTATCGCAGTAAACCTATTTTTGAATCGCTGTATCTCGGGATGCCGTGGACGGAAATCGACTATCTGATGGGGCCAGCAACCTGCGTACCGCTGTATCAACAGTTGAAGGCAGAATTCCCGGAAGTGCAGGCGGTGAACGCCATGTACACCCACGGTTTGCTGGCGATTATCTCCACCAAAAAACGTTACGGCGGCTTTGCCCGTGCGGTAGGGTTGCGGGCGATGACCACGCCGCACGGTCTGGGTTACGTGAAAATGGTGATTATGGTTGATGAGGATGTTGATCCGTTCAACTTACCGCAGGTGATGTGGGCGCTGTCTTCGAAGGTCAATCCTGCGGGGGATCTGGTGCAATTGCCGAATATGTCGGTGCTGGAGCTTGATCCGGGTTCCAGTCCGGCGGGGATTACCGACAAGTTAATTATTGATGCTACCACGCCGGTCGCGCCGGATAACCGTGGGCACTACAGCCAGCCGGTATGTGATTTACCGGAAACGAAAGCCTGGGCTGAAAAGCTGACCGCCATGCTGGCTAACCGTAAATAAGGAGTTGCAGATGATTTGTCCACGTTGTGCCGATGAACATATTGAAGTGATGGCGAATTCGCCGGTAAAAGGCGTCTGGACGGTATATCAGTGCCAGCATTGTCTGTACACCTGGCGTAATACTGAACCGCTACGTCGCACCAGCCGTGAGCACTACCCGCAGGCGTTTCGCATGACACAGAAGGATATTGATGAAGCACCGATGGTGCCAAGTATCCCCCCGCTGTTGGCGGAAGATAAGCGCTAATCAAAAATGCAGCTGAGGCGAAGCCCCGCCCGGTAAATTTGCCCGATGGCGCTGTGCTTATCGGGCCTACAAATCGGGCCGTAGGCCGGATGAGGCGGAGCCGTCATCCGGCACCACGAGCATTACACCAGACTCTTCAACCGATAGATCCACTCCAGCGCCTGGCGCGGCGTCAGCGAATCCGGGTCAATATTCTCCAGTGCTTCAACGGCAGGTGATGTCTCTTCCGGTGCACTGAGCAGTGACATCTGCGTCCCATCAACCTGCGTTGCCGCGGCGTTTGGCGTGATGCTTTCCAGCTCGCGCAGTTTTTGCCGTGCGCGTTTGATAACCTCTTTCGGAACGCCAGCCAGTGCCGCGACCGCCAGACCATAGCTCTTACTCGCCGCGCCATCCTGTACGCTGTGCATAAAGGCGATGGTATCGCCATGCTCTAACGCATCCAGATGTACGTTCGCTACGCCTTCCATTTTTTCCGGTAACTGAGTCAGTTCGAAGTAGTGGGTAGCAAACAGCGTGAGTGCTTTGATTTTATTCGCCAGATTTTCAGCACAAGCCCAGGCCAGAGATAAACCGTCATAGGTTGAGGTCCCGCGCCCAATCTCATCCATCAGCACCAGGCTGTTCTCAGTGGCGTTATGCAGAATATTGGCCGTTTCGGTCATTTCTACCATGAAGGTTGAACGACCGGATGCGAGGTCATCCGCTGCGCCCACACGGGTAAAGATACGGTCGATTGGACCTATTTCTACCTTTTGTGCCGGCACATAGCTACCGATGTAGGCTAGCAACGCAATCAGCGCGGTCTGGCGCATATAGGTGCTTTTACCGCCCATATTTGGCCCGGTGATAATCAGCATCCGCCGCTGCGGGGAAAGGTTAAGTGGGTTGGCGATAAACGGTTCACTCAGCACCTGTTCCACCACCGGATGACGACCCTCTGCAATACGGATACCGGGCTTATCGCTGAATGTCGGGCAGGTGTAGTTCAGGGTATAAGCGCGTTCGGCCAGGTTGACCAGCACGTCAAGCTCTGCCAGTGCGCTGGCGCTCTGCTGTAAATCAGCCAGATGCGGCAACAGCATGTCGAACAGCTCGTCATACAGCTGTTTTTCCAGTGCCAGCGCTTTGCCTTTTGAGGTCAGAACTTTGTCTTCGTACTCTTTCAGCTCAGGAATAATGTAGCGCTCGGCATTTTTCAGCGTCTGACGGCGTACGTAGTTAATCGGTGCCAGATGACTCTGCCCACGGCTGATCTGAATGTAGTAACCGTGGACGGCGTTAAATCCAACTTTCAATGTGTCCAGGCCGGTGCGCTCGCGCTCGCGGATCTCCAGTCTGTCCAGATAATCGGTTGCGCCATCAGCCAGCGCTCGCCATTCGTCCAGCTCTTCGTTATAGCCCGGTGCGATAACGCCACCGTCGCGTACCAGCACTGGCGGGGCATCAACCACGGCACGCTCCAGCAGTTCACGCAGTTCCGTGAACTCGCCCATTTTCTCGCGCAGCATCTGTACGGGAGCGCTGTTTACGTTTTCCAGTTGAGCGCGCAGTTCCGGTAATTGCTGGAAGGCGTGACGCATCCGCGCCAGATCGCGTGGGCGCGCGGTACGCAGTGCCAGACGTGCCAGAATACGTTCCAGATCGCCCACCTGACGTAGTACGGGTTGCAATTCGCTGGTGGAATCCTGCAGCGCGCCGATGGTCTGCTGGCGCTCGATCAGTATCTGCGTATCGCGGACTGGCATATGCAGCCAGCGTTTGAGCATACGGCTACCCATTGGCGTCACGGTGCAATCGAGCACCGATGCCAGCGTGTTTTCTACGCCACCGGCCAGGTTCTGGGTAATTTCCAGATTGCGGCGCGTGGCGGCATCCATAATGATGCTGTCCTGCTGGCGTTCCATGGTGATGGAGCGAATATGTGGCAGTGAGGTGCGCTGGGTATCTTTTACATATTGCAGCAGGCAGCCGGCAGCGCATAATCCACGCGGCGCGTTTTCCACACCAAAGCCAATCAGATCCCGTGTGCCAAACTGCAGGTTTAACTGCTGGCGGGCGGTATCAATTTCAAACTCCCACAGCGGACGACGACGCAGGCCGCGACGGCCTTCGATCAGCGACGTTTCTGCGAAATCCTCGGCATACAGCAATTCGGCAGGATTGGTGCGCTGTAGTTCCGCAGCCATCGTCTCACGGTCTGCGGGTTCACTGACGCGAAAACGCCCGGAGCTGATGTCCAGTGTGGCGTAGCCAAAGCCTTTACTGTCCTGCCAGACGGCGGCCAGCAGGTTGTCCTGACGTTCCTGTAAAAGTGCTTCATCGCTGATGGTGCCCGGTGTGACGATGCGTACCACTTTGCGTTCAACCGGCCCTTTGCTGGTTGCTGGATCGCCAATCTGCTCGCAAATAGCGACAGATTCCCCCTGGTTGACCAGCTTAGCGAGGTAGTTTTCCACCGCATGGTGGGGAATGCCCGCCATCGGGATGGGCTCGCCTGCCGATGCGCCACGTTTGGTCAGCGAGATATCGAGCAGCTGCGACGCACGTTTCGCGTCGTCATAAAACAGTTCGTAAAAGTCGCCCATGCGGTAAAACAGCAGGATCTCCGGGTGCTGAGCCTTCAGCTTGAGATACTGCTGCATCATGGGGGTGTGAGAGTCTAGATTTTCTATTGTACTCATTGGAGTGTGATGTCCATATTTCTTAATTTTTAATGAGTTAGTGAATTTTATGGTTATCATTAGGTTTCACGTTGTCTCATCGAATATCATGGAATCCTACAGTTAACAGTAGGAATTCATGACTGCATAAGGTGCATGATAACGGAGTCTTTATGGTAGTAAAACAAGAGGGAAAGCCACTTTCGTTTAAAGCGGTAAAAATGATGAAGCCTGGTGGCAAAGATGAAGCTGACGTGGGCGAAAATCGTGGTTTACGTCTCTCATGTGGTGCCACCGGGATGAAGTCTTTTTCCTACCGTTACGCGAGTCCCCGACTGGTAAACTTGTTCAGTTTAAAATTGGTAACTTTCCACAACTTCTCTCGTTTGCTGCACGTTTTAAACTCCACGAATTAAAGCTTCTCCGTCAGGCCTGCCGGAGTCTGAACCAGAACTGGTCTATCGACTTTATGCCTGATACCCAGGTCTGTGGCCGTCGTTTTCGCACGTTCAATGTCGTTGATGACTTTAACCGTGAGGCGTTGTCGATTGAAATCGAACTGAATCAGCCAGCTCTGCGCGTGGTCCGTGTGCTCGACAGGATCGCGGCAAATCGCGGCTATCCGGTCACGTTACGCATGGATAATGGTCCGGAATTTATCTCACTGGCACTGGCTGAATGGACAGAGAAACATGCAGTAAAACTGGAGTTTATCCAGCCGGGTAAGCCGACACAGAACGCTTTTATTGAGCGCTTTAACCGAACATACTGTACAGAAATACTCGATTTTTATCTGTTCAGAATGCTGAATGAAGTGCGGGAAATCACGGAGAAATGGTTATCTGAATATAACTGTGAACGCCCGCATGAATCACTGAACAATATGACACTGGAGGAATACCGACAGCACTATTATCTGGCCGGGATCTCAAAAAATGCCTGGAACTAAAACGGGTCTATTTACACCACACCCCAATGTACCATTGAAGTGTGGCTGGTGAAGTTTGTATCAAATTACTCATTCATTTCGTGGTTGCTCTTTTTTATCTTATTGAATATCGATAATACCCGTCAGGATGCGGAAACGAGGTTTTAGAGGCATAAGCATCATTAGCTGACATATCATGAAGCATTATTTATACATCATGCAGCTGAAGTTGATTCTCTAAACGCCGATCGCGCAGCGTTGAATAAATAAAGGTGATGACAAACAGCAGGGAAAATAAAACGACTATGGTCGGCGCGGGGGCACTGTCGATGAAAAATGACAGGTATACACCCAGAAATGACGTTGCAACCGATATGGCGGTAGCCAGTAATAATGCCTGGGCGAACCTGCGCGTCATTAAAATCGCAATCGCACCGGGGGCAATCAGCAAGGAGATCGACAAAATAATACCTACCGACTTTAGCGTCGCGACGATAGTCAGGGCTATCATACACAGCAGACCATAATGCAGCAGTGTGGTGTTAAGACCGCTGGCCTTTGCCTGGTGCGGATCGAACGCATGCAGTAGCAGATCTTTCCATTTAAGCCCGATGATAAGCGCTATCCCCAAAGCGATAACCGCAGTCTGCGCAATGTCGCCCAGCGAAACGCCCAGCATGTCACCGAACAAAATATGGTCCAGATGAATTTCAGACTGGATTGACACATACAGCACCAGTCCGGCGCCAAACATACCGGAAAAGACGATCCCCATCAGGGTATCGCGCTTGATACGGCTATTATCGTCAAGATACCCGGTGGCGACCGCGCAGAACAATCCGGCGACAAAAGCGCCAATCGCCAGCGGAATACCCGCAATCCAGGCCAGTACAATCCCTGGAAAGACCGCATGGCTCATGGCATCCCCCATTAGCGCCCAACCTTTCAACACCAAAAATACCGACAGCAGCGCGCAGGGGACGGCGACGATAACGGAGATGGTCAGCGCGTTGACCATAAAGCTGAACTGAAAGGGTTCCAGTAATGTGGTTAAGAACATGAGGACTCCTTGTTCACCTGCCGGGCGCGGCGGCGATTCGCCAGCAGACCGTGTTTGGGGGCGAAGACAAACGCCAGCAGGAACAGCAGCGTTTGCAGTACGACGATAATTCCGCCGGTTGCGCCGTCCAGCCAGTAGCTTAGCCAGGCACCAGAAAAGCTGGTCAGGCTACCGATAGCCACAGCGATCGTCAGCAGACGAGGAAAACGATCGGTCAACAGCCAGGCTGTGGCGCCGGGCGTGACCACCAGGCAAATGACCAGAAATGCGCCGACGGTTTGCAGTGCAGCAACGGTGGAAACGGAGAGCAGCGTAAAAAATAGCAGCTTCAGCCGACCAGGATTCAGACCAATAGAGCGTGCATGGTTTTCATCGAAAAAGACCACCATCAGGTCTTTCCACTTCAGCAGCAGGATAGTCAGTGAGATGACGCCGATGATCGCCAGTTGCAAAATATCTTCCGGCGCAATCGCCAGCACGTTACCGAGAATAATGGTCTGGATGTTCACCGACATCGGATTGAGCGACACCATAAACAGCCCGATACCGAAGAAAGAGGAAAATATCAGTCCGATAATCGCATCTTCTTTCAGGCGTGAGCGCTGATTGAGAAACAGCATACTGCCCGCAGCCAGTCCCCCGGAGAGAAATGCCCCCAGCGCGAAGGGAAGCCCTAACATATATGCCCCGGCAACACCGGGGACGATGGAATGCGATAGCGCATCGCCAATAAGCGACCAGCCTTTGAGCATCAGGTAGCATGAGAGGAACGCGCACAGGCCGCCGACCATCGCCGAAACCCACATGGCGTTGAGCATGTACTGGTAACCAAAGGGTTCTGTCAGCCAGTTCATGACTATTCCCCCTCGCGTGCCGCGCGGCGCGAAATAAACGGGCGCTCATCATCGGTAATCACATGTTGTCACCCCCACTCAATGCGACGTGACGCAGAACGCCGCTAAATGCCTGTTCAAGGTTCTCGGTGGTAAAGGTGGTGTCAGTTGGGCCGCTTGCCAGCACGGTGCCTTTAATCATTACCGTGTAATCACAAAACTCGGTGACCGAGCCCAGGTTATGGGTGGAGACCAGCATGGTTCGGCCCTCATCACGCAATTCGCGCAGCAGGTCGATGATACGGGCCTCGGTTTTTACATCCACGCCGGTGAAGGGTTCATCCAGTAAAATGACCTGCCCATCTTGTGCAATGGCCCTTGCCAGGAAAACGCGTTTTTTCTGCCCACCGGAAAGTTCACCAATCTGGCGATGGCGATATTCCAGCATATCGACTCGCGCCAGTGCAGCATCCACGCAGGCGTGATCGTGCGCCTTTGGCCGACGCAGCCAGCCCATATGGCCAAAACGTCCCATCATGACCACATCTTCCACCAGTACCGGAAATGACCAGTCCACCTCTTCAGACTGGGGCACATAAGCAATCAGATTCTGTTTTAGCGCCTTGTTGACCGGCTGTTGCAGGATAGAGATTTGCCCCTGTGCCAGCCGGACAAACCCCATCAACGCCTTAAACAGTGTTGATTTCCCGGAACCGTTGACACCAACCAGCGCGGCAATCGAGCCGCCCGGAACCTGAAACGTGGCATCCCGCAGTGCGGTGTGGCCGTTGCGATACGTCACCGTAACCTGATTCACGGTAATCGCAGATTGACTCATGGTTGACTCCCAAGGCCGTTATTGATGCCGTTAACAATGGTTTGTGTGGTGACGCGCAGTAGATCCAGATAGGTCGGGACTGGGCCGTCGGCAGCGCTGAGTGAATCGACGTACAGCACGCCGCCGTAATGTGCGCCAGACTCCCGGGCTACCTGACGCGCGGGTTTGTCGGACACGGTACTTTCGCTAAATACCGCGGGGATCTGATGCGCTCGTAAGGTATCGATCACCTTGCGTACCTGCTTCGGCGTACCTTGTTGATCGGCGTTGATCGGCCATAAGTACAGTTCTTTCAGGTCGTTATCGCGCGCCAGATAGGAGAACGCCCCTTCGCTAGTGACCAGCCAGCGTTTATCGGCAGGAATTTTGGCAAGTTCGGCCTGGAGCGGCGCGAGCGTTTGCTGAATTTCTGCTTTATAGCGATCGGCATTCTTCTGGTAGGTCTCTGCGTTTTCCGGGTCATATTTCATTAACGCATCGCGAATGTTATCCACGTAAATCAGTGCGTTGTCTGCTGACATCCAGGCATGCGGATTGGGTTTTCCATTGTATGGCCCTTCGCTGATGCCCATCGGTTTTACGCCGTTTGAGACCATCACTTCTGGTACGCCGGACAGATGTTGGTAGAAGCGGGTAAACCAGAGTTCCAGATTGAGACCATTAGAGAGAATTAACTGCGCGCCCTGCGCCCGCTTAATGTCGCCTGGCGTGGGCTGGTATTCGTGAATCTCTGCCCCGGGTTTGGTGATTGAACTGACGTCTGCCGCATCGCCTGCCACATTGCTTGCCATATCAGCAATGATCGTAAACGTCGTGATGACCTTGAACTTTTCTTTCGCCCAGGCAGGCGACAGCGTAAGTGCCGTCAACAGGCTGGCAAGGAGAACTGACTTCAGACGAGGCAGATGCGGCATAGTATCCCTCACAACAAAGTGGTTAATTTATCATCGAATATAGCCTTTGCTATGTTATATAGCACATGGCATAAATAAATGAAAATAATTCTTATTTGCGTAGGGTAAGGATGTATCACCTTCAGGTAATAGTGCTGCGTATTTTTAAGGTGTATTATTTATGCAACTTAATTATGGAGGCATCATGTCCGGCAAACGTATTGCTCGTGAAAAAATGACGATCCAAAAGATGATCTCGCTGTACGAAAGCCAGTGTCCGGAAGCTTCAGATGAACAGGGGCATTACGATGCGTTGTTTGCTTATGCGCAAAAGCGCCTGGACAAGTGCGTGTTTGGCGAGGAAAAACCGGCCTGCAAACAGTGTCCGGTACACTGCTATCAACCTGCTAAACGCGAAGAGATGAAGCAAATTATGCGTTGGGCCGGGCCGAGAATGCTCTGGCGTCACCCGATTCTGACCGTTCGCCATCTGATTGATGACAAGCGTCCCGTCCCGGAATTACCTGAGAAATATCAGCGCAAGAAGTAATCTGGTTATTTTGTGCCGGATGGCGGCGATGCCTTATCCGGCCAGCAAGCGCAGGCTCACCTGTCGCGTAGGCCCGATAAGCGTAGCGCCATCGGGCAATTTAACTATCGGGTACCGGATGGCGGTTACGCTTTGGTGGCAATAAGAATGGCCGAGGCTTTGATCAGCGCGATGACCCGGCTTCCCTGGCTCAGTTTCATCTCTTGCTGACTTTCGTTCGTCACGACCGCGACAATGTCAAAACCGGCATCAGTTTTGATGTGTACGGTGGCGTTAACGGCGCCTTCGGTTACCTGTGAAACGCTACCGGCAAATTGGTTACGGGCAGAGAATTTCAGGCCACAGTCTTCAGTCGCCAGCGTCACCCACGGCGCTTTAATCAGCGCAATGGCTTCTTTTCCTTTCGCCAGACCCAGTGCCTGCTGGCTGCTATGGGTCACAATCGCGACCAGTTTTGCGCCGCCAGCCAGCGTCAGTTCAACTTCATCATTCACTGCACCAGTGGCAACTGCACTGACTGAACCGGTTAATTGATTACGTGCTGATACCGCCATACTGCCTCCTTTCGTTGAGTTATCACCCAGTATAGCCACAATGGCTAAACCAGCGCATCCTTATCAATACCTAATCGCTTCATACGCGACAACAACGTGGTTCGTTTTAGCCCCAATCGCTGCGCAGCACCTTTAGGACCGGCAACCACGCCGTTGGTCTCTTTCAGGACGCGCATGATCAACTGGTATTCGTCCTCGCCATCCTGCGCAACTTCGGTGGCTACCGGCGGTACGGACGGCGTCAACGCGGCAATATCCGGCAGGGACAGCTGTAGCACGTTGCCTCGGGTAAGCAGAACCGCGCGCTCCACCACGTTTTCCAGTTCGCGCACGTTACCCGGCCACTCCATGCTGCTCAAGGTACGAAGCGCTTCGGCAGGAATACTGTCGATATTGCGTCCCATCCGGCGAGCAATTTTAAAGGTAAAGGCTTTCACCAGCAGTGGGATATCTTCCGGGCGCTCGCGCAGCGGAGGTAAATGGATTGGGAAAACGTTCAGCCGGTAATACAGATCGTTACGGAATTCCCGATCGGCAACCATCTTTTTCAGATCGCGGTTAGTGGCGGCGATCAACCGAACGTCGGTCTGGATCAGCTTGTTGCTGCCCAGGCGTTCAAATTCCTGCTCTTGCAGTACGCGCAGCAGCTTAGGCTGTAGCTCCAGCGGCATGTCACCTACTTCATCGAGGAACAGCGAGCTTTTATCCGCCAGTTCAAAACGACCAATTCGCTGTGTGCTGGCCCCGGTAAACGCGCCGCGCTCGTGACCAAACAGGTCGCTTTCCAGTAATCCGGCAGGCATTGCCGCGCAGTTCATCTTCACCATCCGGCGGGCGTTACGCCCACTCAGATTATGAATCGCTCTGGCGATCAGCTCTTTACCCGTACCTGTCTCACCCAGAATCAATACGGTGCTGTCGCTTTGCGCCACCATTTCGACCTGTTTGAGTACGCTGTACATGGCTTCGCTGCGACCGATAATTTCGCCGAACTCACTGTCCACATTGTTCAGTTGCTCGGTCAGCGCCAGGTTTTCATCGACCAGACGTTCTTTCAGGCGGTGTATCTCCTGATAGGCAAGCGCGTTATCTACCGCAATGGCTACGCGTTCGGCAATCTGGCGCAACAGTTTCAGGTTGGCGGTGGTGAAAACTTTTTCTTCACACTGCGCCAGTTTGAGCACGCCAAGCATCGTGTTGCCGGACATCAGCGGCAGCAGGCACAGAGTCTGTAGCTGGTTGCCCCAGGTTTCGAACAGCATCCGTTCGTAAGGGGCGAGCGTATCGCGTTCGCTCAGATTAATCAGCAGCATCTCTTTGCTTTTGAAAACGCGTTCAGAAAGCGTACCTGCTTCATCCACTTCACTTTGTTCGTGCGCCGGATGATGTTCATCCAGATAGTGGGTGGAATAAATGCTGAGCTTGTTTTTGCGATCGCTGCGTAACACGATGCTGATGGCATCAATGTCGAAGTAGTGATGGATCTCTTTGGCGACTTCGCTGACCAGCTCGTCAATGTCCAGGCGGGAGAGCACCGCATTGGTGATGGCGACGAGGATACGAAAGTTGTCACGTTCGCGACACAGCAAATCGTAATCGACGTTGTTGCTGACTCTGCTCTGAATTTGTTCCGCAACGACGCCGACTATCTGGGTAAAGGTCTGCAGCCGGTTGTACTCTTTTTCACTCCACGGACGATCTTCGTTGCGGATGAATTCACAGCCGCCAAAGATGCGTCCATCCGCCGCCAGCGGCAGCAGGCAGTAGTGGCCAAATTCAGAATACAGTCCACCTGAAGCCAACTGTGGCCAGGTTTCCGTAAACTCATGATAGTTGCAGTGCAGCGCATCGGGGCGAGACAAAATACGGCGTACCGGGCCATGGGCCAGTACCGTTTCGTCTTCATAATCGATGGGTTTACCATTTTCACGCGTCGCAAAATAACGCGCACGCTGCGTTTGTGCCTGCCATAAGACAATAGCCGCACAGTCGGCCAGCGCTGAACGCTTGACCAGCTGCGAAAGCGCCTCGCTGAGAGACGGGAGATCGGGCTGCTGTAATAATGTACGAGTAATATCGAACAGGCCTTGCTGTCCGAGGTCACTCATCGGTGTATACGACATATTGCTTTTCCAGGAAAAGCACCGCAGAACGGTGCGAAAACGGTAAATGAATTATAGGTATAAGTCGTAAATCATTGCCGGATAGCTGACCGCGAACTCGCTGGTCACGCAATCCGTAGGCCTGATAAGCAAAGCGCCATCAGGCGATAATGCAGCGTTAATGCCGGATGTCGACGCAAATGCGTCTTATCCGGCCTACAGTATGCTGCCAACTGGCTGCTAACATATACGAGGTAAAGGTTCGGCGTGTGGTAAATCGAGGGTCCGTTTCACGCCGTACAGTCCGGCCAGACGCACACCTTTGCGTTCTACCACTTCGCCAATCAGCGCGGCATCGCGTCCTAAAGGATGGGCGTGGAGTGCGGCGAGCACGGCTTCAGCAGCCTGACGTTCAACGGCAATCACCAGCTTACCTTCGTTAGCAAAATTGAGCGCATCCAGACCCAGCAGTTCGCAAACGCCACGCACCGCGGGTTTCACGGGCAGGGCCGCTTCAGACAGCTCAATGCCAAACCCGCATGATGCGGCAAATTCATGCGTTACCGCATTCACGCCGCCACGGGTCGCGTCACGCAGCGCCTTCACGCCGGGGATATCACGTAGCGTCTGGATAAGCGGCGTCAATACCGCGCAGTCGCTGACCAGTTCGCCATCAAGACCCAGCTGTTCGCGCAGGTTAAGGATAGTTGCACCATGATCGCCAAGCGTACCGCTGACCAGCAGCACATCGCCCACGCTCAGGGTCTGGGCACCCCAGTGAATGTTGGCGGGGATCGCGCCCATTCCGGCGGTGTTGATAAAAAGTTTGTCCGCCGCGCCGCGCTGCACAACTTTGGTATCGCCGGTTACGATAGCAATACCCGCTTCGCGCGCGGTTGCCGCCATGCTGTTAACGACGGTTTTCAGCGTGTCCATTGGCAGACCCTCTTCGAGGATAAAACCGCAGGAGAGGTAGCGCGGTATCGCGCCGCTGACCGCCACGTCGTTAGCCGTACCGCAGATTGCCAGCTTGCCGATATTACCGCCCGGGAAGAACAACGGATCGATAACATAGCTGTCGGTTGAAAACGCCAGACGATCGCCTTCAGCGACCAGTTGCGCCAGTTCCAGACGTGCCTGATCTTCTTGTTCCGCCAGCCACGGATTCGCGAATGCCTCCATAAACAGACTGTTGATCAACTGCTGCATAGCCTGGCCGCCGCTACCGTGGGCGAGTTGTACGCTGTTCATGCTTCACACTCCTGCTGACGATACTGATACCAGGCGGCACATGCGCCTTCGGAGGAGACCATCAGGGCGCCAAATGCGGTCTCCGGGTTACAGGTTTTGCCAAATAGCGGGCACTGATGCGGTTTGCATCTGCCGGTCAATACCTCTCCGCAACGCGCGCGCGGATCGTCATACACCTGCTGCGGCGCTGGCTGGAAATGCGCTTCGGCGTCAAAGCGCTGATAGTCAGGCGTCAGGTGAACGCCAGAGGATTCGATAACGCCCAGACCGCGCCATTCGCTGTCGCCATTCACGCTGAACACGTCGGCGATAGCCTGTTGGGCTAACGCGTTACCGGCATCCGGTACCACGCGACGATACTGGTTTTCTACCTGGCTGTGCGCGGCAATTTTCTGCTCAATCAACATCACCACGCCCTGCAGGAGATCGAGCGGTTCGAAGCCAGCGACCACTAACGGACGATGGAAATCTGAGGCAATAAAATTATAGGCGTCAGTGCCAATCACCATGCTGACGTGACCCGGCGCTAAAAAGGCATCAATGCCATTGTCCGGTTGTTCCAGCAGGCTGCGCAGCGTTGGGATCAAGGTGATGTGCTGGCAGAAAAAGTAAAAGTTCTGCACATCGCGCTGTTTGGCCTGCTGCAGAGTGATAGCGGTTGTCGGCATGGTGGTTTCAAAACCCAGGCCAAAGAACACCACTTTGCGCGTTGGGTTTTCTTCGGCCAGCTTCAGCGCATCCATTGGGGAATAGACGATACGGACATCCGCGCCGCGCGCTTTGGCTTGTAGCAGAGAACCTTGTTTACCCGGGACGCGCATCGCGTCGCCAAAGGTGCAGAAAATCACTTCCGGGTGGCTGGCGATTTCGACACAGCTGTCAATTCTGCCCATCGGCAGAACGCACACCGGGCAGCCTGGACCGTGAATAAACTCCACGTTTTCAGGCAGTAACTGGTCGAGACCGAACTTGAAGATTGCGTGGGTATGACCCCCGCAAACTTCCATGATGCGTAGCGGGCGTTCAGCCGTGTAGGGGAGGAGTGCAGCACGTTCACACAGGTGCTCTATCAACTGCATCACCTGTTCTGGTGCGCGGTATTCGTCAACAAAACGCATTATTTTTCCTCGCCATACAGCAACGCGCCGACATCCGGCTCAACGTCAAACATGTTTTGCAGCGCGTCGAGCGTGTCGCGCGCTTCTGCTTCATTAATGATGCTCATGGCGAAACCGACGTGAACCAGTACCCACTGGCCCAGGCGTGGCTCACCCTTTTCATCACAGCTACCGACCAGCGTCAGATCGACGTCGCGCTGAATACCGCAAACGTCGACCTTAGCCTGGTTGCCATCAATGGTGCGGATTTGACCCGGAACACCTATGCACATCGCTGATTCTCCAGCCATGACAGCCATTGATCCATCCCTTCGCCGCTGGTGGCGGAAATCAGGATGATCTCAATTCCCGGGTTCACTTCCCGGGCGCTGGCGATGCATTTTTCAACGTCAAAATTGAGGTACGGTAGCAGATCCACTTTGTTGAGCAGCATCAGCGATGCGGCGGCAAACATATGCGGATATTTCAGCGGTTTGTCTTCACCTTCGGTGACGGAAAGCACGGCGACTTTATGACGTTCGCCGAGGTCGAAACTGGCCGGGCACACCAGGTTGCCGACGTTTTCAATGAACAAAATACCGTTATCGTCAAGCGGCAAACGCGGCGCGGCATCGGCAATCATTTGGGCGTCGAGGTGGCAACCTTTACCGGTGTTGACCTGAATGGCAGGCGTGCCTGTGGCGCGAATACGGGCAGCATCGTTCACCGTTTGCTGGTCGCCTTCAATGACGGCACATGGCACGCTGTCTTTGAGCTTCATTAGCGTTTCGGTCAGCAGCGTGGTTTTACCGGAACCCGGGCTTGAAACAAGGTTCAGTACCAGATGCTGACGGGCCGCAAAGCGGGCACGGTTGCGCTCGGCCAGGCGGTTGTTTTTATCCAGTACGTCAATTTCCACTTCCAGCATGCGGCGCTGGCTCATGCCTGGCGCGTGGGTGCCTGCTTCACCGTGACCGTAGTGCAAATCACCTTCTTCAGTCTGGCTCGGTGTGAAATTTGAGGTCTTCACACCGGTAATATTCAGCGCCGGACGAGCCGCCGGGGCAAATGGCGCGCTGCGAAACGCCGAGTGGGGATTATGTTCATCACCCTCTATATATAGGTTGCCTTCAGCGCAACCACATGTCGTACACATCGCTCACTCCTGATCTTTATCTTGCGGTATATCTGTTGCCGGATGGCGGCTTTGCCTTATCCGGCCTACAAACGAGCTCTTTGTGTAGGCTGGATAAGACGCTTAAGCGTCGCCATCCGGCGCTGGAGTCTGATCTATTTCAATACGTCGAATCTGTAAGCCGTCATCAGCCACAATTCTCAGCATATCGCTATTGCATTGCGGACATCGGCGCACGCGTTGCGTCAGTAACGTGACGTATTGCTGACAAGATTCGCACCAACATTCGGCTTCTTGTTCTTCGAGGTGGAGTTTACAACCTTCTGCAAGGGTGCCACGGCATACCAGATCAAAACAAAAGGAGAGAGCGCTGGTTTCTACGCAAGAAAATGCGCCAATTTTGAGCCAGACCCCAGTTACTCGCTGAGCACCGTGTTGCGTGGCCTGTTGTTCAATCAATTCCAGTGCCCGTTGGCAGAGGGTTATTTCGTGCATACCGCCTCCTGTGAAGTTGCCGTATCAAAAGCAATAAGCATGCCAGGTTGAATTTTTTCATTCGTGACAATGACGACGATGACGAAATGACATGTCGTCACCCGCCTTTGATTTTTTATCTATATGAAAATTAAGTAATTTAATTTTGGCATGAAATGTGCTTAAGGCTGTTCATCTCTGCTAAACGGGTAACCTGACATGACTATTTGGGAAATAAGCGAAAAAGCCGATTACATCGCTGAACGGCATCGTCGCCTACAGGACCAGTGGCGTATCTACTGCAACTCGCTGGTTCAGGGGATCACCCTGTCGAAAGCACGTTTGCATCATGCGATGAGCTGCGCGCCGGACAAGGATTTGTGCTTTGTCCTTTTTGAACACTTCACTATCTACGTCACGCTGGCGGACGGCTTCAATAGCCACACCATCGAGTACTACGTCGAAACGAAAGACGGCGATGATAAGCAACTGATTGCACAAGCAGAGTTGACCCTCGACGGTAAAGTCGATGAGCGTATCAGCAACCGCGATCGCGAGCAGGTGCTGGAGCACTATCTCGAAAAAATCGCCAGCGTCTACGACAGCCTGTACACCGCGGTTGAAAACAATATGCCGGTGAATTTAAGCCAGCTGGTTGAAGGACATAACCCGGCTTAAGCCTCGGGTGCTGCCCACTTTTGTCATGATGCGCTTTCATTCTGCGTCACGACAGTTTAGGGAATGGGCATGTCGAAAAATGTCGAAATGACATTTCGCAGACATGTTTTCGTCAAAAATGACTATCACCTGAGGAATGCCTGGTGAATCGTTTTGTAATTGCTGACTCCACTCTTTGTATTGGCTGCCACACCTGTGAAGCCGCCTGCTCAGAGACACATCGCCAGCATGGCCTGCAGTCAATGCCGCGCCTGAAAGTGATGTTAAATGAAAAAGAATCCGCGCCGCAGCTTTGCCACCAGTGTGAAGATGCGCCTTGCGCCACCGTTTGTCCGGTTAATGCGATTAACCGTGTCGATGGCGCCGTACAGCTGAATGAAAGCCTGTGCGTCAGCTGCAAATTGTGCGGGATTGCCTGTCCGTTCGGCGCGATTGAGTTTTCCGGCAGCCGTCCGCTGCACATCCCGGCAAACGCCAATACGCCAAAAGCGCCTCCGGCTCCGCCGGCGCCTGCGCGTGTGAGCACGCTGCTGGACTGGGTTCCGGGCGTTCGCGCCATCGCGGTGAAATGCGATCTGTGCAGTTTTGACGAGCAAGGTCCGGCCTGCGTGCGCATGTGCCCAACCAAAGCCCTGCACCTGGTGAGCAACATGGATATCGCCCGCGCCAGCAAACGTAAGCGTGAGCTGACTTTCAACACCGATTTCGGCGATCTCACCTTGTTTCAGCAGGCTCAGAGTGGGGATGCAAAATGAGCGCAATTTCACTAATTAACAGCGGCGTGGCCTGGTTTACAGCGGCGGCGGTTCTGGCATTTCTGTTTTCATTTCATAAATCGTTGAGTGGCTGGATTGCCGGGGTTGGCGGTGCGGTCGGCAGCTTGTGTACGGCAGCCGCTGGTTTTACCGTTCTGACTAATGGGCTGGCGGTCAGCGGCGTGATGCCGTTTATTGGTCACAGTCTGCAAATGACGCCGCTGAACGCTATCTGGCTGATTACGTTGGGTCTGTGCGGTCTGTTTGTCAGCCTGTACAACATTGACTGGCATCGTCATCCGCTGGTTTTAGCTAACGGCCTGCTGGTGAATCTGCTGATGGCCGCGGCGGTATGTGCGGTGGTTGCCAGCAACCTCGGTACGCTGGTGGTGATGGCGGAAATCATGGCGCTGTGTGCTGTGTTCCTCACCGGATGCAGTAAAGAAGGCAAACTGTGGTTTGCGCTGGGACGTATTGGTACGCTGCTGCTGGCGGTTGCCTGCTACCTTGTGTGGCAACGCTACGGCACCCTGGAGCTGCGTCTGCTTGATCTGCGTACCCAGGAGCTGCCGCTCGG
>NZ_SZWR01000018.1:405434-413786 GCF_005280875.1 Citrobacter sp. wls827
GCGGGTTTTGGCCTGCTGGCCGGAATAATTCCGCTGCACGGATGGGTGCCGCAGGCACACGCCAACGCCAGCGCACCGGCTGCGGCGCTGTTCTCTACCGTCGTCATGAAGGTGGGTCTGCTGGGTATTCTGTCGCTGTCGCTGCTGGGCGGTAACGCGCCGCTGTGGTGGGGCGTTACGCTGCTGGTGCTGGGGATGATCACCGCGTTTGTCGGCGGTCTGTATGCGCTGATGGAGCACAACATCCAGCGTCTGCTGGCGTACCACACGCTGGAAAACATCGGCATTATTCTGCTGGGGCTGGGCGCTGGCGTGACCGGGATTTCCCTGAATCAACCGGCGCTGATTGCGCTGGGTTTGACCGGCGGTCTGTACCACCTGGTAAACCACAGCCTGTTCAAAAGCGTTCTGTTCCTGGGCGCAGGCAGCATCTGGTTCCGTACCGGTCATCGTGATATCGAAAAACTGGGCGGTATCGGCAAACGCATGCCGGTTATCTCTCTGGCGATGCTGGTTGGTCTAATGGCGATGGCCGCACTGCCGCCGCTGAACGGTTTTGCCGGTGAGTGGGTTATCTACCAGTCCTTCTTCAAGCTTGGCAACAGCGGCGCATTTGTCGGCCGTTTTTTAGGACCGTTGCTGGCGGTAGGACTGGCGATTACCGGCGCGCTGGCGGTGATGTGTATGGCGAAAGTCTATGGCGTTACTTTCCTTGGCGCACCGCGCACGAAGGAAGCTGAGAATGCCTGTTGCGCGCCAATCCTGATGAGCGTGAGCGTCGTTGCGCTGGCTATCTGCTGCGTGATTGGCGGCGTTGCTGCGCCGTGGCTGCTGCCGATGATCTCCTCTGCCGTTCCGCTGCCGCTGGAAACCGCCAACACCACCGTTTCTCAGCCGATGATCACGCTGCTGCTGATCGCATGTCCGCTGCTGCCGTTCATCATCATGGCAATTTTCAAAGGCAACCGTCTGCCGTCGCGTTCACGCGGTGCGGCATGGGTGTGTGGTTACGATCACGAGCAGTCAATGGTCATTACCGCGCACGGTTTTGCCATGCCGGTGAAAGAAGCCTTTGCCCCGGTACTCAAACTGCGTAAATGGCTAAACACGGTATCACTGATTCCGGGCTGGCAGAATGCGGCTGCACCGGTGCTGTTCCGTCGACTGGCGCTAATTGAGCTGGCGGTGCTGGTGGTGATTGTGGTTTCACGAGGAGCCTGAGAATGAGTGTTTTATATCCGTTAATTCAGGCGCTGGTGCTGTTTGCCGTTGCGCCGCTGCTGTCCGGTGTTACCCGCGTGGCGCGTGCGCGTTTGCACAATCGCCGCGGTCCGGGCGTTTTGCAGGAATACCGCGACATTATCAAACTGCTGGGTCGTCAGAGCATTGCGCCTGCGGATTCCAGCTGGGTTTTCCGTCTGACGCCGTTTGTGATGGTGGGCGTGATGCTGACTATCGCCACTGCGTTGCCGGTAGTGACCGTTGGCTCACCGCTGCCACAACTTGGCGATCTGATCACCTTAATTTACCTGTTCGCCATTGCCCGTTTCTTCTTCTCTATCGCGGGACTGGATACCGGTAGCCCGTTTACCGCCATTGGTGCCAGCCGTGAAGCGATGCTCGGCGTGCTGGTTGAACCTATCCTGCTGCTGGGGCTGTGGGTAGCGGCACAGGTTGCGGGTTCAACCCATATCAGCAATATCGCCGATACCATTTACCACTGGCCTGCTGCGCGCAGCATCCCGCTGATTCTGGCACTGTGCGCCTGTGCTTTCGCCACCTTTATCGAAATGGGCAAACTGCCATTCGATCTGGCAGAAGCAGAGCAAGAGCTGCAGGAAGGTCCATTGACTGAATACAGCGGCAGCGGTTTTGCCGTGCTGAAATGGGGCATTAGCCTCAAGCAACTGGTCGTTCTGCAAATGTTCGTTGGTGTGTTCCTGCCGTGGGGACAGATGGAAACCTTCAGCGCGGGTGGGCTGCTGCTGGCGCTGGTGATTGCCGTCGTCAAGCTGGTCCTCGGCGTGCTGGTCATCGCCCTGTTCGAAAACAGCATGGCGCGTCTGCGTTTTTGCGCCACTTCACGCGTGACCTGGGCCGGTTTTGGGTTTGCGTTTTTAGCGTTCGTCTCCTTGCTGGTGGCGTGATTTAAGAGAGTTTGAGCATGTCTGAAGAAAAATTAGGTCAACAATATCTCGCTGCGCTGCATCAGGCCTTTCCGGGCGTGGTGCTGGATGAAGCCTGGCAGACCAAAGATCAGCTGACGATCACCGTCAAGGTGAACTACCTGCCGGAAGTGGTGGAGTTCCTGTACTACAAACAGGGCGGCTGGTTGTCCGTGCTGTTTGGTAACGACGAACGCCAGCTGTGCGGTCATTACGCTGTTTATTACGTGATGTCGATGGAGCAGGGCACTAAATGCTGGATAACCGTCCGCGTTGAAGTCGATGCCAATAAACTGGAGTTCCCGTCCGTAACGCCGCGCGTTCCGGCTGCGGTCTGGGGCGAGCGCGAAGTGCGCGATATGTACGGTTTAATCCCGGTTGGTTTGCCGGATGAGCGTCGCCTGGTACTGCCGGATGACTGGCCGGACGAACTCTATCCGCTGCGTAAAGACAGCATGGATTATCGTCAGCGTCCGGCGCCGACTACCGATGCGGAAACCTACGAGTTCATCAACGAACTGGGCGACAAGAAAAACAACGTGGTGCCAATTGGTCCGCTGCACGTCACCTCCGATGAACCCGGTCACTTCCGCCTGTTCGTTGACGGCGAGAACATTATCGATGCCGACTACCGTCTGTTCTATGTCCACCGCGGCATGGAGAAACTGGCGGAAACCCGTATGGGTTACAACGAAGTGACGTTCCTGTCAGATCGCGTGTGTGGCATCTGCGGCTTTGCGCATAGCACTGCCTATACCACCTCCGTTGAGAATGCGATGGGCATCGTGGTGCCGGAACGTGCGCAGATGATCCGTGCCATTCTACTGGAAGTTGAGCGTCTGCACTCGCACCTGCTGAACCTCGGCCTGGCCTGTCACTTCACCGGTTTTGACTCCGGCTTTATGCAGTTCTTCCGCGTGCGTGAAACGTCGATGAAGATGGCGGAGATCCTCACCGGGGCACGTAAAACCTACGGTCTGAACCTGATCGGCGGTATCCGTCGTGATCTGCTGAAAGAAGATATGATCCAGACCCGTCAACTGGCGCAGCAGATGCGTCGTGACGTGCAGGAACTGGTCGATATGCTGCTCAGCACACCGAACATGGAACAGCGTACCGTTGGTATTGGTCGTCTGGATCCGGAAATTGCCCGTGACTTCAGTAACGTCGGCCCGATGGTTCGCGCCAGCGGCCACGCGCGTGACACCCGCGCCGATCACCCGTTTGTCGGCTATGGTCTGCTGCCGATGGAAGTTCATAGCGAGCAAGGCTGCGACGTTATTTCTCGTCTGAAAGTTCGTATTAATGAAGTCTATACCGCACTGAATATGATCGACTTTGGTCTGGATAACCTGCCGGGCGGCCCGCTGATGGTGGAAGGCTTTACCTACATTCCTCACCGTTTCGCACTGGGCTTTGCTGAAGCGCCGCGTGGAGATGACATCCACTGGAGCATGACCGGCGACAACCAGAAACTGTATCGCTGGCGCTGCCGTGCGGCGACCTACGCCAACTGGCCGACGCTGCGCTACATGCTGCGTGGTAATACCGTTTCCGATGCGCCGCTGATTATAGGTAGCCTCGATCCTTGCTACTCCTGTACTGACCGTATGACCGTGGTCGATGTACGTAAGAAGAAGAGCAAAGTCGTGCCGTACAAAGAACTTGAGCGCTACAGCATCGAGCGTAAAAACTCGCCGCTGAAATAAGGAATCGCCATGTTTACCTTTATCAAAAAAGTCATCAAAACCGGGGCGCCGACGTCGTCGTATCCGCTGGAGCCGATTGCGGTCGATAAAAACTTCCGTGGCAAACCGGAACATAATCCGCAGCAGTGTATTGGCTGCGCGGCCTGTGTGAATGCGTGCCCGTCGAACGCGTTGACGGTAGAAACCGATCTGGCCACCAATGAGCTGGCGTGGCAGTTCAATCTCGGTCGCTGCATCTTCTGCGCCCGTTGCGAAGAAGTTTGCCCGACGGCGGCGATCAAGCTGTCGCAGGAGTATGAGCTGGCGGTGTGGAAGAAAGAGGATTTCCTGCAGCAGTCCCGCTTTGCGCTGTGTAATTGCCGCGTATGTAACCGTCCGTTTGCGGTACAAAAAGAGATTGATTACGCCATTGCGCTGCTTAAGCACAACGGTGATAGCCGCGCGGAAAACCACCGTGAAAGCTTTGAGACCTGCCCGGACTGTAAGCGCCAGAAATGCCTGGTGCCGTCTGACCGTATTGAACTGACTCGCCATATGAAAGAGGCCAGCTGATGAGCAATTTATTAGGCCCACGTGACGCCAACGGTATTCCGGTACCGATGACGGTGGATGAATCCATTGCCAGCATGAAAGCGTCGCTGCTAAAAAGCATCAAGCGTTCAGCGTACGTTTACCGTGTGGACTGCGGCGGCTGCAACGGTTGCGAAATCGAAATCTTCGCCACGCTTTCTCCGCTGTTTGACGCCGAACGTTTTGGCATCAAAGTGGTACCGTCCCCGCGCCATGCGGATATCCTGCTGTTTACCGGCGCGGTAACCCGTGCCATGCGCTCTCCGGCGCTGCGCGCCTGGCAGTCTGCGCCAGACCCGAAAATTTGTATCTCTTACGGTGCCTGCGGTAACAGCGGCGGTATTTTCCACGACTTATACTGCGTATGGGGCGGCACCGACAAAATCGTACCGGTGGATGTGTATATCCCTGGCTGCCCGCCAACGCCTGCAGCCACGCTGTATGGTTTTGCGATGGCGCTGGGTCTGCTGGAACAAAAAATTCACGCGCGTGCGCCGGGTGAACTGGACGAACAGCCGGCGGAAATTCTGCATCCGGATATGGTTCAGCCGCTGCGCGTGAAGGTGGATCGCGAGGCTCGCCGTCTGGCGGGATACCGCTATGGTCGCCAGATTGCTGATGACTATATGACGCAGTTAGGGCAGGGCGAGCATCAGGTGGCGCGCTGGCTGGAGGCGGAAAACGATCCGCGTCTGACCGAGATCGTCACGCATCTTAACCATGTTGTCGAAGAGGCGCGTATCCGATGAGTGAAACGGTGGTGTTCAGCCAACTGAGCCGTAAGTTTATTGATGAGAACGATGCGACGCCCGCCGAGGCGCAGCAGGTTGTCTATTACAGCCTGGCGATTGGTCACCACCTTGGGATCATCGATTGCCTGGAAGCGGCGTTAACTTGTCCATGGGATGACTATCTGGCATGGATTGCTACCCTTGCTGAGGGAAGCGAAGCCCGCCGGAAAATGGAAGGTGTGCCGAAATACGGCGAGATCGTTATCGATTTCAACCATGTGCAAATGCTGGCACGCGCGTTCGATAATGCGCGTGCCGTACAGACCCCGCAGCAGCAGGAGTGGAGCAAGCTGATGCTTAGCATGCTGCACGACATACACCAGGAAAGCGCCATCTATCTGATGGTGAGGAGACACCGTGACTGACGTTTTGTTATGTGTGGGTAACAGCATGATGGGCGATGACGGCGCGGGCCCGCTGCTGGCTGAAATGTGTGCTGCAAATCCTCAAGGCAACTGGGTTGTCATCGACGGCGGTAGCGCGCCGGAGAACGATATTGTCGCCATCCGTGAACTGCGTCCGCAACGTTTGTTGATTGTTGATGCCACCGATATGGGGCTGAACCCAGGTGAAATCCGCATTATCGATCCCGATGACATTGCCGAGATGTTCATGATGACCACCCATAACATGCCGCTGAATTACCTGGTCGATCAGTTGAAAGACGACGTTGGTGAGGTGATTTTCCTCGGCATTCAACCGGACATCGTCGGTTTTTACTACCCGATGACACAGCCGATCAAAGATGCTGTTGATACCGTCTATCAGCGATTAGCCGGTTGGGAAGGACACGGTGGATTCTCCGAGCTGGAAGCGCCAGAAGAGTAAACCGTATCAGTGCCGGATGTGAGTGACATCCGGCCTGTTTCCCGCCTTCCTCGTTACTCAATGGCCTGCTCTATAATTAATTTCCCCTGCATCACTGACACACTCACTGCCGTACCGGTAGGAAACCCTGCTTGTTCCAGCCAGTCGCCGTTCAGCGTGAGTGAGGCGTGCCGACTGATTCGTCGCGTGTAACCCGTTTTGGGATCTTCATGGCGTTTTCTGACATAGCCAACTTTCAATCGACGTACGGGTTTAGTGATAGCCACTGCTGTTGTGCCATTTTTATCAGACATGCACGTTTCCTTGTGGTGAACGGCCAGGATTAAAAACTACTGAATAAAATGCCAGTAAAAAAAGATGAGGGCAAACCTGAAACTGGAAGGACGATTCCACATCTGGAATGTAATAAATGAAATGAAAATATGTAATTCTGCCGGAAGGCTGTAACCCCCTCCGGCAGATCTGTTATGCCAGATCGGCACCGTTGCTGGCGATTACTTTTTTGTACCACCAGAATGATTTCTTACGGGTGCGCGCCAGCGTGCCGTTGCCCGCATCATCGCGGTCCACATACACAAAACCGTAGCGTTTGCTCATCTCACCGGTTGAGGCAGAAACCAGGTCAATACAGCCCCAGGTGGTGTAACCCATCAGCGGCACGCCATCTTCAATCGCGTCTGCCATGGCGCGAATGTGCTCGCGTAAATAGCTGATGCGATAGTCGTCATTGATCTCGCCGTTAGTATCAATTTCATCTTTCGCCCCCAGCCCGTTCTCCACCAGAAATAGCGGTTTCTGGTAGCGGTCATACATCATATTCATGGTGATGCGCAGACCAAGCGGATCGATGCCCCAGCCCCATTCGCTGGCCGCAATATACGGATTACGCAGCGACTTCACCACGTTGGCGGCGCTGGTATTGCCGGTGTTCATTTCCGCCGAGGCGCAGCGCGATGCGTAATAGCTGAACGAGACGAAATCGACGGTGTTTTTCAGGATGTCGTCATCTTCCGGGGCTTTTTCTATGACCACGCCTTTTTCGCGAAACACGCGGGCAGAATAAGCCGGGTAGGCCCCGCGCGCCTGCACATCAATAAAGAACAGGTTTTCGCGGTCTTTTTCCAGCGCGGTCCACACATCTTCTGGTTTACAGGAATAAGGATAAAAATTACCGCCCGCCAGCATGCAGCCAACCTGGTTGTGCGGATTAACTTCATGGGCAATTTTCGTCGCCAGCGCGCTGGCAATCAGTTCGTGGTGGGCGGACTGGTATTTCACCTGATCCTGATTTTCGCCTTCTTCAAACACCAGTCCGGCACCTGAAAAAGGGCTGTGCAGCATAATGTTGATTTCGTTGAACGTCAGCCAGTACTTCACCAGTCCGTCAAAGGCCTCAAAGCAGGTCCGGGCGTAGCGGGTAAAGAACTCCACCATTTTACGGCTACGCCATGAACCGTACTCGGTGACCAGATGCATTGGCACATCGAAATGACACAGCGTGACCAGCGGCTCAATACCGTATTTTTTACACTCGGCAAACACCGCCCGGTAAAATGCGATACCCTCTTCATTCGGCGTCAGCTCATCGCCGTTAGGGTAGAGACGGCTCCAGGCAATGGAAGTACGAAATACCGTAAAACCCATTTCCGCCATCAGCGCGATATCTTCTTTATAGCGATGATAAAAGTCGATCGCCTGATGGCTGGGATAAAATTCGTCATCCCGCAACGTAAAGCGCTTTTCCTGTCCCAGTTTGACGGGCATGCGACTTGTGCCGTGAGGGATCATATCGACGGTCGTCAGCCCTTTGCCACCTTCCCGGTACGCCCCTTCAGACTGGTTGGCGGCCAGTGCGCCGCCCCATAAAAATCCTTGCGGAAAAACAGACATAATTAACCTCAGTTCATACCAGTCAAATGCTGGCTCCATTGATATTGCCCGGTTGTGCGGCCTGATTTTTTCTGGCCTGCGCGGCGGCATCTTCGACAGGGATATCTTCAAAGCCGAGAATCAGCGTTAATACAAAGGAAAGCACTACCGCCAGCGCCATCACGCCAAATACCCAAACGATGGTCATCGGATTGGCCGGATCGAAAAACTGGACGCTGGTGAACAGGCCAGGAGCTGCCATGGAGTGGCTTGCAAGTCCGGCCATGCCGGCAACGGCACCGCAGATAAAACCGCTGATAAGACTCGCAATCAGCGGTCGTTTCAGGCGGATCGCCACGCCATACAGCGCGGGTTCGGAAATCCCCGCCATGATGGCGGAGGCGGCTGCCGCTAACGCCG
>NZ_SZWR01000018.1:413854-418484 GCF_005280875.1 Citrobacter sp. wls827
CCATGCTACTGCCAGCGATGAACCACCTAACGACAAGTTGGCGCCGATTTCTGACGGCATCACCATGCCTTCTTTTCCGGTTTCGGCAATGGTCTGAATAATGGTTGGCGTAAAGACACGGTGCATACCGGTCATCACCAGCAGCGGCCACAATGCGCCCATAATGGCCACTGACAGCCAACCGAGATAGCCGTGAATGGTATAGACCAGCGCTGAAATTGCGCTACCGATCCAGATACCGATCGGGCCAATGATGACGATGGCGAGCGGCGCGGCGATCAGCACGATCAGCATTGGTTTCAGGAAGTTTTTGGTCACCGCCGGAGTAATACGATCGACCCAACGTTCGATGTATGACAGGCTCCAGGTCATCACCAGCGCCGGGATCACCGTGTAGGTGTATTTCACCGCTGTCACCGGGATCAGGGCAAACTCAACGTGCTCACCCTGCGCAGCCTTCGCCATCAGATCGATGAAGCTGGGATGCACCAGTACACCCGCGATGGCGATTGCCAGTGACATGTTGGTTTTGAATTTGATCGCGGCCGACGCGGCGACCATCAGCGGCAGGAAGAAAAATGCGCCGTCGCCGATCACGGTCAGAATAGTGAGCGTGGATGATCCTTTCTCCAGCACGCCGGTCATTTCGAGGATCATTGCCAGCAGCTTGAGCATTGATCCGCCGATAATTGCAGGGATCAACGGCGACATGGTGCCGATCAGCGCGTCGAGGATCCCCGCGCCAATCCGCTTCAGCGTCAGTCGGGGTTTGGTTTGCGGCTCAGCGGGCTGCATATTGGCAGGCAACAGGCTGACCACTTCGCGATACGCTTGTGAAACGGTGTTGCCGATGATCACCTGACACTGGTTATCGCTACGCACCACGCCAAGTACGCCAGAGAGCGTCTTCAGCGTCGCGCTGTCGACCTGCGAGTCATCTTTGATAACGAAACGCAAACGGGTCATACAGTGGGTCACTGCTGTGATGTTGTCAACGCCTCCCAGAGCCGTCACAACGGAGCGCGCCAGCGCTGCATAATTCTTGGACATCGGATTTAATCCTGTTTTATCAGTAGGGTACGTTATGTTTTATCCGTTTACGTTGGGTCGCTTTTCTGGGTTATGAAACGCAGATAGGAAACCGGTTCCACAAAAGAATGTTTAATTTATTTATATTGAGCAAGATTTAATTTTGATAATTTATTGTAATTGTGATGTTTATCACTGGATGTTGGCGTCTGCGATGTAGCAGCAAGGACAGCGGCGAAACGGTGCAGTACACTGCGTCACATTGAGAGAATAGGGATGAGTAATATGACCACGATGCTGGAGGTGGCGAAGCGTGCCGGCGTGTCGAAAGCGACGGTTTCCCGGGTGCTTTCCGGGAACGGCTACGTCAGCCAGGAGACCAAAGACCGCGTGTTTCAGGCCATTGAAGAGAGTGGTTATCGCCCTAACTTGCTGGCGCGTAGCCTGGCGGCGAAAACCACGCAGACGCTGGGACTGGTGGTGACGAACACCCTTTATCACGGCGTCTATTTCAGCGAACTGTTGTTTCATACCGCACGCATGGCGGAGGATAAGGGGCGTCAGCTGTTGCTGGCTGACGGTAAGCACAGCGCTGAGGAAGAACGCCAGGCGATCCAATACCTTCTGGACTTACGCTGCGACGCGATTATGATCTATCCGCGTTTTCTCAGTGTGGATGAGATAGACGATATCATCGACGCCCATACTCAGCCGATTATGGTGCTTAACCGACGCCTGCGGAAAAACAGTAGCCACAGCGTATGGTGTGATCAAAAGCAGACCAGCTTTAACGCCGTTACTCAGCTCATTGCCGCCGGGCATAAAGAGATTGGTTTTATTACCGGCTCGATGGATTCTCCAACCGGCGTGGAGCGACTTTCAGGTTATAAAGACGCGCTGGCACATCATGGTATTGCGCTTAATAATGACTTGATTGTTAAGGGAAAGTGGACGCCAGCCTGCGGTGCTGCGGGCGTTGATGCGTTGCTTTCACGTAAGGTCAATTTTACCGCGCTGGTGGCCAGCAATGACGATATGGCGATCGGCGCGATGAAGCAGTTACACGCCCATGGTGTGCGGGTGCCTTTACAGGTGTCGGTGATTGGCTTCGATGATATCACCCTCGCGCCATACACTATTCCGGCGCTTTCCAGCGTAAAAATTCCGGTAACAGAAATGATTCAGGAAACGATTGGGCGCCTGATCTTTATGTTGGGTGACGGGGCGTTTACGCCGCCAAAGACTTTCACCGGTGAACTCATCCAGCGCGACTCTGTTGCGCCGCCCGCTTAGCGCTGACGGCTGTCATTTGTCATCGTCACTAGTGACGATGACACGCCATCCTTGTATTTATTATAATAAAAATCCTTTAATAACAGTAAATTAAAATCTGGCACGATTTGTGAATGCTTCGGCAGATATTCTGTCATTGCTGGAGAAATTGATGAACCGTTTCATCATTGCAGACGCCAATAAATGCATTGGTTGCCGTACCTGTGAAGTGGCCTGCGTGGTATCCCATCAGGATAACCAGGACTGCGCATCGCTGACCCCTGAAACTTTTTTACCCCGCATTCACGTCATCAAAGGCGTTAATGTCTCCACGGCGACGCTGTGCCGCCAGTGTGAAGACGCGCCGTGCGCTAACGTCTGCCCGAACGGTGCGATCAGCCGTGATAAAGGTTTTGTTCACGTAATGCAGGAACGCTGCATTGGCTGTAAAACTTGCGTTGTGGCTTGTCCTTACGGCGCAATGGAAGTGGTCGTGCGTCCGGTTGTGCGTAACAGCGGCGCGGGTCTGAACGTCCGTGCAGAAAAAGCCGAAGCCAATAAGTGCGACCTGTGCCACCACCGTGAGGCCGGTCCTGCCTGTATGGAAGTCTGCCCGACTCACGCGCTGATTTATGTGGATCGCAACAAGCTTGAGCAACTGAGCGCGGAAAAACGCCGTCGCGCGGCGCTGGATTCCACCGCATCTTTGCTGTTCTGATATCTGCAAATCCGCGTAAAATACGGTAGTACTTATGCCGGATGGCGGCTTCGCCTTATCCGGCCTACTGTTCGCATCCCCGTAGGCCTGATAAGCATCGCGCCATCAGGCTAACCGGGATTGATGACTGCGGGAAAAATCTAATGACAATAAACACCCCCTCCGGCGTACAGTTGCGTATTCGCGGCAAGGTACAGGGCGTCGGATTTCGCCCCTACGTCTGGCAACTGGCGCAACGGTTACAGCTGCATGGCGACGTGTGTAACGACGGTGACGGTGTGGTTGTGCGCTTGCAGGAAGATCCGGCGGAGTTTATTGCGCAGTTACATCAACACTGCCCACCGCTGGCGCGCATTGACAGCGTTGAGAGCGAACCGTTCGTCTGGACGCAGCAGCCTGCCGATTTCTCGATTCGTCAAAGCGCTGGCGGTTCGATGAATACGCAGATCGTTCCGGACGCCGCGACCTGCCCCGAATGTCTGATTGAAATGAACACTCCCGGCGAACGCCGCTATCGTTATCCCTTTATCAACTGCACCCACTGCGGCCCACGTTTTACCATTATCCGCGCCATGCCGTATGACCGTCCGTTGACCGTGATGGCGTCGTTCCCGCTCTGTGCGCAATGCGACAAAGAGTATCGTGACCCGTATGACCGTCGCTTCCATGCCCAGCCTGTTGCTTGTCCGGCATGCGGCCCGCATCTGGAATGGATCAGTACTGACGTGCGGGCTGAAAAAGAAGACGCCCTGCAGGCGGCGGTGGCACAGCTGAAAGCGGGCGGCATTGTGGCCGTGAAAGGCATTGGCGGCTTTCATCTGGTGTGCGATGCGCGCAATGATGACGCCGTCGCACTGCTCAGGCTGCGTAAACACCGTCCGGCGAAACCGCTGGCGGTAATGCTGCCTGCTGATGACGGATTACCTGAACCCGCACGTCATTTGCTGACAACCCCTGCCGCGCCAATCGTGCTGATGCAGAAACGCTATGTCGCTGCATTGAGCGAGGGCATTGCGCCAGGGTTAACGGAAGTAGGCGTTATGCTGCCAGCGAATCCGTTGCAGCATCTGCTCTTACAAGAGATGAATTGTCCGCTGGTAATGACCTCCGGCAATCTTAGCGGCAGGCCACCTGCTATTACCAATGCGCAGGCGCTGGACGATTTAAGTGAGATTGCTGATGGTTTTCTGCTGCATAACCGTGAAATTATGCAGCGCATGGATGACTCCGTGGTGCGTGACAGTGGGGAAATACTGCGCCGCTCCCGGGGTTACGTGCCGGATGCGATAGCACTGCCGCCGGGGTTTCGTGACGTGCCGCCGATGTTGTGCTTAGGCGCGGATCTGAAAAATACTTTCTGCCTGGTGCGCGGCGAACAGGCGGTTATCAGCCAGCATTTAGGCGATCTCAGTGATGACGGCATTCAGCAGCAGTGGCGTGATGCGTTACGTCTGATCCAGAACATTTATGACTTTACGCCGCAGCGTATCGTGCATGATGCGCACCCTGGCTATGTTTCCAGCCAGTGGGCCAGCGAGATGAATCTGCCAACCGAAACGGTGCTGCATCATCATGCGCATGCTGCGGCATGCCTGGCCGAGCACGGCTGGC
>NZ_SZWR01000018.1:418549-419826 GCF_005280875.1 Citrobacter sp. wls827
ATTGCCCTGACGCTGGATGGCATCGGCATGGGGGAAAATGGCGTGCTGTGGGGCGGCGAATGTCTGCGGGTCAACTACCGTGAATGCGAACACCTTGGCGGCTTACCGGCGGTAGCGCTGGCGGGCGGCGATTTAGCGGCAAAACAGCCATGGCGCAATCTGCTCGCGCAGTGCCTGCGTTTTGTTCCTGACTGGCAGCGTTATCCGGAAACATCGGCGCTGCAACATCAAAACTGGAACGTACTGGCGCGCGCCATCGAGCGGGGAATCAATGCCCCGCTGGCATCGTCGTGCGGACGCTTGTTTGATGCGGTTGCCGCTGCGCTGTGTTGTGCGCCGGAATCGTTGAGTTATGAAGGTGAGGCTGCCTGCGCGCTGGAGGCGCTGGCATCGCAGTGTGCAGGCGTTGATCACCCTGTTACGGTGCCGCTTAATGGCAATCATCTGGACTTAGCGGCTTTTTGGCAGCAATGGCTGGCCTGGCAGACCGCCCCTGCTGAAAGAGCGTGGGCATTTCACGACGCGCTGGCGCGTGGGTTTGCCACACTGATGCGTGAGCAGGCCGAAACGCGCGGAATTAAAACGTTAGTCTTCAGCGGCGGCGTGATGCATAACCGCTTACTGTCATCCCGGCTGGCGTTTTATCTGCGTGATTTTACCTTACTGTTCCCACAGCGTTTACCGGCGGGCGACGGCGGGTTGTCATTGGGGCAGGGCGTGATTGCCGCGGCGCGGGTGTTGACGCAAAAATAAAAAAGCCCCGAGACTGGCGTAATGCTTATCAGTTAACGAACCGGAGGTAATGAATCTGTTGCCTCCGTCGCATTGCTACGTTCACCTTAAATTTTTCACATATCTGAAATGATAGTCCCCGTGAACGTGTTAAGGGTACTATCGCCGTACCCTTAACAATCCCGGCTCCCGGCGGGAAAATTGCCACTTCGTGGTTCCCTCCGCTTATTCCTTCAGGCTACCGGGTCGGGCGCGAGGTAGCGTCCCTGCAAAACGCGCCCTGAGCCAGCATCCATGCTGGCTCTCCCGGCCTTACGAAAACACGTCGGCAATTTTCAGCCGGACCAGCCCACACCTGACCATCTGCGTTTTTTGTTTAAACAGCAAAACATATTGAGCTGGAAGTCAGAGCGTTGAAGCGATGACCCTGGTCCGGCTGAAAATCGATGAGGCGTTGACGGCTGACCGGGTCTGCCCGCAGGGATGCGGGCAGAGGGGATGGCCTGCAGGGACGCAGGCTCGGCCCCGACCCGACAGGCAGACGG
>NZ_SZWR01000018.1:419899-421131 GCF_005280875.1 Citrobacter sp. wls827
TTCCCGCCGGGAGCCTGGGATGTAAGGGAGGCGGCGGTGAGCCTCCCTTACACGTTCACGGGTTTCCGAGCCTCAGAGAAATGACATTGCTGAGGTGAACGGAACCCTGGGCCGGAATTACATGTTCTCAATAATGCTTAACTGACTGGCATTACGGGACTGGCGGGGCAAGAAAAACATGCCGGGGCATACTGACAAGTGGCAACGCACATCCGTGTGCGTGAGGTTAATAAATCAAGCAACGGAACTCTGGACTTACACGGGCAACGTTTTCAGCAGCGCAAAGGCCTCTTTCATCCGGTCTTCACTGACGACAAACGCACACAGCTGGCCTTCGTCGTTCATCCCTCTGGCGACCATCCCTTGCGCTTCGGCGGCAATATGCCAGTTCAGATCGCGGCGCTGGGTTTCCCCTGCCAGATGCAATGGCAACTCCGGCGTTTTGACTTTTACCAGCATGGCTGGCAGTTTCAATGGCGCATTGCCGCCGAGCAGGTTTTTCGCCAGATACATGGCGCTCAGCTGAATCGGCTGCAGGAACGGCAGGACCTGACCGTTAATTTCCGCACAGTCGCCGAGGGCATAAATGTCCGGGTGGCTGGTCTGCAGGTAGCTGTCGACGCAGACGCCACGATTGATGTTCAATCCGGCGCGACGCGCCAGTGCGGTTTCCGGGCGCAGGCCGGTGGCGGCAATCACCGCATCGACTTCGACGTTGCGGCTACGATCGAGCGTGGCGCGAATACCGGTACTGGTTTTCTCCAGACTCTGAAGCTGTGATTTCAGCAGCAGATGGACACCCATATCGGTCAGATGATGCTGTAAGCGACTGCTGACTTCCGGCGGCATCAGCGAGGCCAGAATGCTGGCGGCGTTGTCGATAAGCGTCACCGCTTTACCTGCACGACAGAAATCCATCGCCAGTTCGCTACCAATCAGGCCACCGCCAACAATCAGTACCCGCCGGGCGTCACGCAGCTGCGTTTCACAGGCGCGGTACTCTTGTTGGCTGTTCAATGTAAGCATTAACTCACGCCCGCTAACCGGAGGTACAAAGGCTGAAGCCCCCGTTGCCAGCACCAGTTTTTCGTACTGCCACTGCTTGTCCTGACTTTTCACTACGTGGGCATCGGCGTCGATGTCGGTTACCCAGGTATGTGGGAACAGGCGCAAATTAAACTGTTCGGCAAACTCCCCCGCCGACTGGCGGGTGAGGTCGTCTGCACGCTGTG
>NZ_SZWR01000018.1:421181-421521 GCF_005280875.1 Citrobacter sp. wls827
CTGATAACGTGGCTGAGATCGGGCTTGTTGTACTCATCCATGCTGTCCGCGGCAATCAGGGTCAGCGGAACAGCCGCATCCTGTTTACGGATATTTTTGACTAACTGGCGGGCGGCAAAGCCCGAACCAATGATGACAATTCCGTGGCTCATTTTGCCTCCGTTGCCAGTACGTCAAAGACGTCTTTACCTAATGAACATTCCGGGCACAGGAAGTTATCCGGCACGTCGCTCCACGGCGTACCCGGTGCAACGTCCTGCAGCGGTTCACCTTTTGCTGGATCGTAAATCCACTGGCACACGCTGCACTGCATGCTGGGACCAAGATCGGCGGCAGCCGC
>NZ_SZWR01000018.1:421599-436868 GCF_005280875.1 Citrobacter sp. wls827
ACGGCTTTCACGGTTGTTTCCGGCAATGGAGCCAGCGCCCACTGACGCGCGATTTCACGGCCGTGCTGGCGGCACAGTTCCAGCGCATCGAGGTCAGGACGCCATTTGGCCTTCAGGCTCAGGGACATTTCAAAGCCCGCATCCTGCAAACGCGTGGACAAACGGTCTACCGCACCGCCGCTCCAGCCGTGTGAACCAAAGGCGCTGGCACGCTTGTTACGAAAACGCAGGCCGGTCATTTCTTCCACCAGACCGGCGATTTTCGGCATCATCACGTTGTTCATTGTGGAAGTCCCGACCAGCACGCCTTTAGAGCGGAAGACGTTGGTCAGAACTTCGTTTTTGTCGCTGCGGGCGACGTTAAAGATTTTCACCGCTACATTCGGGTCAACTTCGTTGATGCCCTGGGCAATCGCGTCCGCCATCATGCGGGTGTTGTTGGACATGGTGTCGTAGAAAATGGTGATGCGGTCTTCCTGATAATCCGCCGCCCATTTCAGGTACAGCTCAACGATTTGTGTCGGGTTGTCGCGCCATACCACGCCATGGGAAGTGGCAATCATATCGACCGGCAGGTTGAAGCCGAGGATCTCAGTAATTTTCGGTGTAACCAGACGGCTGAATGGCGTCAGGATGTTGGCGTAGTAACGCTGGCACTGTTCGAACAGTTCAGTCTGGTCAACTTCGTCGTTAAACAGACGTTCGTCGCAGTAGTGCTGACCGAAGGCGTCGTTACTGAACAGCACCGCATCGCCGGTCATGTAGGTCATCATACTGTCCGGCCAGTGCAGCATCGGCGTTTCAACGAAGATCAGCTGCTTGCCGTTACCAATGTCCAGCGAATCACCGGTTTTCACTACGTTAAAGTTCCATTCCGGGTGATGGTGGTGCCCGTTGATAGAGTCAATGGCGTTGGCGGTGCAGTAAATCGGCGTGTCCGGGATGCAGGACATCAGCTCGGTCAGCGCCCCGGCATGGTCTTCTTCAGCGTGGTTAATGATGATGTAGTCGATATCCGCGAGGTCAATTTCACTGCGCAGGTTCTGCACGAATTCACGACTAAACTTGTGGTCTACTGTATCAATCAGGACATTTTTTTCTTCACGGATGAGATAGCTGTTGTAGCTGCTGCCACGCAGCGTTTTGTATTCAGTTCCGTGGAAATCACGCACTTCCCAGTCACGTTGGCCAACCCAATGAATGTTATTTTTAACCAGAATAGACATAACAACCTCAATTAATTCAGCGTTTTTCAAAAAAGATGTTTTGCTAATTGCAGGTTGCGTGCCAAATTTTTATTTATTTGATTTTAAAGGATTAGTTGTTTTTCCACCTATAAGGTGGTAGTCAAAATGACTATATGTTTTATTGTCAATATGACAATATGAATTGTCAAAATGACAATGAGGTAGCCATGAGCTTTTCCGTAGACGTGCTGGCGGGCATCGCCATTGAATTACAAAGCGGTATTGGGCATCAGGACCGTTTTCAACGACTGATAACCACCTTGCGTCAGGTGCTGGAGTGCGACGCGTCGGCACTGCTGCGCTACGAGTCGCGACAGTTTATTCCACTGGCAATCGATGGGCTGGCGCAGGATGTTCTCGGCAGGCGCTTTACGCTGGAAGGGCATCCGCGTCTGGAGGCGATTGCCCGCGCCGGGGACGTGGTACGTTTTCCTGCCGACAGCGATTTGCCCGACCCGTATGATGGGCTGATCCCAGGCCAGGAGAGTCTGAAAGTGCATGCCTGCATTGGCTTACCGCTGTTCGCCGGTCAAAATTTGATTGGCGCGTTAACGCTGGATGGCATGGAGCCGGATCAGTTCGATGTTTTCAGCGATGAGGAGCTTAGGCTGATTGCCGCACTGGCGGCTGGCGCATTGAGCAATGCGCTGCTGATTGAACAGCTGGAAAGCCAGAATATGCTGCCAGGTTCGTCAACCAACTTTGAGCAGGTGACGGAAACCCAGATGATTGGCCTGTCGCCCAATATGATGCAGTTGAAAAAAGAGATTGAGATTGTGGCGGGGTCCGATCTCAACGTACTGATTAGCGGCGAAACAGGGACCGGGAAGGAGCTGGTGGCTAAAGCTATCCATGAAGGTTCGCCGCGCGCGGTGAATCCACTGGTGTATCTGAACTGCGCGGCGTTGCCGGAAAGCGTGGCGGAAAGCGAACTGTTTGGTCACGTAAAAGGCGCGTTTACCGGGGCTATCAGCAATCGTAGCGGTAAGTTTGAAATGGCCGACAATGGGACGCTGTTTCTCGATGAGATAGGTGAACTCTCGCTGGCGCTACAGGCGAAGCTGCTGCGCGTATTGCAGTACGGCGATATTCAGCGCGTGGGTGACGATCGCAGCTTGCGTGTGAATGTGCGAGTGCTGGCGGCGACGAACCGTGATTTACGCGAAGAGGTGTTGGCCGGGAATTTCCGTGCGGATTTGTTCCACCGTCTGAGCGTCTTTCCCCTTTCTGTACCGCCTCTTCGTGAACGCGGCGAAGACGTGGTGCTGCTGGCAGGCTATTTTTGCGAGCAATGCCGGCTGCGGCTGGGACTGTCCCGCGTGGTGTTAAGCCCCGGTGCGCGTAGCCATTTGTTGAATTACGGCTGGCCCGGAAATGTGCGCGAGCTGGAACATGCCATTCACCGGGCGGTGGTTCTGGCAAGAGCGACCAGGGCAGGGGATGAAGTGGTACTGGAGGCGCAGCATTTTGCCCTGCAGGATGAAGGCCCGGTTCCGCAGGCGGCGGAAGTTGTTGCGGAGATCCCACAGCATCACAACCTGCGTGAAGCAACAGAGTCGTTCCAGCGGGAGATGATCCGCCGGGCACTGGCGCAAAATAACCATAGTTGGGCGGCAAGTGCGCGGGCGCTGGAAACAGACGTCGCCAACCTGCACCGGCTGGCGAAGCGTCTGGGGCTGAAGGATTAGATAATACCGGCCTGATAGAAATCCTGCAGGTTGATAGCACCGGTGAGTTTACCATTTTCATCTACCACCGGTGCGGCAGTGATTTTGCGCTTCATCAGGATCTCCTTGGCGTCAATCGCGCGGCTCTGCGCCTGCAGCGTAATGCCATTCTGGGTCATTGCTTCGCTAACCTGAGTGCTGAGCGCTCCGCCGCCAACCAGCCAGCGGCGCAGGTCGCCGTCGGTAAAGACCCCTTTCACCAGTGACTGGTCGTCGCAGACCGCGACCAGGCCAAGACCCGTGCGGCTGAGTTCCAGCATCGCGTCCATGACGCTGGTGGTAAGCGTCACCTGCGGGATGGCATCGTCGCGGCGCATCAGATGATGCACTTTATTTAACAGACGAGCGCCCAGCGCACCCGCCGGATGCGAGCGGGCGAAATCTTCTTCGTTAAAGCCGCGCGCCTGCATCACGGCGATGGCCAGCGCGTCGCCCATCATCAGCGTGTTAACGGTGCTGGAGGTCGGCGCCAGGCGCATCGGACAGGCTTCGCGCTCAACGGAAATATCCAGCACGGCTTTGGCGGCCAGGCCCAACGGTGAGGTCGGTTTTCCGGTCATGGCCAGCAGGGCGACGGATTTGTCTTCCAGGCGTGGGATGATGAGATCCAGCTCTTTAGCCCCGCCGGAGTAGGAGATAAACAGCATGACATCGCGGCTTTCAATCATGCCTAAGTCGCCGTGCAGCGCTTCTGCCGGATGCACAAAAAAGGCGGGGGTGCCGGTACTGGCGAGGGTCGCCGCAATTTTTTTGCCAATATGGCCGGATTTGCCAATCCCGGAGACAATCACTTTGCCTTCACAGTGGATGATAGTATTGGCAGCGCGGACAAAATCATCGCCCAGTCGCTCAGGCAAACGGCTGGCTTCCTGTAGTTCCAGCATTAACGTCTGACGGCCCGCGTTCAGTAGTGCATCACTCATTGGTTTCTCCGGTTATGATTACTTCAATCCCTTTTGCTTCCAGCGCCTGACGAAATGCAGGGTCGATACCCGCATCGGTAATCAGCTTGTCGACGCTTTCCAGACTGCATACAACATTAGGGCTTTTGCGCCCAAATTTTGACGAGTCAGCCATCAGAATCACTTCGCGAGCGGCATTACACATCGCTTTACTGACGCTAAACACCTCATTAAAAGTGGTCACGCCGGCATTGAGGTCAATGCCGTCGGTGCCCATGAAGAGTTTATCAAAGCTGAACTGCTCAAAGGCGTTTTCTGCCAGCTGACCGTGAAATGACGCAGATTTTTTGCGAAAGGTCCCGCCGGGCATCAGGATGGTTTGCTCGTTGTCCAGCTCCGAAAGGGCGTTAACAATGTGCAGGCTGTTGGTCATAACGGTGATGTTGCTAAAGCGCGTGAGCATCGGCACCATCTGCAGTACGGTGCTGCCCGCATCCAGAATAATCGAGTCGCCATCGTGAATAAAACGGACGGCGGCTTCGGCAATCCGCTCTTTTTTATGCGTGTTGATTAGCGTTTTGTGATCGATTGGCGGGTCGGATTCGTCTTTATTTAATACCACGCCGCCATAGGTACGAATGACGGTGCCGGCATTTTCCAGAATGACCAGGTCTTTGCGAATGGTCGTGCCGGTGGTGTCAAAGTAGTGGGCCAGTTCTTCAACCGAGCATTTTCCCTGCTTTTGCAGGTGCTCCAGTATGGCAGCCTGACGCTGACGAGGTTTCATAGGCGTGATTACCCTGACTATAGGTTGCAAAATGATAATTTCGCAAGCTATTAGCATTCACAACGAAATTACCCATGTTTCAGTTTAAGCGCTAATGATAGTGCATTCTGCGATAGCGGATCATGGGGAAAGATCACATCAGGCTGTAATTCATCAAGATGTTTGCCCATTATTGTGGCAATTTTGCCGGGTCTGGCGAATACCGTAAGACCTTTCATAAATAACGTATCGGTAACCCGCTGCTGCTCATCTAACGCAATGGCGATCACCACGCGGGGTTTAAAACGTCCGCCGGAGCGCCCCACGCCAACCCGACCCCGTTGGCAGAGCTTATCGAAAGCCCGATTAAAGCGGGATATTTGCCAGCCACCGAGCGCCAGTTGCAGGCACCAGGCGATAGCGGCGACGGTAATCAGTGCGGAAACCATAATGTACTCCTTTGATTTTGCCGGATAAGCGTAGCCGCCATCCGGCAATTCAACATTAAAACATCACCTGACCGCCGGTCACGTTGATGGACTGCCCGGTGCAGTAAGAGGCTTTTGGACTGGCGTAAAACAGCAGCATGTTCAGCACGTCCTGATAATCGCAGCCGCGTTTGAGTGGAACCTTATCAATGTAGTACTGCTCAACTTCGTCTGGCTTAAGGCCAAGCTTGGTCGCATATTGCGGTAGTAACGACTGGAACATCGGTGATTTCAGCAGATTGCCGAGCATCAATGAATGCACGGTGATCCCGTATTCCGCCAGATCCAGCGCCAGCGACTGGGTTAAGCCCACGCCGCCAAATTTTGCCGCGCTATAGCCAGAGTTGTGTTTACTGCCCACTTTCCCTGATTTGGAGTTGATCTGGATAATGCGCCCCTGAACGCCATCGCGGATCATCAGGCGTGAGAACTCACGTGCGCAGAGGAAGTAGCCGACCAGATTCACCTGCAGTGAGCGGTCGAAATCCCCAAGCTGAAAATCGCTAATAAATGCGGCTTTAGCGATACCGGCGCTGTAAACCAGCAGATCGACACGGCCAAATATTTCATCCACCCCGCGTGATAGCGCCAGCACGCTCTGTTCGCTGGTGGCATCTGCGCCAAAACCGTAGGCGGTGCCATCGCCAAACTCGGCGTTAATTTCTTGCGCCACGTTGGCGGCTTTATCGCTTTGAATATCCACCACCGCGACGCGGTATCCTTCTGTCGCAAGCCCACGGCAAAGGAATGCCCCAAGGGTCTGGCCTCCACCAATGACAACGGCAACCTGATTCATCTTTATCTCCTTCAATCTTAAGAAACAAACTTCAAAATACAGCCCGGCGCGATACCGTCTGGCACGGGGCCTGCAACGTGTACGGTGCCGGGGAATTCCGCTTCGCTCAGTCCGTCAAAACGCAGGGTGATATGCCCCAGTTCACGTAAATTTTGTTCCGCTACGCTGCCAACGGCGGTGACCGGGTAGTGATGCTGGCCCAGTTCAAACTGGATCCCGGCTTGCAACGAACCGTTCAGCTCGCCGTGGCAATGAATGAAGCAAAACTCCTCGATATCCGCTGGCGCGCCTTCACGAAAGGTAATCAACATCTGGTCGCTGAGTGCATCCGGGGCGCTCTGGCCGATACGGGTGATGGTGGTCTGATAAATCACGGTCATTTTTGAGTGCCTCTTATTGGTAAATAAAGCCGGAAACAAACCAGGCGATGAGAACGGTAGGCGCGCCGGTGAGAAAACGACTCACCAGAACGGATGGCACGCCGACGCGAACCGTGTCCTGACGCGCTTCGGCCAGCGACAGCCCGACAGGAATAAAGTCGCATGCAGCCTGAGCGTTAATGGCGAACAGGGCAGGTAGCGCCAGATGAGGGGGAATATTCCCCAAACCAATCTGTACGCCGATCAAAACGCCGATAACCTGGGCGATAACCGCACCGGGGCCGAGGAAAGGCGACAGCAGCGGGAAAGAACAAATCAGCGCCAGGGTCACCAGCCCCAGCGGATGGCTGGCTAACGGTGCGAGTCCATGGGCTATCCAGTCACCCAAACCGGAAGCCATAATGATGCCAATCAGTGCCGAGACAAACGCCATAAACGGCAGAATGGTTTTCAGCACAGTATCAATCGTGTCGCGCCCGGCCTGGAACAGCACCGCGACGGCGGAGCCCATGCCCATGCCAACTTTTGCCAGCAGGCCATCGCTCTGTTCAGTGATTTTTTTGCTGGTGTCGTAATCGCGACCGATAGTGCTGTTTACAGGCGTTGGCGTAGCGGATGCTTCACCGACAACGGTGATATTTTCTTCTTTCACGCCAGAGACATAGATATCTTCAATAATGTATTGTGCCAGAGGGCCGGATTTCCCGGTCGCGTGAATATTCACCGTCGGGATACGACGTTTTGGATAGATCCCGCAGCGCAGTGTGCCGCCGCAGTCGATGATCGCTACACCGATTTCATTCTCTGGTGGTTCACCTTCTTTGAAGCCATCAACGGCCTGCCAGCCGGTCAGGTTCGCCAGCTTGTCGACAATCGCCGGGCGCGTTCCGGCAGTGATATAGACAATTTTCTTCCCGGGCGTTGCTTCCAGTTCAAGCGGACCACCCCAACCACCGGTGCCTTTTTCAATACGAATACGCGTCATGATGTTGCTCCCGCCAGATGCACTTTCTGCTCAAGTTGAATGCCCATTTTTTTCTCAAAGATGGTGGTGGTGAAATCGGTCACCCAGCCACGGAAGAAGTTGGTCACCAGACCGACCAGCAAATAGCTCACCGCGAGCGGGCCGAGCGGGAGGCCCAGCGTCGTCAAGCCGCTGGCAATCCCCAGATAGACAAACAACTCTCCGGGGTTAATGTGTGGGAACAAGCCGTTCATTGAGTGGCAGCTATAGGACGCTGCTGCGTAATAGCTGGGCTTATATCTCTCTGGCATAAAACGGCCCAGGCTCAGCGTCATGGGGTTACAAAAAACGAATGTGCCGATGCACGGCAGCAGCAGGTAGCGGGACAATGGGTTTCCGGCGCAGCGCTGGGCAAAACGTTCAATACGCTGCTGGCCAATAAAGTTAATCAGCGCATTCATGAGGACCAGCAGGCTAATCAGCAGCGGAAGAATACCGGTCACCATGCCGGTAAAGACCTCTCCGCCTTTCTGGAACAGCCCGATAAACCACTCCGCACCGAGTGTGATGGTGTCGATCATTATTCTCTCCTGTAGGGATTTTAGTTACCTTGCCAAACGGTAACCAATTTTAATCAGATCGAAAGATTTAAAAGTGTTATTTTGATCTCAAAATGAAAGGAAAATATTTTAATTTGAAAGTTATTGCGTGAGTGCTCGCAAATGTGCGGCTCAGAGATGAAAGGGGATGTAAATTCTGTGAAGGAGAGCGACTACCGCTTCCTTGTATGACGGAGGATGCTTTACCATACTTCCCCCAGGCTGAATTTGTTTAATGGATGTCTCATGTTCAAGCGTCGTTATGTAGCGTTACTCCCCCTTTTCGTACTGCTTGCTGCCTGTAGCAGCAAACCCAAACCTTCAGAGACTCAAACGACTACGGGTACGCCATCCGGCGGCTTCCTGCTTGAGCCGCAGCACAACGTCATGCAAACAAGCGGCGACTTCGCCAATAATCCGAATGCACAGCAGTTCATCGAGAAAATGGTGAACAAGCACGGCTTTGACCGCCAGCAATTGCAGGAGATCCTGTCGCAGGCCAAGCGTCTGGACTCGGTATTGCGTTTGATGGACCGCCAGGCGCCGACGACGCAACCGCCAGCCGGACCTAACGGCGCATGGCTGCGGTATCGTAAACAGTTCATCACGCCGGATAACGTGCAAAACGGCGTGGCGTTCTGGAATCAATACGAAGATGCGCTGAACCGCGCGTGGCAGGTATACGGCGTACCGCCGGAAATTATCGTTGGTATTATTGGCGTAGAAACTCGCTGGGGCCGCGTGATGGGTAAAACGCGGATTCTGGATGCGCTGGCGACGCTGTCGTTTAACTATCCTCGTCGTGCGGAATACTTCTCTGGCGAACTGGAAACCTTCCTGCTGATGGCGCGAGATGAAAGCGACGATCCGCTCGATTTGAAAGGTTCTTTCGCGGGGGCAATGGGCTACGGCCAATTTATGCCGTCTTCCTATAAACAATATGCCGTTGATTTCAATGGCGATGGGCACATTAACCTGTGGGATCCGGTTGATGCCATCGGTAGCGTGGCGAACTATTTCAAAGGTCACGGCTGGGTGAAAGGCGATACGGTCGCGATTCCGGCAAATGGTCAGGCGCCTGGGCTGGCTAACGGCTTTAAAACCCAGTACAGCATTTCTCAGCTTGCCGCCGCGGGCCTGACGCCGCAGCAGTCGTTGGGGAATCATCAGCAGGCCAGCCTGCTGCGCCTGGATATCGGTACCGGCTACCAGTACTGGTATGGGTTGCCGAACTTCTACACCATCACCCGCTACAACCACAGTACCCACTACGCGATGGCCGTGTGGCAATTGGGTCAGGCGGTGGCGCTGGCGCGCGTGCAGTAATCGCTCCCCCGGCCTACCGGAGGATATCTCTTGTAGGCCGGAGAAGATGCCCTGACATCCCCATCCGGCAGATCTTATTTGTGCAACGGAGCAATTTTTGGAATCCTCCTCGTAAAACGTTCTCCCCATCCCCATATTGGTTATGAAAGTGCTATCTTGTCCGGCATATTTTTTAACTGACAGAGGCTGAAATGACCGACAGTGAACTGATGCAGTTAAGCGAGCAGGTTGGCCTGGCGCTGAAAGCGCGCGGGGCAACAGTGACGACGGCGGAATCCTGTACCGGCGGCTGGGTAGCCAAAGCGATTACGGATATTGCCGGAAGCTCCGCCTGGTTTGAACGCGGGTTTGTGACCTACAGCAATGAAGCCAAAGCGCAGATGATTGGCGTGCGCGAAGAGACGCTGACCCAGCATGGCGCGGTGAGTGAACCGGTGGTCGTTGAAATGGCGATTGGCGCGCTAAAAGCCGCCCGTGCAGACTTCGCCGTCTCGATTAGCGGTATCGCAGGACCCGATGGCGGTAGTGAAGACAAGCCCGTGGGGACGGTATGGTTTGCCTTTGCCAGCGCAAGCGGCGAGGGGATTACTCGCCGGGAATGCTTTAGCGGCGATCGCGATGCGGTACGTCGACAGGCGACTGTCTACGCGTTACAAACCCTGTGGCAACAATTTCTACAAAATACTTGATACTGTATGAGCATACAGTATAATTGCCTCAACAGAACATTATCTATCACGTTTCGCGGTTTAACCCGAAAGCGGCATGACAGGAGTAATTAATGGCTATCGACGAAAACAAACAGAAAGCGTTGGCGGCAGCGCTGGGCCAGATCGAAAAGCAATTCGGTAAAGGCTCCATCATGCGCCTCGGTGAAGACCGTTCCATGGACGTGGAAACCATCTCCACCGGTTCGCTTTCTCTGGATATCGCATTGGGCGCGGGCGGTTTGCCAATGGGCCGTATCGTCGAAATCTACGGGCCTGAATCCTCCGGTAAAACAACGCTGACACTGCAGGTTATTGCCGCCGCACAGCGCGAAGGTAAAACCTGCGCATTTATCGATGCAGAACACGCACTGGACCCGGTCTATGCCCGTAAGCTTGGTGTTGATATCGATAATCTGCTGTGTTCTCAGCCGGATACCGGTGAGCAAGCGCTGGAAATCTGTGATGCGCTGGCGCGTTCCGGCGCGGTTGACGTTATCGTGGTCGACTCCGTTGCCGCATTGACGCCGAAGGCAGAAATCGAAGGCGAGATTGGCGACTCTCACATGGGCCTTGCGGCGCGTATGATGAGCCAGGCGATGCGTAAGCTGGCCGGTAACCTGAAGCAGTCCAACACGCTGCTGATTTTCATCAACCAGATCCGTATGAAGATTGGCGTTATGTTCGGTAACCCGGAAACCACCACCGGTGGCAACGCCCTGAAATTCTATGCGTCTGTTCGTCTGGATATCCGTCGTATTGGTGCGGTGAAAGAAGGCGACAACGTGGTTGGCAGCGAAACCCGCGTTAAGGTTGTGAAAAATAAAATTGCAGCGCCGTTTAAACAGGCCGAATTCCAGATTCTTTACGGTGAAGGTATCAACTTCTACGGCGAACTGGTTGACCTGGGCGTGAAGGAGAAGCTGATTGAAAAAGCCGGTGCATGGTACAGCTACAACGGTGAGAAAATTGGTCAGGGTAAAGCGAACGCAACCAACTGGCTGAAAGAAAACCCGGCAACCGCGAAAGAAATTGAGAAGAAATTACGTGAGTTACTGCTCAATAGCCAGGATTCAACGCCTGATTTCTCCGTTGATGACAGTGGTGAAGACGTAAAAGAAACGAACGAAGATTTCTGATAACCTGTTTTGAATCGTATATAGTAAAGGGCTGCATATCATGCAGCCCTTTTTCATTTCTGAAGGCTCACTATGACAGACGCAACTTCCCGCCGTTCCGCTTATTCCCGACTTCTTGACCGCGCCGTGCGAATACTTGCGATGCGCGACCACAGTGAGCAGGAACTGCGGCGTAAGCTGGCCGCTCCGGTGATGGGAAAAAATGGACCGGAAGACATTGATGCTACGCCGGAGGATTACGACAAGGTCATCGCCTGGTGTATTGAAAGTCGCTATCTGGATGATGACCGCTTCGTTCAGCAGTTTATCGCCAGCCGCAGTCGTAAGGGCTACGGACCAGCCCGCGTGCGTCAGGAATTAAATCAGAAAGGGATCGCGCGTGAGTCCATTGAGCGTGCTATGCGCGAGTGTGAAATTGACTGGGCAGTGCTTGCGCGCGAGCAGGCCGTCCGGAAGTACGGTGAACCTTTACCTGTGGAATTTTCAGATAAGGTAAAGGTCCAGCGTTTTTTGCTCTATCGCGGCTATCTGATGGAAGATATTCAGGCAATATGGCGAAATTTTGACGATTGAGCGCATACGGGATTTTACTTCCCAGTAAAGAAAACTTATCTTATTCCCACTTTTCGATTGCCAGAGGCGCAGTTTACGTGCCGATGCTGGTAATGACATTTCGTTAGCTTGATTTCTTCAGGATAATTATGAGCAAGAGCACCGCTGAGATCCGTCAGGCGTTTCTCGATTTTTTCCATAGTAAAGGACATCAGGTAGTTGCCAGCAGCTCCCTGGTACCAAACAATGACCCTACTTTGTTGTTTACCAACGCCGGGATGAACCAGTTCAAGGATGTTTTCCTTGGCCTCGACAAGCGTAATTATTCCCGCGCAACCACCTCGCAGCGTTGCGTACGTGCGGGCGGTAAGCACAACGACCTGGAAAACGTCGGTTACACTGCACGTCACCATACCTTTTTCGAAATGCTGGGCAACTTCAGCTTCGGCGATTACTTCAAACACGACGCCATTCAATACGCATGGGAACTGTTGACCGGTGAAAACTGGTTTGCCCTGCCAAAAGAGCGTCTGTGGGTCACCGTCTATGAAACTGACGATGAAGCCTATGAAATCTGGGAAAAAGAAGTCGGTATTCCGCGCGAACGTATCATCCGTATCGGTGATAACAAAGGCGCGGCTTATGCTTCCGACAACTTCTGGCAGATGGGTGATACCGGTCCTTGCGGTCCGTGCACCGAAATTTTCTACGACCACGGCGACCATATTTGGGGTGGCCCTCCGGGAAGCGCGGAAGAAGATGGCGATCGCTACATTGAGATCTGGAACATCGTCTTCATGCAGTTCAACCGTCAGGCTGACGGCACCATGGAACCGCTGCCGAAACCGTCCGTGGATACCGGTATGGGTCTGGAGCGTATTGCGGCCGTGCTGCAACACGTTAACTCCAACTATGAAATTGACCTGTTCCGTTCACTGATTGAGTCCGTGGCGAAAGTCACCGGCGCGACCGATCTGAGCAATAAATCACTGCGCGTTATCGCCGACCATATCCGTTCCTGTGCGTTCCTGATTGCCGATGGCGTTGTTCCGTCTAATGAAAACCGTGGCTATGTGCTGCGCCGTATCATTCGTCGCGCAGTTCGTCATGGCAACATGCTGGGTGCGAAGGACACCTTCTTCTACAAGCTGGTTGGTCCGCTGGTAGATGTAATGGGTTCCGCGGGCGAAGAGCTGAAGCGTCAACAGTCTATGGTTGAGCAGGTTCTGAAAACCGAAGAAGAGCAGTTTGCGCGTACGCTGGAGCGTGGCCTGGCGCTGCTGGATGAAGAACTGGCAAAACTGTCCGGCGATACGCTGGACGGCGAAACCGCATTCCGTCTGTATGACACCTACGGTTTCCCGGTTGACCTGACGGCAGACGTTTGCCGCGAGCGTAACATTAAGGTTGATGAAGCGGGCTTTGAAGCCGCAATGGAAGAACAGCGCCGTCGCGCACGTGAAGCCAGCGGCTTTGGTGCAGACTACAATGCGATGATTCGCGTTGATGGTGCTTCTGAATTTAAAGGCTACGAGCACCTGGAACTGAACGGCAAAGTCACCGCGCTGTTTGTTGATGGTAAAGCGGTAGACGCCATTAACGCAGGTCAGGATGCCGTTGTCGTTCTTGACCAGACACCGTTCTATGCGGAATCTGGTGGTCAGGTTGGCGATAAAGGCGAACTGAAAGGTGCGGGCTTCGCGTTTGCCGTTAGCGACACGCAGAAATATGGTCAGGCGATTGGTCACATCGGCAAACTGTCTGCGGGCTCTCTGAAAGTTGGCGATGCCGTGCAGGCAGATGTGGATGAAGCGCGTCGTGCGCGTATTCGCCTGAACCACTCCGCAACGCATCTGATGCACGCGGCGCTGCGCCAGGTTCTGGGCACGCACGTGGCACAGAAAGGTTCGCTGGTTAACGATAAAATTCTGCGCTTCGACTTCTCTCATACCGAAGCGATGAAGCCTGCTGAAATCCGTGCCGTTGAAGATCTGGTGAATGCGCAAATTCGTCGCAACCTGCCGATTGAAACGAACATCATGGATCTTGAGGCGGCGAAAGCCAAAGGTGCAATGGCGCTGTTTGGTGAGAAATACGATGACCACGTGCGTGTACTGAGTATGGGTGATTTCTCTACCGAACTGTGTGGTGGTACTCACGCCAGCCGTACGGGCGATATCGGTCTGTTCCGTATTATCTCCGAGTCTGGTACTGCTGCGGGCGTTCGTCGTATCGAAGCCGTGACCGGTGAAGGCGCTCTTAATACCGTGCATGCTGAAAGCGATCGCTTAAGCGATATTGCGCAGTTGCTGAAAGGCGATAGCCAGAATATCGGTGACAAAGTTCGTTCCGTACTGGAACGTACGCGTCAGCTCGAAAAAGAATTGCAGCAATTGAAGGAACAGGCCGCAGCGCAGGAAAGTGCGAACCTTTCCAGCAAAGCCGTTGATATCAATGGCGTGAAGCTGTTGGTCAGCGAGCTTGCGGACGTTGAACCGAAAATGCTGCGTACCATGGTTGATGATCTGAAAAATCAGCTGGGTTCTACTGTTGTCGTACTGGCAACAGTTGCTGAAGGTAAGGTTTCTCTGATTGCGGGCGTGTCTAAGGATGTGACAGACCGCGTGAAAGCAGGGGAACTGATTGGGATGGTCGCTCAGCAGGTAGGCGGCAAGGGTGGTGGTCGTCCGGACATGGCGCAAGCCGGTGGTACGGATGCTGCGGCTCTGCCGGCAGCGTTAGCCAGTGTGAAAGGCTGGGTTAGCGCAAAACTGTAAAAATTATAAGCGTAAGCCGACGCTGCGGACTTCAATCCGCAGCGTTTGCGTCAACGCTATCGACAACGATAAAGTCAGGTTGAAGTTGTGTATATCGGCTAAACTTAGGTTTAACAGAATGTGATGCCGTGACTGCTTACACTTAGGTGTTTGTCATCGCTTACTTTTTGGCGTTATATGATGGATAATGCCGGGATACAGAGAGACCCGACTCTTTTAATCTTTCAAGGAGCAAAGAATGCTGATTCTGACTCGTCGAGTTGGTGAGACCCTCATGATAGGCGATGAGGTCACCGTGACAGTTTTAGGGGTGAAGGGCAACCAGGTGCGCATTGGCGTCAACGCCCCGAAAGAAGTTTCTGTCCATCGGGAAGAGATCTACCAGCGTATCCAGGCTGAAAAATCCCAGCAGTCCAGTTACTAAGGTTTTCGCGTCTCACCTGTCTGGTGAGGCGCAACCTGATCGAGTTACCCTTTTTCTTCTCTGTTCTTCTTCGTCCTCCCCATTTTTTCGATTCCACTGGGCGTAATGCCTTTCCCTACGAAGTTTCCGTTTGTTCACTGCCTCAGGAAATTGCCAATTTATCTGTTGATAAAACACTCTTTTTGCCGTTTTTGCAGACTAATTGCGCGTGAAATGTGCAAACGATAAAAGCTCTGGAAAAATTGTTTGACTTATAAGTCCCAGAAAGTAATATGTGCGCCACGCAGCGACGATGAGCAGAAACAAGTTCTTCGAAGCACTCGCAAGAGGCGTGTTGGTGAGGTGGCCGAGAGGCTGAAGGCGCTCCCCTGCTAAGGGAGTATGCGGTCAAAAGCTGCATCCGGGGTTCGAATCCCCGCCTCACCGCCATTTGCATCCGTAGCTCAGCTGGATAGAGTACTCGGCTACGAACCGA
>NZ_SZWR01000017.1:0-17415 GCF_005280875.1 Citrobacter sp. wls827
TTACACTTATCGCGCAAACCCCGCTCCGGCGGGGTTTTTTACATTCCGCTTTACCCGTAACCCCCAAATAACCCCCCATTTCACCCACTATTCACCCGATTAAAACCCCTGCAGAAACGGATAATCATGCCGATAACTCATTTAACGCAGGGCTGTTTATCGTGAATTCACTGTATACCGCTGAAGGTGTAATGGATAAACACTCGCTGTGGCAGCGTTATGTACCGTTGGTGCGTCACGAAGCATTGCGCCTTCAGGTGCGCTTGCCGGCGAGCGTGGAACTGGATGACCTGCTACAAGCGGGCGGCATCGGGTTATTGAATGCAGTTGACCGATATGACGCTTTGCAAGGAACGGCATTTACCACTTACGCAGTGCAGCGTATTCGTGGGGCTATGCTGGATGAACTACGCAGCCGGGACTGGGTGCCGCGTAGCGTTCGGCGCAATGCCCGCGAAGTGGCACAGGCGATGGGGCAACTGGAGCAGGAATTAGGGCGTAACGCGACGGAAACTGAAGTGGCGGAGCGTCTGGGGATCCCTGTACAAGAGTATCGTCAGATGTTGCTTGATACCAATAACAGCCAACTCTTCTCCTATGACGAGTGGCGGGAAGAGCATGGCGATAGTATTGAGCTGGTGACAGAAGAACATCAGCAAGAAAACCCGTTACAACAGCTTCTTGAGGGGAACCTCCGTCAGCGCGTGATGGATGCGATTGATGCATTGCCGGAGCGCGAGAAGCTGGTATTGACGCTGTACTATCAGGAAGAGCTGAATCTGAAAGAGATTGGTGCTGTTCTGGAAGTGGGCGAATCACGGGTCAGTCAGTTGCACAGCCAGGCTATCAAACGTCTACGCACCAAGCTGGGTAAGCTATAAGGGGTAATCTTTGCCCCTGAACAATGCCGCATAACGTATTGACTACCAGGAGTTCTCATGACGGTGCAGCAATCAAAAAGACGGCCACTAAGCCGCTACCTCAAAGATTTCAAACACAGCCAGACGCATTGCGCCCATTGCTTTAAGTTGCTTGACAGGATCACGCTGGTTCGTCGCGGGCAGATTGTGAATAAGATAGCCATCTCCCGCCTGGACACGCTGCTTGATGATGCTGAATGGGCGCAGGAGAAAAAAGAGTGGGTGGCGTTATGCCGTTTCTGCGGTGATTTGCATTGCAAAGAGCAAAGCGACTTCTTTGACATCATCGGCTTTAAACAATTTTTGTTTGAGCAAACCGAAATGAGCCACGGCACGGTGCGCGAATATGTTGTTCGCCTGCGTCGTCTCGGCAATCATCTGACTGAACAAAAAATTTCTCATGACCTGCTGCAGGAAGGGTTCCTCGACGAAAACCTCGCCCCGTGGCTGCCAGAAACCAGCACCAATAACTACCGCATTGCGCTACGTAAGTATGAGCAGTTTAAAGCCCATACACATATGGGGCATATGCAGAAATCCGCCTGGACAGCCAGTTCTGATATATATTAAAAACGAATAAGGTGTAACAGAGTCGTGTTTGTGAATTACGGCGAACGTTCTACACTTCGGTCATAAATGATGGTCACTAATGACAATATTCGGGGTAACTATGAAATTAGCACTTCTGGGACGTCAGGCGCTGATGGGTGTAATGGCTGTTGCACTTGTCGCGGGTATGAGCGCAAAAACATTTGCGGACGAAGGTCTGTTAAATAAAGTGAAAGAGCGCGGCACGCTGCTGGTGGGGCTTGAAGGGACTTATCCCCCGTTTAGTTTCCAGGGTGACGATGGCAAACTGACCGGTTTTGAAGTGGAATTTGCCGAGGAGCTGGCTAAACATCTGGGTGTGAAAGCCTCGCTCAAGCCGACCAAATGGGACGGCATGCTGGCGTCGTTAGATTCCAAACGTATCGATGTGGTGATAAACCAGGTAACCATCTCTGACGAACGGAAGAAAAAATACGATTTCTCTACCCCGTATACGGTTTCTGGTATCCAGGCGCTGGTGAAGAAAGGTAACGAAGGCGTTATTAAGACTGCTGCCGATCTGAAAGGTAAAAAAGTCGGCGTTGGTCTGGGAACCAACTATGAAGAGTGGCTGCGTCAGAATGTGCAGGGCGTAGATATTCGTACCTATGATGATGATCCGACCAAATATCAGGATCTGCGCGTAGGCCGTATCGATGCCATTCTGGTTGACCGTCTGGCAGCGTTGGATCTGGTGAAGAAAACCAAAGACACACTGGCCGTGACTGGTGAAGCTTTCTCCCGCCAGGAATCTGGTGTGGCGCTGCGTAAAGGCAATGAAGATCTGCTGAAAGCCGTGGATGCAGCCATTGCCGATATGCAAAAAGACGGCACGCTGAAAGCCCTGTCCGAAAAATGGTTTGGAGCGGATGTGACGAAATAATCATCATCCGGATAAAAAAGGCGCCTTTAACAGCGCCTTTTTTTATTCCATTGCGCCTGAACGTGCATAATAAAAAGAACATCACAACAACTTCTACTCTCAGGCTTTTGGGCTGCTTGTTGCCCACAAGATGATGAGTAAACACCGGAGGCTCTATGCCACTGCATAACTTAACGCGCTTTCCCCGTCTGGAATTTATTGGTGCGCCCACGCCGCTCGAATATCTCCCGCGTTTCTCTGATTATCTCGGCCGCGATATTTTTATTAAACGCGATGACGTCACGCCGATGGCGATGGGCGGCAATAAACTGCGCAAACTGGAGTTTCTGGCGGCGGACGCGCTGCGTGAAGGCGCAGACACATTGATCACCGCAGGGGCTATCCAGTCGAACCACGTGCGTCAGACGGCGGCGGTCGCGGCGAAGCTGGGGCTTCACTGTGTGGCGCTGTTAGAAAATCCAATAGGCACGACTGCGGAAAATTATCTCAGTAACGGTAACCGCCTGCTGCTGGATCTGTTCAATACCCAGATTGAAATGTGTGATGCGCTGACCGACCCGAATGCGCAGCTTCAGGAACTGGCGACGCGGATTGAAGCGCAGGGGTTCCGCCCGTATGTGATCCCGGTTGGCGGTTCTAACGCGTTGGGTGCATTGGGTTATGTCGAAAGCGCACTGGAAATTGCTCAGCAGTGTGAAGGTGCCGTAGAACTTTCATCCGTCGTGGTGGCGTCGGGCAGTGCAGGAACGCACGCCGGGTTGGCGGTAGGACTGGAACAATTGATGCCGAACGTTGAGCTTATCGGTGTCACCGTTTCGCGCAGCGTTGCTGACCAAAAACCAAAAGTCGTTGCGTTGCAGCAGGCTATTGCCAGTGAGCTGGAGCTGACTGCGGCGGCAGATATTTTACTGTGGGATGATTACTTTGCGCCGGGTTACGGTACGCCAAATGAAGAAGGCATGGAGGCGGTAAAACTGTTGGCACGTCTGGAGGGCATTTTGTTGGATCCGGTGTATACCGGTAAAGCGATGGCAGGCCTGATTGACGGTATCAGCCAGAAACGCTTTAAAGATGAAGGGCCAATCCTCTTTATTCATACCGGTGGGGCACCTGCGTTGTTTGCCTACCATCCACATGTATGACAACCAGGTAGAAAAACACTAATGCAAGAAAGTATCCAACTGGTCATTGATTCGCTGCCGTATCTGCTGAAAGGGGCGGTATTTACGCTCCAACTGAGTATCGGCGGGATGTTTTTTGGCCTGGTGCTGGGGTTCATCCTGGCGCTAATGCGTTTATCGTCACTGTTGCCTGTGCGCTGGCTGGCGCGCTTTTATATCTCTATCTTTCGCGGTACGCCGTTAATTGCCCAACTGTTTATGATCTACTACGGTCTGCCGCAGTTTGGTATTGAGCTGGACCCGATACCGGCTGCAATGATCGGTCTGTCGCTGAATACTGCGGCTTACGCGGCAGAAACGCTGCGTGCGGCCATCTCCTCCATTGATAAAGGTCAGTGGGAAGCCGGGGCGAGTATCGGTATGACACCGTGGCAGACGATGCGCAGGGCGATCCTGCCGCAGGCTGCGCGGGTTGCGCTTCCACCGCTGAGCAACAGCTTTATCAGTCTGGTGAAAGACACATCACTGGCCGCGACCATCCAGGTACCGGAACTGTTCCGCCAGGCGCAGCTGATTACTTCACGCACGCTGGAAGTGTTTACCATGTATCTGGCGGCCTCGCTGATTTACTGGGTCATGGCGACGGTGCTTTCTGCGCTGCAGAACTATTTTGAAGAACAGCTCAACCGCCAGGAGAGAGATCCGAAATGAGTACTATTGAAGTCAGAAACCTGGTGAAAAAATTTCACGGGCAAACGGTACTGCACGGCATTGATCTGGACGTTAAGCCTGGTGAAGTCGTGGCGATTATCGGGCCGAGCGGTTCAGGTAAAACCACGCTGCTGCGCAGTATAAATTTGCTGGAACAACCGGAGGCGGGCACCATCAAGGTTGGAGATATTACCATTGATACCGCGCGTTCCTTAAGCCAGCAGAAAGGACAGATTCGCCAGTTGCGCCAGCATGTGGGGTTTGTGTTCCAGAACTTTAATTTATTTCCACATCGCACAGTACTGGAAAACATTATTGAAGGTCCGGTAATTGTGAAGGGCGAACCGAAGGCGGAAGCGACAGCGCGCGCGCGTGAACTTCTGGCAAAGGTTGGGCTTGCGGGTAAAGAGAGCAGCTATCCACGGCGGTTATCCGGCGGTCAGCAGCAGCGTGTCGCTATTGCCCGGGCGCTGGCTATGCGTCCGGAAGTTATTCTTTTTGATGAACCGACCTCCGCGCTTGACCCGGAACTGGTTGGCGAAGTGCTTAATACTATTCGTCAACTGGCGCAGGAAAAACGCACCATGGTCATTGTGACGCACGAAATGAGTTTTGCGCGTGACGTTGCTGACCGGGCGATATTTATGGATCAGGGCAAGATAGTGGAGCAGGGGCCTGCAAAATCATTATTCACGCATCCGCAGCAACCGCGAACCCGTCAGTTTCTTGAAAAATTCCTGATGCAATAAAAGGTCAGAGAGCACTCATCGAAATAGTTTTTTTGGTGAGTGCTTGTTGCATAACTATTTATAATTACTGCTTTATTATTATTGCTTCATCCTGCCAGCATTGTGGGCTGTTACATTACACTCAAGTAATTTCTTATTTGTCCGATAATTTGCATATATAAAATACATTTATGTGTTAGCTTGTTTCGTACATTTGGATGATTATCAATCTCAGGGGCATTACCACTTAGTATGCAGGATCATGATTTCTTCACCTGGCGACGGAGCATGCTGTTACGCTTTCAGGAAATGGCGGCGGCAGAGGATGTCTATAACGAATTACAACTTCAGACGCAGCACTTAGAGTTCGATTTTTATGCGCTCTGTGTCCGGCATCCCGTACCCTTTACCCGACCTAAAACGGTACTTCATACGACGTATCCCAAAGCATGGGTCGCACACTACCAATCAGAAAATTATTTCGCTATCGATCCGGTACTGAAACCCGAAAACTTCAGTCAGGGCCACTTACCGTGGGATGACGCCTTGTTCCGTGACGCACAACCGCTGTGGGACGCCGCGCGTAATCACGGTCTGCGCAAGGGGATGACGCAATGCTTAATGTTGCCAAATCGGGCGCTAGGCTTTTTGTCCGTTTCACGCGCAAGTGTGCGTAATGGCCGCTATGCCCAGGATGAAGTCGAACTCAGGATGCAACTGCTGGTACGAGAAAGTCTGTCAGTACTTATGCGGCTGGAAGATGACATGGTCATGGCGCCGGAGATGCGTTTTAGCAAGCGCGAAAAAGAGATTCTGAAATGGACCGCTGAGGGGAAAACCTCTTCCGAGATAGCAATGATTCTGTCGATCTCTGAAAATACCGTTAACTTTCATCAGAAGAATATGCAGAAGAAGTTTAACGCGCCAAACAAAACACAGATTGCTTGTTATGCCGCTGCAACGGGGCTTATCTGAATAAAATGTCGTTCTGAGTGTCAGACGCAAAACCGGCTGAGAGCATCGCTGTCAGCCGGTTTCTTATCACTGACGATAGGCCTGTTTAATCTGTTTAACAGTGCTGGTAAATACCGCGGCCTGTGTTTCGTCCTCAATCAGCGCGATCTGTTTTTCCATTTTAAGAATCACGCGTCCTGCATCGGCTTGTCCCATAGCCTGCAGCATCAGCGTTAACATGGCCTTCAGGCAGGTGACTTCATTAGCCAGTTCTTGATTATTCTCAGCAGTGGAAAAATCAGGCGTACTCATTTATTTTCCTCGTTATGTTTCAATGAAAAAGTGCGATGGCAAACGTCAAGGCGGCGGAGTATACCATAAGCTCGGCTAAAAATATCTGAGGTTGTTTTTTGCACAAACAAAACCCAATGAGATTAAAATAAACAAGATGTTGCAGTGCATATATTTTCTCCATTCATTGTTTATTCCGAGTATTTTACTCGTTAATTATTGTTACAAGCTTACCTTCCTATTTAGCATTCAGCGTAAGAATATGAATTTTTTGTCACTATTCTGAAACAGCTATGCAGATATAAGCGCGGGCAAACAGCCTTCAACCGTGAAAGTTTCCACGGTTCGTACAATCTAATTTCCAAAAACGAGAGCAAAATCGAAAGTCGGGTGTTTTTTAGATTTCAAAGTTGAGATAAAACCCGTTAACATAGGACCGATTAACTATCGGTAGCGTTATCCCTATTCTGGAGATATTCCTTTGATCAACGTTTTTCTTGTTGATGACCACGAACTGGTGCGCGCAGGGATACGACGCATTCTGGAAGATATAAAAGGCATTAAAGTTGTCGGCGAGGCGTGCTGCGGCGAAGATGCGGTCAAATGGTGCCGCACTAACGCCGTCGACGTTGTGCTGATGGACATGAATATGCCCGGTATTGGCGGTCTGGAGGCAACCCGCAAAATTGCGCGTTCCTCGGCTGACATTAAAGTGATCATGTTGACTGTTCATACCGAAAACCCATTGCCGGCAAAAGTTATGCAGGCGGGAGCCGCGGGCTATCTCAGCAAGGGGGCCGCCCCTCAGGAAGTCGTGAGCGCGATTCGTTCGGTTTTTTCCGGGCAGCGCTACATTGCTTCCGATATTGCGCAACAAATGGCGCTTAGCCAGATTGAGCCAGAGAAAACGGAAACCCCGTTTGCCAGTTTGTCTGAACGCGAGTTGCAGATTATGCTGATGATCACCAAAGGCCAGAAGGTCAATGAGATCTCAGAACAACTGAATCTTAGTCCCAAAACAGTGAACAGCTACCGCTATCGAATGTTCAGTAAATTAAACATTCATGGCGATGTGGAGCTGACTCACCTGGCAATTCGCCATGGCCTGTGTAATGCGGAGACATTAACAAGCCTGTGACCGAACAGTTCGATGCTAAAGCGTTTCTGAAAACCGTGACCAGCCAGCCTGGCGTCTATCGTATGTACGATACCGCCGGGACGGTTATCTATGTCGGTAAAGCGAAAGACCTGAAAAAACGGCTCTCCAGCTATTTCCGCAGCAATCTCGCGTCGCGTAAAACCGAAGCGCTGGTGGCACAAATTCAGCAGATTGATGTCACGGTGACGCACACCGAAACTGAAGCATTATTGCTTGAGCACAATTACATCAAGCTGTACCAGCCGCGCTATAACGTATTGCTGCGCGATGATAAATCCTATCCCTTTATTTTCCTCAGTGGCGATACCCATCCGCGTCTGGCGACGCATCGCGGCGCCAAGCATGCTAAAGGTGAATACTTTGGACCGTTTCCTAACGGTTATGCCGTCCGCGAGACGCTGGCGCTATTGCAGAAAATTTTCCCAATACGTCAGTGTGAAAATAGCGTTTATCGCAACCGTTCACGCCCGTGTTTGCAATATCAGATTGGCCGCTGCCTTGGGCCATGCGTCGCCGGTCTGGTGAGTGAAGAAGAGTACGCACAGCAGGTCGACTATGTACGGCTGTTTTTATCCGGCAAAGACGATCAGGTGTTAACGCAACTGATAACCCGGATGGAGAAGGCCAGCCAGAACCTTGAGTTTGAAGAGGCCGCACGCATCCGCGACCAAATTCAGGCGGTTCGCCGTGTCACTGAAAAACAGTTTGTTTCCAATACTGGCGACGATCTGGATGTTATCGGCGTGGCATTTGATGCTGGAATGGCCTGTGTACACGTCTTGTTCATTCGTCAGGGTAAAGTGTTAGGCAGTCGCAGCTATTTTCCTAAAGTACCAGGGGGAACGGAGCTGGGCGAGGTAGTTGAAACCTTCGTTGGGCAGTTCTATTTACAGGGTAGCCAGGTGCGTACCTTGCCTGGTGAGATCCTGCTTGATTTTAATCTTAGCGATAAGACGCTGTTGGCTGACTCTTTGTCTGAACTGGCCGGGCGGAAGATTAACGTCCAGACGAAACCGCGAGGCGATCGCGCCCGATATTTGAAGCTGGCGCGTACCAATGCGGCTACAGCGTTAACCACCAAACTTTCCCAGCAGTCCACTATTACCCAACGTCTGACGGCGCTGGCATCCGTGCTGAAACTGCCTGCGGTGAAACGCATGGAATGTTTTGACATTAGCCACACGATGGGCGAGCAGACCGTTGCCTCCTGCGTGGTTTTTGACGCTAACGGGCCGCTGCGCGCAGAGTATCGTCGCTATAACATTACGGGTATTACGCCGGGTGATGATTACGCGGCGATGAACCAGGTACTGCGTCGGCGTTACGGTAAGGCAATAGAAGAAAGTAAGATCCCGGATGTTATTTTGATCGATGGTGGTAAAGGCCAGCTAGGGCAGGCGAAAGCTGTTTTTGCTGAACTGGACGTGCCCTGGGATAAACAGCATCCTCTGTTACTGGGTGTGGCAAAAGGGGCAGATCGCAAAGCAGGCCTGGAAACCCTGTTCTTCGAACCGGAAGGCGAGGGGTTTAGCCTGCCGCCGGACTCCCCTGCGTTGCACGTTATTCAGCATATCCGCGATGAGTCTCACGATCACGCCATCAGCGGACACCGTAAAAAACGGGCGAAGGTGAAAAGCACCAGTACGCTGGAAACCATCGAAGGCGTTGGCCCTAAGCGCCGACAAATGTTGTTGAAATATATGGGGGGTTTGCAAGGGCTTCGTAACGCCAGTGTCGAAGAAATTGCAAAAGTGCCGGGTATTTCGCAAGCTCTGGCAGAAAAGATCTTCTACTCGTTGAAACATTAAGCCCTCTGTAGCAACATAGGGGTAATTTCACTGACAACAGATAGTTATCCGTCATATGCAATTTAATATCCCTACATTGCTCACGCTGTTTCGCGTCATTCTGATCCCATTCTTTGTATTGGCGTTTTATCTGCCATTCACCTGGGCTCCCTTCGTTTGTGCGCTGATTTTCTGTATCGCAGCCGTTACCGACTGGTTTGACGGTTTTCTGGCGCGCCGCTGGAACCAAAGCACACGTTTCGGGGCGTTCCTCGATCCGGTGGCAGATAAAGTCCTGGTGGCTATTGCGATGGTGCTGGTGACGGAGCACTACCACAGCTGGTGGGTGACATTGCCTGCCGCCACGATGATCGCGCGAGAAATTATCATTTCAGCGCTGCGTGAATGGATGGCAGAACTTGGCAAGCGTAGCAGCGTGGCGGTGTCGTGGATCGGTAAAGTCAAAACGACATCGCAAATGGCGGCGCTGGCATGGCTGCTGTGGCGCCCCAATATCTGGGTAGAGTATGCCGGGATTGCACTTTTCTTTGTCGCCGCGATTCTGACTTTATGGTCAATGTTCCAGTATTTGAGCGCTGCACGGGGAGATTTGCTTGATCAGTGATCGTTTCGCCGCAAATTTCAGCAAACGATCGTCAGTGGTGAAAAATATCGTTGACTCATTGCGTCAGGTAAGTAGAATGCAACGCATCGAACGGCGGCACTGATTGCCAGACGATAACAAAATCAAGTGATTAACAAAGTTACTTGGTGATGCGGGAATAGCTCAGTTGGTAGAGCACGACCTTGCCAAGGTCGGGGTCGCGAGTTCGAGTCTCGTTTCCCGCTCCAAATTTAAAACATCGGCATTTGCGGATGTTTGGCTGTAAAGCCAGAAGATTTCGGCGCGTTAGCAAAGCGGTTATGTAGCGGATTGCAAATCCGTCTAGTCCGGTTCGACTCCGGAACGCGCCTCCAATTTCTTCCCGAGCCCGGATGGTGGAATCGGTAGACACAAGGGATTTAAAATCCCTCGGCGTTCGCGCTGTGTGGGTTCAAGTCCCACTCCGGGTACCATGGGAAAGAACAGAATAATCAAAGCAATAAGCAGTGTCGTGAAACCACCTACGGGTGGTTTTTTTGTTTTTATACTTCAGGTTCACCATTGTTTCGCCATTCAGCTTCGCCATAAAAAGAGGGCATTACTGCTCTCCAACGACCGGAACAACAGAAATTTTTCGATTATATCGGGCTGTTTGTGAGGCGTTTTTATGACCCGAAATGTCCTGCTTCTCACTAAGTGTACCTTCAAGATTGGAGATTCCTTTTGCTTTCAGATCATGGAAAGTGAACTGGAAATCCAGGTCAGGGAATTTCTTTGCAGCAAGTTTTTTGGCCTACATCCATTGCGCATTAAAAGCATTGCAGTTGTATCGCAGACCTGATGGCTGGTGGATGACAAAAATATGACCATACCGCTGTTGGAATGACCCCATACTGTTAGATGATCCTGCCATATAGTTTGAGCATAGGGGGAGCATATGGGCACACCACGATTTACACCTGAATTTAAGGAAGAAGCCGTCCGTCAGATAACGGAACGCGGTTATTCCGTTGCCGAAGTATCCGACCATCTGGGCGTTTCTGCGCACAGCCTCTACAAGAGGCTACGGGCTATCAAGCCTGGTAACAGCGAACAGCATGCCCTGGATTTACTGGAAGTTAAACGCGAGATCCTGAAACTACGGGCGCAACTAAAACGCACCGAAGAAGAACGGGATATTCTGAAAAAGGCTGCGCGGTCCTTTGCAAGGGAGCCTGGCTGAAGTACCGCTTTATCAATGAATACCGTACTGTATGGGGTGTGATGACAATGTATTGGGTACTGAATGTCGCCCGGGTCGAATTCTATGCGTGGCTGCACAACCGGGTCTCGGCGCGTGATAAAGATAACCAGCGTCTGCTGACGCTTATCCGCGACTCATATTCACTTAGCGGAGGCGTATACGGTTACCAGCGGGTTCATGGCGATCTGAATGAAATCGGGGAAACCTGCGGCAAAAAACGGGTTGGTCGTATTATGCAACTGAACCGGATCAAAGCCGTACGAGGCGATAAAACTCCGCGTCGCATCGATGCCCGACCTTCTGTGGTTGTCCCTAATCGCGTGCAGCGGCAGTTTACTGTTGTCCGGGCCAATCAGGTCTGGGTCACAGACATCACTTACATCCGCACCTGGCAGGGCTGGTTGTGTCTGGCGGTGGTTATCGACCTTTTCGCCCGTAACGTGGTGGGCTGTTCGATGAAGCCGACTCTCTCACGTGAATTGGTACTGAATGCGCTGATGATGGCGGTCTGGCGACGTAAACCGGACAGCGAGGTCATTGTGCACTCAGACCAGGGCAGCCAGTACGGTCGGGCCAATAACCTGACACCCAGTATGAGCCCGCGTGGCAACTGCTGGGATAAGATGCGGTGGCCGAATCGTTCTTCAGTTCACCGAAAAAAGAACGGATCAGAAAACGCATCTATAAAACCCGGGATCTGGCCCCCGGCCGATATCTTCGATTACATGAAGTCTTCTATAACCGGTCCCGGCGCCACAGTTACCTCGGTGGTGTCAGTCCGGAGGCCTTTGAACAGGCCTCGTCGTGAGGATAGAATTTGTCTACCGGGGCAGGGTCGGCCAACTGAGTTCTTCAGCCAGATTCAGCAAACCAGCTTTGTGTTTGATGACGGGATTGGTAGTATAAAGCATGAGAGTTATCTCGTGTTTTGTATAAGGATTAGGCACACATATCAAAACCGGTAACTCCCAATCTTCCAAGGTATTTATCAGTTCAAGCCGCGACTAATACAATTTAATTTACAGTTTTTGCTCTAACACGCTTAACCTCTCCTCCAGCCCTTTGGCTATGAATAAATTAAGTTGGTCAAATCTAAAACTATATCTACCATCTGATTTACCATTCTCAATGAATTCATCATAACAAATAAAGCCGTACCTCATTGGATCCAAACCGAATTCCTTCATTATTTTTATTGCTTTTTGTACTGTGAGTCCACAATGGATTCTGGCGTTGTTCCCTTTCTTTTCAATCGATGATATCCATTGGTAGAAACCAATTTCTTTTGACAGTTTTTTTGCGGCATCGATTTCACGATCTGTCATACTTCTTACTTCTGTTTTTTGCCTAGAATCAGAAGTGCTTATTGCACTATTTGCCAGGAAAATATCATCAACTCTGTATGCTGGATGTCCTATGGAATAGGTTTTATCTTCTGCTGGTAGAAATGTACCATTGTCCCATATTTTCCATCTGTCTTTTGGAGTGCTAGATGAACATGTGAAAAATGATATTTCAGCTTTTTGTGATTTTTTATTCCATTCTGATGTTGAACTAACTCTCATTCCGGACATAGTATCAGTAAAATCTGTTCCATCATGACCTTTAATGCCGAAGATAGTATTGCAGCGAGGAGGAGTTGCTTGCGTTGATGTACCCACTAATGTTCCGATAAAGGAAGCTTTATCCGTATTAGTTAGTGCATTGTACTCGGCATTAATACCGTATCGAATAATTTGAATGCCAGTGCCAACACTTTTTTTATTAGTAAACTCACTAGTTCCATCTGGTGCAGATATTATATCACCATAGCCATTGAAAGCGGCACATTGTACCCGGTGATCAGTGTGCCCTTTGGGTGTAGCTAAAACTCTCATGTACGCCCCTTCATCGGAGGTTGACACATGAGATGATGCTGTAGAAGTGACAAAATGAATAGCAGATGTAGCATGTTTAGAATATGAACTTCCATTCCATGTTCTACATCCATAACCACCGACAAGGGTATTATTTTGCGTGGGTGTTCTATTTTTACCTGCATGATAATTGTGTAGAACAGAACTACCACCATTATCATTCATAGTAGCCAGGCTTATACCAATAGGGTCTTTACTATAGAAAACAAATTCAGTCTCAAGATTAGGGATTTTTCTTCCAAACAGAGAACCATTAGTTAGGGCATTTAAGGAGGTAATATCATTATTTTTTCCTGATTTTGCATAAGCCTGGTCATCATCTACCTCGGATGCAATATCGTTAGTCTTTGTTTCCCGTGTTTGAGTTGATCTGCCTGATGATGGAACTAAAGTTGCTGTTAGAGCTGCGCCCATGCCAATGATTAATTGTCTTCTGTTTTTCATTCGTACATCGCCTACAATTTATCCATTATCTTTGTAAGGGTACTTATAATAGCATGAAGTGTTAATAAGGAAATACTATATTCTATGTAGGAAACTCGCTTTGCGATGGTTCGTTGCTGATATGCGCGATGACGGCTGAGCGATACCGGGTGTAACCGATTAATCTGGAGAACGGGATAAGGGAGGCTATACCAGCCGAAGAGGAAGGATACGGCATTTCACTCCGGGTACCATGGGAAAGAACAGAATAATCAAAGCAATAAGCAGTGTCGTGAAACCACCTACGGGTGGTTTTTTTGTGCCTGAAACTTACTGACAGCTAATAGCGTGCGTCACAATACCCACCAATAAAGCAAAACCGCCAAAACGGCCCAGTCACCAACATGATTTAGCCCATTCGCTTATCGGCGAATAGGCGTGCTCAGCATAAACCCTCCCCGGGCCGGGTTGTTCATGAACCCATCACGGGCGGGGTTATGGTTCTGAAAACCGCTCATTATGAGGGGATCGTTAATGCCATCCTCAATCGCAAAGGGTCTGTGGATCCGGCTACGGGCTCTGAGCGTAAACGCAAAATCATCCGCGCCGCCAATCACGATAACGCCATTGCCGGCAGCTAACCCAGCACTCAATTCTTGCTCTCGTTGAGCCTGACGTTGCAATGTGCCGGCTGCAACAGATGAAGACGTCAACAGCAGTAGTGCAAGGACGGCGCATGAAAATACCCGTGGCAGTTTCATGATAAATACTCATAAATAATGTGGCTATTAAAGTATAGCGTTTAATGGCGCTCTAATCCGGGCGGTAAAAACATTTTCTGGCGGCTGAGGCTGTGATTCTGGAGGGCCTGGCTGTATTAAGCACTATAATAAAAACAGCTCACAGGTGATTATGCCTGTTCGTAGCACAGGCAGGTGCCGCAGATTTTTCCCCCCATAGGGGAGAGAAGGCGATGACTGACTATCAGTTTTCTACAGTCTGGCGGGTTGAGGCTTCACTGCAGGATGTCTGGGATGTTTTCTCCCACCCGGATCAGTGGCCAGAATGGTGGAGAAGCCTTGAGCGTGTTGTTGAGATCAAGAAAGGCGATATACAGGGGATCGGAGCGTTGCATCGTTACACCTGGAAGGGTGTACTTCCGTATCGTTTAACCTTTGATATCAATGTATTAAATATTATGCAGTACTCTCTTCTTGAAGGTGCTGCCAGCGGCGAGGTTGAAGGGCGCGGGGTATGGTCTTTTATTGATACCGGTAAGGAGACGATTGTCAGGTACGACTGGAATGTACGAACCACGATTCGCTGGATGAATATACTTGCCCCACTGGCGGCGCCGGTATTTCGCTGGAACCACGATACGGTAATGCGCGAGGGAGCGAAGGGATTAGCCCGTAAACTTGGCACCCATGTGTATATATTTTGATTCAGAACCTATCCCATCAGGGCTATTTTGCTTGCCATTTCGCCGCTGGGCAGTGCTCAAACTGTTTGCGCCAATGACGTCTGCCAGGATAGGTTTTAGTTCTCTGTTCTCAGGGGCTGTTTTATCCCTGGAAGTTAAAAATCCCGCCGTTGCTAACTAACAATGCGGCAATTTCATTTAACGTCTTGTCGAATTCCGCTGCATTTTGCAGTCCTGCGTTATGCAGCCGTTCTAAATTCTCTCGCGATGCGTTATCCAGCGTTGGATCGGCACCATATAATTCGGGTTGAAGCCTGTAATATTTTGCGTTTTTTACCGTTGAGGCGATTTGTTGTAAATAGTAGGCAGTCATCTGCGGACCGCCTTCGAGCGCGATATCGATAGCGGGTTTCGCCCAGCCAAAGGGTCCCCAGTCTTTAACCTCTGAATATGAATAACCCTGCAGCTTTTTACCGGTACCCAGAGAGACAATGATCATGTCTTTGATGCCAGCAACGTTTGAAAACTTAATCGCCTCGGAATAGGCACACAGTGCTGGATCGTTCGCCACGACACCACCATCGACCAGGAGATACTTTTGCGGCAATGGGGGAAGTGAGTAAATACGCGCTGCTTCGAAGTACGTTGGTGCCGCGGAGGTACCACGTAAAACATCTCTGACCAGAAAATCCCGTTTTTTGGCTACGGCAGAGTGTTGTTTGAAGATCACAGGAAGACGACTGCTGACATCATAAGCAACAAAGCAGGTTGGTTTTAATAATTCACTCAGTTTTGTATCACCGAAGGCTGTTTTTAATACTCGCTCCAGTTCCGTTGCCGAGTATTTTTCATCACTGACACCGCCTAATGAAGTGATGTTTTTCCAAATGCCGACGTCAAAAATCTCATCGCCGTCCTGAAGATAGAAGTTGACGGCTTCCTGTGCGGAAAATTTGGGGTTTCCTGTCGCGTCGGGACACACATAGGCAGAACAGAGGATGGCACCAGTACTGGTGCCTGCAACTAAATCGAAATAATCAGCGATTCTTGCTGTTGGCTTTTTTGCTCTTTCTTGTAACTTTTTCTCCAGTGCGACTAATAGCATACCTGGCAGGATGCCTCTGATGCCACCGCCATCAATAGACAGTATTCTCATCGCCATTTTGACTTCCCCTCAGTGTATGAAACATGAAAGCGGAGGACTACATGTGGAAGTGCCTGCGTTTAAATATAGACAGGTTTTTGGCGGTCTTTCCTTAATGAGAATGAGGGATCTTCATGCCGCCATTACTGTACTTTCTCGCCGGTAAGTGGCTTAATGGCGACCACGTAGTTTCTTATTTCATTCACAGTTAACAGGTCTGTTATTGATGAATAACCTCCATCGACTCGCCTTTTTATGGAAGCGTCTGTCTGCTGTGATGATCGCCTACGGTTTGTTATTCAGCCGCCGCTCAACTCTCATAACATGGACAGACAGCAATGCAACGTCGACAATTTCTCAAAAATAGCGTTCTCCTTTCCGCCGCCGGTATAGTCGGCCCTTCGATTGTTAGCCGCACGGTCCAGGCTGCTGAGCCTGCAATCGTGCCTGTGGCACGTCGGCGCTTTGTGCTATCGCAAACGTATAAGCTCAACCCACCAAAGGGGTCGAATGGTGTCGTGAAGTTGTGGATCCCTTTGCCGGTCGATACCGCATTCCAGCAAATGACGAATCTTGCTTTTAGCGGCAATTATAAACAGGCGTACGTCACAACCAACAATGCTTATGGCGCGAAAACGTTGTTTGCCAGTTGGCCTGACTCGCAGGGAGAACTGCTGATCAAGGTTGATCTCGACATTGAGACAGCCGATTGGGAACCACTGCAACATGACGCGCTAAAAAACTGGCAAGCACCGGAACAGATTACGTATCCGCTGGATGCAAAACCGTATCTGCTGCCAACAACGCACACACCGATTGATGGGCAGGTCCTGGAAACGGCGCGTAAAATTACCGGTAATGAACAAGATCCGCTGAAAAAAGCTCGCCTGATATACGAGTGGGTGAGCAGTCATATGGAGCGTGATAATGACGTTATCGGCTGCGGAACCGGGGATGTCGCGGAGATTTTGAAAAGCGGAAAGCTCAAGGGCAAATGCACCGACATGAGCTCTGTTTTTGTCGCCCTGGCCCGAGCCAGCGGCATTCCTGCACGTGAATTGTTCGGGATTCGTCTGGGGAAAGCAAACAAGCTGGAGCGCTACTCAAAAAGCGCATTTGGCAAAGCCGACAGTGCAGGTGTTGCTGATGTTAGCGGGGGACAGCACTGCCGTGCGGAGTTCTACCTGGCGGGTTACGGTTGGTTACCATGCGATCCGGCCGATGTGACCAAAATGCGTCTGGCGGAGAAAAAAACGCATCAGGATGCGGACGTCCAGGCAGTGAATACCTATCTGTTTGGCAACTGGGAAATGAACTGGGTTGGCTTCAACTATGGTCGTGACTTTGAACTGTACCCGGCTACTGAGCAGGGAGCGATGAACAACTTTGGTTATCCTTATGCTGAAGTAGACGGTGACCCCATCAATTTCTATGACCCGAAAGCGTTCTCTTACCACTATGTCGCAACAGAACAACGCTAAAGGGGCGGGATTGACCCTGCTGACGGCCGCCGCGGCTGC
>NZ_SZWR01000017.1:17494-30095 GCF_005280875.1 Citrobacter sp. wls827
ATCTGCTGTTTGGTATTTCGGCGGCGAGCTTTGCCGTGTTCACTCAGTTTGAGTTTCTGCGCGTTCCTCTGATGTTGCTGTCCTTAGGGCTATTATTACGCGTTTTCTGGCGACTCTACTTTTCTAAAAAGCTATGGTGTTCCGGATGGCTGTCCCTGAAGCAAGCGCGCGTTCTTTACTGGTGTGCGTTGGCGCTGATTCTGCCCGTGTTGTTTTACCCCACGATCGTGGCCTGGTTTTATGAGGTGTTTGAGTGAAGATTATTACGTTAATCGCATGTTTGCTGTTGCCATTGTGGACTCAGGCTGCCAATCAGAAAGTGGTGCTGGATATCCAAAATATGACCTGCTCGTTATGTGTCATTTCGGTCAATCAGGCGTTACGTGAAACTGATGGGGTGATTAAAGCCAAATCTTCGCTCAAGACCCGGCAGGCAGAGGCTATCGTCCCGGAGGGATTTTCTACCGATACGCTACTTAACGCGGTGGCGAAAACGGGATATACCGCAACGTTGAACCGTATTGAGCCACAATAAACCACCTTCGGGTGGTTTTGTTCTGTTTTCCGCGTATGATGCCCGGCGGCTGATGCTCCCTTTTGTGCGTTAACTACCGGAATTCCCCTCGTTTCCTGTTAACCTGAATTGGCGGTACCTGTAAGCCGCTCATGCCCATTTGGATCTGCTATACCACCAGCCATGTAAGATAATCACAGGCAAGAATTTTTACTAAGGAAAAGCGTTATGAAAACGGGACCACTAAACGAGAGCGAGCTGGAATGGCTGGATGATGTGCTGACTAAGTACAATACGGACAAGTCTATTCTGGATGTGTCAGAGCTGGATGGCTTACTGACGGCGGTGCTCAGTTCACCGTATGAGATCGAGCCGGAGCAGTGGCTGGTCGCTATCTGGGGCGGTGCACAGTATGTTCCGCGCTGGTCCTCCGAAAAAGAAATGGCGCGTTTTATGAATCTGGCGTTCCAGCATATGGCGGATACGGCCGATCGTCTGGATGAGTTCCCGGAGCAGTTTGAACCGCTGTTCGGCCTGCGTGAAATTGAAGAGCATGAGCTGACTATCGTTGAAGAGTGGTGCTTTGGTTATATGCGCGGCGTTGCACTGTCAGACTGGTCCGCGTTACCGGACACGTTAAAACCAGCACTTGAGGCTATTGCGCTGCACGGTACGGAAGAGAACTTTGCGGTGGTTGAGAAATTGACACCTGAAGCGTTTGAAGAGAGCGTCGATGCCATCCGCCTGGCTGCGCTGGACCTGCATGCTTACTGGATGGCGCATCCTCAGGAAACGCCAGTCAAAGTACCGGTGAAAGTGGATGCCAAAGTAGGGCGCAATGACCCTTGTCCCTGTGGCAGCGGCAAGAAATATAAGCAGTGCTGTTTGCATTAACAGAAAGGGGCGAAAGCCCCTTTGTTTTAACCCACTTCTGGTAGTAATCCTGCTGCAATAGAAAACTGTACTGCTATCACCACAATGCCGCACAAAAATACCAGTGCCAGCGCCGGAGCACCGCCGGCTACGCGGTAGTTTGCCTGTGGATTGTGCTTTCTGCTCCGCCAGGCCAGCATGGAGGGGATCAACAGAGCCAAAACGGCCAGAGCAACGCCTGCATATCCCAGCGCCATGACAAAACCTCGCGGATAGAAAAGAGCAAATGCCAGCGGTGGCAGGAACGTCACGACGCCAGTTTGCATTCTGCCGGCCACACTATTACGGCGTTGAAAGAGATCTGCCAGATAATCAAATAACCCCAGTGCGACACCGAGGAAAGAGGTTGCCAGTGCGAGGTCGGCAAACAGATGCACAGCCAGTTCGACGTGCGGCGAAGCCACGACTTCACGTAATGCCTGTAACAAACCGTTTAAGCCAGCGTGATTGGCTAAAAGTCCCATAAATGTTGACGAGTTAATGCTACCGAGCGTGGCCAGTTGCCAGAAAATATAGGCTACTAACGGGATGGCGCTACCGCTGATAAACACCCAGCGCAGTTTACGGATGTTGCCGTTCATATAGCTGACGATGCTGGGCACGCTACCGTGAAAACCAAATGAGGTAAAAATAACCGGGATCGCGGAAAGCGCCAGGCCTTGTTGAAGCGGCAGGGTAAGCAAGTTCACCTTATGAATATGCGGCATCAACAGCGCGAGCATTACCACCAGGAAGATGATTTTGGCGCTGAACAACAGACGATTGAATAAATCAACCAGTGAAGTCCCGACGCATACCACGCCACCGGCAACAAAGGTGAACAGCAATACGCCTGTGGTGGGCGAGATGCTGGTTCCGGTCCAGTCGCTGATGCTGGAGGCCAGCAGCTCGCCTGCACCACTGATGTAGGCGGCGGTCAGGGCATACATCAAGAACATCATGCTAAAGCCCGTTACCCACTGCCCGTATCGACCCAGATAGCGTTTTGCCAGTGTGCCAAGCCCGGTGTCTGCCGGTACATGCTGGTACACTTCAAGTAGCAACAGCGCGGTGTAGCACATCAGGGCCCATAACCCAACCAACAACACCAGCGTGACGCTAAACCCCACGCCTGCCGCCGCCAGCGGCATTGCCAACATACCGGCACCAATCGTGGTTCCCGCCACGATAAAAATACTACCCAGGGTTCTGTTTTTCACGCTTTCCTCTGTCCCAGAGATAATCAACGGTTATATCTGCGGCGCAGGTTAAGGCATAACGCTATTTTCGTCAAATCACCGTTACAAATGCTGTATATTAATGTTTACAGATGTTTGGGGCTTAAGATGTATTAAAAATGATATTTATCTGCTCTCTGCCCGCATAAACCTGCGTTAGCGCAAAGCAGCGTTGTACGGTTCACATTAGGCTACGGGCTTTATTGAGGAGGTAGTATGGAATCTATTCACGGTCACGAGGTGCTCAACATGATGATTGAATCTGGTGAGCAGTATTCACATGCCAGCCTTGAGGCGGCAATTACCGCGCGTTTTGGTGAGCAGGCACGTTTTCACACCTGTTCAGCAGAAAGCATGACGGCGGGTGAGCTGGTCGCGTTTTTAGCGGCGAAGGGGAAGTTTATTGCCAAAGAAGACGGCTTCTCTACGCATGAAAGCAAGATCTGCCGTCACTAAGATTCTCGAATAACGGTGGCAAACAGCCACCGTTACCCAACAACATTAATTCTGTGTATCAAGGGTTGCCAGTTCTTTATCGATGAAATAAAGACCTTCGCCACTTTTACCGGCCAGCGATAACTTATCGATGACAGATTTAAATAACTTCTCTTCTTCGTGCTGCTCAGCAACATACCATTGCAGGAAATTAAAGGTCGGATAATCCTGGTGGGTCATTGCCGCATGCGCCAGTTCATTAATTTTCTGCGTGATCAATTGTTCGTGCTCATAGGTTACACGGAACAGCTCATCCAGGGACGCATATTCTGCAAACGGTGAAGAAACAGTATTAATACGCGGCAAGCTGCCGGTATCCGTCAGGTAATCGAACAGACGCTGCATGTGCGTCATTTCTTCCTGGGCGTGGCGACGCAGAAACGCGGCGGCACCTTCGAAGCTGTGATAGCTGCACCACGCACTCATCTGTTGGTAGAGCAGGGATGAATATAATTCAAGATTCATTTGCTCATTCAGTTTGTCGATCATTTCTGTTTTCAGCATGGTTCTGCTCCACGAACGTTATTATATATTGACGTGGCGCCACTATAATTTGTTATTTAATTATTTGCAAAAGGTAAAATAATAAATTTATTTATTAAAAATGCGAATGGGAATAAAACGCATTAACGCTATTAAATTGATGATATAAATAAAAATAGAATAGATGACCAGCAGATGTGCTGGTCGGAATGATTAATAATGGAAAGTGGAAGTTTGTGGTACGGCAACACCGTGACACTGCCAGGACAGCGTGATTTTGGTATTCAAACACAGAGAACCCGCATAAACGCTGCAGGTCGCAACCGGCTGGCCAAATCCGACTGCACTGGCATAACCCATGCGCTGACATGCTTTTGTCGCCGTTCCCTGAGCAACATAATCGTCTGTACGTGCTGTTTGTAGCATGGCCTGGTTGTAAGTCAGACGAACCACGCCGGTAATGCTGCTGGCTTCGCTGACCTGAGCCTGTCTGGTGATGGTACATCCCGTCAGCATGAGCGGTAAGAGGGCAAGAATAAAGGTCTTCATGAAATCGCTCTGAAAAATCGGTGATACGCTATCCTGACATACATCACGGCTAATCAATGGCCTGAATAGCCAGAAGATCACCTGTGATTAATCGCAACGACCCCCTGTTTATGAGTCAATTCTGAAGGCTGGCGTAAAAACCGTGAGCATCTCGATATTTTATGAAACTTAATTTCATAAAATTTGAAAGCTGATTTGCTAAATAGTAATGTGGCTGAAATGTCATGACTTACGGCGGGCCCCCCGCGACGCATTCAGGAGAATACACAATGAAAATTGCATTGATGATGGAAAACAGCCAGGCAAGCAAAAACGCGATCATTCACCATGAGCTTAAGTCTGTCGCGGATGAAAAGGGTTTTCCGGTGTTCAACGTCGGGATGAGCGACGAAAATGATCACCATCTGACTTACATCCATTTAGGGATTATGGCCAGCATTCTGCTCAATTCAAAAGCGGTTGATTTCGTTGTCACGGGCTGCGGTACGGGTCAGGGGGCCATGATGTCACTGAATATTCACCCGGGCGTGGTGTGTGGCTACTGCCTTGATCCCGCGGATGCGTTCCTGTTTGCGCAGATCAACAACGGTAATGCGCTCTCGCTGGCCTTTGCGAAAGGGTTTGGCTGGGGGGCTGAACTGAACGTCCGGTATATGTTTGAAAAAGCGTTTACCGGTCGTAATGGTGAAGGTTATCCGCCGGAGCGGAAAGACCCGCAGGTGCGTAATGCGGGGATTTTAAACCAGGTGAAAGCGGCAGTAGTAAAAGAAAATTATCTTGATACCCTGCGCGCTATCGATCCTGAACTGGTGAAAACCGCCGTTTCAGGCCCACGTTTCCAGCAGTGTTTCTTTGAAAACTGCCAGGATAAAGCGATTGAAGCCTTTGTCCGTGAAGTTATTGGCTAAACCCGGTTGGCCCGATGGCGCGAACTATCGGGCTTATCGACGCTTATTTGACACTGCGCTTCCCGCATCGCGGGTAAGGCGCAGGGTATCAACCATTCCTATCAGGCAAATCATGGCGATAGCGACGAATGCCAGCCGGAAACTGATGCCGGGTATCGCACCCAGTGACAACCATTCACTCACTTGATCCCCGATACGGATCCCGATAGCCGCCAACGAAATCCCTAATCCAACAGCCAGTTGCGTCGCTGTACTAAACAGCGTATTGGCATAGCTCATCTGCGATGCAGGAACATCCGCAAATGCCAACGTGCTGACACCGGTAAACTGAATTGAGCGAAAAACGCCGCCCAGATACAGCACCAGTAATATTACCCATACGGGAGTTTGCGGCGTGATCAGCGCACACGCCAATAGCGCCAGCACATTAAGCGCACCGTTTATCAACAGCAGATTTTTAAAGCCTAACCAGCGTATTAACGGCGTAGTAGCGGGTTTAATCGTTAGGTTGCCAACAAACACGGCCAACACCAGCGAACCGGCATGGAAAGCATTCATACCAAACCCAACCTGAAACATCAGTGGCAACAGAAAGGGTACCGCGCTGATAGAGGCACGAAACAGCGAGCCTCCGTACATCGTGACACGAAATGTAGGCACGCGCATGGCATCCAGACGAATCATCGGCCATGCGGATTGGCGAAAATGATGCAGGGCAAACAGGAACGTGGCTATTCCAAGTGCCAGAAGTCCCGCGGTTAACCAGCCCTGCGGCTGTTGGGTTCCCAGCAGTTCCATCGCATATACCAGACTGACCATCGCGACCGATGTGGCAATAAAACCGGGAAAATCGAACGGGCGTCGCTCGTCATCATGAATATCCGGGATAAAACGCAGCGCCAGCGCAATCGCCAGCAACCCCAGCGGCACATTAATGAAGAAGATCCAGCGCCAGTTGGCGTAACTGGTAATAAATCCGCCCAGGGGGGGGCCAATTATTGGGGCCACTAAGGCAGGCCAGGTCAGGGTGGCGATTGCGGTGATTAACTGGTGTTTAGGCGTGGTACGCAGAACGGCGAGGCGGCCGACCGGCACCATCAGTGCCCCCCCGACACCCTGTAAAATGCGCATTGCCACAAAGCCTTCAATGCTGGTGGCGAGTCCACATAAGACTGAGGCGAAGGTAAAGATCGCCAGTGCCAGGGTAAATACTTTTCGGGCACCAAAACGATCGGCAATCCAGCCACTGGCAGGGATGAGAACCGCCAGCGTGATCAGATAAGCACTGATGCCGATGTTCAGATCAACGGCCTGCACGCCGAAACTTTTTGCCATATCGGGTAGGGCCGTCGCAATCACCGTGCCATCGATGAACTCCATAAAGAAGGCCCCGGCGACCAGTAGTGCAGCCGGAGAAAGACCCCGCTTATTCTCAACCGCTAAATGTTCACTCATGTTGTGCTTGCCATCTCAAACGAAATTAACTGGGTCTGTTTTTTTATTTTCAGCGCGGTTGTACTGCTTGCACCGCTACCGTTTCGAGCGCTGAATAGGTACTATGACGACCTTTCTATAAGGAGCTCACTATGTCCCAAACACTGAATGCCGATCAGGAACTGCTCTCGGACGTTGTTGCCTGCCAGTTGGTTATCAAGCAAATTCTGGATGTTATTGATGTTATTGCCCCGGTAGAAGTTCGGGAAAAAATGTCCAGTCAACTGAAAAGCATCGACTTTTCCAGCCATCCCGCGGGCGCTGATCCCGTTACGATGCGCGCAATTCAAAAAGCGGTTGCGTTGATCGAGCTGAAATTCACTCCGCAGAATGAGTCTCACTAAAATAAACCGTTGTTTCAGGTTTTAGAAAGGTTTTTTTACGCCTCTCAGAACGGGAGGCGCAGATTTGTCGCGATCGGACTTCAGTGATGTTGGTAGTTTACGACGTTTAGCAAATGCTTATCCGTTTGCGCCATACACAGCCCAGCACGTTTAGCGCTACGAACTTCATCAAGAATCGTTTGTAGCAGCACGCCATCCTGCTGCTGTTCTTTTTCCAGATCATGAAGAAAATCAACGGTTGGTGCGTCGTTCAACGCTTCTGCTTCATCCGTCAGACGTGACAGCGTACGAGAACGCTGCTGATAATCTTCCAGCGTTTTCTGAAACAGCTCTTCAAGGGACGTTAGGTCATCACCGGGAACATCGATGGCTTTGACGATGGGGTTAGCCCCTGCGTTTTTCATAAAATTAAACATACGCATCATTTGCGTCACGTTACCCTGCGCCTGAGTGCGCAGAAACGTCGCGGTGCCTGTCAGGCTGTGTTCGTAGCACCATTCACTGAGGTGAAGGTAGAGATTCGATGCGTAAAACTCAAGGTTCATTTGCGTGTTGAGTTTGTGCACAATTCCAACTGCAGCCATATCAATATCCTTATTTCCAGAAAAGAGAAGTACGTCACCAACGCCAGTACAACGGGCTGCCGTTGCACTTCACATCTACGTACGAGTAATACTGTTAGCAGAATAAATCCGTTCCGCCGGTCCTTTAGATGATCGCGAATTATATCCGCTTCCGATCGTGAATCAGCATAGCGCGTGCCTGGTATCAAGAAAATCCTTAAAACCACCTATTTATGTTTTTTTACATATTGGCATAACAATATGCTTAGCCATGCCGTTTGTGTATATAAGAAATATGAATATAATTATCTGATTTATAATGTATTTATGTAAAATAAAGAAAGTGAAATGATGTTTCAAGTCTCAAAATTAAATTTCAGGCCGCGGTATTCTATGACGTCTGGTGATTATCACCGCTGGTTTTGATGCGAACTTCCCGGTGAAGTGATGTGTCTGGAAATTATCTGCAACCTAATTTCTTGCGCCAGATCAGTTTTAATAAATTTAACGGAATGAATTATTCGGCATTTGTTGTTGGATATCGGTGGATAAATCGAGGAGTTGTATATGAAGAAGGTGGCGGTGTTGCTGGCACCCGGTTTTGAAGAGGCTGAAGCTATTGTTACTATTGATATTCTACGTCGCCTGCAAATTGAGGTTGAGACGCTGGCCTGCGCTGAGTCTCGTGCGGTGGTGAGCTATCATGACGTGCCGATGGTGACCGACAGTACGCTGGAGGCCCGTCGGGATGCCTTCTACGACGCGATCGTGTTGCCAGGGGGACCACAGGGTAGCGTAAATCTTGCCGCCAGCGCTGCAGTCGTCCAGTTTGTCGCTCGTCATGACGATGCAGGAAAACTGATTTGCCCGGTTTGTTCGGCAGCCGCGCGGGTGCTGGCGGGTAATGGGTTGCTGAAAGGACGGCGCTACGTGTGTTCAGGTGAGCTGTGGCAAACCATCACCGACGGCGAGTATGTCGATGCGCCTGTTGTTGAAGATGGCAATCTTATCAGTGGCAAAGGGCTGGGCCATATTTTTGATTTTGCGTTTACGCTTTCTGCGCGTCTGTTAGAAGACGATATCCCTGTTCGCGATCACGCTGACCATATTTATTACCCCTGGTAATCATTGGACTCCCGGATGTTTCGATATTCGGGAACAAGGATTCACTGGCTGATGTTATGGATTAATCTGCTATTTCTCATTTTCCCTATTCTGAAAATTGAGTTTTTTTATGTCATTTCCCGCTGAATTTATGTACGCAACTACTGTAATTCCAGGGTGTGATGCCGCTCTCTTATGGAGAATCAATTTCCCGCTAAAAATACTCTCAGCACTGGCATTGATCTTATCAATAAAAGGTAATGCCTTGTTTTACGTCCGGATTACAAAAAATCGTTTGATTTTACCCTACATAAAAGAACGTTAAAGCTGGAGTTAACCATGCACAAATTCACTAAAGCGCTGGCGGCCATTGGTCTGGCTGCCATTATGTCACAATCCGCTATCGCTGAATCCATGAAGCTCGGTTTCCTGGTCAAACAACCGGAAGAGCCCTGGTTCCAGACAGAGTGGAAGTTTGCTGATAAAGCCGGTAAAGACCTTGGGTTTGAGGTGATTAAAATTGCCGTTCCAGACGGCGAGAAAACCCTGAATGCTATCGACAGCCTGGCGGCAAGCGGGGCAAAAGGATTTGTAATTTGTACGCCGGACCCAAAACTTGGGCCTGCTATTATGGCAAAGGCGCGTGGCTATGACATGAAAGTCATCGCGGTTGACGATCAGTTCGCCAATGCGAAAGGTAAGCCGATGGATACTGTGCCATTGGTGATGATGGCAGCAACCAAAATTGGTGAACGCCAGGGCCAGGAACTGTACAAAGAAATGCAGAAACGTGGCTGGGATGTGAAATCTTCCGCTGTAATGGCAATTACCGCAAACGAACTGGATACCGCGCGCCGTCGTACATCGGGTTCGATGGAAGCGCTTAAAGCTGCAGGCTTCCCGGAAAAACAGATCTACCAGGTCCCAACTAAATCGAATGATATCCCGGGCGCATTCGACGCCGCAAACTCCATGCTGGTGCAACATCCTGAAGTTAAACACTGGCTGATTGTCGGTATGAACGACAACACTGTGCTGGGTGGCGTGCGTGCTACCGAAGGGCAGGGGTTTAAAGCTGCAAACGTGATTGGCATCGGTATTAACGGTGTTGATGCAATTAGCGAACTCTCCAAAGCGGAAGCCACCGGATTCTACGGTTCACTGCTGCCTAGCCCGGACGTTCACGGTTATAAATCCAGTGAAATGCTCTACAACTGGGTCACCAAAGGCGCAGAACCGCCAGTGTTTACTGAAGTTACCGATGTGGTGTTGATTACTCGCGACAACTTCAAAGAAGAACTGGCGAAAAAAGGCTTAGGCGGCAAATAACTCAACTGCCGTAAAACGATCTTATCCGGCCTACAAATAACGCCCTTCGTAGGCCGGATAAGGCTACGCCGCCATCAGGCAACCGTTTAGATCCACGGAGACGTTATGCAACAGTCTACCCCGTATCTCTCATTTCGCGGCATCGGTAAAACCTTCCCTGGCGTAAAAGCGCTGACGGATATTAGTTTCGACTGCTATGCCGGTCAGGTGCATGCACTGATGGGTGAAAATGGCGCCGGGAAATCAACATTATTAAAAATTCTCAGCGGTAACTACGCGCCAACCACGGGATCTATAGCGATCCGCGGACAGGAGGTTTCGTTTGCGGACACAACCACTGCGCTGAATGCCGGTGTCGCCATTATTTACCAGGAATTGCATCTGGTGCCGGAAATGACCGTCGCCGAGAACATCTATTTAGGCCAGCTTCCGCATAAGGGTGGGATTGTGAACCGCTCGTTGTTGAACTACGAGGCGGGGCTGCAGTTAAAGCATCTGGGAATGGATATCGATCCTGATATTCCGTTGAAGTATCTCTCCATCGGTCAGTGGCAAATGGTGGAGATTGCTAAGGCGCTGGCGCGTAATGCCAAGATTATCGCTTTTGATGAACCCACCAGCTCTCTTTCCGCCAGGGAGATTGACAATCTGTTTCGCGTAATTCGTGAGCTACGCAATGAGGGCCGCATCATTCTGTACGTTTCGCACCGCATGGAGGAGATTTTCGCCCTCAGCGATGCCATAACGGTGTTTAAGGATGGCCAGTACGTCAAAACGTTTACGGATATGCAGCAGGTTGATCACGACGCACTGGTACAGGCGATGGTGGGGCGTGATCTTGGGGACATCTATGGCTGGAAAGCCAGACCTTATGGCGCGGAGCGTCTGCGTCTGCATGAGGTAAAAGCGCCAGGCGTGCGCACTCCGATCAGCTTATCGGTGCGTAGCGGCGAAATCGTCGGACTGTTCGGCCTGGTTGGTGCCGGACGTAGCGAATTAATGAAAGGTCTGTTTGGCGGGACGCGTATCACACAGGGCCAGGTGTTTATTGACGCACAGGCGATAGATATCCGCAAACCCAGTCACGCCATTGAAGCTGGCATGATGCTGTGTCCGGAGGATCGCAAAGCCGAAGGGATCATCCCGGTCCATTCGGTACGCAACAACATCAATATTAGTGCGCGCCGTAAACATGTTACAGGGGGATGTCTGATCAACAACGGCTGGGAAGAGACCAATGCTGACCATCATATCCGTTCACTCAACATTAAAACGCCGGGTGCAGAGCAACTGATCATGAACCTCTCTGGCGGTAATCAGCAAAAGGCCATTCTGGGGCGTTGGTTATCGGAAGAGATGAAAGTGATTTTGCTGGATGAGCCCACCCGTGGCATTGATGTTGGAGCGAAACATGAAATTTATAACGTGATTTATGCCCTGGCTGCGCGCGGTGTTGCCGTGCTGTTTGCCTCCAGTGACCTGCCGGAAGTTCTTGGTGTCGCCGACCGCATTGTGGTGATGAGAGAAGGTGAGATCGCAGGTGAATTACTTCATGAACAGGCGGATGAACGCCAGGCGTTGAGCCTTGCTATGCCTAAAGTCAGCCAGGCAGTCGCCTGAATAAGGAGAATATGATGTCTTCCGTTTCTACATCGGGTTCAGGCGCTGCGAAGTCGGCGCTAAATCTTGGCCGAATTTGGGATCAGTACGGGATGCTGGTGGTGTTTGCCGTGTTGTTCCTGGTTTGCGCTATTTTTGTGCCAAACTTTGCGACGTTCATCAACATGAAGGGGTTGGGACTGGCGGTATCTATGTCGGGTATGGTTGCGTGCGGGATGTTATTTTGCCTGGCATCCGGCGATTTTGACCTCTCGGTAGCGTCCGTTATTGCCTGCGCAGGGGTGACGACGGCAGTGGTCATTAATATGACCGAAAGCCTGTGGATTGGCGTGGCGGCAGGGTTGTTGCTCGGCGTTCTGTGCGGTCTGGTGAATGGTTTCGTGATTGCACGCTTAAAAATTAACGCGTTGATCACGACGCTCGCCACCATGCAAATTGTTCGCGGTCTGGCCTACATTATCTCCGACGGTAAAGCTGTGGGAATCGAAGACGAGCGCTTCTTTACGCTTGGCTATGCCAACTGGTTAGGACTGCCGGCACCGATCTGGTTAACCGTGGGCTGTTTTATTATTTTTGGCCTGCTGTTGAATAAAACCACGTTTGGTCGTAATACGCTGGCGATTGGGGGCAATGAGGAAGCGGCTCGTCTGGCTGGGGTGCCGGTCGTTCGCACTAAGATTATTATCTTTATTCTCTCCGGTCTGGTGTCCGCCGTGGCGGGGATTATCCTGGCATCACGTATGACCAGCGGCCAGCCAATGACCTCTATCGGCTATGAGCTGATCGTGATTTCTGCCTGTGTGTTAGGGGGCGTTTCGCTCAAAGGCGGTATCGGAAAAATCTCATATGTCGTCGCAGGGGTGTTGATTCTGGGGACGGTCGAGAACGCGATGAACCTGCTGAATATCTCTCCATTCGCACAGTATGTGGTACGAGGTTTGATCCTGCTGGCGGCGGTGATCTTCGACCGCTACAAACAAAAAGCTAAGCGTACTGTTTGATGATTTAAATCCCAACTTTTTAGTCTAGCTTCCGCCAATCGCCAGCC
>NZ_SZWR01000017.1:30184-51394 GCF_005280875.1 Citrobacter sp. wls827
ACACTGTCTATACTTATACCCGTCATACATCCTATATACGGCGCGATCCGCGCGGCGTACAGACCATGACGAGGAGGAGAATCGGGTGACAGCATCGCTAACCTTACCCCCTGAGCATCCCACAAACTGTGCTTATTTTTTCGATCTCGATGGAACACTGGCTGAAATCAAACCGCATCCTGACCAGGTTGTTGTTCCACAGGCAATTCTGCAGTTATTACATCGCCTGGCCACGCAAAATGCGGGTGCTCTGGCATTGATTTCAGGGCGCTCAATGGCAGAGCTTGACGCACTCACCACCCCTTATCGTTTCCCGCTCGCCGGGGTGCATGGGGCAGAACGCCGTGACATCAATGGTCAAACCCATATTGTGCATCTGCCTGCGGTGGTCGAGCGCGAAGCGGGGGCGTTATTGCATGCGGCGCTGGCGACGTTACCGGGGACAACGCTTGAAACTAAAGGCATGGCTTTCGCTCTGCATTACCGGCAGGCGCCTGAGCATGAGGCCGCGCTGCTGGCGTTGGCGGAACGTATTACCCATATCTGGCCGCAATTGGCATTGCAGCCCGGGAAGTGTGTTGTGGAAATCAAATCACAGGACACCAATAAAGGAGATGCAATTGCGGCATTTATGCAGGAAGCGCCGTTTGTCGGACGGACCCCTGTTTTTGTTGGTGATGATCTGACCGATGAAACAGGTTTTGTCGTGGTCAATCGCGCCGGCGGTATCTCGGTAAAAGTGGGTAGCGGGGAGACTCAGGCGACATGGCGTCTGGCTGCTGTCAGGAACGTCTGGCATTGGCTGGAACAAATCAACTGTCCGCAGCAGGAACAAGAAGCAACGAATGACAGGAGAGGTGGCTATGAGTCGTTTAGTCGTAGTATCTAACCGCATCGCCTCCCCGGATGACAAAGGCAGTGCTGGCGGTCTTGCTGTAGGTGTGCTGGGCGCACTGAAGGCGGCTGGCGGCCTGTGGTTCGGCTGGAGCGGTGATACAGGCAATGAGGAACAACCGTTAAAAAAGGTTACCCGTGGCAACATCACCTGGGCATCGTTTAATCTGAGTGAACAGGATTACGAGGAGTATTACTGCCAGTTTTCGAATGCCGTGTTATGGCCCGCGTTCCATTATCGACTGGACCTGGTACAGTTTCAGCGTAGTGCCTGGGAAGGCTACCAGCGGGTTAATGCCTTACTGGTTGATAAGCTGCTGCCACTGCTTAGCGATGACGATATCATCTGGGTCCACGATTATCACTTGTTACCCTTTGCCTGCGAGCTACGCAAACGTGGTGTGAATAATCGCATCGGTTTTTTTCTGCATATTCCTTTTCCGACACCCGAAATTTTCAATGCGTTGCCGCCACATCAGGCGTTGCTTGAGCAACTGTGCGACTTTGATTTATTGGGCTTTCAAACCGACAACGATCGCCAGGCCTTTCTTGACTGTCTGACGGCGCAAACTCAGGTAACTACGCTCCGCGAGAAACAGCATCTGGCCTGGGGGAAAGCGTTCCGCACGGAAGTTTATCCTATTGGTATTGCACCTGAGGAGATTGCACGGCAAGCATCAGGATCGCTACCGCCGAAACTGGCGCAGTTAAAAGCAGAACTTAAAAATGTGAAAAATATCTTCTCTGTTGAGCGGCTGGATTACTCCAAAGGCCTGCCGGAGCGCTTTCAGGCCTACGAGGCGCTGTTGGAACAGTTTCCCCAGCATCACGGTAAGATTCGTTATACGCAGATAGCACCGACCTCGCGTGAGGAGGTACAGGCTTATCAGGATATTCGTCACCAGTTAGAGACCGAGGCCGGGCGGATCAATGGTAAATACGGGCAACTGGGCTGGACGCCGCTGTACTACCTGAATCAGTATTTTGACCGTAAATTACTGATGAAGGTCTTCCGTTACTCAGATGTTGGACTGGTGACACCACTACGCGATGGCATGAATCTGGTGGCAAAGGAGTATGTCGCCGCACAGGACCCTGCCAACCCCGGCGTCCTGGTGCTCTCGCAGTTTGCCGGGGCTGCGAATGAGTTGACTTCTGCACTCATTGTAAACCCTTATGATCGGGATGATGTTGCAGGCGCATTAAACCAGGCTCTGACGATGTCGCTTGCCGAGCGCATTTCCCGTCATGCGGCAATGCTGCAGACCATCGTTAAAAATGATATCAACAACTGGCAGGCGCGATTTATTTGCGATCTGAAGAACGTCGCATCGCGTCATATAGAAAACCTGTCGCCTGACCCGCAGACAGCCTGCAGCAAACAGGCGTGATTAATCGCCGGCAAGCGGTACCAGCAACACATCAACCTGGCTTGCGCTGACCACGCTTTTCGCTGAGCAGGAGGCTCGCGAAAAGAAACTGTGGTTATGGTTGCCATAAATCACCAGATCAACCGCGTGTTTGCGGCATACATCCAGAATGTGTTCGTTCAATGTCCCATAGGTAATAAACGTGTGCTCAATGGGGTACTGCGCCTCTTTGCTTAACTGATCGATAAAATTATGGGTCTCTTCTTGCATGACTTCCCGCAGATCTTCCAGCATTGGAGCAGCAAACTGGTTATACAGTTCGGGATCTGAAACCAGGGTTATCAGACTAATGCGGGCGTTGACAGGGCGAGCGATTGAAACAGCCTTTGCTAACAGTTGGTGACTTTCGGGGGTGGCGGCAACAGCGACAAGAATGTGCGCATAGCTCATAACTCGCTCCTTTTGTTCATGAATTATGAGAGAACTTTTCAGTTTTGATCGTATAACGCCATACTGCTACGTTTCGTACGGTAATTGTGTGAATGTCATCATGATTATTCATTAATTATTCTTATAAATAGAATAATCACTTCATATAAGCTGCAAATCTGTTCTGATGATTTAAGTTAAACTCATCTCTAATAAAAACAATTTGTTAATAAAAAGTATACATCAATTAACATTTAAACGGTTATCACAGCCCGGTATTAATTAATCAGTCTTAATATTTAAGTCTTTGTTTATAAAGAGTTTAACTGAAATGTCATTTCATATTAAATCTGTGATCCAGCTCGCTATTTCTGCGCGTGATATTAACGTTCGTAAACAGAATACTATTCGCTTTTATTGCAAGATTATTCGTATGGCTGGAATCGAAAAAGATAATGGTGGTTTAAAAAATAGCCAAAATAAAAGCTGTGCTGATGGATTTATGTTAAGTGTTTAGCTTGATTATGTGATCTGCGTCACATATTCTTTAAATTCGCAGCATGGCTACGTTGTATGTGTAACGGGTGGCGGGTAGAGTTGCGTCGAATTAGGAAAAATCTTAGACATTTGTAAGAAATGATGTGAGCTTGTAAGGGACGCGGCATTCTACGAAAGGAATGTTTAGACAACGCGTAAGCGCCATCACGTTGCTATGTATTTGACCTTTTGCTTTTTTTTTACCGGGCCTTCCCGGCGACATCACGGGGTGCGGTTCTGCCGCATGAAAATAATGTTGGTTATTATGGATGCAAATAATGCATACATCCGAGTTGCTGAAACACATTTATGACATCAATTTGTCGTATTTATTGCTAGCACAGCGTTTGATCGTTCAGGACAAAGCGTCTGCAATGTTCCGCTTGGGTATCAGCGAGGAGATGGCAGATACATTGGCAACATTAACACTTCCTCAAATGGTCAAATTGGCTGAAACCAATCAACTGGTATGCCATTTCCGTTTCGACGATCATCAGACTGTAACGCGTTTGACGCAAGATTCCCGTGTTGACGATCTTCAGCAAATTCATACCGGTATTATGCTTTCAACACGCCTGCTTAACGACATCGATGACGCAGCGCGTAAGAAAAGGGCTTGATGATGAGCGAAAAAAGCATTGTTCAGGAAGCGCGTGATATCCAGTTAGCGATGGAATTAATCACATTGGGCGCCCGTTTGCAAATGCTGGAAAGCGAAACGCAATTAAGCCGTGGCCGACTCATCAAGCTGTACAAAGAATTACGCGGTAGTCCTCCGCCAAAAGGGATGCTTCCGTTTTCCACCGACTGGTTTATGACGTGGGAACAAAATATTCATGCATCGATGTTTTGTAATGCATGGCAGTTTCTGCTTAAAACCGGTTTGTGCAGCGGCGTGGATGCCGTGATTAAAGCGTATCGGTTATATCTTGAACAGTGCCCGCAACCAGAAGAAGGGCCATTGTTGGCGCTTACTCGTGCGTGGACCCTTGTCCGTTTTGTTGACAGTGGTTTGCTTGAATTGTCCGCCTGTAACTGCTGCGGCGGAAATTTTATTACCCACGCGCACCAACCCGCAGGTAGCTTTGCCTGCAGTTTATGTCAGCCGCCATCGCGAGCCGTAAAAAGACGTAAACTTTCCCAGAATGCTGCCGATATTATTCCACAACTGCTGGATGAACAGATCGAACAGGCTGTTTAACTGAAACGGTGTGGATAAACACTCCAGCAGCGGTAAGCGATTACCGCTGCTTTTTTTTGTCCTGACCATGAGTTAACTGCCCGACTGCGCATCCTGTCATAGTCAATTGCGAAAGGATGATGTCGTGCTTATCTTATTAGGTTACCTGGTTGTTATTGGTACAGTTTTCGGCGGTTACATGATGACCGGCGGACACCTTGGGGCACTCTATCAACCGGCTGAGCTGGTGATCATCGGTGGCGCAGGTATCGGGGCATTCATCGTTGGCAACAACGGAAAAGCCATCAAGGGGACGATGAAAGCGATCCCGATGCTTTTCCGTCGTTCAAAATACACCAAAGCGATGTATATGGATCTGCTGGCGCTGCTGTATCGCCTGATGGCCAAGTCACGTCAGCAGGGCATGTTTTCGCTTGAGCGCGATATCGAAAACCCCAAAGAGAGTGAAATCTTCGCCAGCTATCCACGCATTCTTGCGGATGCGGTGATGCTTGATTTTATTGTTGATTATCTGCGTCTGATTATCAGCGGCAACATGAACACGTTTGAAATTGAAGCGTTGATGGACGAAGAAATTGAGACTCACGAAAGTGAAGCTGAAGTCCCGGCCAATAGCCTGGCGATGGTCGGTGACTCATTACCGGCGTTCGGGATCGTGGCAGCCGTTATGGGGGTTGTTCACGCTCTGGCTTCTGCTGACCGTCCGGCGGCTGAACTGGGTTCATTGATTGCGCATGCGATGGTAGGGACATTCCTCGGGATTTTACTGGCCTATGGATTTATTTCCCCACTCGCCAGCGTCCTGCGACAGAAGAGTGCTGAAACCACCAAGATGATGCAGTGTGTGAAGATAACTCTGCTCTCCAATCTGAATGGCTACGCGCCACCGATTGCGGTCGAGTTTGGTCGTAAGACGCTCTATTCCAGCGAACGTCCTTCGTTCATCGAACTGGAAGAGCATGTTCGTGCGGTGAGGAATCCAGCAGCGCAACAGACGACCGAGGACGCATGAAAAATCAGGCCCATCCCATTATCGTCGTAAAGCGACGCAAACATAAAAATCACGGTGGTGGGGCGCATGGTTCGTGGAAAATTGCCTACGCCGATTTTATGACCGCGATGATGGCCTTCTTTCTGGTGATGTGGCTTATTTCCATCTCCAGCCCTAAAGAACTGATTCAAATTGCCGAATATTTCCGTACTCCGCTGGCCACTGCGGTGACGGGCGGAAATCGGATCTCGAATAGCCAAAGTCCAATTCCTGGTGGGGGTGATGATTACACCCAGCAGCAGGGGGAAGTGAATAAGCAGCCCAACATTGATGATCTGAGAAAGCGCATGGAGCAAAGTCGCTTGAGCAAGCTACGTGGCGATCTTGATCAACTGATTGAATCCGATCCTAAGCTGCGTGCACTACGCCCACATCTGAAAATTGATTTGGTCCAGGAAGGGCTGCGGATACAGATTATCGACAGTCAGAACCGCCCGATGTTTAAAACCGGAAGCGCAGAGGTTGAACCTTACATGCGTGATATTTTGCGGGCGATTGCGCCGGTGCTGAATGGGATCCCAAACCGTATCAGTCTTTCTGGTCATACGGATGATTATCCCTATGCCAACGGTGAGAAGGGATATAGCAACTGGGAACTGTCTGCCGATCGCGCCAATGCATCGCGTCGCGAGTTGGTCAGCGGCGGACTGGATGATGGAAAAGTATTACGGGTGGTAGGTATGGCCGCCACGATGCGTCTGAGCGATCGCGGTCCTGAGGACGCCATCAACCGCCGTATAAGCCTGCTGGTTCTGAATAAGCAGGCCGAAGAGGCCATTTTGCATGAAAACGCTGAAAGCCAGAATGAGCCGGTAAGTGTCTTACAACAGCCAGTGGCGATGCCGCCGGCAAGCGTTCCCACATCGCCACCAGCCAATCCGAGGTGATAGCGTGAGCATGGATATTAGCGATTTTTATCAGACATTTTTTGATGAAGCTGACGAACTGTTGGCTGACATGGAGCAACACCTGCTGGATTTGGTGCCTGAAGCCCCGGACTCCGAACAGCTGAATGCCATTTTTCGTGCAGCGCACTCGATTAAAGGCGGGGCGGGCACTTTCGGCTTTACCATTTTGCAGGAAACGACCCATCTGATGGAAAACCTGCTGGATGAAGCGCGGCGTGGCGAGATGCAGCTCAATGCCGACATTATCAACCTGTTTTTGGAAACGAAAGATATTATGCAGGAACAGCTCGACGCCTATAAAAACTCAGAGGAGCCAGATGCCGCCAGCTTTGAGTACATTTGTAATGCGTTACGACAGTTAGCGCTCGAAGCAAAAGGTGAAACCGCGCCCGCGGTGGTCAATAGCGCCAAACTGAGCGTTGTTGATAGCACGGCGATACCAGACGAGGTGGTTGCACAAGCCGCCCCTGTCACTGAAGAGATCAAAAAGCGGATCATTCTCTCGCGCCTGAAAGCCAGTGAAGTCGATTTACTGGAAGAGGAACTGGGGAATCTGGCGACCTTAAGCGATGTGGTCAAAGGTGCCGATACGCTGTCGGCAACGATCGACGGTAGCCTCGCTGAAGATGACATTATTGCTGTGCTCTGCTTCGTCATTGAAGCGGATCAGATTGAGTTCGAAACTATCACTGTCGCGCCGACTGTTGCAGAAACGCCAGCTGTCGCGGATGTCGTCGAACCACAGCCGCTACCGGTTGCTGCGCCTGCGCCGGTGGTCAAAGCGACCGCCAACGAAGCGCCGCATGGACGGGCAGAGCGTGAGAAACCAGCCCGCGCCAGCGAGTCGACCAGCATCCGCGTGGCGGTTGAGAAGGTCGATCAACTGATTAACCTGGTGGGTGAACTGGTCATCACACAGTCAATGCTGGCTCAGCGCTCTAATGAACTGGATCCCGTCAATCATGGTGATCTCATCACCAGCATGGGTCAGTTACAACGTAACGCCCGCGACTTACAAGAGTCGGTGATGTCGATTCGTATGATGCCAATGGAGTATGTGTTCAGCCGTTTCCCACGTCTGGTGCGCGATCTGGCCGGTAAGCTGGGTAAACAGGTCGAACTGACGCAGGTGGGGAGCTCAACCGAACTCGATAAGAGCCTGATTGAACGCATCATTGATCCATTAACGCACCTGGTACGTAACAGCCTCGATCACGGTATTGAATTGCCGGAAAAACGCATCGAATCCGGGAAAAGCCCGATTGGTAATCTGACACTTTCTGCCGAACACCAGGGCGGGAATATTTGTATCGAAGTGACTGATGATGGCGCGGGTCTGAACCGCGAACGTATCCTGGCGAAGGCTATTTCCCAGGGGATGCCGATCCACGAAAATATGAGCGATGACGAAGTCGGCATGCTGATCTTCGCCCCGGGATTCTCGACCGCCGAGCAGGTGACGGATGTTTCCGGGCGCGGTGTCGGTATGGATGTGGTGAAGCGAAATATCCAGGAGATGGGCGGTCATGTTGAGATCCAGTCAAAACAGGGTCAGGGCACAACCATCCGTATCTTACTGCCGCTGACGCTCGCTATCCTTGATGGCATGTCCGTTCGTGTAGCCGATGAAGTGTTTATCCTGCCGCTGAATGCGGTGATGGAATCTCTGCAACCCCGTGAAGAAGATCTCCATCCGCTGGCCGGCGGAGAGCGCGTTCTGGAAGTGCGTGGTGAGTATTTACCGCTGGTTGAGTTGTGGAAAGTCTTTGAAGTTGAAGGTGCAAAAACCGAAGCAACTCAGGGTATTGTAGTGATTTTACAAAGTGCAGGGCGTCGCTACGCGTTGCTGGTCGATCAGCTAATTGGTCAACACCAGGTGGTGGTAAAAAACCTGGAGAGCAACTACCGCAAAGTGCCAGGCATTTCCGCAGCAACGATCCTCGGCGACGGTAGCGTCGCGCTGATTGTCGATGTCTCTGCATTGCAGGGGTTAAACCGCGAACAACGTGTGGCAATCACAGCCGCCTGATTGAGTAAGAAAGGGAAGAATATGACCGGTATGAGTAATGTAACTAAACTGGCCGGCGAACCGTCAGGTCAGGAATTCCTCGTGTTTACGCTGGGGGATGAAGAGTACGGTATCGATATCCTGAAAGTGCAGGAAATCCGCGGCTACGATCAGGTTACGCGTATTGCCAATACGCCAGCCTTTATTAAAGGTGTGACTAACCTGCGCGGCGTGATTGTGCCGATTGTTGATCTGCGTGTGAAATTCAGCCAGAGCGATGTGGATTACAACGAGAACACCGTGGTGATTGTGCTGAATCTGGGACAACGGGTGGTTGGGATTGTCGTGGATGGCGTATCCGATGTGCTGTCGCTGACGATCGATCAAATCCGACCGGCACCGGAATTCGCGGTTACGCTGTCAACGGAATATCTGACGGGACTGGGCGCGTTGGGAGACCGGATGCTGATTCTGGTTAACATTGAGAAATTGCTGAACAGCGAAGAGATGGCGCTATTGGATATCGCGGCTTCGCATATGGCATAAAAGTAGTCAATATTATCATTCTTTGTAATATTTAGCTGGCAGTTATTAAACGCCCTCCACAATATGGAGGGCGTTTTGCTTTTAATTTTATGTGTAGGGAAGCCAGGTAATAATGGTTGTTTTATTTTGATTTTGAATGTTTATATTTATCTTATTCACTTGGTTTATTTTTATTTTTTTCTTTAATTAAAACTGGCGAATCTTTATAGTATCTGTCGTTTGTGGGTACATATAATACAATCTACAAGTGCAATATATAAATAATTTATATTTTGGAATAATTTATATTGCTAATGAATATGTAATGAAGTTGTGCCTCCTGATTTTTTCTATTGGCGTAGAGGGAACTAAATGTGAATGCTATATATAATATAGTCTGGAGTACGGCGCGTAATATGTTTGTGGTCGCTGGTGAGTTTTCCCGCGGTAATAATGGAATGCGTAATAGCATCAGGGTAACAGGTCTGGCAACATTAATATGCAGTGCTGCTGTCAATGCTACCGGGTTAGGCCCACAAAACGGTGCATCAATTATTTTGAATGATAATGAAGTCGTTACGGCGAGTGGACAAACAAATACCACGGGTGTTGAGAGCATCACTACCGGCGGTGATGGCTTACAGATTAAAGGAAAAGCAACTATCAACGTATCGGGTGAAACTTTGTCTACCGGGGTTTCACTGGATAATGGCACCAAAAATGATTTAGGCACGAATACCGAAATCCATGTCGTCGATACGGATGGCACACAAAATTCAAGTAAAAATACCACCGGAATTTTGATTTCAGGTAATAACCCGGGTACAGAAGTAACAGCATCCGGTATTAATATTGATGTTTCGGGTAAAAATAATGTTTATGGATTTAAAAATATAGGCAAAGACAGTAACGTCGATCTTGGTAGTGGAAGTTCTATTACAGCCATAACTGAAACTGATTATAGTATTGGTGGGATAGGTGATGCCCGCGGTGTCTATTTATTAGGCGGTAGTGGTACTTTCACCATGGATAATGGTTTTATCCATGCTACAAGTATAGATAACACTGCGTGGGGGATTCAAAGTACGGGTAATGCTAAAATTGATTTAGGTAAAAATAGCCAGGTGGTTGTAGAGGGCAATAATATTGCAACCGGTATTGAGATAGGTACTGATGGCGTATTAGATGCCGATCAACTCACTGTCACTGCAACAGGACTGGCAACAGATTATGGTTCTGTGACAGGTTTAAAGCTGGGTAAAAATAATCATGTTGATTTGGGAGATAACAGCAGAGTAACCATCAATGGTGCCTCCGATCTTGCTGAAGGCATCTACGTTATGGGGCCCGATGCTACGTTAATCGCCAATAATATGGATATTAATATCAGTACGACTCTGGATTGCCGTACAGGGGGGTGTACCACGCGTGGCATCGCTATTAATGGGGCCGGATCACGCATTGATTTGGGCAGCGGATCGACCATCTCAATCACCGGGTTCTATGATGGGGCTGGAGTAACGATAAACCCCGCGGCAAAAGGTTCTGAATTTATTGCTGATAATCTGACGATTGATGTGACTGGGACGCAGGTAAGTGCAATATCAATGAGCACAGGTTTTATGGATTTAGGCCAAAACAGCATCATAAGCGCAGCCGGAGGGGCGACGACCCTCTGGGTGACGGGGGGCGAATTCCACGCGGACGCGCTTACCGTCAATACCGCTCAGTCTGTGGGCATCATTGCGCAGGGGGGCGATGTGATGATTGGCGCAGGCAGCGTTGTTGACGGCAGAAGTTCTGCCATGTCGGGCTCTGCGACCAGCGGTATCGCTGCGACCTCCGGGAGTACTCTTGATTTTAAAGGGGATGCCGACAATCGAAATGTTATTTACGCGATCGATGGTTATGGCGTGTCATCCCAGTTCTACGGCGCAACGGTTAATATCGCGAATACCGATATTCTCATGAGTGGGCAAAATAACCCTTACGGGCTTTGGGCGATAGGAAGTAATAATTTAAACCGTCCGGGAATAATTAATGGTGAAAACCTGACCATTGATGTGACAGCGAGTGGGGCAAATGGTTATGGCGCGGTGGTTCAGCAGGGCGGGGCAATATCGCTGACCGGTGACACTACCATTAAAACCCAGGATGGTGTCGCTATTCTTGTTCCTGTTGTTACCGACAGTGCGGGAAATCTCTTACCCGGCGGGACCGTGACCGGTTCAGGTGTAATGGATATTACGGGCGATATCATTAGCGCGGGTGAAGGCAGTATTTCACTGGATATGGCGTCTGGTTCGCGGTTGGTGGGGGCGACGTTTGTTAACACCGATCCGACGGTAGACTCCTCGCTGAATCTCTCACTGGCTGAACAGACGCAATGGACAATTACCGGTGATTCTTCTTTAACTCAATTAAATAATGCCGGAGATATTGTATTTGATACTCCTTCACAGAACGGACAATTTAAAACGCTGACGATTAATGGGAATTATCATGGCGATAACAGTCATCTTTATCTGAACACGCAGTTAGGGGATGACAATTCACCGACGGATAAAGTGATTATCACTGGTGATACATCCGGTAGCACGACGCTCTATGTCAATAACATCGGGGGGGAAGGGGCGTTAACAACAAAAGGTATTGAAGTGATTGATGTCGGCGGTCAGTCTGATGGCGTTTTTACTCAGGGTAATCAGGTGCAGACAGGTTTGTATGAATACCGATTGTATGAAGACGGCGGTGACTGGTATTTGCGTTCGCAGGCTGTCCCGCCGGTAGATCCGGATGATGGCGACGATGTTACACCGGTAGACCCGGATGATGGCGACGATGTGCCGGTATACCCGGACGATGGCGGTGATGTTACGCCGGTATACCCGGACGATGGTGGTGATAGTAAACCGGTAGATCCGCAATATCGGGCTGATATTGGCGCTTATCTGGGCAACCAGTGGATGGCGCGTAATCTGCAAATGCAGACCCTTTATGACCGCGAAGGGAGTCAATTACGTACCGATGATGGCAGTATGTGGATGCGCTTTAAAGCAGGTGATGCGTCGTCAACAGCGGCAGACGGTCATGTGGATATTGACAACACTTACTCGCAACTGCAAATCGGTGGTGATGTGCTTAGCTGGGATAATGGCGAGCAGAGCCTGAAGGCGGGACTGATGGTGAGTTACATTAACGCCGACACGGACAGTACAGGCAACCGTGGTGCTGATGGGAGCCGGTTCTCTGCCAGTGGTAACGTAGCCGGTTATAATCTCGGCGCTTATGCCACCTGGTTTGCGGATGCGAAGAATCACAGCGGGCTGTATGTGGATAGCTGGTACCAGTACGGCCTCTACAATAACAGCGTCGATAACGGCGATGTCGGGTCAACAGATTATGATTCGGCGGCCAGCGCGGCCTCCTTGGAAACGGGCTATCGGTACGACATCGGACTTGAAAACCTGAATACTGTCAGCCTGACGCCACAGGCTCAGGTGACATGGCAACAATATAAAGCGGACGCGGTTGTGCAGAATGGAACGCGTATTGACGGACAAAACGGTGACAGCTGGACCACGCGCCTCGGACTGCGGGTAGATGGCAAGCTGCACAAGAATACGACGTCGGTTATCCAGCCGTTTGCGGAGGTAAACTGGTTACACACCAGCGATGATGTTGGCGTAGCATTTGATGGTGCTGAGGTGAAGCAGGATCTTCCGGCAGATCGCGCCGAGATGAAAGTGGGTATCCAGGCGAATCTGAATAGCCAGTGGAGTATCACTGGACAAGTGGCGGGTCAAAAAGGACGTAATGACTATGGCGATCTCAGCGGTAGTTTGCTCGTACGTTACAGCTGGTAATTGATGTAAATTATCATCCAGGTGTTGTTGAAATACCCCAGCCTGTGGCTGGGGTAATCTTTGTTGATTTGCTGCTCTTGTTTACTTAGCTCGCTCTTGTCTTAAAAAAGTTAAGCCTTAATCTCTTCTGTGATGTTTTCTGAAGACTCGCTTTCTTCCAGTAAACCTTCATCCTGTGCCAGCATCGCCGTTGCAATCCCGTTACCTAATACGTTGATTGCTGAACGTCCCATATCCAGGAAGTGGTCAATACCCATCAGTAGCAGAATTCCGGCAACCGGAATATTAAAGCTTGGGATGGTTGCCGCCAGCACCACCAGCGCTGAACGCGGCACACCGGCTATCCCTTTTGACGCCAGCATCAATGTCAGCATCAGCACGGTAATTTCCGCGAAGGAAAGGTGGATATTATAAGCCTGTGCGATAAACATGGAGGCGAACGAGCAGTAGACCATGGAACCCACCAGGTTAAACGAATAACCGATAGGCAGTACAAATGACACGATATTGGGCGAGCAACCAAATTTGGTTAATTGCTCCAGCGTTTTCGGATAAGCGGCTTCGGAGCTGCTGGTGGTGAAGGCAACCAGAACCGGGTCTTTGAGCATACTGACCAGGCGGAATACCTCTTTTTTCAGCATCATATAACCCACGGCCAGCAGGACCAGACAGGTCAGTAAAATCGCCACATAATAACCACCAATGAACGATGCGTAGTTGAGCAGGATCCCCAGGCCCTGGGTGGAGATAACGGAAGAGATAGCGGCAAAAATAGCCAGCGGCGCAACATACATCACGTAGCCGGTCACCTTCAGCATAATGTGGGAGACCACATCCAGCGCAGCAACCAGCGGTGCGTTAAATTTTTCGCCGAGCGAAGCACCACCGATTCCGAAGAACATCGAGAATACGACGATTTGCAGGATCTCATTATTCGCCATCGCTTCGGCGATGCTGGTGGGAATGGTATGCGTCAGAAAACCTTTCAGGCTCATACCACCAACGGCCAGGCCGGTATCAGTGGCTTCCAGCGGGATCGCCAGGTTCAGACCGCTGCCGGGTTGTTCGAGGGAGACCACAAACAGGCCGACCAGAATAGACAGAATAGAAGAGCTGATAAACCAGATCATCGCTTTGCCGCCCACGCGCCCGATGGTTGAGGTTTCGCCCAGGCGCATAATACCCACGGTCAGGGTACTGAATACTAAAGGTGCAATTACCATCTTAATCAGGCGCAAAAAGATGTCGGTGAGCAGCGTAATATTATCGGCCCAGGCGGTAACGACGCCGGGGGAGGCATAAGAGTGGATCACCGCACCCGACAGGATCCCCGCCAGCATGAAGATCACAATAAACAACGTGAGTTTGTTTGCATTTGCCACTAAAAAGCCCTCAGTAAGGATTTAACATTTATTGTTCTGTTACTCATTTTTTATACTTATTAAGTGGTAACGAAATATTCATCATATAAATTGGATTAAAGCGTAAGCAGATACAACTTTTTTTAATTTTTTATCCATTTTGTTGTGGTATTTGGCGAGTGGTTATGTGATCGGTGTCACACGAAAAAGGAGCGGAGAATACAAATAGCGGCAAAATCAGGCGAGTTGAAAATGTTATTTGCATGATAATTATGATGTTTTTATGTAAATGAGTTGTGGTTTCTGTGCCTCCGGCTTTCCCTCCACCCACCGGGCCTTGCTTTCCTGATGGATTTCCTTTTTGCAAACGTAAAGTTATCTCAGTGAATGCCGATAATGTTGATAACTCGTTTTCAGGAAGGTGCCTTATGTTTAACCGTATCCGCGTTGTCACAATGCTGATGATGGTGCTGGGGGTTTTCGCACTGCTACAGCTTGTTTCCGGTGGTCTGTTGTTTTCTTCATTGCAGCAGAATCAGCAAAGTTTTGTTATTTCTAACGATCTTCGACAGCAGCAAAGCGAACTCACCTCAACATGGGATCTGATGCTGCAAACACGCATCAATTTGAGTCGTTCCTCTGCGCGCATGATGATGGATGCGTCCAACCAGCAAAGCAGCGCGAAAAACGATCTGCTGAAGAATGCGAAAGCGTCATTGGCGCAAGCAGAAGCGCATTACGCTAATTTCAAAAAAATCACGCCGTTGCCTGATATGACGGATGCCAGTGGTAACGTCGATGAAAAATATCAGCAGTACCATGCGGCCCTGGTGGAGCTCATCCAGTTCCTTGAAAACGGCAACATGGATGCCTATTTCGCACAGCCAACTCAGGGCATGCAAAATGCCCTCGGCGCAGCGTTAGGTAAATATGCAGATGTTAGCGAGAAACTCTACCGCCAGGCCTTTGATCAAAGTGCAAGCGATTACCATTTTGCCCAATGGCAACTCGGCATTCTGGCTGTAGTTCTGGTACTGATTCTGGTGGTGGTGTGGTATGGCATTCGTCATGCCTTGCTAAACCCTTTGTCTCGCGTCATTGCGCATATCCGTGAAATTGCCAGCGGTAACTTAACCGCAACTCTGGCTGTCAGCGGTCGTAATGAAATTGGCGAGCTGGCCAGCACGGTCGATCATATGCAGCGTTCGCTAACCGAAACGGTAACCCTGGTGCGCGAAGGTTCGGATGCGATTTATTCCGGTACCAGTGAAATTGCCAGCGGTAACACCGATCTTTCATCCCGTACTGAACAACAGGCTTCCGCGTTGGAAGAAACCGCAGCCAGCATGGAACAGTTGACGGCTACCGTGAAGCAAAATGCGGACAATGCGCGTCAGGCCTCGCAACTGGCGAAAAGCGCCTCCGATACCGCGCAACATGGCGGCAAAGTGGTTGATAGCGTGGTGAATACCATGCACGAAATCGCCGATAGTTCGAAGAAAATTGCCGACATTATTAGCGTTATTGATGGCATTGCATTCCAGACAAACATTCTTGCGCTGAATGCGGCGGTAGAAGCTGCGCGTGCCGGTGAACAAGGCCGTGGTTTTGCCGTCGTTGCCGGTGAAGTGCGTAACCTGGCGAGCCGCAGTGCGCAGGCAGCAAAAGAGATTAAAGCGCTAATTGAGGATTCTGTATCGCGGGTTGATACCGGTTCTGTATTGGTAGAAAGCGCCGGGGAAACCATGCATGACATCGTTAATGCGGTCACGCGTGTGACTGACATCATGGGGGAAATCGCCTCGGCATCCGATGAACAAAGTCGAGGGATAGATCAGGTTGCGCTCGCCGTGTCTGAAATGGACCGGGTTACGCAACAGAACGCCTCGCTGGTGCAGGAGTCGGCCGCTGCCGCTGCCGCACTTGAGGAGCAGGCCAGTCGCCTGACCCAGTCGGTGTCGACATTCCGCCTCGCGTCACGTCCTTCATCATCAAAGACACGAGATACACGACTACCTGCGACAGCGACTCCGGCGTCACAACCGCGCCAGCTAGCCACCGAACAAGATACGCATTGGGAAACATTTTGACTGACAGCTAAACCGCGGCCCGCGCCGCCTGATGGGAGCGTTGATGTTTAATCGTATTCGAATTTCGACCACGCTGTTTTTGATTTTAATCCTCTGCGGTGTTTTGCAGATTGGCAGTAATGGCTTGTCCTTCTGGGCATTTCGGGATGGTTTTCAGAACCTGAACCAGGTCGAACAGAGTAATCAGCAACGCGCTGCGCTGGCGCAAACCCGCGCTGTGTTATTACAGGCCAGTACTGCGCTTAATAAAGCAGGCACGTTGACGGCTCTGAGCTATCCGCCAGAGGATATCAAAGCGCTGATGACGATTGCACAGGACAGCCTGGCCCAGTCCGAATCGATATTTAAACGCTTTATGGCGACGACAGAGACGGCAGAAGAGGGGAAGGCGCTGCAAAGCGCAACCGAGAAAAGTTTCAGTCAATGGCATAGCGATCTGGTTCACCAGGCAACCTGGCTGGAAAATAATCAGCTGTCAGATTTTTTGACCGCCCCGGTGCAGGCTTCACAGGATGCCTTTGATGCAAACTTTACGGCGTGGCAAAACAACATCAACCAGGTATTGCAAAAAGCAGAGGATCACAGCCAGCGTAGTTACCATATGTCCGGGGGGATTTTCGCCACCGTGCTGGTACTGGCGGCGCTATTAACGACTGCAGCGCTGTACTGGTCGCGCAAAATGATTGTACAGCCGCTGGCTATCATCGGTAGCCATTTCGACAGTATTGCGGCGGGTAATTTGGCGCGACCGATAGCGGTTTATGGGCGTAATGAGATTTCAGCCATTTTTGCCAGCCTGAAAGCGATGCAACAGGCACTGCGTGAGACGGTCAGTGAGGTACGCCAGGGGAGCTCGGCAATGCATACCGGGATCTCGGAAATCGCGATGGGTAATAACGACCTGTCCTCGCGAACTGAAGAGCAGGCGGCATCGCTGGCGCAAACGGCAGCCAGTATGGAACAGCTTACCGCTACCGTGGGGCAAAATGCGGATAACGCGCGACAAGCCTCAGGCATTGCCAAAAGTGCGGCCGACACGGCGCATAAAGGAGGGGAACAGACGGCTAAGGTTGCCAGCACTATGCATGAGATTTCTGCCAGCTCGCAGAAGATAGGTGACATCACCAGTGTGATTGACAGCATCGCCTTCCAGACCAACATCCTGGCGTTAAACGCTGCGGTAGAAGCTGCCCGTGCCGGTGAGCAGGGGCGCGGTTTCGCCGTGGTCGCCGGAGAGGTCCGTAATCTGGCAAGCCGTAGCGCACAGGCAGCGAAAGAAATTAAAGGACTGATCGAAGAGTCCGTCACCCGCGTTCACCAGGGATCGCAACTGGTGGATATGGCGGCGCGCACGATGACAGAGATTGTTAGCTCGGTTACCCGGGTTAACGACATCATGGGGGAGATTGCCTCGGCCTCCGATGAACAACGCAGAGGCATTGAGCAGGTGGCGCAAGCCGTCAGCCAGATGGATTCCGTCACACAGCAGAACGCCGGGCTGGTGGAAGAAGCGGCAGCCGCCACTGAGCAGTTAGCTACCCAGGCAGATAATCTTTCCGCCTGTGTCGCGTTTTTTAAAATTGAAGAACAAACCGTAACACAACAAGAATTGGCGCAGCCGCAGGTTGTGCCCGTTGTATCCTGAATGTGATTGAGAAGGCGCTATGACATCATCTCTGCCCTCCGGGCAAACGTCATTATTGTTACAGATGACACAGCGCCTCGCGCTGTCTGACGCGCATTTTCGTCGGATATGTCAATTAATCTACCAGCGCGCGGGGATCGTGCTGGCCGACCACAAGCGGGACATGGTCTATAACCGCCTGGTTCGCCGGTTGCGTACCCTGGGACTGGATGATTTTGGTCGCTATCTCAGTATGCTGGAAGCCAACCAGAACAGTGCTGAGTGGCAGGCTTTTATTAACTCCCTGACCACCAATCTGACCGCTTTTTTTCGCGAAGGGCATCACTTTCCTGTGCTGTCTGACCACGCCCGTCGACACAGCGGTGAATATCGCGTCTGGAGCGCGGCAGCGTCTACCGGAGAAGAACCTTACAGTATTGCGATTACGCTGGCCGATACCCTGGGTATGGCGCCGGGTCGCTGGCGTGTTTTTGCGAGCGACATTGATACTGAGGTGTTGGAAAAGGCAAGAAGCGGTATTTACCGTCTTGACGAGCTAAAGACGTTGTCGCCACAACAGTTGCAGCGTTATTTCATGCGCGGTACCGGGCCTCATGAAGGGCTGGTGCGCGTACGGCAGGAACTGGCAAGCCATGTTGAGTTTTCCAGCGTGAATTTACTGGACAAAAAATACAACGTGCCAGGCCCGTTCGACGCCATTTTCTGTCGTAACGTCATGATCTATTTTGACAAAACGACTCAGCAGGACATTTTGCACCGTTTTGTTCCACTCCTTAAACCTGACGGACTGCTGTTTGCAGGTCATTCAGAAAACTTTAGCAACCTCGTGCGCGAGTTTAGCCTGCGCGGGCAGACGGTGTATGCGCTAGGTAAGGATAAAGCATGAGTAAAATCAGGGTATTGTCGGTTGATGATTCTGCATTGATGCGTCAAATCATGACCGAGATTATTAACAGCCACAGCGATATGGAGATGGTTGCGACGGCGCCTGATCCTTTGGTTGCGCGGGATCTCATCAAAAAATTTAATCCCGACGTTCTGACGCTGGATGTTGAAATGCCGCGCATGGACGGCCTCGATTTTCTTGAAAAGTTGATGCGTCTGCGTCCGATGCCCGTGGTGATGGTCTCTTCACTGACTGGCAAAGGGTCTGAGGTCACGCTGCGGGCCCTGGAGTTGGGGGCAATTGACTTTGTCACCAAACCTCAGTTGGGGATCCGCGAAGGAATGCTGGCGTATAGCGAGATGATTGCGGAGAAAATCCGCACTGCATCGCGCGCAAAACTGGCCGCCCACAAACCCACGGCAGCGCCAGCGACCTTGAAAGCAGGACCGTTACTCAGTTCGGAAAAACTGCTGGTTATCGGCGCATCAACCGGAGGAACAGAGGCAATTCGTCATGTACTCCAGCCATTGCCGCTTTCAAGTCCCGGTATTCTTATTACCCAGCATATGCCGCCAGGATTTACCCGTTCGTTCGCCGAACGTCTGAACAAACTGTGTCAGATAACCGTGAAAGAGGCTGAAGACGGAGAACGTGTGCTTCCTGGGCATGCGTATATCGCGCCTGGCGACAAGCATATGGAACTGGCGCGTAGCGGGGCGAACTACCAGATCAAAATTCATGATGGCCCGCCGGTTAACCGGCATCGGCCTTCAGTGGATGTGCTGTTCCATTCGGTGGCGAAACATGCGGGGCGCAATGCCGTCGGGGTGATCCTGACAGGTATGGGCAACGATGGGGCCGCCGGAATGTTAGCGATGAACCAGGCTGGTGCCTGGACCATTGCGCAAAACGAAGCAAGTTGTGTGGTGTTCGGCATGCCGCGCGAGGCCATCAATATGGGTGGCGTAAGCGAAGTGGTCGATCTTAGCCAGGTAAGCCAGCAAATGCTGGCGAAAATCAGTGCCGGACAGGCAATACGTATTTGAATCAGGAGTTTATTTTTATGGCGGATAAAGAGCTTAGGTTTTTGGTTGTGGATGACTTTTCCACCATGCGTCGCATTGTGCGTAACCTGCTGAAAGAACTGGGTTTTAACAACGTTGAAGAAGCTGAAGATGGCGTAGACGCGTTGAACAAACTGCAGGCAGGGGGATTCGGATTTGTGATTTCCGACTGGAACATGCCTAACATGGACGGTCTTGAACTGCTGAAAACCATTCGTGCTGACGGCAGTATGTCTGCCCTGCCGGTGCTGATGGTGACGGCAGAAGCGAAGAAAGAAAACATTATTGCGGCAGCACAAGCGGGTGCCAGTGGTTATGTTGTAAAACCGTTCACCGCGGCGACGCTGGAAGAAAAACTCAATAAGATCTTTGAGAAACTGGGCATGTGAGGATGTGATGATGATGCAACCACAAATTAAACCTGTTGACGAACACTCGGCAGGGGACATCATTGCGCGCATCGGTAGTTTGACCCGAATGCTGCGCGACAGCCTGCGTGAACTGGGGCTGGATCAGGCCATTGCCGAAGCGGCGGAAGCCATTCCTGACGCGCGCGATCGCCTGGACTACGTTGTACAAATGACTGCACAGGCGGCAGAGCGTGCGCTGAACAGCGTAGAAGCTTCACAGCCGCATCAGGATGCCATGGAAAAAGGGGCAAAAGACCTGACCAAACGCTGGGATGAATGGTTCGAAAATCCGATTGAACTGTCCGATGCCCGTGAACTGGTCACTGATACCCGCCAGTTCCTTGGTGATGTCCCCGGTCATACCAGCTTTACCAATGCCCAATTGCTGGACATCATGATGGCGCAGGATTTCCAGGATCTCACCGGTCAGGTTATCAAGCGCATGATGGATGTTATCCAGGAGATTGAGCGTCAACTGCTGATGGTGCTGCTGGAAAACATTCCGGAGCAGGGTGCTCGTCCAAAACGCGAGAACGAAAGCTTGCTGAACGGTCCGCAGGTTGACACTTCTAAAGCCGGCGTAGTGGCAAGCCAGGATCAGGTCGACGACCTGCTGGATAGCCTCGGTTTCTGATGTGTATTTGCCGGATGCGGAAGGAAACTTCTCATCCGGCTTACATGTTATTCATCGGCAATTGGCGTTAAAGCCATAAATCCCGTCTTTTTTACCGCTTACTCTTCCCATTGTTGCATGGCTGTTCTGGCATCATTCACGCCTATATCTCTATCCAGGGTCTGATGCGTGGCAGAAGAAAGCGACGACGACAAAACAGAAGCCCCCACACCCCACCGACTTGAAAAAGCACGGGAAGAAGGGCAGATACCCCGATCCAAGGAGCTAACCTCACTGCTTATTTTGCTGGTGGGCGTGTGCATTATCTGGATTGGCGGGGAGTCGCTCGCCC
>NZ_SZWR01000017.1:51463-54556 GCF_005280875.1 Citrobacter sp. wls827
CCGGATTACGTTTTGACCACAGTATGGTCAACGACCCAAACCTGATCCTGAGTCAAATCATTTTGTTGATTAAAGACGCCATGATTGCGTTGTTGCCGCTGATTACCGGGGTTGTGCTGGTGGCATTGATCTCCCCGGTGATGCTTGGCGGCTTGATCTTCAGTGGTAAATCGCTGCAACCCAAATTCTCAAAGCTGAATCCGTTACCAGGTATTAAGCGTATGTTCTCGGCGCAAACCGGGGCGGAGCTGCTCAAAGCCATATTAAAATCCACGTTGGTGGGTAGCGTAGCGGGCTTCTATCTCTGGCACAACTGGCCGGAGATGATGCGCCTGATGGCCGAATCCCCGATTACGGCGATGGGTAATGCGCTGGATTTAGTCGGTATGTGCGCATTACTGGTGGTGCTTGGCGTCATCCCGATGGTGGGGTTTGACGTCTTTTTCCAGATTTATAGCCACGTGAAAAAACTGCGGATGTCGCGTCAGGATATCCGTGACGAATTTAAAGAAAGCGAAGGTGACCCGCACGTTAAGGGCAAAATTCGCCAGATGCAGCGTGCGGCCGCGCAGCGCCGCATGATGGCGGATGTGCCGAAGGCTGATGTTATTGTGACCAACCCTACGCACTATTCGGTTGCCTTGCAGTACGACGAAAACAAAATGAGCGCGCCAAAAGTTGTGGCTAAAGGGGCCGGGCTGGTGGCATTGCGTATTCGAGAGATTGGCGCGGAGCACCGTGTCCCAACGTTAGAAGCTCCGCCGCTGGCGCGTGCGTTATATCGCCATGCTGAGATCGGTCAGCAAATACCTGGCCAATTGTATGCCGCCGTTGCCGAAGTGTTGGCATGGGTATGGCAGCTAAAACGCTGGCGTCTGGCTGGCGGCACACCGCCACCACAACCTGGAAACCTTCCGGTGCCTGAAGCACTGGATTTTATGAACGAGAAGAATACTGATGGCTAATCTGGTCGCGATGCTGCGTCTGCCCGGCAACCTGAAATCCACGCAATGGCAAATTCTTGCCGGGCCGATCCTCATTCTGCTGATCCTGTCGATGATGGTGTTGCCGCTTCCGGCCTTCATCCTCGATTTACTGTTCACCTTTAACATTGCGCTGTCGATCATGGTGCTGTTGGTGGCGATGTTCACTCAGCGCACGCTTGAATTCGCCGCATTCCCAACGATTCTGCTGTTCACCACTTTGTTGCGCCTGGCACTGAACGTCGCGTCAACGCGTATCATTTTGATGGAAGGACATACCGGTGCCGCGGCGGCAGGTAAGGTGGTGGAAGCCTTTGGTCACTTCCTGGTCGGCGGTAACTTTGCCATCGGTATCGTGGTCTTCGTCATTCTCGTCATCATTAACTTTATGGTTATCACCAAAGGTGCGGGACGTATCGCGGAAGTGGGTGCGCGCTTCGTGCTGGATGGGATGCCGGGTAAACAGATGGCGATTGACGCCGATCTGAATGCGGGATTGATTGGTGAAGATGAAGCCAAAAAACGCCGTTCTGAAGTGACACAGGAAGCCGATTTTTACGGCTCCATGGACGGTGCGAGTAAATTTGTTCGTGGGGATGCCATCGCCGGTATTCTGATCATGGTCATCAACGTGGTGGGCGGTTTGCTGGTTGGGGTGTTGCAGCACGGTATGAGCATGGGCAGTGCGGCAGAAAGCTATACCCTGCTGACCATCGGTGACGGGCTGGTAGCCCAGATCCCTGCGTTGGTTATCTCAACGGCGGCGGGGGTTATCGTAACCCGCGTGAGTACCGATCAGGACGTGGGTGAGCAGATGGTCACCCAGTTGTTCAGCAACCCAAGCGTTATGCTGCTTAGTGCGGCGGTCCTCGGTTTACTGGGGCTGGTACCGGGAATGCCAAACCTGGTGTTTCTGATGTTTACCGCGGCATTGCTGGGGCTGGCCTGGTGGATGCGCGGACGCGAGCAAAAAGCGCCAGAAGAAGCTCAGCCGGTGAAAATGCCGGAAAACAACTCGGTGGTGGAAGCTACGTGGAGTGATGTTCAGCTGGAAGACACGCTGGGAATGGAGGTTGGGTATCGCCTGATTCCGATGGTGGACTTCCAACAGGACGGCGAATTGCTGGGGCGTATTCGCAGCATTCGTAAGAAATTTGCCCAGGATATGGGGTTCCTGCCGCCAGTTGTACACATTCGCGACAATATGGATCTGCAACCTGCCCGCTATCGTATTCTGATGAAAGGGGTCGAGATTGGTAGTGGTGATGCTTACCCTGGGCGCTGGCTGGCTATCAACCCAGGTACCGCGGCCGGATCGCTGCCAGGGGAGAAAACAGTTGATCCTGCTTTTGGTCTGGATGCTATCTGGATTGAAAGCGCGCTAAAAGAGCAGGCGCAAATTCAGGGCTTCACCGTTGTCGAAGCCAGTACGGTCGTTGCCACACATCTGAACCATCTGATTGGCCAGTTTGCCGCAGAGCTTTTTGGTCGCCAGGAGGCGCAACAGTTATTGGATCGAGTTTCACAAGAAATGCCAAAACTGACAGAAGATCTGGTGCCGGGTGTGGTCACACTGACCACACTGCACAAAGTGCTGCAGAACCTGTTGGATGAAAAAGTCCCTATTCGTGATATGCGCACCATTCTTGAAACGTTGGCGGAACATGCCCCGTTGCAGAATGATCCGCATGAACTTACCGCAGTGGTGCGTGTGGCGCTTGGACGGGCGATTACTCAGCAGTGGTTCCCGGGTAACGAGGAAGTTCAGGTTATCGGACTTGATACACCGCTTGAGCGTCTGTTGTTGCAGGCGTTACAGGGCGGTGGGGGCCTTGAACCTGGTCTGGCAGACCGGTTGCTGGCACAGACGCAGGAAGCACTGTCGCGTCAGGAAATGTTGGGTGCGCCGCCAGTATTGCTGGTGAATCATGCGCTGCGACCTCTCCTTGCGCGTTTTTTACGCCGCAGTATTCCGCAGTTGGTGGTGTTGTCGAATATGGAGCTTTCCGATAACCGCCATATCCGTATGACCGCGACCATTGGAGGTAAATAATGCGTACATTTCTTTGGCTGTTGCTTTTTCCACTGGCGGTACAGGCCGCCGGGGAAG
>NZ_SZWR01000017.1:54620-74377 GCF_005280875.1 Citrobacter sp. wls827
TATGGGGATTACCTTAAATTATCGTGGGGAGTCGGCTTCATCTTCGCCTTTGGTTCCCAGCCAGCCCGTTTCCGGTCTGATGACGCTGGTCGCCTGGCGCTATGAATTAAATGGTCCTACGCCTGCGGGGTTACGTGTGCGCTTATGCTCTCAATCCCGTTGTGTCGAACTGGATGGACAAAGCGGTACCACCAATGGCTTTAATAATGTCCCTGCAATTGAACCAATGCACTTCGTCTGGGAAGTGCCTGGTGGCGGTCGCCTGCTCCCTGCCTTGCAGGTTCAGAGCAATCAGGTGATTGTGAACTACCGTTAATTCCCTTCTTTACGTCGGCCAGCAGGCGAAACTGCTGGCCACCTCGCAGTTCTGATCAACCATCCCGATTAAAAAGAAACGCTGTTTTATAAAATCAGTGACCTGTGTTATCGGACTCTTTGTGCTATTGCCATTTCGCAAAAACCCCTGGCAGAAACAAAAAGGTTTCCCCTGCGGTTAGCTTTTACTGTGGCCCGGTAATGATACCCAATGTTTACGAAGCACTTTAGGGTAACAACACACAGGGTTATCCGAATCGTAATAAACCTGCCGCGCCGAAACTGGAACAGGGTGCAGCATTGAATTCGACACTGACAGGGGTTAAGGAAATGATTGTTTACCCGGTTAAACACAGTCCATTGTTGCGTCAACCAGAACATTTTATTGCCAGGGATGAATTAAAAACGCTCATTAAAAAGGTGACGCATAACCTGGTCAATATTCATGATGAAACGGGCGAGTTCTTGCTGCGGCTGGATGACGGACGTGTTATTGATACCAAAGGCTGGGCCGGATGGGAGTGGACGCACGGCGTTGGCCTATACGGAATGTATCAGTATTATCAGCAAACTGGCGATGCAACGATGCGCGATATCATCGACGGCTGGTTTGCCGAACGCTTTGCGGAAGGCGCAACAACCAAAAACGTTAACACCATGGCCCCGTTTTTAACGCTGGCATATCGCTATGAAGAAACGCGTAATCCGGCGTACCTGCCGTGGCTCGACAACTGGGCGGAGTGGGCAATGCATGATATGCCCCGCACCGAGTTTGGCGGTATGCAACACATCACGCTGGCAGAAGAAAATCATCAACAGATGTGGGATGACACGCTGATGATGACGGTGCTGCCGCTGGCGAAAATTGGCAAGTTGCTCAATCGTCCAGCGTATATCGAAGAGGCCACGTATCAGTTTCTGCTGCATGTACAAAATCTGATGGATAAGAAAACGGGGCTGTGGTTCCACGGCTGGAGCTATGTGGGACGGCATAACTTCGCAAACGCCCGTTGGGCGCGTGGTAATAGTTGGCTTACGATGGTGATCCCGGACTTCCTTGAGCTTATCGATTTGCCGGCAAACAGTGCCGTTCACCGTTATCTGGTGCAGGTTCTCAATGCGCAAATTGCAGCTCTGGCGGAATGTCAGGATGAGAGCGGGTTGTGGCACACCTTACTGGACGATCCTCAGTCATATCTGGAAGCCTCCGCAACGGCTGGATTCGCTTACGGTATTCTCAAAGCGGTGCGTAAACGCTATGTCGGGCAGGAATATGCGGGGGTGGCGGAGAAAGCTATCAGAGGTATTGTGCAACACATTTCCCCTGAAGGGGAGTTGCTACAAACCTCGTTTGGCACCGGCATGGGGCACGATCTCGATTTCTACCACAACATCCCACTCACCTCTATGCCTTACGGGCAGGCAATGGCAATGCTGTGCCTTACCGAATACTTGCGTAAGTACTATTAATCGTGTCGTTCGCTGACGCCGTGCTGACCGGGCCTGGTTGTTCTGCGGCATCGGGTTGCCCGCTGTTGTCCTGCGGCGCAAACAGATGGTCCATGATTTGACGCATGACCGGCGCGGCGGTAACCCCGTCGCTGCCGCCGTTTTCCAGAATCAATGCGATGGCGACTTTTGGATTCTTATACGGCGCAAATGCGGTATAGAACACATGGTCACGCAGTCGTATGGGGATCATCTTCGCATTGTAAGTCTGGTTTTCTTTCAGACTAAAGACCTGTGATGTCCCACTTTTGGCTGCGATGCCATAAGGTGCCGTATGGAAAAATTTATACCCGGTACCGTTTGGTGCATTCGCCATGCCGAACATCGCCTGACGCACCAGTCCCCAATAGGGTGATGAAGCAGAAGCAATTTGTGTGGGTGCCTCCGGTGCCTGATAGTGAGTGATTGATTTGCCGCTTTCTTCATCCTGTAGCAGGTGAGGGGCAATAACTTTCCCGTTGTTAATCAGTGCGACCATCGCTTTTACCATCTGAATTGGCGTGGCAATCCAGTAGCCCTGGCCGATGCCGACCGAAATGGTATCTCCCTGGTACCAGGCTTTTTTATGCACCCGTTGTTTCCAGTCGCGGCTTGGCAGCAGGCCGTTGTACTCTTCATCAAGATCGATGCCGGTCGGTTTGCCGTAGCCAAACTGGCTAAGCATGCTGTTAATGCGGTCAATTCCCATCATATACGCCACCTGATAAAAGAACGTGTCGGCAGACTCTTCAATCGCTTTGGTGACATCCAGCATACCGTGGCCGGTTTTCTTCCAGTCCCGGTAATGTCGCTCGGTGCCGGGGAGCGTCCAGGTGGGCGCGCCGAAGAAGCTGGTCTGCGGCGTGATCACGCCGTCCAGTAACGCTGACATCGCCATGTACGGTTTTACCGTTGAGGCAGGAGGATATAACCCTTGGGTGACGCGGTTAATTAATGGCAGGTCTTTATCCTGCAACAGCGTGTTGTAATCCTGGTAGCTGATGCCTTTGACAAACGGGTTCGGATCGTAGCTGGGGTTTGAGACCATTGCCAGCACGGAGCCATCATGGGGATCTTCCACCAACACTGCGGCGCGTTGGCCCACCAGCAGGCTTTCAATGTATTCCTGCAAGTGTAAATCCAGCGTCAGATGGATATCTTTGCCGGCGACAGGGGGAACGTCTTTAATCAAACGTACAATACGCCCGTGATTATCAACTTCCACTTCCTGATAACCCGTTTTGCCGTGCAGATCATTCTCGTAGTAGTGCTCAATGCCCTGTTTACCGATGTTGTGATCGGCGGCGTAGTTCTCTGCCAGTCCTTTTTTATCCAGTGCTTTCAGATCGCTATCGTTGATTTTTGATACGTAGCCAAGTACATGTGCCAGTGCCGCCCCATAAGGATACTGGCGATCTTCGTAGCTATTGATGGTCACGCCGCTGAAATGGAACTGGTTCACAGAAAAACGGGCAATTTCTACATCGGTCAGCGCATTTTTAAGTACTACCGGCCGATAGCGGCTACTGGCCTTCAGTTCATGGCGAAACTGGTCAATATCATCTGGCGTGAGGTCAACAATCGGCGTGAGTTGTTTCAGCAGGGCGTCCATATCGCTGATTTTATAAGGCGTAACAGAAATGTCGTACCAGGTGACATTTCGTACCAGCGGGATACCGTTGCGATCATAAATGATACCGCGCGTTGGGGCGACAGGCAGCATTTTGATGTCGTTTGCATCCGATCGGGTGGTGTAATACTGGTGTTGACGGATTTGTAAGTTGTAGAGGTTATAAATCAGGATGCCAAAACAGATGACGACCAGGCCAAAGGCCACCATTACACGCCGCTGGAAAAGTTTTTCTTCCGCCTCAAAATCTCTGAATGTCATTGACCCGTACCCGATTAATTCGCCGCCTAATGATACGGAGGCGTAAACGGGATGACAGGCAAAAAATGTTCCATCCCTCTACGGAAATGTGTCATTCCTTGTGAGTTGTTACAAATTACAGTGAACGTAGTCGTTTCTCGTAGGCCGGGTAAGGCGTTTATGCCGCCATCCGGCAAGGTGCGCCTGACCGCCTGATGGCGCTTCGCTTATCAGGCCTACGAGGGAGGTCATTCGGGAAAATAAAAAAGCCCGCGACATAGCGCAGGCTTTCACATCACTCGAGGTGATTACATGCGTTCTACGGTTTCGATACCCAGCGTATCCAGACCCAGCTTCAGGGTTTTCGCCGTCAGCTGTGCCAGTTTCAGGCGGCTGTTACGAATTTCTTCGTTTTCAGCGCTGAGGATCGGGCAGTGTTCGTAGAAGCCAGAGAACAGGCCGGCAACGTCGTACAGATAAGCGCACATCACGTGCGGTGTACCTTCACGTGCAACAACGGTCAGCGTTTCTTCAAACTGCAGCAGGCGGGCGGCCAACTGAGCTTCGCGATCTTCGTTGATAATCACCTGCGCGCTGGTCAGCGCGCTTTCGTCAATATCCGCTTTACGGAATACGGACAGTACGCGGGTGTAAGCATACTGCATGTACGGCGCGGTATTGCCTTCGAACGCCAGCATGTTGTCCCAGTCGAAGATATAGTCGGTGGTACGGTTTTTGGACAGATCCGCATATTTCACCGCGCCGATACCAACGGCATTCGCCAGTTTTTCCAGCTCATCAGCAGGCATGTTCGGGTTCTTTTCCGCAACCAGACGACGTGCGCGCTCCAGCGCTTCATCCAGCAGATCGGCCAGTTTTACCGTGCCGCCCGCACGTGTTTTGAACGGTTTACCATCTTTACCCAGCATCATGCCGAACATGTGGTGTTCCAGCGGTACGGAGTCCGGCACATAACCGGCTTTACGCACGATGGTCCAGGCCTGCATTAAGTGCTGATGCTGACGGGAGTCGATGTAATACAGTACGCGATCGGCATGCAGCGTTTCATAACGATACTTGGCGCAGGCGATGTCGGTTGTAGTGTAGAGATAGCCGCCATCTTTCTTCTGAATGATAACGCCCATCGGTTCGCCTTCCTTGTTCTTATACTCATCAAGGAATACGACGGTAGCGCCTTCGCTTTCAACAGCCAGACCTTTGGCTTTGAGATCGGCCACAATGCCCGGCAGCATCGGGTTGTACAGGCTTTCGCCCATCACGTCGTCACGGGTCAGAGTCACGTTCAGACGGTCATAGGTTAACTGGTTCTGCGACATAGTGATGTCGACCAGTTTGCGCCACATTTCACGGAAGTACTCGTCGCCGCCTTGCAGCTTCACAACATAGCTACGGGCGCGCTCGGCGAAGGCTTCATCTTCGTCGTAATGTTTTTTCGCATCACGGTAGAAACCTTCCAGATCGGCCAGCGCCATCTCACCGGCATTTTCCTGCTGCTGTTTTTCCAGCCATGCGATGAGCATACCGAACTGAGTGCCCCAGTCGCCGACGTGGTTAGCGCGGATAACATTGTGACCAAGGAACTCCAGCGTACGTACCGCAGCGTCGCCGATGATGGTGGAGCGCAGGTGACCCACGTGCATTTCTTTCGCGACGTTAGGTGCGGAGTAGTCAACCACAACGGTTTGTTTAGCCGGTTGGGTAACGCCCAGACGATCGGAGGCCAGCGCTTGCTGAACATGCTGCGCCAGAAATGCCGGATCGAGAAAAATGTTAATAAAGCCCGGGCCCGCAATTTCAACTTTGCTGGCGATCCCGTTGAGATCCAGATGAGTCAGCACCTGCTCAGCCAGTTGTCGCGGCGCCATACCCAGTTTTTTCGCGACAGCCATCATGCCGTTAGCCTGATAGTCGCCGAACTGTACTTTTGCTGACTGACGAACCTGCGGTTCGCAATCTGCAGGCGCGCCTGCAGCAATCATGGCCTGACTGACTTTTTCTGAGAGAAGAGCCTGAATATTCACCGGAATACCTTACATTTATGAAGCGGCTTAAAATTGACCGCACCAGTTTAAGAATTAAGGGCGGGAGTATACTGCAAATGCCCGTTGCCGTCAGCATTGCGAGTACCGCCAGCAGCCTGAAATATAAACATTGTTATTACGTATAATTATTCATATCGCGCTTAAGAAAATCAGCAGTTGGTTGGGGCTGCGCAACAGGGTAAATTAGCCGCTTTGAACATGGATATGAGCTTTCATTATGGCGAACTGGCAAACAGTTGCAGAACTGCATGATATTTCCGCAGATTTACCGCATTTCATTCAGGCGTTAACGGATCTTTCCACTCGCCTTGGGCTGGATGTCTCATCGCTTGAAGCCGATCACATTTCTCTGCGCTGTCATCAAAATACCACCGCAGAGCGCTGGCGTCGGGGATTTGAACAGTGTGGCGAACTGTTGTCAGAAAATATCATTAATGGCCGACCGATTTGCCTGTTCAAGCTTGATGAACCCGTTTGTGTGCAACACTGGCAATTTACCATCGTAGAGCTGCCATGGCCGGGCGAAAAACGCTATCCACATGAAGGCTGGGAGCATGTTGAAATAGTTCTGCCGGGTGACGTGGAGACGTTGAATGCGCGAGCGCTGGCGCTGCTTTCTGATGAAGGATTGAGTCAGCCGGGGATTTTCGTGAAAACCAGCTCACCAAAAGGAGAGCGTGAGCGTTTACCGAATCCGACACTGGCGGTCAGTGATGGCAGCGTCACCCTCAAATTTCATCCGTGGTCAATTGAAGCGATTGTCGCAAGCGAGCAACAGGAGTAAATATGACATTGCTGGAAATCTGCTGTTACAGCATGGAGTGCGCGCGCACGGCGCAGCAAAACGGCGCGGATCGTATTGAACTGTGCTCGGCGCCCAAAGAAGGAGGCTTAACGCCGTCGCTGGGGGTGTTACGCTCTGTACGCCAGCATGTCTCTATTCCCGTTAATCCCATTATCCGTCCGCGTGGGGGCGATTTTTGTTACACCGACGGTGAATTTGCCGCGATGCTTGATGATATCGCGATGGTCAGAGATTTAGGTTTTTCAGGGCTGGTGACCGGCATTCTCGATGTGGACGGGAATGTCGATATGCCACGTATGGAAAAAATAATGGTTGCTGCGGGCCCGCTAAATGTCACGTTTCATCGGGCCTTCGATATGTGCGCCAACCCATTAAATGCGCTGAATAAATTGTCCGATTTAGGTGTCGCCAGAGTACTAACTTCCGGGCAAAAATCAGATGCAGCGCAAGGTTTAACAAAAATAATGGAACTTATTGAGCAGGTGGATGCTCCAATCATTATGGCCGGAGCGGGGGTTCGCGCCGCGAATTTATCCCTGTTCCTCAACGCTGGAGTGCAGGAAGTCCACAGTTCTGCCGGAGTATGGCTGGCTTCACCCATGCGGTATCGCAATTCGGGGTTGTCGATGTCTTCGGATACGCAGGCGGATGAATATTCCCGCTATGCGGTTGACGGGGCGGCGGTTGCTGAAATGAAGGCAATCATTGCGCACCACCAGGCCAGCTGATTTTTACCGTTGCATCATGTCGCCCAATATGATGCTTGCTCGTACCAGGCCCCTGCCAATTCAACAGGGGCCTTTTTTTCTCCTTCATATTTCAAGCCGCAGCAGCGTTGGCCGCCTTGCTCACCCCGGTCACGTAGTTATCTACGCTCCCGGGGATTTGCTGCGTTACCGCCTTGCTGCAACTTGAACTATTTTGGAGAAACGGTGCTCCGGCAATCCATTACGGTTTACGTGCAATCAATACCGCGCGCAGTGGGGCGGGGTAGCCTTCCACCGTCTTGCTGTGGTCGTTCGGGTCAAGGAAGTCGGCCAGCGATTCGGTTATCATCCATTCGGTGCGACGTTGTTCTTCGGTAGTGGTCACACACACGTCGGCGATACGAACATCGACAAATCCGCATTTTTCCAGCCAGTTTTTAAGCGCCAGTGCGGATGGAATAAAGTAGACGTTACGCATTTGCGCGTAGCGATCGCCTGGTACCAGAACGGTATTTTCATCACCTTCGACCACCAGCGTTTCCAGCACCAGCTCTCCGTCTTTTACCAGTTGATCTTTCAACTGCCAGAGATGTTCCAGCGGTGAGCGGCGGTGATAAAGCACGCCCATAGAGAATACGGTATCAAAGGCGTTGAGCGCCGGAAGCTGCTCAATACCCAGCGGCAGCAGATGCGCGCGCTGATCGTTACCCAGCAGTTTACGTACCGCTTCAAACTGACACAGGAACAGCTGCGTAGGATCAATGCCAACCGCCAGATGCGCCCCCGCGCCAATCATGCGCCACATGTGATATCCGCTGCCGCAGCCAACATCAAGAATGGTACGTCCGGTGAGGTCAGACAAATGCGGCAGAACGCGATCCCACTTCCAGTCGGAACGCCATTCGGTATCAATATTGACGCCGTACAGCGAATATGGACCTTTGCGCCACGGCATGAGATGACGCATCAGAGTATCAATCCGTTTGATCTGTCCTTCGCTGAGCGGCTCCTCGCTTTCGGCAGTCACGCTATGCAGTAAATCCAGACGATGTGGCGTCAGTTCCGGCAGAAACTCCACGGCATTCGACCACTGCTTAAACAAGCCGTGTTGATCGCGCTGCCAGGTCGCGATTTGCGCTGGCAGCGTTTCCAGCCAATGGGAAAGATGATTTTTGGCAATCAGCTGATAAAAGTTACCAAAGTCGATCATGCGCTAGCCTCAGCTTTCAATGCCACCAGAGAACCAAAGTTGAAGCACTGGAACCATAATTCGCTGTGCTCAAAACCTGCCTGGTGCAGACGCGCTTTGTGCGTTTCAACAGAGTCAGTTAGCATCACATTTTCCAGCATGCTGCGCTTCTGGCTGATTTCCAGTTCGCTGTAGCCATTGGCGCGTTTGAAGTCGTGGTGCATGTTGAACAGCAGCTCGCCAACTTTGGTATCTTCGAAGCTGAACTTCTCTGACAGCACCAACGCGCCGCCGGGGTTTAACCCCTGATAAATCTTATCCAACAACGCCTGGCGCTCAGGTGGTTCAAGGAATTGCAGGGTAAAATTCAGCACCACCATCGAGGCGTTTTCGATAGTTATGTTGCGAATATCGCCTTCGACCACGTCAACAGGCGTGGGGGCTTTATAGGCATCGATATGACGACGACAGCGCTCAACCATGGCCGGGGAGTTATCGACGGCAATAATTTTGCAATTCTCATGATGGATATTGCGACGTACCGAGAGCGTCGCCGCGCCCAGAGAACAGCCCAGATCGTAGACCTGCGTGTTGGGTTGCACGAAACGTTCGGCCAGCATGCCAATCATCGAAATGATATTGGAATAACCAGGAACGGAACGCTGGATCATATCCGGGAAGACTTCAGCTACCCGTTCATCAAAGGTCCAGTCACCCAGACTGGCGATAGGCGCAGAAAAAAGCGTGTCGCGGTGAGACATAACGTAAAAATCCGGGAAAAATAAAGTGGCGTATTGTGCGCTAATGCAGGGAGAAAACCAACTCCCAGGGCATATACCAAAGATTCGCCAGCACCATTAGCAACAGTGAACACCAGGTGGCGCTCATGCCGGAACGGCGCCAGCGGAAAAGACGGTGGTGGAATCCGTAATAATGCATCAGTCGCCCGGCAATCAACATCAGCCCGCAAAGATGCACCATCCACGTTTCTGCGCCGTTCATTTCCATAAATAACAGCAGCACTAATGCAACGGGAATATATTCCACCGCATTACCGTGAATGCGGATAGCGCTTTGCAGCTCACTAAAGCCGCCATCACCATAGGCAACGCGATATTGCATGCGCAGGCGAACGACGTCAAAGGAGAACTTTATTAACAATAACGCACCCAGGACGGCATAAAGCGCGCTTACCATACAAACTCCCTTTTAAAATGGCTGCTGGCATTGACTATGATAGGTGGCATTTTCAGAAAAGAGAAGATTGCTGTGGAATCGACGGTGCTGATCCGATCTCTGGCAGGGCACTACGTAAATCTGCCCATAGCGTGTCTACCAGCTCAGGAGCCTGTGCGATATCCGGCGTGTGCAAAAACAGGTATGGCGTGCTGGTCTGTTGCCAGAGTGGCAACTTTGCCAGCCAGGCGGCGAAAAATGCCCGGTTCTGAGCCATATCATCGCTACCGATAAAACGGACCATCGGGTGGGTTGCCGTCACCACCGCATGCACCGGGACCTTAGGTTTCTTACGTTGAGCATCGCGTATCGCTTCCGTGTGTGGGATCGCGGCATGGACCGGACGGCTGTCTAAAATGACCCGATTAATTCCGCGTTCATGCAGACCCCGATTGAGCCGGATCTCTGATTCACCTTTCGCAAAGAAATCCGGATGACGAACCTCGACACCGTAGGTAAACGTTTTAGGGAGGGCATCGAGGAATTGCCACAGGGCAGGGAGGTCACGCGGGCCGAACGTGGCAGGTAGCTGTAACCAGTATTGTCCGATACGGGCATCCAGTGGCGACATGCGCGCGAAAAATTCCTGTACCAGGTCATCACAATTACGCAGCGCAGCCTGATGTGAAATGGTGGCCGGAAACTTAAAACAAAATCGAAACGCATCGGTGGTCTGTGCATGCCAGCGCGCAACAATCTCAGCTTTTGGCAGTGCGTACAGCGTGGTGTTGCCTTCCACACAGTTAAAGTGGCGGGCATATTCTTCCAGACTGGTGATCCCCAGACGCACCCACTTTGGGTGCGACCACTGGGGTAAGCCGATATAGATCATAACGCTTGCAGGATCTCGTCCACGCGGCGTACGCGGGCAATGCGCGGGAATATGTGCGTCATGCTGCCCTGATGTTGCTCAGTGCTGGCGGCGCTACAGGCATTTTCTGCAATGATCAGATTAAAACCCAACTCCCAGGCGTTACGCGCGGTGGATTCGACGCCGATATTGGTGGAGATCCCGCAAAGGACGATGGTGTCGATACCACGACGGCGCAATTGCAGTTCCAGGTCAGTACCGTAGAATGCTCCCCACTGGCGCTTGGTGACCTCCAGGTCTGTCGCACACTTTCCCAGCGCTTGTGGGTATTCCCACCAGTTGTCGGGTAATGCTTTGGCTGGCGCTTGGGCATCAACCGGTTGTTTTAGCGCGTCGGCATAATCCGCAGACCAGTCGACGCGAACCATCACCACTGGTGAACCGTTAGTACGGAATTTTTCCGCCAGTTGTGCCGCGCGGGCGACGACGTCGTTTGCCGAATGAGGCCCACCCGCGAAAGGCAGGATCCCTTCCTGTAGATCGATGACGACAAGAGCGGTTGTTTTTGCGTTCAGTTCCAGCATGGTGACTCCAGTAAAAAAAGATTTCCGTTACACCTTAATCGCGAATCTGTGTGAAAGGGGTGACAATTTTTGTTATTTTTTGTGAGATTACGCAATACCCGCTTAGGAAACACGCGTACAGTCAGTACCGGACTGAGAGTCTATCCCAGTAGGCTCTTATCGTGCGGCAGAATTTCCAGTATAATAGCCGCCTTTTTTCATTCAGTTGTGACATTCTGCTAAAGCTGCGACTTCGTCATCTGCCGGGCAGATGACAATCCGCCTGCGGCAAAGTTAAGGGATATCTCATGCGTACAGAATATTGCGGACAGCTACGTCTGTCCCACGAGGGGCAGCAGGTGACTCTGTGTGGTTGGGTCAACCGTCGTCGTGATCTTGGTAGCCTGATCTTTATCGATATGCGCGACCGCGAAGGTATCGTGCAGGTATTTTTCGATCCGGACCGTGCGGACGCGTTAAAGCTGGCCTCCGAACTGCGTAATGAGTTCTGCATTCAGGTAACGGGCACCGTGCGTGCGCGTGACGCGAAAAACGTCAACGCTGATATGGCGACTGGCGAAATTGAAGTGCTGGCCTCCGATCTGGTCATTATCAACCGTTCAGATTCACTGCCGCTCGACTCTAACCACGTAAATACTGAAGAAGCTCGTCTGAAGTACCGCTACCTCGATCTGCGTCGCCCTGAAATGGCGCAGCGCCTGAAAACGCGTGCCAAAATTACCAGCCTGGTGCGTCGTTTCATGGACGACCATGGCTTCCTCGACATCGAAACGCCGATGCTGACGAAAGCGACGCCAGAAGGTGCGCGTGACTACCTGGTACCGTCTCGCGTACATAAAGGTAAATTCTACGCGCTGCCACAGTCTCCTCAGTTGTTCAAACAACTGCTGATGATGTCTGGCTTCGACCGCTACTACCAGATTGTAAAATGCTTCCGTGACGAAGACTTACGTGCTGACCGCCAGCCTGAATTTACTCAGATCGATGTTGAGACCTCCTTCATGACCGCACCGCAAGTGCGTGAAGTGATGGAAGCGCTGGTGCGTAATCTGTGGCTGGAAGTAAAAGGTGTGGACCTGGGCGATTTCCCGATCATGACCTTTGCTGAAGCTGAGCGTCGTTACGGTTCCGATAAGCCGGATCTGCGTAACCCGATGGAGCTGGTGGACGTTGCTGATTTGCTGAAATCTGTTGAATTCGCCGTGTTCTCTGGTCCGGCTAACGATGCGAAAGGGCGTGTAGCGGCTCTGCGCGTACCTGGCGGCGCTACACTTAGCCGTAAGCAGATCGACGATTACGGTAACTTCATTAAGATCTACGGCGCGAAAGGTTTGGCATACATTAAAGTCACCGAGCGTGCGAAAGGTCTGGAAGGGGTAACCAGCCCGGTGGCCAAGTTCCTGAATGCTGAAATCATTGAAGCTATTCTGGAACGTACTGGCGCGCAAGACGGTGATATGATCTTCTTCGGCGCCGACAACAAGAAAGTGGTTGCCGACGCGATGGGGGCTCTGCGCCTGAAACTGGGTAAAGACCTGAACCTGACCGACGAATCCAAATGGGCGCCGTTGTGGGTTATCGACTTCCCAATGTTTGAAGACGATGGTGAAGGCGGTCTGACCGCGATGCACCACCCGTTCACCTCGCCGAAAGACATGACGGCAGCTGAGCTGAAAGCCGCGCCGGAAGATGCGGTTGCCAATGCGTACGATATGGTTATCAACGGCTACGAAGTAGGCGGCGGTTCTGTACGTATCCATAACGGTGATATGCAGCAGACCGTATTCGGTATTCTGGGTATCAACGAACAAGAGCAGCGCGAGAAATTCGGCTTCCTGTTGGATGCGTTAAAATACGGTACACCGCCGCACGCGGGCCTGGCGTTTGGTCTGGATCGTCTGACCATGCTGCTGACCGGTACTGATAACATCCGTGACGTTATTGCTTTCCCGAAAACGACGGCTGCCGCGTGTCTGATGACCGAAGCGCCGAGCCTGGCCAATGAAGCTGCGCTGGCGGAACTGAGCATTCAGGTTGTTAAGAAGGCCGAGAATAACTGATATGGCATATAAACAGCCTGTCTCGGTGTTAGTCGTGATTTATGCAAAGGACACCGGGAGAGTGCTGATGTTACAGCGACGCGACGATCCTGATTTTTGGCAGTCGGTCACCGGCAGCCTTGAAGAAGGTGAAACCGCGTCGCAAGCCGCCCTGCGCGAAGTAAAGGAAGAGGTCGCCATTGATGTTGCGCGTGAGCAACTGACCTTAATTGACTGCCAGCGCACGGTGGAGTTTGAGATTTTTAGTCATTTACGTCATCGCTATGCGCCAGGAATTGTAAGTAATACGGAGTCCTGGTTTTGCCTGGCACTGCCCACTGAACGAGAGATCGTGTTCACCGAACATTTGACCTACCGTTGGGTTAATGCGCATGAGGCGGCACAGTTAACCAAGTCGTGGAGTAACCGGCAGGCGATTGAAGAGTTTGTAATTAACGTCGCCTGAGAAGGCGCGCTTTTTGGAGAGATTATTTATGGCAGGTCATAGTAAATGGGCCAACACCAGACATCGTAAAGCAGCGCAGGATGCTAAGCGCGGTAAGATCTTCACCAAAATCATTCGTGAGCTGGTGACGGCGGCTAAATTGGGTGGTGGCGATCCAGATGCTAACCCGCGTCTGCGCGCAGCGGTTGATAAAGCGCTGGCAAACAACATGACACGTGACACTCTGAACCGTGCAATCGCGCGCGGTGTGGGTGGTGATGAAGATTCCAATATGGAAACCATCATCTATGAAGGTTACGGTCCTGGCGGTACAGCCGTTATGATTGAATGTCTGTCTGACAACCGTAACCGTACCGTTGCGGAAGTGCGCCACGCATTCACTAAAACAGGCGGCAACCTCGGTACCGACGGTTCTGTCGCATACCTGTTCAGCAAGAAAGGCGTGATCTCCTTTGAGCAAGGCGACGAAGACGCCATCATGGAAGCGGCACTGGAAGCCGGTGCTGAAGACGTTGTAACCTTCGACGACGGCGCGATTGACGTTTACACCGCGTGGGAAGAGATGGGTAAAGTTCGTGATGCACTGGAAGCGGCAGGTCTGAAAGCGGACGCGGCTGAAGTTTCTATGATCCCATCCACCAAAGCGGATATGGATGCAGAAACAGCGCCGAAACTGATGCGTCTGATCGATATGCTGGAAGATTGCGATGACGTGCAGGAAGTTTACCACAACGGCGAAATCTCCGATGAGGTTGCAGCTACGTTAGAATGATGTGGTTAAGCCATAAAATAACAGGAGATGCGTGATGTCTATCATTCTCGGCATTGATCCGGGGTCGCGCATTACCGGTTATGGCGTAATCCGTCAGGTCGGCAGACAGTTGACCTACCTCGGCAGTGGTTGTATTCGCACCAAAGTTGACGATCTCCCGTCACGCCTGAAATTGATATACGCGGGGGTGACGGAAATCATCACCCAGTTCCAGCCGGATTATTTTGCCATCGAGCAGGTCTTTATGGCGAAAAATGCCGATTCGGCGCTTAAGCTGGGGCAGGCGCGCGGCGTGGCGATTGTTGCTGCGACCAATCAGGATCTTCCGGTGTTTGAGTATGCTGCCCGACAGGTTAAACAAACCGTCGTCGGTATCGGCAGCGCGGAAAAAAGCCAGGTACAACACATGGTGCGTACGCTGCTCAAACTCCCGGCTAACCCTCAGGCGGATGCTGCGGATGCGCTGGCGATTGCCATTACCCACTGCCATGTCAGCCAGAACGCCATGCAAATGAGTGAGTCGAGGTTGAATTTAGCGCGCGGTAGGTTACGTTAGTGACAAATGAGGCTGGATATCTATCCAGCCTTTTTTTATGATAGCGCATTACCTTTTAGCCCTTAACGCAGGAGCGTCATGTGATAGGCAGACTCAGAGGCATCATTCTTGAAAAACAACCCCCACTGGTCCTTCTGGAAACGGGCGGGGTAGGCTATGAAGTGCATATGCCGATGACCTGTTTCTACGAGCTGCCGGAAGCCGGGCAGGAAGCGATCATCTTCACGCATTTTGTGGTGCGCGAAGACGCACAGCTGCTGTATGGCTTTAACAATAAGCAAGAGCGCACGCTGTTTAAAGAGCTAATTAAAACCAACGGTGTGGGGCCGAAGCTGGCGCTGGCGATCCTCTCCGGTATGTCTGCGCAGCAGTTTGTCAATGCCGTTGAGCGCGAAGAGCTTGGCGCACTGGTGAAATTACCGGGCATCGGTAAGAAAACGGCAGAGCGATTGATCGTCGAAATGAAAGACCGTTTTAAAGGACTGCATGGCGATCTCTTTACCCCGGCGGCAGATCTGGTCCTGACCTCGCCGGCAAGTCCGGCAACGGACGATGCCGAGCAGGAAGCGGTTGCTGCGCTGGTGGCGTTGGGCTATAAACCACAGGAAGCCAGCCGCATGGTGAGCAAAATTGCCCGCCCTGATGCCAGCAGTGAAACCCTGATTCGTGAAGCGCTTCGCGCGGCGCTGTGAGGTAGAGGATGATTGAAGCAGACCGTCTGATTTCGGCTGTCAGCACGACCCCTGAAGATCTGGTGGATCGTGCGATCCGCCCTAAATTGCTGGAAGAGTACATTGGTCAGCCGCAGGTGCGTTCGCAAATGGAGATTTTTATCCAGGCGGCGAAGCTGCGCGGTGACGCGCTCGACCATCTGCTGATCTTCGGTCCTCCGGGTCTCGGTAAAACCACGCTTGCCAATATTGTTGCCAATGAAATGGGCGTTAATCTGCGTACTACGTCCGGTCCGGTACTGGAAAAAGCAGGCGACCTGGCGGCAATGCTCACCAACCTTGAACCACACGATGTGTTGTTTATCGATGAAATCCATCGTCTGTCACCGGTCGTGGAAGAAGTATTGTATCCGGCAATGGAAGACTATCAGCTGGATATCATGATTGGCGAAGGCCCGGCAGCACGTTCAATTAAAATCGATCTGCCGCCGTTTACGCTAATCGGCGCAACAACCCGCGCGGGGTCGTTAACGTCTCCACTGCGTGATCGCTTTGGGATTGTACAGCGCCTGGAATTCTATCAGGTGGCTGACCTGCAGCATATTGTTGGACGCAGTGCCCGCTTTATGGGGCTGGAGATGAGTGATGAAGGCGCGCTGGAAGTGGCGCGGCGGGCGCGTGGTACGCCGCGTATTGCCAACCGTTTATTGCGTCGGGTACGCGATTTTGCTGAAGTGAAGCATGACGGCACCATCTCGGCGGATATCGCCGCCCAGGCACTGGATATGCTCAATGTGGATGCGGAAGGCTTCGATTATATGGACCGTAAGCTGCTGCTGGCGGTTATCGATAAATTCTTCGGTGGTCCGGTAGGACTGGATAACCTGGCGGCGGCAATCGGCGAAGAACGTGAAACCATTGAGGACGTGCTGGAACCGTATCTGATTCAGCAAGGTTTTCTGCAGCGTACGCCGCGCGGAAGAATGGCAACGGTACGGGCCTGGAACCATTTCGGGATCACGCCGCCGGCAATGCCTTAAGCCCCAATAATGCCGGATGGCGCTACGCTAATCAGGCCTACGGTATGATGTAGGCAGGATTAGGTGAAACCGCCATCCGGCGAAATACCACTCAGCTCGCTTGCTTCTTCATCATACTGAAGATAAACAGCAGTGCAGCACAAAGCACCACGGATGGTCCTGCTGGCGTATCATAGAACGCTGAGAAGGTCAGCCCGCCTGTAACCGCTATCATCCCAACGCCCACGGCAACACCGGCCATCTGTTCGGGTGTCCGGGCGAAACGACGTGCGGTAGCCGCAGGAATTATCAGCAGTGAGGTGATAATCAGTGCCCCGACGAATTTCATCGCCACACCAATAGTGAGTGCAGTGACCAGCATCAACAATAGCTTGACACGTTGCAGCTTCACGCCATCAACAAAGGCCAGATCCGGGCTGATAGTCATCGACAGCAGGTTACGCCACTGCCAGAACAAAATCGCCAGAACGATAACCACGCCAATGGCAATGGCCACCAGATCTTCTGGGGTGACGGCGAGCAGATCGCCAAACAGATAGGCCATCAGATCCACACGAATATTCGACATCAGGCTAACAACAACCAGCCCTAATGACAGCGCACTGTGCGCCATAATACCGAGCAGGGTATCAATCGCGAGATGCGGGCGTTTCTCCAGCCATACCAGGCCTGCGGCCAGCAACAGGGTGACGGCGATAACCGCATAGAAAGGGTTTACATCCAGCAGCAGGCCAAAGGCGACCCCCAGCAGCGACGCATGAGCCAGCGTATCGCCGAAATAAGACATTCGACGCCAGACTACAAACGAGCCAAGCGGGCCAGCAGCACAGGCCAGCATGATCCCGGCTAACCAACCGGGTAATAATAATTCAATCATGAGTGACCATTTCCCCGGCGTAAAACAATGCGACCCTGTAAATCGTGGCGATGATTATGGTTGTGACGGTAAATTCCGAGTTGTTCAGCGCCGCGTTGCCCGAACATAGAAATGAATTCAGGGTGCATAGAAACCACCTCTGGCGTGCCGGAGCAGCAAATGTGGTGGTTCAGACACAGGACTTCGTCGGTTTTTGCCATGACCAGATGCAGGTCGTGGGATACCATCAGCACGGCGCAATCCAGCTCACGTCGCAACTGATCGATAAGATCGTACAGTGCAACCTGACCATTCACATCCACGCCCTGAGTCGGTTCATCGAGCACCAGGAGCTGCGGTTTATTTAGCAACGCACGGGCCAGCAAGACACGCTGTGTTTCCCCGCCGGACAGTTTTTGCATCGGCGCATCCATCAGATGCCCGGCCTGAACACGCTTCAGCGCAGGGAGAATGTCGGTTTTCTTTGTGCCAGGACGTAAGCGCAAAAAGCGACTCACCGTCAGCGGAAGTGTTGTATCGAGGTAGAGTTTTTGCGGTACATAGCCAATCCGCAAATGCCCGTTGCGCTTGATAACCCCTTCATCAGCCGCTACCAGCCCCAATACAACGCGCACCAGCGTAGACTTTCCGGCCCCATTCGGGCCAAGAAGCGTTAAAATTTTGCCGGGTCGAAGTTCAAGCGATACGTCAGAAAGGACGCGGCGTTGACCATAAGAGACCGAGACATTTTCCAGTGAAACCAAAGTCGTCATATCAATTTTAGTCTTGCAGAAGTTATAGAATGTTATAATATCACATTTCTCACATTCGTTACGATGATTGGTCGCATTATGTTACATAAAAATACGCTTCTTTTCGCAGCATTATCCGCTGCTCTTTGGGGTAGTGCAACTCAGGCAGCAAATGCTGCTGTAGTGGCGTCACTTAAGCCGTTGGGCTTTATTGCTTCAGCGATTGCAGATGGGGTTACAGACACCCAGGTTCTGTTGCCTGACGGGGCTTCCGAACACGATTATTCGCTGCGTCCTTCAGACGTAAAACGCTTACAGAACGCGGACTTAGTTGTTTGGATAGGTCCGGAAATGGAGGCGTTTATGGAAAAGTCAGTCAAGAATATTCCTAACGCAAAACAGGTAACGATTGCGCAGCTCAATGACGTGAAACCGTTACTCATGAAAGGCGCTGACGATGATGATGACGATCATGGGCATAACGACGCTCACGGCGAAAAAAGTGACGAGCATCACCATCATGGTGATTACAACATGCATCTTTGGCTTTCCCCAGAGATAGCGCGGGCCTCAGCGGTTGCAATCCATGATAAATTAGTGGAACTTATGCCGCAAAGTCGAGCCAAACTTGACGCCAACCTGAAGGATTTTGAGGCACAATTAGCCGCAACCGATAAGCAGGTAGGTAACGAGCTCGCACCGCTCAAGGGTAAAGGGTATTTCGTTTTTCATGACGCCTATGGCTACTACGAAAAACACTACGGGCTAACACCGCTTGGTCACTTTACCGTGAACCCTGAGATTCAACCTGGTGCGCAGCGTTTACATGAAATAAGAACACAGTTGGTTGAGCAAAAAGCAACCTGCGTTTTTGCTGAGCCACAGTTCAGGCCAGCGGTCGTTGAAGCCGTAGCGAGAGGGACATCCGTTCGAATGGGAACGTTGGATCCCCTCGGAACGAATATCAAACTGGGTAAAACAAGCTATTCAGCGTTTCTGAACCAATTAGCCAACCAGTATGCGAGCTGCCTGAAAGGAGATTAATGAGGAAGTGAATACGTGCAACAGATAGCCCGCTCTGTCGCTCTGGCGTTTAATAATTTGCCGCGACCCCATCGTGTTATGTTGGGGTCGCTTACTGTTCTGACATTGGCCGTCGCAGTCTGGCGGCCTTATGTATACCATCCCGACTCTGCACCCATCGTTAAAACCATTGAGCTGGAAAAAAGCGAGATACGTTCACTGTTGCCAGAGGCCAGCGAACCTATCGATCAAGCCGCTCAGGAAGATGAAGCTATCCCTCAGGACGAACTTGATGACAAGACCTCTGGCGAGGCCGGGGTTCACGAGTATGTTGTCTCTACCGGCGATACGCTGAGCAGTATTCTGAACCAGTACGGCATTGATATGGGCGATATCAGCCAGCTTGCCGCATCTGATAAAGATCTACGTAATCTGAAAATTGGCCAGCAACTTTCCTGGACACTGTCTTCGGAAGGTGATTTGCAGCGCCTGACCTGGGAAGTCTCCCGCCGTG
>NZ_SZWR01000017.1:74452-76382 GCF_005280875.1 Citrobacter sp. wls827
TCAAAATGAGCAGCGAAATGCAGCAGGGAGACTGGGTCAACAGCCGAATCAACGGTACGGTGGGCGGTAGTTTCGTCGCCAGTGCAAGAGATGCCGGCCTCACCAGCTCTGAAATCAGCGCAGTGATTAAAGCGATGCAATGGCAGATGGACTTTCGCAAGCTGAAGAAAGGCGATGAGTTCTCCGTTTTGATGTCTCGCGAGATGCTGGACGGTAAACGCGAACAAAGCCAACTGCTGGGCGTTCGTTTGCGCTCTGAAGGCAAGGATTATTACGCGATCCGTGCTGAAGACGGTAAATTCTATGACCGTAACGGGACCGGGCTTGCTAAAGGGTTTATGCGTTTCCCTACGGCGAAGCAGTTCCGTATTTCGTCAAACTTCAATCCGCGTCGCCTGAATCCGGTAACCGGGCGCGTTGCACCGCACAAAGGTGTCGACTTTGCGATGCCGCAAGGTACGCCGGTGCTGTCAGTCGGTGATGGCGAGGTGGTTGTCGCGAAACGGAGTGGCGCGGCCGGATACTATGTTGCTGTTCGTCACGGTCGTACTTACACCACCCGTTACATGCACCTGCGTAAGCTGCTGGTTAAACCGGGGCAAAAAGTGAAACGTGGCGATCGCATTGCGCTGTCAGGTAACACCGGGCGTTCTACGGGCCCGCACCTGCACTACGAAGTATGGGTCAACCAGCAGGCTGTGAACCCGTTGACGGCAAAACTGCCGCGTACGGAAGGGTTGAGCGGTTCGGATCGTACCGAGTACCTGGCTCAGGTGAAAGAGGTTCTGCCTCAGTTACGCTTCGATTAATAAATACACTGACAGAGCCGGTACGCTATGCGTGCCGGCTTTTTTATTTTGTACGGGACACGGTGCGCCGCTACACTATCAGCAGATTTACTTTTTCGCGGCCCCCGATACTGGAAGAGCATGGAAACGAAAAAAAAGAGTATTGAGTATATCCCTGAGTTTCAAAAATCATTCCGTCACCCGCGCTACTGGGGCGCCTGGCTTGGCGTGGCAGCGATTGCAGGGATTGCATTAACGCCCGCGTCATTTCGCGATCCCGTTCTGGCGAAACTGGGGCGGCTTGCCGGACGGCTGGGGAAAAGTTCGCGTCGTAGAGCGCTTATTAATTTATCCCTCTGTTTTCCGGAGCGCAGCGAAGCCGAGCGTGAGGCCATCGTTGATGAGATGTTTGCGACTGCGCCTCAGGCGATGGTTATGATGGCAGAATTAGCCATGCGCGGTCCGGAGAAAATCCAGCACCGCGTTGACTGGCAGGGCCTGGAAATTATCGATGAGATGCGACGTAATGAGGAAAAGGTGATTTTTCTCGTCCCTCACGGCTGGGGTGTTGATATTCCGGCAATGCTGATGGCATCTCAAGGCCAGAAAATGGCAGCGATGTTCCATAACCAGGGCAATCCGGTATTTGACTATGTCTGGAATACGGTACGTCGACGTTTCGGCGGTCGTTTACATGCACGTAACGACGGTATTAAACCTTTTATTCAGTCGGTACGGCAGGGATACTGGGGATATTACTTACCGGATCAGGACCACGGCCCGGAGCACAGCGAGTTTGTCGATTTCTTCGCGACCTATAAGGCAACGTTACCGGCGATTGGCCGCCTGATGAAGGTTTGTCATGCACGCGTAATACCGCTATTCCCGGTGTACGATGGTAAAACGCATCGCCTGAAGATTCAGGTACGCCCACCCATGGATGACATTCTGACGGCCGATGACCATACCATTGCCAGACGGATGAATGAAGAAGTGGAGATTTTTGTCACCCCACATCTTGAACAATACACCTGGATTCTGAAACTGCTAAAGACCCGCAAACCCGGCGAGATTGAGCCCTATAAGCGCAAAGATCTCTATCCGAAGAAATAAAAAAAGCCTCTCGTTCGAGAGGCTTTTTT
>NZ_SZWR01000017.1:76434-80861 GCF_005280875.1 Citrobacter sp. wls827
CTGTGCGCCTGATAAGTGAGTAATATCAGGCAGTCAGCAGCGTCGTTATTCTACAGTCAGAATACGTGTGGTGTTGGTGGAGCCGATGGTGCTCATGACATCACCCTGGGTCACAATCACCAGATCGCCTGACACCAGGTAGCCTTTGTCGCGCAGCAGATTGACCGCTTCGTTGGCAGCTACTACACCGTCAGTTTCGCTGTCAAAGTGGACCGGCGTAACGCCACGATACAGAGAGGTCAGATTCAGCGTACGCTCATGACGAGACATCGCGAAAATTGGCAGGCCAGAACTGATGCGTGATGTCATCAGCGCAGTACGACCGGACTCGGTCATGGCGATGATAGCGGTAACGCCTTTCAGATGGTTCGCGGCATACATCGCTGACATGGCGATAGCTTCTTCGACATTATCAAACTGTACGTCCAGACGGTGTTTAGAAACGTTGATGCTCGGGATTTTCTCTGCACCCAGACATACGCGAGCCATAGCTGCGACGGTTTCCGCCGGGTACTGGCCTGCCGCAGTTTCGGCAGACAGCATGACGGCATCAGTCCCATCCAGCACGGCGTTTGCCACGTCCATGACTTCCGCACGCGTCGGCATTGGGTTAGTGATCATTGATTCCATCATCTGCGTTGCGGTAATAACCGCACGGTTCAGCTGACGTGCGCGACGGATCAACGCTTTCTGAATACCAACCAGCTCCGGGTCACCGATTTCCACGCCCAGGTCACCACGCGCAACCATTACCACGTCAGAGGCAAGGATGATGTCATCCATCGCATTCTGGTCGCAGACGGCTTCAGCACGCTCTACCTTGGCAACAATTTTCGCATCGCAGCCAGCGTCGCGCGCCAGGCGGCGGGCATAATTCAGATCTTCGCCACAGCGAGGGAAAGAAACCGCCAGATAGTCAACGCTGATTTGCGCTGCAGTAATGATGTCTGCTTTGTCTTTTTCCGTCAGAGCTTCAGCAGAAAGGCCACCGCCAAGTTTGTTGATGCCTTTGTTGTTGGAGAGCGGGCCACCGACAGTGACTTCGGTGAAGACTTTCATACCCTGAACTTCCAGCACTTTGAGCTGTACGCGACCATCATCCAGCAGCAGGATATCGCCCGGCACAACGTCAGCAGGCAGGCCTTTGTAATCGATGCCGACTTTTTCTTTGTCGCCTTCACCTTTACCGAGGTTGGCGTCTAACAGGAATTTGTCGCCAACATTGAGAAATACTTTACCTTCTTTAAAGGTCGATACGCGGATTTTAGGTCCCTGCAGGTCACCCAAAATAGCTACATGACGTCCCAGTTTGGCGGCAATCTCACGGACTTTATCCGCCCGCAATTTGTGATCTTCTGGAGAGCCGTGCGAAAAGTTCATACGTACAACGTTCGCCCCAGCGGCGATAATTTTTTCAAGGTTGTTATCGCGGTCAGTTGCCGGGCCTAAGGTGGTAACGATTTTGGTTCTGCGAAGCCTTCTGGACATGTAATACTCCGTTGACTGAAACAACTTGGTGTTGCGTGAACATTAATCCGGCCGTTCTCGAACATAAACGGTAAAATGAACGACCCGGATGATAAAAGGGTAGAACATTGTTATTGCTTTTAGCGGTCATCACTCTTGATGAGTAATTCTTTATCAAAACGCGATTCCTTGAGCGCTTCCTTGACACGCTTCAAGTTATCTCTAAATTTTGCCCCACGGCGCAAAGTAAATCCCGTAGCCAGCACATCTATCACGGTAAGTTGAGCAAGTCGAGAGACCATAGGCATATAAATGTCAGTATCTTCCGGTACATCGAGGGTAATTGCCAGCGTTGCTTCACGTGCCAGCGGAGTACCAGGAGATGTCAGGGCAATCACCATGGCATCGTTTTCCCGCGCTAACTGCGCCAGTTCAACCAGACTTTTGGTTCTTCCGGTGTGTGAAATGAGCACAATGACATCGTCATCACTACAATTCATACAGCTCATGCGTTGCAGTACGATGTCGTCGGAATAGATAACCGGAACGTTAAAGCGGAAAAATTTATTCATCGCGTCATGTGCTACCGCGGCGGAAGAACCTAAACCAAAGAAGGCAATTTTCTTCGCCTGGGTTAATAAATCTACTGCCCGGTTTACCGCCGCGTTATCCAGCGACTGGCGAACGTGGTCGAGGCTTGCCATCGCTGACTCGAAGATTTTCCCCGTGTAAGATTCAACGCTGTCATCCTCATCTACATTGCGATTAACATAAGGGGTACCATTTGCCAGACTTTGCGCCAGATGCAGTTTAAAATCAGGAAAGCCGCGGGTGTCCATGCTGCGACAGAAACGGTTCACCGTTGGCTCGCTGACATTCGCTTCTACAGCAAGTGCGGCGATACTTGAATGGATTGCCCGCTCGGGAGAGGCAAGAATAATGTCGGCGACTTTACGCTCTGACTTGCTCAAATGTTCCAGTTTTAACTGGATTTTTTCCAGCATATTCATGATGTAGGTAGACTCATGGGTCATGGGCAAAAACGATTTCAGCGATACGGGGAAACCGATACACAATTTAGTGTATAGATATTACCCCTGCTAATGCAGCAACGGGGCAAAATGGACAGAATAGTTGTTGTTTTTTTTCATTACATGATCGGAGTCGGATTTTCATACTTCGTCATGGGTACGAAAAATACGACTTTTTTATCCATTTTGATGGGTTATACGCCAATAAAGCGGCTGTTCGCGGTAACAGCACGGCTGGATAAGCGTTTACGGTTTCCGGATTCACGTAAAAGCAGTACAGTGCACTGTAATAAAATTACAACCAGTGTCTGGCAAAAGCACCAGGCACTTAATTGAGGAGAATGACATGGCGGTAACGCAAACAGCCCAGGCATGTGACCTGGTCATTTTCGGTGCGAAGGGTGACCTGGCGCGACGGAAATTGCTGCCTTCCCTGTATCAACTGGAAAAGGCCGGTCAGATTAACCCGGAAACCCGTATCATTGGGGTTGGGCGTGCTGATTGGGACAAAGCTGCCTATACCAAGGTTGTACGCGAAGCGCTCGAAACTTTCATGAAAGAAAAAATTGATGAAAGTTTATGGGAAACTCTCAGTGGCCGTCTGGAGTTTTGTAACCTGGACGTCAATGACACCGCCGCATTTAGCCGTCTGGGCGAGATGCTGGATCAAAAATCACGTACCACGATTAACTATTTCGCTATGCCGCCAAGCACCTTTGGCGCGATCTGCAAAGGCTTGGGTGAAGCAAAGCTGAATGCTAAACCCGCTCGCGTGGTGATGGAAAAACCGCTGGGCACGTCTCTGGCGACATCCCGTGAAATCAACGATCAGGTTGGCGAGTACTTCGAAGAGTGCCAGGTTTATCGTATTGACCACTATCTCGGGAAAGAGACGGTCCTGAACCTGTTGGCACTGCGTTTTGCCAACTCCCTGTTTGTGAACAACTGGGATAACCGCACTATCGATCACGTAGAAATTACCGTGGCTGAAGAGGTCGGTATTGAAGGCCGCTGGGGCTATTTTGACCAGGCCGGTCAAATGCGCGATATGATCCAGAACCACTTGCTGCAAATCCTCTGCATGATCGCAATGTCCCCTCCGGCTGATCTGAGCGCCGACAGCATTCGCGATGAGAAAGTGAAGGTCCTGAAATCGCTGCGTCGCATCGATCGCTCGAACGTGCGTGAAAAAACGGTTCGCGGCCAGTACACCACTGGTTTTGCCCAGGGTAAAAAGGTACCGGGTTACCTGGAAGAAGAGGGCGCGAATAAGAGCAGCAATACGGAAACGTTTGTGGCGATCCGCGTCGATATCGATAACTGGCGTTGGACGGGTGTACCGTTCTACCTGCGTACCGGTAAACGTTTACCAACCAAGTGCTCTGAAGTGGTGGTTTACTTCAAAACACCTGAGCTGAATCTGTTTAAAGAATCCTGGCAGGATCTGCCGCAGAACAAGTTGACTATTCGTTTGCAGCCTGATGAAGGGGTTGATATCCAGGTACTGAACAAAGTGCCGGGTCTGGACCACAAACATAATCTGCAGATCACTAAGCTGGATCTGAGCTACTCAGAAACCTTCAACCAAACGCACCTGGCCGACGCCTATGAGCGCCTGCTGTTGGAAACCATGCGCGGTATTCAGGCTCTGTTTGTGCGTCGCGATGAAGTCGAAGAGGCCTGGAAGTGGGTGGATTCAATTACTGAAGCCTGGGCGATGGATAACGAGTCGCCGAAGCCTTATCAGGCAGGAACCTGGGGACCGGTTGCGTCTGTGGCCATGATTACCCGTGACGGTCGTTCCTGGAACGAATTCGAGTAAAAGATCATCTAGCCATTAGGTGTTATTTTACCGGTAACATGATCTAACACAGATTGTAGAATAATTTTTGCACTTTTAAACCTCGCGTGGATTCACCCGCGAGGTTT
>NZ_SZWR01000017.1:80913-103240 GCF_005280875.1 Citrobacter sp. wls827
CCTGAAACGATTTTGCCCCTGAGCTACGGCTAACAAGCGATTCAGCTATATTTAGTAATGCTGAATACATTGTTTACCCAACCGCTCTGACAGATAAATTTTAGGAGCCTCTATGAATCCGAATTTGTTACGCGTAACACAACGTATCGTCGAACGTTCCCAGGACACGCGTTCCGCCTACCTCGCTCGAATCGAACAGGCTAAAACGACTACCGTCCATCGCTCACAGCTGGCATGCGGCAATCTGGCGCATGGTTTTGCCGCCTGTCAGCCGGAGGATAAAGCATCGCTCAAAAGCATGTTGCGTAACAATATCGCGATCATTACCTCCTATAACGACATGCTTTCCGCACACCAGCCGTATGAACACTATCCGGCCATCATTCGCAAAGCACTACATGAAGCCAATGCGGTGGGCCAGGTTGCTGGTGGCGTACCTGCGATGTGCGACGGTGTGACCCAGGGCCAGGACGGTATGGAGCTTTCTCTGCTAAGTCGTGAAGTCATTGCGATGTCAGCGGCTGTGGGGCTCTCACACAATATGTTCGACGGTGCGTTGTTCCTCGGTGTATGTGACAAGATTGTCCCGGGCCTGGTCATGGCGGCGCTTTCCTTCGGTCATCTGCCTTCAATCTTCATCCCTTCAGGCCCGATGACGAGTGGTCTGGCGAACAAAGAGAAAGTGCGTATTCGTCAACTGTATGCCGAAGGCAAAGTGGATCGTATGGCACTGCTCGAATCCGAGGCTGCGTCTTATCATGCGCCGGGTACCTGTACGTTCTACGGCACCGCTAACACCAACCAGATGGTAGTGGAGTTCATGGGCATGCAGTTGCCAGGCTCCTCTTTTGTTCACCCGGATGCACCACTGCGTGAAGCATTGACCGCAGCGGCGGCCCGTCAGGTAACACGTCTGACCGGTAACGGTAATGAGTGGATGCCGATCGGGAAAATGATCGATGAAAAAGTGGTTGTGAACGGTATTGTGGCACTGCTGGCGACCGGCGGTTCAACCAACCATACGATGCACCTGGTAGCCATGGCGCGTGCAGCCGGTATTCTGATTAACTGGGACGACTTCTCCGATCTATCCGATATCGTGCCGCTGATGGCGCGTCTGTACCCGAATGGCCCGGCAGACATTAACCATTTCCAGGCTGCTGGCGGTGTGCCGGTGTTAATGCGTGAACTGCTGAATGCGGGTCTGTTACATGAAGATGTGAACACTGTCGCTGGATTCGGTTTATCGCGCTACACCCTGGAGCCGTGGCTCAACAATGGTGAACTGGACTGGCGCGAAGGTGCGGAAAAATCACTGGACAGCAATGTGATTGCCGCATTTGATCAGCCATTCTCCCATCACGGCGGCACTAAAGTACTGAGTGGTAACCTGGGGCGTGCGGTGATGAAAACCTCAGCTGTTCCAGTTGAAAATCAGGTGATTGAAGCGCCTGCCGTGGTCTTCGAAAGTCAACATGATGTGTTACCGGCGTTTGAAGCGGGTCTGCTTGACCGGGATTGTGTGGTCGTTGTGCGCCATCAGGGACCAAAAGCGAACGGAATGCCAGAATTACATAAACTCATGCCGCCACTTGGTGTATTATTGGACCGTTGTTTCAAAATTGCGTTAGTTACCGATGGACGACTTTCAGGTGCTTCAGGTAAAGTGCCTTCAGCAATCCATGTAACTCCAGAAGCTTACGATGGCGGGCTGCTGGCGAAAGTGCGCGATGGCGACATCATTCGTGTGAATGGACAGACAGGTGAATTAACGCTGCTGGTTGATGAAGAGGAACTTGCTTCCCGTCAGCCTCACATCCCTGACCTTAGCGCTTCGCGCGTGGGTACCGGGCGTGAAATGTTCAGCGCGTTGCGTGAAAAGCTGTCCGGTGCGGAGCAGGGCGCAACCTGTATCACTTTTTAAGACTTAATTTGTAATCAGGCGAGAGAAAACTCTGATGAAAAACTGGAAGACAAGTGCAGAAGCAATCCTGACCACTGGCCCGGTTGTACCGGTTATTGTGGTTAACAAACTGGAACACGCTGTGCCGATGGCAAAAGCGTTAGTTGCAGGGGGCGTGCGCGTTCTGGAAGTGACGTTACGTACCGCATGTGCGATGGATGCCATTCGCGCGATCGCCAAAGAAGTTCCGGATGCTATCGTTGGTGCGGGTACCGTACTGAATCCACAACAGCTGGCTGAAGTCACCGAAGCGGGTGCACAGTTCGCCATCAGCCCGGGTCTGACCGAGCCGCTGCTGAAAGCCGCAACTGAAGGCACTATTCCGTTGATCCCGGGTATCAGCACCGTTTCTGAACTGATGCTGGGTATGGACTACGGTTTGAAAGAGTTCAAATTCTTCCCTGCGGAAGCTAACGGTGGTACGAAAGCGCTGCAGGCGATTGCGGGTCCGTTCTCACAGGTCCGTTTCTGCCCAACCGGTGGTATCTCTCCAGCGAATTACCGCGACTACCTGGCACTGAAAAGCGTGCTGTGCATCGGCGGTTCCTGGCTGGTTCCGGCGGATGCGCTGGAAGCGGGTGATTACGATCGTATCACCAAACTGGCTCGCGAAGCGGTTGAAGGCGCGAAGCAGTAAGCTATCAACGTGTAAACCGAAGGCCCGATAAGAGGCGTTAGCGCCGATATCGGGCTTTGCCGGATGGGGTTTTACTGCCTCATCCGGTCTACGGCTCCGGTTTTAACCTGTCACTTTTACCTGTGAAGCCGCGTTTTTTGCGCGATCAACAGCTTCTTCAACACTTTCTGCAGTTGCCAGTACGACCCCTAAACGACGCGTACCGTCGATTTCGGGTTTACCAAACAGACGTATCTGCAAACCCGCGCCAACGGCAGCATCCACATTATCAAAGGTAACGTTTTGGCTGCTTAGCTTCGGCAGGATCACCGCTGATGCTGACGGCCCATACTGGCGGATTGCGCCAACGGGAAGACCAAGGAATGCACGCACGTGCAGGGCAAACTCGGACAGATCCTGAGAAATCAGCGTCACCATACCCGTGTCGTGAGGGCGAGGGGAGACTTCGCTGAAAATCACTTCATCACCGCAGACAAACAGTTCGACCCCAAACAGTCCGTGGCCTCCCAGCGCCAGCACCACCTTACGGGCAATCTCCTGCGCGCGCGCCAGTGCCAGTTCACTCATCTGCTGCGGCTGCCAGGATTCACGATAGTCGCCGTCTTCCTGGCGATGTCCAACCGGTGCGCAAAAATGTACGCCGTCAATGGCGCTGACGGTAAGCAGTGTGATTTCAAAATCAAAATTCACTACGCCTTCGACGATAACGCGTCCGGCACCAGCCCGACCGCCCTGTTGAGCATAGTCCCAGGCTGCAGCGAGCTGATCGGCTGAACGGATAAAGCTTTGTCCTTTACCGGACGAACTCATTACCGGTTTCACGATGCAGGGATAGCCGATTTCAGCGACGGCTTCGCGAAAGCGGACTTCACTGTCAGCAAAGCGGTAAGAAGAGGTCGGTAGAGACAATTCTTCGGCGGCGAGGCGACGGATTCCTTCCCGGTTCATGGTCAGTTGCGTTGCTCTTGCACATGGCACAACACGCTGGCCTTCCTGCTCCAGTTTTACCAGCATATCCGTGGCGATCGCCTCAATTTCCGGCACGATATAATGTGGTTTTTCACGCTCGACGAGCTGGCGTAATGCTTCGCCATCCAGCATGTTGATAACGTATGAGCGATGGGCAACGTGCATGGCTGGCGCGTCGGGGTAACGATCCACGGCAATGACTTCCACACCCAGGCGTTGACATTCAATTGCCACTTCTTTACCCAGTTCTCCCGAACCTAATAACATCACTCGCGTTGCTGCTGGACGCAGCGCTGTGCCTAATAACGTCATAAATTAATCCCCTGTTTTATCTGGGCGCAGTATATACGAAAACGTTTGCGTCTGTCTTTATTACCAGGTTGATTTCAGGGCTTAAAAAGAATATACTGTACATAAATACAGTTAATTTAAGAGGCTGCAAAATGGCGGTTGAAGTTAAATACGTAGTCATTCGGGAAGGTGAGGAAAAAATGTCGTTTACCAGCAAAAAGGAAGCCGATGCGTATGACAAAATGCTGGATACAGCGGATTTGCTCGATACATGGCTGGAGCAATCGCCGGTAGCGCTTGAAGACGAGCAGCGCGAAGCGCTTTCCCTGTGGCTGGCTGAGCAAAAAGATGTGCTAAGCGCCATCCTCAAAAACGGCAAGCTGCCTTCTCCACAGGTGGTCGACAACGACGCGCACGCTGAGGATGATACCCAGGCGGCCTGAAGCGACTTGCGCTCCTGATATTTTGTACCATGCTTTTCCCTGAATCATTGTGCAATCCCTGACGTTATTTCCCGTTGCTACAGGCAATCTGAATGACGAAGGGGAGATTAAGGAGAAAAGAATGTATAAAAAAAGAACGTTATTGAGCCTGCTGCTGCTGTCTGCCAGCGTATCTGTATTTGCGGCAAATATGGAAAGCAAAAACGTCCAGTTCCCCAAGTGTGAGGGACTGGACGCTAACGGTATTGCGGCGAGCGTGAAACGTGATTATCAACAAAATCGCATCGCGCGCTGGGCTGACGATCAAAAGCGCGTCGGGCAAGCCGATCCTGTCGCCTGGGTAAACACGCCCGATATTACGGGCAAAGACGGTAAATGGTCTGTCCCCCTGACTGTTCGCGGTAAAAGTGCGGATATTCACTATCAGGTAAAAGTCGACTGCAAAGCCGGAACAGCGGAGTATCAGCCGCAGTAACGGAGGTATTTGCACATCTTTTGATGACCTGAACACTTCCTGACATCCCCTCGGGTACGCTTTGATGATTATTCGTCTGTACTTGAGGGGCAAAATGGCTAACTGGCTAAATCAACTACAATCTCTTCTTGGGCAAAAGGGTTCCTCCGCGTCATCTTCTGGCGAGCAAGGGCTGAGTAAACTTCTCGTTCCAGGCGCGTTAGGCGGTCTGGCAGGATTACTGGTTGCCAACAAATCTTCTCGTAAATTACTGAGTAAATACGGCACCAGCGCGCTTCTGGTGGGCGGCGGTGCGGTTGCCGGGACTGTGTTATGGAACAAGTACAAGGATAAAGTTCGCGCAGCGCATCAGGATGAGCCGCAGTTTGGTGCACAAAGCTCACCGCTGGATGAGCGAACCGAACGCCTGATTCTGGCGCTGGTTTTTGCGGCGAAAAGCGATGGCCATATTGATGCCAAAGAACGTAGCGCTATTGAGCAGCAGCTCCGTGAAGCGGGCGTGGAAGAGCAGGGCCGCGTTCTGATTGAACGTGCGATTGAACAACCACTCGATCCTCAGCGTCTGGCTCAGGGGATCCGTAACGAAGAAGAAGCGCTGGAAATTTACTTCCTGAGCTGTGCGGCGATTGATATCGACCACTTTATGGAACGCAGTTATCTGAATGCATTGGGTGATGCGTTGAAGATCCCGCAGGATGTTCGTGAAGGGATTGAGCAGGATCTTAAGGAACAAAAACAGGCCCTGCCGGGTTAAATAGTTACCGCCAAGGCGCATGTTTCGCTTGCATCATTGCTGACTTTTGCCACCCTTATAGGATGATTAAGCAAAAGAACAATGACATGCTACCTAAAGCTCCTCGTATTCCCCACGCCATGACGCAGCATGGCGACACCCGCGTTGATAATTATTACTGGTTGCGAGATGACACCCGCTCGCAACCAGAAGTACTGAATTACCTGCAACAAGAAAATGCATATGGCCGCCAGGTGATGGCTTCGCAGCAAGCTTTGCAGGAGCGTGTTCTGAAAGAGATTATCGACCGTATTCCCCCTCAGGATGTGTCTGCACCGTATGTGAAAAATGGGTACCGCTATCGCCATCTCTATGAACCGGGGTGCGAATATGCCATTTATCAACGTCAGTCTGCCTTCAGTGAAGAGTGGGATGAATGGGACACCTTGTTGGATGGTAACCAGCGCGCGGCCCACAGTGAGTTTTATACGCTGGGAGGACTGGCGATATCCCCGGATAACACCATTATGGCGCTGGCTGAGGATTATCTGTCCCGCCGGCAATATGGCGTGCGTTTTCGCAACTTACAAACGGGTAACTGGTACCCGGAGGTACTTGAAAACGTCGAGCCGGAATTAGTCTGGGCCAACGACTCGCAGACTTTCTATTATGTCCGCAAGCATGAAACCACATTGCTGCCGTATCAGGTCTGGCGGCATACCGTAGGCTCGCCATCATCACTGGATGAGCTGGTATATGGAGAAGCCGATGATATGTTTTATGTCAGTCTGCATAAAACCACCTCACAGCACTATGTTGTTATTCATATTGCGAGTGCAACCACCAGTGAGGTTCTGCTCATTGATGCAGAACTGGCTGATGCAGAGCCACTGGTCTTTTTAGCGCGACGCAAAGACCACGAATACAGTCTCGATCACTATCAGCACAATTTTTATCTGCGCTCCAACCGTCAGGGGAAAAATTTCGGCCTGTACCGTACCCGGATGCGTGATGAACAAGCCTGGGAGACGCTGATCCCACCGCGCGACAGCGTCATGCTGGAGGGCTTTACGCTGTTCACAGACTGGCTGGTGGTGGAAGAGCGCCAGCGGGGCTTAACCAGTCTGCGTCAGATCAATCGTAAAACGCGCGAAGTGGTCGGTATCGCCTTTGACGATCCGGCGTATGTGACATGGCTTGCCTATAACCCTGAGCCGGAGACCTCGCGCCTGCGTTATGGCTATTCCTCCATGACCACCCCGGATACGCTGTTTGAACTGGATATGGACACCGGAGAGCGTCGCGTGCTCAAGCAGACGGAGGTTCCCGGATTTGATGCGGCGAACTACCGCAGCGAACACGTATGGATCACCGCGCGGGATGGTACCGAGGTTCCGGTTTCGCTGGTTTACCATCAAAAGTACTTCCTGAAAGGAAAAAATCCGTTACTGGTTTACGGCTATGGCTCGTATGGCGCCAGCATGGACGCCGATTTCAGCAGCAGCCGCTTGAGCCTGCTGGATCGCGGCTTTGTTTATGCCATTGCCCATGTCCGTGGCGGCGGTGAGTTAGGGCAACAGTGGTACGAAGACGGTAAGTTTCTGCATAAGAAAAATACCTTCAATGATTATCTCGACGTCTGCGATGCACTGCTAAAAATGGGCTATGGCGCGCCTTCGCTATGTTATGGCATGGGAGGAAGCGCCGGAGGAATGTTAATGGGTGTTGCCATCAATGAGCGCCCCGAACTGTTTCATGGCGTCATTGCACAGGTGCCATTTGTCGATGTGCTGACCACAATGCTGGATGAGTCAATTCCACTGACGACCGGTGAGTTTGAAGAGTGGGGTAATCCGCAGGAGGAAGAGTATTACACCTACATGAAAAGCTACAGTCCGTATGACAATGTTACCGCGCAGGCTTATCCGCATCTGCTGGTGACAACGGGCTTGCACGACTCCCAGGTGCAATACTGGGAACCGGCAAAGTGGGTGGCAAAACTGCGTGAGCTGAAAACGGACGACCATCTGCTGTTACTCTGCACGGATATGGATTCCGGGCACGGCGGTAAATCCGGACGTTATAAATCTTACGAAGGTGTGGCCCTGGAATACGCGTTTTTGATTGGGCTGGCGCAGGGCACACTGCCTGGACAAGCGTAAACTCAGGCGTTATCCAGATAGTGTTTCAGCGTTAGGCGCAATTCCGGGCTCATATTGTCAAGGTTGTTAAACAGCCAGCGCAAATAGCCCGGATCGCGTTCAGCGACTTCAGATACCGGTTTCCCGCGGTATTTTCCGAAGGTAAATGTGGTTAGCAACGCAGGACGACCGGTGACATCGGCCATTTGCTCCGGGGTCCAGCCGGACGTCTTCATAATGTCGATCAGCAGTGCCGCTGTGATGTAGCAGTCATAAAGCGCGCGGTGGTGGTGCAGACCAGACGGCGTCTGGACGCTCAGCTTGCGGGATTTATAGAGCGCCATATTGCTGTATTTGATCCCCGGCCACAGACGGCGGGAAAGCTTCATGGTGCAAATCCATTCTCCTGGCATTTCGGGCAGCACACGCCGATCAAAACTGGCGTTATGCGCCACGTACCACTCGCTGCCGTAATAGTGCGGGATGACATCTTCAATCCACGGTTTATCCGCTACCATCGCTTCAGTGATGTGATGGATAGCCATGGCTTGTGGACTGATGGGACGGTCAGGACGCACCAGATGGCTCATGGGATTGACGATCGTTCCGTCAACGACATCGACAGACGCAATCTCAACAATGCCTCCCTGCAGACCACAGGTTTCTGTATCTATTATGCGCAACATGCCGGGCTCCAGACCAAAACGACTAGCGTAATGGAATGATATCACCTTGCCAACCCCGTGGCGTGCGTTGTCCGGTTAACAGTAACGAACCGCTGTCGGCGCGTACAATTAACCGACCACCTTCATCCCACAACGCGCTGCTTCCACGTGCATTGGCCATCAGCACCGCAATGGCGAATTTATGTGAAAAACTTTGCAGGCGCGAAGCGGAAGAGAGCAGTTCTGGTTCGCTGACGGACTGACAGGTTGTGAACAGCGAAAATGTCGGGTCGATATCAATACCTTCCGGCTGACTGTCGACTACGCTGATGGCATTTTGTTGCCTGGCGATACAGGCGCCATGGCTTTGATGAAACATTAACGGCGAGGTCATCCAGGGAGAGAAAAGCGCTATTCCTTTCACAAAGCGATCGTGATGCTCTACCGACAACCCGGCAATGATGGTCATACGATACGTGGCCGCAGCGTGGGCGAGGGGTTGCAATAACTCTTCATCAGGTGGGGCTGGGAGAGCGTCGTCTTCGTCCACACATCCCAACAGGGACAATGATGGAAAAACCAACAATTCGCATTGGCATTTAGCCGCTGCCTGAATGAACTGCAAATGATGGGCGACGTGTTCGCTTAATGATCGTTGAAGTGGTTCGTACTGCGCTGCAGCAATTTTCCAGTGTGACATAATGATTTCCTTTTCATAGTGTCTACAACCATCCTTAAATAGTAGATTAAGAATGTACTTATACTGTAGCAGGCATCATGTAAGGAATTGTAACTTAATATAAGGTTTATTTAACTTTAGGCTCGTAAGGTAAACGTGACAGGGAAACAGAAGCTAAACGGTGCGCGATCAGGCGTTCACGGAACCAGTCGCGTAAATGTGCAGGCTGTTCACGCTCGACTACTTCAGCAACGACAGGCATGTTGTAGCGCTCTTTAAATGCGACACCTGCCGCAGCGAGATCGACGTTAACCTTATCCATTTCTGCTTGCTCAAGTTTGGCCAGATTAATATTCATACGTTTTTCCCTCATCTCTCCATTAGCGCGCAAAAGTTACTAAGAGTGCGCATTAATGGCAAGCCTGAAATGATGATTCTCGACTCGATCATTGTAGAAGGTTATTCTCTATAGATTAGACATAACAAAAAGGAATAGTTGAAATGGCTTCATCTGCATCTATGCTTCGCAGCGCTCTCATCGTACTCGCCAGCGTGCTGGCAACGCCCGCCGCCCTGGCGCATGCCCACCTCACAAAACAAAGCCCGGCGGCTAATGCCGAGGTTGCGGCATCTCCTCAGGCGTTGACGCTGAATTTTTCTGAAGGCGTAGAGCCGGGATTCAGCGGCGCAACGCTGACAGGTCCAAACAAAGAACAGATCAAAACGGGCAAGGCGTCACGCAGTGAGCAGGACAAAACACAGCTGATTGTTCCGCTTGATCAAACACTTGAAGCAGGAAAATATACGGTCGACTGGCACGTTGTTTCCGTGGATGGGCACAAGACGAAAGGACAATATAGCTTTAGCGTGAAATAACCGATGTTGGCGTTTACCTGGGTTGTACTGCGTTTTATCCATTTTACCACTTTGATGCTGGTGTTTGGTTGTGCGCTTTACGGCGCATGGCTGGCTCCCGTTTCGGTTCGTCGTTTGATGATGCGTCGTTTCTTGCATCTGCAACGGCATGCCGCAACGTGGAGCTTTATCAGCGCGACGCTGATGCTGGCGGTTCAGGGGGGATTAATGGGCGCGGGTTGGCAGGATGTCCTCTCCATCACCGTTTGGGGAGCTGTCCTGCAAACACAATTCGGGGGCGTCTGGCTGTGGCAAATTATCCTTGCGCTGGTCACTCTGGCGGTGACTATTATCGTACCGCGTAGTATGCCGCGACGACTGCTAATGCTGACGATTGCGCAGTTTATTCTGCTGGCGGGCGTTGGGCATGCGACATTGCACGATAGCGTAACTGGCACACTTCATCAGATTAACCATGCGCTGCATCTGATATGCGCTGCAGCGTGGTTTGGCGGCTTGCTGCCGGTGCTCTACTGTATGAGAATGGCGCAAGGACGCTGGCGCGATCAAGCCATCAGTACCATGATGCGCTTCTCCCGCTATGGGCATCTTTTTGTGATTGGCGTGTTGCTTACCGGCATCATGAATGCGCTGTTTATTGTCGGTTTTTCTGTTCCCTGGCATGCGGCTTATGGGAGACTGCTGTTGTTAAAATGTGCCCTGGTCATGCTAATGGTGGCGATTGCGCTGGTGAATCGGTATGTTCTTGTTCCACGTATGCAGCAGGATAACCGCTGCATGACCCTCTATTTTATTTGGATGACGAAGCTGGAATGGGGTATAGGCGCTGTTGTGCTGGCAATTGTCAGCCTGTTTGCAACCCTCGAACCGTTCTGATGGACTGGCAAAACGTATGAAAAAAATTATTATCTCTTTATTGCTACTGGCAAGTTCGGGAGTGGCACTGGCTGCGCCGCAGGTCATTACCGTCAGCCGTTTTGAGGTTGGCAAAGATAAATGGGCGTTTAATCGTGAAGAGGTGATGCTGACCTGCCGTCCGGGCAACGCGCTGTATGTCATCAATCCCAGCACGCTGGTGCAATACCCGCTGAATGATGTTGCCAGACAGCAGGTTGAGAGCGGTAAAACCACGGCAAAACCGATCGACGTTATCCAGATTGACGATCCGACTAAACCTGGCGAAAAAATGAGCCTTGCTCCGTTTATCGAGCGCGCAGAAAAACTCTGTTAATTGTCAGATGTAGTGCTCTGATTTCCAATAAAAAACCGCAAGGATCTCACAGGAGAACTTGCGGTTTTTACATTGTAGCGAGTGACAATCTCCCTTTTTTTCAGACCACTTTAGTCGCGGACTGGAAAACCTGGCGCTGTCATCTATTCTTAAATGGCAGGGTAACTTAGCCTGCATTAATGCCAACTTTTAGCGCACGGCTCTCTCCCAAGAGCCATTTCCCTGGACCGAATACAGGAATCGTATTCGGTCTCTTTTTATGTGCTTGTTTTCGTTGGGTTTTTTCTGTGTTTTCACGAAATCCCACGAAAATTACTCGAAATTTCCATATCCTGTCTAAACCATAACATATTCTGCACCGCGTGCGTCCAGGTATTTTTGGGTCATTGTTAAATTTTTATGCCCCAGCAGTCTCTGTACGAAATCCTCTCCACGTTCTCTTTCATAAAGTCTGCTCGCCAAGCTCCTTATTTCATGGAACGGGGGAGGGTTGGGGCCAAACTTTAACTCTGTAGAATCCCTGATATCGGAAAACGCTTGAGTGATACCGTCCGGGGTTAACGGACCTGGCTTCCTGCCGCCACGTCTCACCGCTGAATACAGCATGAAGTCTGACGGGTTATTTTTACGACAACGGTCGATAACATCCTGCAATACCAAATCAGCAGAGTCCAGTCGCAAATCAAGTGGCAACGCCAATTTGTGACCTGTCTTTTCCTGCGTGACAAACAATCTTTCCTCCCTGATATCGCTGAATCTGAACAACGATACGTCCTCTCTTCTCTGCCCGGTGACAAGTGCCAGGTCACATGCATTTGCAGCCCATTCGGAATGGGCGGTTGCGGCATCCCTTATTATCTCGAACAGTTCAAGCAAAAGACGCTCACGCTTCACTTTGGGCGTCGACGTTCTTGTCGGCTCTGCAGGGTTTATTTCAATATGCCCCTCAACAATTGCTTCCCTGAAAATATCCAACAATACCGAACGTAGTCCGGAGGCCATGCTCTTCTTATCACAGACTATGTAACTCTCAAGGAAAGTAGAAACGTCCATCGTGCTGACCGCCGATAGCGGCATACGTCCGAATTCATCACTGATAGTGGCGATCTGGTTACGCCTGACCTTCATCGTGTTGGGCTTCAATTTTCTTCGTTCAAGAATTACTTCGTAGCGCTCGATCCAAGCTTTCACCGTAAATGTTGGTGTTTCCTTTATGCGGTCCAGCAGCGTTGATGGAAGGTAATTCTGTTCGATGTAGTTATTGGCTTCAATAGCCTGAGAAATGGCGTCCTTTCTGTCGATCCGGCCAAGAGATAATTCTTGACCGGTAATCGGGTTTCGCCAGCTATAAAGTCTGTCTCTTTTACGATAGGTCAGGTTACGGGGCAGGTTAGTGTCGTAACGAACTGGCCTTTTCGCCATGAGTCAGTCTCTCCAGTAGAGTACCGCCAGTTGGCAGCGCTAAATGTTTTGCTTTGGGACGAAGGTTTTTTTTGCTCGGATCCACATAGATAGCATCTGGCTGAACCTTATACTCTTTGCCGTGAAGTTCCGGGACAGGGTAAATACGCCCCTCCCGCGCCCATCGGCGAAGTGTTGAAAGAGACGGCGGGGTTGTAGGAACCGCTACAACAACCGGAGTGCGTTTATATCTGGCGGGGGCAAATGCAGGATCAACCCCTGTGGCTGCTGCCATTGGATTTCACTGGAACGCAGAAGGAAGATAAATATGAAAGTTTTTTACAGTGCCAGCCAGAACGGTTTTTATGATGATAACCAGACTCTTCCCGCAGACGCGGTCAAAATTGCTGAGTCGCTCCGAACTGAGTTAATTACCGCCCAGAACGTAGGCGGCGTAATCAGACCGGGAAGTGATGGGATGCCGGTGATCATCCCATCCGCAGATTACGTCCCGGAATTAACTGAAGAAGAGCTGCGGTGGTTTGCTGAATCCAAAAAACAGTCGCTGTTGTCAGAAGCGGCAGCGCGTGTTGGACCACTACAGGATGCGGTTGATACAGGAATGGCGACGGAAGAAGAAACTACCGCACTGGCTGAGTGGAAAAAATACCGGGTGCTGCTGATGAGAATAGATAAATCAACAGCACCAGATATAGAATGGCCTAAAACTCCGGATGTGTAGGTTTCACAACAGGAGAAGCCGCTGAAGAATCTGCGGCTTTTACTTCCATCTTGATCTTACCAAAAATCCATTTTGGAAATCTTGATGAGAAGAAGGACTCAATGTATTTATGGAACAAACTTGCAGCTATTATTGACATTAATGTAGTCATTATGAGGCTTGAGATCCCCTTACCGAACCCATTAAGCCCAACATAAACCAAGAAATGCAAAGTAACCCCCTGCATTAGAACGTGCATAAGATATAGCGAGAATGATATATCGCCCAAATACACTAAAGGTCTCGGTATCTTTATATGTATTGTTTTACTGGCAAGAGTCAGACATAGCATCAATGGTACTATAGATATTCCCCATTCGAATATACCATGGCCTATTTTTGAACCAGAAACATATTGCGCAATTGTCAGTGCTGTTGAAAATAAGACCATCATCCAACAAAATGTTTCATTTTTTATTATTATTCTTGATGTATATATCTGTCCGATAACAGCACCAGATACAAACATCCATATAATCGGCGATGTAACTAATCCAAGAAGAATGCTTCTGAATCCATAATCAAATGTTGGACTTGTGCTAAAATTCCCACTAATATATGTAGGAATTCCAATTAAAAATAGTGCCGTGCAAGAATAAAAAGCCAACCATCTAAGCTTCCCAGCAAGCATTGATATGGCAAAGAAAATATAGAATATCATTTCGTATGTCAATGTCCATCCAACAGACAACACAGGAGTTCCGAATGTTGGCGCAGGGGCATTCCCACTTGGAATAAAGAGCATGCTTCTTGCTAGATAAATTAAATTATCCAAATTAGCAAACCATGACGGACCAGCTAGCAGTAGGAATGATACTATCGTTGCTATAAGGTATGCAGGCCATATCCTCATGAATCTCTTTATCATGAATGTTTTAACGTATGATAACGAACCATCGGATTTTTTAGTTGTTATCACCATGATAAATCCACTAATAACAAAGAAAAGTGATACACCAAAATATCCAGCAGCAAAAAATATTTCTTTTGTTGTCTCAGCCAACTTTCCAGTCCAGTAACTGCCATGGTAAAGAACAACACATAGAGCAGCTATTCCCCTCAGCGCTTGTATGAATTCAATTTTATTGACACTTTTATTTATCATGTAACATTGCTCTGGATATGTGTGCATAAAAATCATGTGAAGTTCAGCAATTCTAGCATGAGTTTTATATTCATTCAGCCACTCATGTAGTTTTGATGAGTTACTTTAATGAATAAAACTTGTCTTTGTGTGGGACAAAAGCTGGACACACAAAGCGTTGCATCGGTTTGCAAGGCTTTGCTGTGATCACCTATGACAGCTTCTCATGAAGCGTTCAGCAGTAGATATTGGTGCAGATTATGCCACGCCGTTCAGATATTAACGCTGCATTTGCGTCCACAATACAGCAAAACCAGAAAGGGTATAAGTTCTTACGCACAGACGACTTCATCCGAGAGTTAGCGAAAGTGCACTGGCATTTTACTCGATCCGATGCTAACTTCTGAATAGAGCGATACCAGCCAGATTTTGCCGATAAGACCACAGACAACAGTGATAACCGTTACTGGATCCTGCGTAATATGGGGAGGGTATTCTAATGGGATTCCCTTTACCTGCGGCAGATTATGTTGAAACACGAATCTCCCTCGATCAGCAGCTAATCAGACACCCCCGCAGCGACTTATTTCATGCGGGCATCGCGTTCACATTTCAGGGAGGGAATACTTCAAGGGGCGCTGCTTGTTGTGAATGCGCCACTTACTGCTTGTGATGGCTCGCTGCCGATATGCGCGATAGACGGGGAATTCAGGATAAAGCGATATCGGACTCACCCTCAGCCCCACCTGATAAAACTGGAGAACGGAAGAAGGGAAGCACTACCAGTAGATGATGATGGTTATAGTTCTGCACCTCTATATTCGGGATCATTACGTACATCATTAATGATTCCAGGAATGCGGAGTTTGATGACGGCCCGGCGATGTAACCATATTGGCTGTATTTGTTTGGAACCCTGATTTTTCACATTCCCAACAGCACGCGTCACAGAGTGCTATGTAATTTTCTATGCTGGTGTTTTGATCCCGAATTTTTCCCGTCGACACCACGAAACCAATGGCAAATGATTGATCTTGAATGGGTGGGATAGTAAGTATTAGGATGTCATTTTTAGTGAGTTTTTGGTTTTAACTTATTGAATTTTATATGTTATTACGTTTTTAGTTGTAAACAGGAATCGTATTCGGTCTCTTTTTATGTCCCTTATAAACCAGCTAGTTATAGGACATAGCCCCGAAATACACGAAAGACCCTCTTCGGTTTCCGTAAGCTGTTACTACAATCTAAACATTTTCTTTCACACATCCAAGTACTTTTCGGTCCTTTTTTCTGGGTATCGGTGCCTTTACTTACAACTCGCGTCCCGGCACACGGACTTATCGGATAAAGAGAAAATATAACATTGGTAGTGTTTTATCAGTTAAGATAGCATCTTAACACATTAATAATTCTATCAATTCTGGAAAAGTTTAGTGTGAGAAACTCAGGGAGTGAATTTAAAGGGTGCACGTTTAACTTTTAGTTATGGAATTAGATTAAATGGAACGAATGTATGAATGATTCAAGTGGCTATGTCTACATTTTGAAGAATGAAGCCTTTCAGAAAAGCCTCTTCAAAATAGGTTTCACAAAGAACATGCCAGAACAGAGGGCTAAGCAGTTATTTAACGGGATGACAGGCGTACCGTTGCCCTTTGATGTCGTGATGGCCTGTCAGGTAGGTAACTATCAGGAGGCAGAGAAGAACGTCCACGCGCGTCTTAAACCTTATCGGGTCAATCGCCGCAGGGAATTTTTTGAACTGCCCATAGAAATTTGCAGTAAGGTCGTTTTGGATGAATGTAATAAAATCAATGAACATCTGGGTTTAAACTATACCAATCCAGTTATTTCAGAAAAAAAGGAAGACACAGTTATTGAAATTGAAGAATATCATCGCTCGGGATTTATTCTGTCGATTAAAGACCTTCTTGAGCAAGATAGCTACAATTCAACATTAACCGCTGATCAGAGAAATAGGGTTGAGATATTAATGCTTGTTTTTGCTGATGTATTTCCTAATGATATTTCGAGGTGGTATGATGGATTTATGAAAGATCATAATTCAGAAAAAGAAATACAAATATGGGAAGCATTGGCTAAAGCTTTTTGTAAAGCAAAACGATATTATGAGTTCAACGAATATAAACAAGTTGTTTTTGATAGCTTGCTTCTCCGTACTATTAATAGAAAAACATTTGTAATGAAGGCTATGGATTCTTCAAATATACCGCGTGACCTTCTTTCGCGAATATTGGACTGCTATGAACTAAAACCGACACCGCTGGTTGTTGTTACTTCCAGAGGGAAAATGCTGAATGCCCAACTACATATAAATAATTGAACATTTGCTGCGAAAACCCTACGGTACGGTGCCTGTTGCTGTTATTGCTAAACTTAATGGTGAGTGAAACAAGAATGCAGAAGGTCATATGGGGCTGTCTGACAACGTCTACCAGAAGGTCGAAGGAACAAACTGGCGTCACATCTGGGTCGTGGGAGATCTTCACGGCTGTTTTTCTATGCTGATGGATAAATTGCGCCAGTGTCGGTTTGATCCGTGGCGCGATCTATTGGTTTCTGTCGGCGATGTTACCGATCGTGGGCCTGATAGTCTGCGCTGTCTACAGTTGCTTCGCCGAAACTGGATGATAGCGGTCAGGGGGAATCACGAGCAGATGGCGTTGGATGCGCTGGTAACGGGGGATCTGCAGCTGTGGTTTATGAATGGGGGCTCGTGGTTTGCGCAGGCAGCACAACCCGCGGCAAGATTTGCTCTTGAAGCCTGTCAGCAATTACCGTGGATTCTGGAACTGCATTGTCAGAATGGCGTACACGTGATTGCCCATGCCGATTACCCGGATGATATTTATCTGTGGCGAAAAGAGGTCGATTTGCAACGGGTGTTGTGGGATCGCGCGCGATTAATGAATAAAGGCAGTGGAATTCATGGCGCAGATCACTTTTGGTTTGGCCATACTCCCCTGCGCCATCGGCTTGATCGCGATAATCTGCACTATATTGATACCGGCGCGGTATTTGGCGGTGAGCTAACGTTGGTGCAGTTACAATAATTAGAAATCACTATATTCCTGAGCAGGACGCCAGAAGCTGTCGATATAGTCTTCGGCCGGCAAGCATCCGCCGTTGCGAATGCGCTGATCGTCCATCGAAATTAAGCACTGCCGTTCTGTATTGTAGACATCAACCACGATATCTTCACAACCGCCATCCAGGTAGCAAACAAAAAGAATCAGCGTGAACATTCCATCCTCAAATTGTATTGCCGTATCAATAGTGTAGAAGAAATTGCAGTTAATGGGGCGGGGAGAAATAAGTTAACGCGTCACTGTGTACTCATTCGTGAAGGGCAGGTACGTTTCACCGGGCAGTTCGAAAGATTGCAACCAGTGGGTAAATTTTCTTACGGCCCCATCTTGCCTGTCATTCCACAGCAGAGAATAGGTTCCGGTATCGATAGTCAAATCGCCAAATGGCGCAACCAGCCTTCCTGTTTTCAGGTGTTTTTCACAGAATAAATAGGGCATTACGGCCAAACCCAAGCCATCTTCAGCCGCCTGCATTGCCGCAAATGTATGATCCAGCGTGATAATCTGGTTACTTTCTTGATGATCATTTGGGAAATGGCTATGCCAGCGTTTCCAGAGATCGTTACGCGCACGAATTTGAATTTTTATATGATCGTCCAGTTGATCTGGCGAGACCAGAGGTCGGCTGTGCAGGTACTGCTGGCTACAAACCAGCAGGCTTGATTCCCGAAGAAATGGAACAGGTTTAAGCCCGGAAAAATGTGCCGGATCCCGGCGAATCGCGACATCAAAGGGAGAAGCGAAGCTAACGGGACCAATGCTGGTGGTGACATCGACGGTGAGTTCAGGGTGGATTTCATTCAGCTCAGCCAGTCTTGGCATTAGCCAGTGCATGGCGAATGTGGGCAGGCACTGGATGGTTAACCTTCCCGAAAAGGTGTTAGCGCTGACCTCTTTTTCTGCCTGCGCAAGTTCATCGAGTAACCGTGTTGCGACGCGGGAAAAGGTCTTGCCGGCACTCGTCAGCCTGACAGATTTGTGTGCACGATAAAACAGTTGTACGCCCAGTTGTGCTTCCAGTGCGCGGATATGTCGGCTGACTGCTCCTGTGGTGATAAACAGTTCATCAGCTGCCGCACTGAAGCTGCTTTTACGCGCAGCAGCTTCGAATGCCGGCAAATGGGGGAGCGAGAGTAATCGAGTCATTGGTTGAGTCTAACTCAACCAATTGACGCAATAAAGATCGTTTGTCAGCGTCTTCCCCTTGCTCATAACATGGCCGGTAACGCTCTGGTTCATTATCGATATTCACTTTTTCTGAAGGCAATTTTAGTGAAAGCATTCAATTTGTTTTGCCTTGGACGGGCGGGGACATGCCTGGGGACAATGGCTTTTGCTGGTGCACTTCCGGTAATACGTGAAGAGTGGCATATAGACGCCGCCGCTGCGGGAACAATACAGACGGTATTTAGTATTTCAAACGCCTGCGCCTTATTTGCTGCCTCCTGGCTGTGCGACTATCTGGGGGCTCGCAAGGTGTATCTCATTTTCTCGTGGTTCGGTGTGCTCGCTTTATTGCTTTTTGCCTGTTTTGCCCGCTCTTATTCCTCCGCTCTGGTCATGATGGCCTTTGTCGGATTGACCCAGGGTGGGGCCTACACGCCAGCGATGATGTTGGCTATGGGCATGAACAGCGTGCCCAAACGTGGACTTGCCGTTGGGATGATCCTGGCCGCAGGTTCGTTTGGCTACCTGCTGTCTGTATTTATCTCCGCCTGGGGAGCATTGCGCTGGGGAGCTTCCTTTGCGTTCTCTTTATGTGCCGCTGGCGCATTGGTTGGCGCGGTATCCGGTTCAGTGGCGTTATCCGGCTATCAGGAAGACATGTACAGGACGCAGAAGCAGGGGGGATCGGCAAAGAGCCATGTTCTGTCGGTCGGCGCAATACTGCTGATGGTAGGTTATATTGCGCATTGCTGGGAGTTACTGGGGAGCTGGGCATGGACCCCCAGCCTGGTGACGAATGCGCTGCAAGCCTGGCAGATGGAGCCGATGGCCACCGGGTTGATCGTCGCCTGTGCTGTACATTTATCGGGGATGTTCTCGACGCTGATTGTAGGGGCAATCTCCGATTATTTTAATCGCGCATCGGTGTTGATTTTTATGGGCGCTGCCGGTGCGTTGAGTTCACTCCTGATGGGATTATCGGTTTCCTGGGGGGCGGGGTGGACATTATTGTTCGCGTTTATGGGGAGTTTCTTCATTCTTGGTGATTCAGGCGTCTTATCTGCCGCGATTGCCGATAATGTGCCTCAGGCAAAGCTGGGAAGTGTGATGGGATTGCGGTCGCTGCTTGGATTTGGCGTGGGGTCTCTTGCGCCTTTAACATTTGGTGTGGTGATGGATTCAACGCAAAGCTGGGAACTCGCTTATAGCGTGCTGGCTGCGGGGGGAACCATCGCTTTCTTCTCCGCCTGCGTACTTAGATTCAATTGTTTTAACGCCAATAAATAACCCGTCTGGCGACGGGTTCTTTTTGAATCAGGCAAAGCGCATGACCCAGGCATCTGACTTACGATCGTAGTGCTCGCGGAATAGAACGGAATGTTCTCCATTGAGAAGGGCCGGGACGCTGGTGTCGGCATCCCAGGCGTCCAGTTGCATACATAAATCCGGATCGGATTTACAAGGAATGGTTAACGTTCGGTCCCCCGGCGATTCGCCATGTAACTCGGCGTCGTCGATTTCAAAAGCGCCAATGCGCACACTGGTTTTCATCATCGTGCTCTCCGTTGATTTGCGGGTTGTGGTACGACCAGTTAAGCCGCCCATTTTTCAGCGTAGTCAACGTGGGCAAAAGCGCCAGTAAAAACGTGCGTTATCCTGTAAAGAGTTTTCCATCCCGGACAAGATCGCGTGGATAGCTGTTCTTTAACCGTGATCCAATACGTTTTGCCAGTCCAATCGGCTGACGCTGGAACGTGACGAGTACATCGTCGGTTGTTGGTGAGGTTTGTGGGTAGACATCTCTGCCGCGATACCACTCTTCCGCTTCTTCAAGCGTCAGTTCAAACGCATTGTGATGTTCTGGGTTAGCAAGGGCGATAACTGCCTCATGCTGCCAGCGGTAACCCTTATTGTGGGTTTCAGCGAGTTTAATCCCGAGGCGGGAAAAGCGGACTTTACCAATCAGCGGTTCAATGTCTGTCGGGAATAACCAAATTTCTTTATCACGCTGCCAAAGGCGCAGATTGTCTTGCCATTGCAATCCACAGGCGGTAGCAGCCTGGGTGATTTGTGCGGCTTCCCGGCTTTTCAGCGGGCTGAAGGGGAAATTTCCCACCTTATATTTCGGCGCAGGCAGTGCAGGGATAGGGGCTGTTTTTCGCAAACGCGCGACAAAGAATCCTTCACAGTCATAAATTTGTGGGAACACGTGCAGGAATCCCTCAGGTGTCAGGGCGCGTCCGGCCTCCGGAAATAAATCACCCAGAGGAAGAAACTCGACGGCGTCCGGGTAAGTCTCAATCAACCACTGCATGACGTTTTCATTTTCGTCACGGTTAAGCGTACAGGTCGAGTAAACCAACGTGCCGCCGGGGCGCAGAGCGTGAAAGGCGCTGTCGAGCAGTTCGCGCTGAGTTGCGGCTATTTCCAGATTACTTTCTGGCGACCAGTTTTTTAGCGCATCGGGGTCTTTACGCATCACGCCTTCGCCGGAACATGGGGCGTCCAGCAAAATGGCATCGAAGGATTCAGGCAACGCTGCGCCAAATACCCGGCCGTCAAAATGGGTGAGCGCGACATTGGCTATCCCGCAACGGCTGATATTGGCATGCAGAACTTTGACGCGACTGGCGGAAAACTCATTCGCCAGAATCGCGCCCTGATTATTCATTTTTGCGGCAATTTGCGTGGTTTTAGAACCGGGGGCAGCCGCAACATCCATGACACGTTGCGGGGTATTACCTTCGGCAAACAACGCGGCGACTGGCAGCATTGAGCTGGCTTCCTGAATATAAAACAGACCGCTTAAATGCTCAGCAGTACTGCCGAGCGGTACAGACTCTTCATCGTTGCGCTCAATCCAAAAGCCTTCAGCACACCAGGGAACCGGAGTGAGTGACCAGTCATAAGGCGCGGTTAAGTCGAGAAAATCAGCAACGGAGATTTTCAGCGTATTGATGCGGATACTGCGGCGTAATGGACGCTGGCAGGCTGCGAGAAAATCTTCAAAAGAGAGCGTGGAAGGCATTGCTTCACGCATTTGTGTCAGAAAGGCGTCAGGAAAATAAGCCACTTGGTACCACCGGCAAAAAAACAGGTGCGCAGTGTAGCATATACCCTCAATAATTCGAGTTGCAGGACAACTACGCGCCTACTTGAAGTATGACGAGGCTAACCGCTCCGGCGCGAGTACGCCGGAGCAGGGAAAAGATTAGCGTGGCAGGGCGGTTCCCCACTGACGCCATTCTTTCGGCTCACTCTCCAGTAGCAGGAAGTGTTTACCCGCCTGCGCTTTCGGTGCCAGTGGCGTACCTGGTGGGGTGGCAAACGCGATACCACCGCGAATGAATTGATTGAAGGTACCTGTCTTCACGACGCCGCCGGTGAGGCCGAAATCGAGATTGTATCCAGATGCCAGCCAGAACACGGAGTTATTGCGCACCAGGTGCTGGTAGCGCTGACTGATGCGCATGGCTACCATCACGCGATCGGACAGTGAACCCAGCGTCAGACCCGTGACGGTCCCCACTTCAATACCTCTGAACAGAACCGGAGTACCGATATTGAGTGATCCTGCTTCTGGCGCTTCTACCACAATACTCAGACCATCAAGGTAGCGTGAATCAGTAATCGTCGCTTCCTGCAGTTCAAAATCACGGCGCGGGTTACCGCGCCCTGGTT
>NZ_SZWR01000017.1:103301-136951 GCF_005280875.1 Citrobacter sp. wls827
GTAAGATAGTATCCAGATGCTCTACACCTGCCGCCGAAATTTGCGGGGTAATTACCGAGAATCGTGTACCGCTTCGCGCGAAGGTCTGCACGTATTCCGGATACAACACCGCTTTGGCTTGCACTTCGTTACGGCTGGTGAGCAGTTCAAGGGTCTGGATCTGACCAATATCAATCCCCAGGTAGCGAATTGGCATCCCTGCGGCGAGTTTCCCTGCGTCGAATGCGTGCAGAGTAATCTGTCCACCTACTGCACGTGCAGCGGTCTCTGACGCGTACAAAATACGCTTGTCGCCTTTGCGCTGGCTGGCGCTGGCACCGCTCAGGTTATCGAAGCTAATCGCCCCTTTTAGCGCCCGCGACAGGGGTGATGCCTGTACGGTCAGGCCGCTGCCGTTAAGCTGAACTTTTGCGCCACCTTCAGCCCAGAACACGCTGTTGCTGGTTAACAGATTGCGGTATTCCGGTTTGATATGCAGATCGATATCAAACGCGTCGGCACGAGGGCGTACGCTAATGACTTCACCGACGTCGAATTTACGGTATAGCACCACTGACCCGGCCTGCACATCCGGTAGTGTCTCGGCGCTCAGGCTGACGGTGGTGGTGGGCAGATCGCTCAGGCTGTTCTCAATTGCTTTTTCGAGGTTTGCATACAGTGGATAGCTTTTTTTCATTTCACCTTTGGTACCAGGCAAAATGCGAATACCGCCGCTTATCCATTCGCTGGCGCTGGCGCCAAGGAACTCAACGCCATCAATGCCCACTTTGACATCCACACGACTATTAACCACGAATTTGCTGTCACCTTGCACCAGTGCACGATGCTGCGGCTCGATAGCCACGATAAATGAAACGCCATCGCTTGATAGCTTACGCTCGATAACCTGACCGACCTGCACGCCATGAAGGATCAGCGGCTGGCCAGCATCGATGCCGTAACTTTCCGGGGCGGTCAGCGTAAGTGTCATAACGCCGGGATCATGAAGCAGGGACTGTTCACCAGGGATCACCACAAACTGGCTACGTGGCTCGCCTTCGCCGGGCACCAGTTCAAACGTTTTCCCTGTTAACAGCGAGCTCAGGCTCATATCGTTTAATGATAATTTGGGGCTTTGTAACTCAATGCGCGTGCCGTCGCGCAGCAGCGTTACAACGCTTGGGTCGACGGTCATTTCACCAGTGACTTTACCGCCTGGATTCAAATCCAGCCTGGTCAGTTGACCGACTTCCAGGCCCTGATACATCAGCGGGGTTGATCCAGCCTTCAGGCCATCGCCGCTGGGTAGTTCCAGTTTGACGATCACGCCACGTTGGCTGTGGGCGAGATCCTGATATAACCCAAACGTGTCGTCGGCGGCGGCAGGTTGTGAATCTTCTGGGGAGTCAAAGGCTATGGCGCCATTGACCAGCGCGGCCAGACTTTCCAGTTTTACCTTTGCGCCGCTCAGGCTGACATCCGCATTCACGCCGGACACATTCCAGAAACGACTGCCTTTTTTCACCAGATTGGTAAAGCGGCGCTCAATCAGTACATCGATGGTTACACCCTGATGATTGGGGTTGATGGTGTAGTCATAGACCCGGCCTACCGGGATCTTGCGGAAATAAACCAACGAACCGCTGTTGAGAGAACCGAGGTCGGATGCTTGCAGGTGCAACATCAAATCGCCATTATTCAGCCGATATTTTGGCTGCGTGTCGAGCGCGACGAAATGATCTTCCGGCTCGCCGGTGCCCGGCATCATCCCGATATAGTTCCCGCCAACCAGTGCATCGAGACCAGAAACGCCCGCCAGTGATGCCTTCGGCGTGACCAGCCAGAATTGTGTGTCTTTGCGCAGGGCATCTTTCATGGTGGACTTAATGCTGACTCGAACTTCAATTTTGCGCAGATCTTTACTCAGGCTGATATCCTGCACCGTGCCAACTTCGACACCCTGATAGCGCACGGGCGTGCGTCCTGGGACAATACCGTCCGCGGACATAAAGTCGATGGTCACGGTATTGCCACGATCTTCATAGCTGCCCCAGATGAGCCATCCTGCAATCATCAGTGCGATGAACGGCAGCAGCCAGAACGGAGAGATACGGCGTTTTGTTTTAATCTGCGCTTCAATCTGCGAAGCGGGCGTTTCCTGACTCATGTGCATCCCAAAGTAAGCGGCTGTCCAGCCATTCCACTGCAAGAATAGTCAATATTACCGCTGCACCGAAATAAAACGCAGCCGGTCCCATAGTAAAAGCAAGTATCTGATCGCGATTTATCAGCGACATGGTTAAGGCGATAACAAACAAGTCCAGCATCGACCAGCGACCAATCCAGGTCACCATACGGAGTAGCAGGATGCGGGTGCGCAACCCTTGTTCACATTTAAACTGGATACTGAACAACAACGTAAACATCACAATCACTTTGGTGAAGGGCACCAGGATACTGGCGATAAAAACAATGGCTGCTACACCAACGTTGCTGTTCGCCAGGGACATGATGCCTGTCAGGATAGTGTCTTCCTGGCGGGCACCGTTAACATAAATTACCGAGATGGGCAGCAGATTAGCAGGCAGCAACAGGACAATCGAGGCCAGCAGAGCTGCCCAGCACTTTTGGATGCTCTGATTTCTGCGCCAGCGTAATGGAATATGGCAACGGGGACAGCGGCCTCGGGCATCAGGATAACCTGTAAAGTGACAACCGAGGCAAACACGAAGCTGTCCGTCGGGGCGGCGTGCGGGCCTTTGTGGATAAAAGCGTTCCCATAATTGCTCAACATTGAGGTGCGACAGCGTCAAAATGCTCAGGATCACCAGCGCAATAAAAGCATAGAGTCCCACTCCAGGCAGCAGAAAAGCGTAGTCCTGCACTTTGATCGAGGCGACGCCGATACCGACAAGATAGATATCAAGCATGACCCACTCTTTAAGCCTTTCCAGCATCAATAATACTGGGCGCAGGTTCATACCGAGAATATTGCCAAACCATAAATAAGCGATTGATGAAACGAGTATTACGGGAGCGCCAATGACGCAAAACATCACGAAGGATGCCGTCAGCGGATCGCCTTGCCGGGTCATCTGCCAGATGCCCTGTACCACATTCGCGTCAATGCGTATGCCTAATAGATAGATGTGCAGCAGCGGCTCTCCCCACGCAAAGGGCATCAGTAACAGCATGGTGAAAGCCATTGCTGCCAGTCGCGTTAACGACCAGTCACGGCCGTCACGAATTTTGGCCTGACAGCGTGGGCAGAATGCACTTTGGTGCGAACGCATTTTCGGCAAGCTAAACAGCAGGTCACATTCAGGGCATCGTTGGTAATGCGCACGGGGTAGCGCTTCACCAATGGATCTGATCGCTATTTTTTTAGTCGGCGTGATGCGTGGATGAGTAAGGGCCATGTATCGCGAATCAAGTGTTGAAGTAATGTTATCTTAACCCATGATGGGAATGATCTTGAGCATTTACGCATTTAATGTTTATTTTAGTAGGCTGCAGTTTTAAGTAAGACAACTAAGTGATTACATAATGAACAAAATAGAGCTATACACGGATCTGAACCGTGATTTTCAGGCATTAATGGCAGGTGAAACCAGTTTTCTGGCAACGTTGGCGAATACCAGCGCGTTATTGTACGAACGTCTTGCAGAAGTGAACTGGGCAGGTTTTTACCTGCTTGAGAACACTACGCTGGTGCTCGGTCCCTTCCAGGGGAAAATCGCCTGCGTACGCATCCCGGTAGGGCGCGGCGTGTGCGGTACTGCGGTGGCGCAGAACCAGGTTCAGCGTATAGAGGACGTGCATGCCTTTGATGGCCATATCGCTTGCGATGCCGCCAGCAATGCGGAAATCGTTCTGCCGATTACGGTTGAGAATCAAATTATCGGCGTGCTGGACATTGATAGCACAGCGTTTGGTCGCTTTACAGAAGAAGATGAACAGGGTCTGCGGACGCTTGTGGCACAGCTTGAAACCGTGCTTGCAACGACGGATTACAAAAAATTCTTTGCGACCGTCGCAGGATAATCAACGGATAACGTAGCAATTACTGATGACGTCATTATAATGACGCCTGTTCATGCCTGCGCTTGTTGGCTACGTCCGTTGTAATCAGGAAATTTCATGGAAAATCAACCTAAGTTGAATAGCAGTAAAGAAGTCATCGCGTTTCTGGCCGAACGCTTCCCGCAGTGTTTTAGTGCGGAAGGCGAAGCGCGCCCACTGAAAATTGGCATTTTTCAGGATCTGGTAGAGCGTGTTGAGGGCGAAATGAACCTCAGCAAGACACAGCTCCGCTCTGCCTTACGTCTCTATACTTCAAGCTGGCGCTATCTGTATGGCGTTAAATTGGGCGCAACGCGTGTCGATCTTGACGGCAACCCTTGTGGTGAGCTGGATGAGCAGCACGTTGAACATGCACGCAAACAGCTGGAAGAAGCTAAAGCCCGCGTTCAGGCGCAACGTGCAGAGCAACAGGCGAAAAAACGCGAAGCGGCCGCTGCTGCCGGTGAAAAAGAAGACGCACCGCGTCGCGAGCGCAAGCCGCGTCCTGCTCCGCGTCGTAAGGAAGGCGTAGAGCGTAAATCTCGCGCTGAAAAACCAGCAGCAAAAGCACCGCGTGCTCCTCGTGAAGAACAGCATACCCCGGTATCTGATATTTCAGTGCTGACGGTAGGGCAGTCTCTGAAGGTGAAAGCAGGTAATAATGCGATGGATGCCACCGTATTAGAAATCACCAAAGATGGCGTCCGTGTACAGCTGAATTCGGGTATGTCTTTGATTGTACGCGCAGAACACCTGGTGTTCTGAAACGGAGGCCAGGCCTGGCATGAACACTTTTTTTAGGCTTACTGCGTTAGCTGGTCTGCTTGCATTTGCAGGCCAGGCACTCGCTGTGGAAGACATCACGCGTGCCGATCAAATCCCCGTTTTAAAGGAAGAAACCCAGCATGCGACGGTAAGCGAACGTGTGACATCGCGTTTTACGCGTTCACACTATCGCCAGTTCGATCTGGATCAGGCGTTTTCGGCGAAAATTTTTGACCGCTATTTGAATCTGCTCGACTACAGCCACAACGTGCTGTTGGCGAGCGATATCGAACAGTTTGCAAAAAAGAAAACGGTCCTCGGTGATGAACTGCGCAGCGGTAAGCTGGATGTCTTTTACGATCTCTATAATCTGGCGCAAAAGCGCCGGTTTGAACGTTATCAGTACGCATTAGGCGTACTGGCACGTCCAATGGATTTCACCGGTAACGACAACTTTAACCTCGACCGGAGTAAAGCTCCGTGGCCGAAAAGCGAAGCAGAGCTAAATGCGCTGTGGGACGGCAAGGTTAAATTTGACGAACTCAGCCTGAAGCTGACCGGTAAAACCGACGCTGAAATTCGCGAAACGCTGACGCGCCGCTACAAGTTTGCGATTCGCCGTCTGGCGCAGACCAATAGCGAAGATGTGTTTTCTCTGGCGATGACGGCTTTTGCCCGTGAAATCGACCCGCATACTAACTATCTTTCTCCACGCAATACCGAACAGTTCAATACGGAAATGAGCTTGTCTCTTGAAGGTATTGGCGCAGTGCTGCAAATGGATGATGACTACACCGTCATTAACTCCATGGTTGCGGGCGGCCCGGCAGCCAAGAGCAAAGCGATAAGTGTTGGCGACCGTATTGTCGGCGTAGGCCAGACCGGAAAAGGTATGGTCGACGTGATTGGCTGGCGTCTGGATGATGTTGTCGCGCTGATTAAAGGACCAAAAGGCAGTAAAGTTCGCCTCGAAATCCTGCCTGCCGGTAAGGGAACCAAGACGCGCATCGTCACGTTAACGCGTGAACGCATTCGTCTCGAAGACCGCGCTGTTAAAATGTCGGTGAAAACCGTTGGTAAAGAAAAAGTCGGCGTACTGGATATTCCTGGTTTCTATGTTGGCCTGACGGATGACGTCAAAGTTCAGCTGCAGAAACTGGAAAAACAGAATGTCAGCAGCGTGATTATCGACCTGCGTACCAATGGTGGTGGCGCACTGACCGAAGCGGTCTCGCTTTCCGGTCTGTTTATCCCTTCTGGTCCGGTGGTTCAGGTTCGTGATAACAACGGCAAGGTGCGCGAAGACAGCGATACTGATGGCGTTGTTTACTACAAAGGTCCGCTGGTGGTACTGGTTGACCGCTTCAGTGCTTCGGCATCAGAGATTTTTGCTGCGGCAATGCAGGATTACGGCCGTGCACTGATTGTCGGTGAACCGACGTTTGGTAAGGGTACCGTACAGCAGTATCGTTCTCTGAACCGTATTTACGATCAGATGCTGCGTCCGGAATGGCCGGCGCTGGGTTCTGTTCAGTACACGATCCAGAAATTCTACCGCGTAAACGGTGGCAGCACGCAGCGTAAGGGCGTTACGCCGGATATCATCATGCCGACAGGTAATGAAGAAACTGAAACTGGCGAGAAGTTTGAAGATAACGCACTGCCGTGGGACAGCATTGATGCTGCGACCTACACTAAGTCAGATAATCTGACGCCGTTCGGACCTGAATTGCTGAAAGAGCACAATGCACGTATTGCGAACGATCCTGAGTTCCAGTACATCATGAAGGACATTGCGCGTTTCAATGCGATGAAGGATAAGCGCAACATCGCTTCTCTGAATTACGCTCAGCGTGAAAAAGAGAATAACGAAGATGACGCAATGCGTCTGGCGCGTATCAATGATCGGTTTAAACGTGAAGGCAAACCACCATTGAAGAAACTGGACGATCTGCCGAAGGATTACCAGGAGCCGGATCCGTACCTGGATGAAACGGTAAAAATCGCGCTCGACCTGGCTCATCTTGAGAAAGAGAAGCCAGCGGAGCAGCCCGCAACCAGTCAATAACCTCGAACAGGCACAAGAAATTGTGCCTGTTTTTTTAACAAGTGCATGAAGACGTCAGCCTGATACGATAAAATGTAAAGTTGTGTCTTTCTGGTGACTTAGCACCTATGGATGCTTGAAAATAGTCATAAGACCCATACGATATGGGTAATCGCATAGTGCGTTTTGTTAAATTGAGGTTAAAAGAAAATTATGATGCGAATCGCGCTCTTCCTGCTGACGAACCTGGCTGTGATGGTCGTTTTCGGGCTGGTATTGAGCCTGACAGGGATCCAGTCAAGCAGCGTTCAAGGCTTGTTGATCATGGCACTGCTGTTTGGTTTTGGTGGTTCCTTCATTTCGCTGCTGATGTCCAAATGGATGGCGTTAAAGTCCGTTGGCGGGGAAGTTATTGAGCAGCCGCGTAATGAAAGAGAACGCTGGCTGATGAATACAGTCGCGAATCAGGCCCGCCAGGCCGGGATCGCTATGCCGCAGGTTGCAATCTACCACGCGCCAGATATTAACGCGTTTGCGACCGGTGCCCGCCGGGATGCCTCGCTGGTGGCTGTAAGTACTGGCCTGTTGCAAAATATGAGCCCGGATGAAGCCGAAGCCGTTATCGCGCATGAGATCAGCCACATTGCTAATGGCGATATGGTGACCATGACGTTAATTCAGGGTGTGGTGAACACCTTTGTTATCTTTATCTCGCGTATTCTGGCGCAGATTGCCGCTGGGTTTATGGGCGGTAACCGCGATGAAGGAGAGGGTAGCAACGGTAACCCGTTAATCTACTTTGCGGTAGCGACGGTACTGGAGCTGGTATTTGGTATTCTGGCGAGCATTATTACGATGTGGTTCTCTCGTCATCGTGAATTCCATGCGGATGCCGGTTCTGCAAAACTGGTAGGGCGTGAAAAAATGATCGCCGCGCTGCAGCGCCTGAAAACCAGCTATGAGCCGCAGGAAGCGACCAGTATGATGGCGTTCTGCATCAACGGTAAATCCAAATCGTTGAGTGAGCTGTTTATGACTCACCCCCCTTTGGACAAACGTATTGAAGCGCTGCGCAGTGGGGAATACCTGAAGTAAGTTACCTGTATTGATAAAAGGGTCACATCGTGACCCTTTATTTATTAGCCCCAAACTACCGCCGATAGTGGGAGTATGGTCATATCCCGAGGAAAATGCTATGCAGGTGGATTAATTTCAGGGAAAGTGGTTTTAACGTATGCAATAAATTTTTCATATGTGGAATTAATAGCCACTCTAACTGAATTATTGCGGCCCTCCCCCTTAAAACTGCCCGTCTCAGTATGACAGGATTTTACAAAATCATTTGCAACTATAATAGCCTGTCCGAAAAAAGTAGAAGTAAAATCCTTATCAAACAAAATATTCTTATTTAAGTTTGTAGTGAAAGCCTTATATAAGGATAATGTCAGCTCGCGGTCATTTACTGGTAACTCCTGAAGCCGTTGATTCATATATTCATTAAAAGCAGGTTGCTCAAGCCTGGCGATGCTAGCGTCACTGATATGCACTGATCGAGAGGACGACAGAAATCTTTTGATAATTTGGCCTGCTGCATTACCTTGCTCACTAATTGCCATATTAATGTCAGATGTACTATATTCGGTGTTCAATATGTTAGCTAAAGAGGTCCTGATTGTATCAACATCAAGATTTGTAGTCTGTCTGACCGGTGACTCATTCAATTTAGTATATTTATTAAGCATTGCATTGAAAACAGGATTTATTGTATCAGCATCGACCATTTCTGCACAGGTTTCTACGCAGTTAATAACTGCTTTACCATTTTTGACCTGAGCAACAAAATTGGTTTTAAATTCCTTTATTTTGTCTTTTAGAACATTATAAGCCTCTAAATTTTTCCCGCTAAGAGAATCAGTTTTGTATCGATTTTCAAAGGTTATTATGGCTCTATTCATATTTGAGGCTGTGTTTACCTCAAATTTTACACGATTTTCATTTAGAGTCATGATACCTCTATTATTGAACGAATGTATCGGAATATCTACACGATTAGCATTACTACGCGCCAAATCTGCTGTTGTTTTTTGAAGGGTTTTGCTAATGCTAATATTTTTAGGGACATTAGCGATAGCTGATAAACATGCGGACAGTAAATTATGGTTCTTAACTTCTCTTTGCCTGTTAAAATCACTTTTATAATGGCTATAAACATTGTGTGAGTATGTTTTAACTGCACTTGGCATATACATCTCCATATGATTTTGTTAATCATCAAGTTTCACGTGTATGATGGTATCACTGTTGACGGATTTCTTTCAAAAAGTGCCTCAATTTTTTATTTGGCAACCTGAGCGCTAATCTTCTAAATTTTTATTTATTTATTTCAACAATAAATGCGGTGATAATTATAGGAAAACAATTATCTATTATTTGTATGGATCTGAATTTATTATGGACAATGAAAATGATGTGTTGATGGAGGATCTTCTCAGCAAGATCTCTGAAGAAAATCGCGAACAGTTTATTGAAGATTTATTTGAGTCTGGCGCTACCCGCAAACAGCTGTATGGCATTCCAGATAGCCTGATGAACGGTTTCTACGCCTGTGCATACGAGTATTACCAAAAAGGAGAAATTGATAAAGCGGAGCACTTTTTTAAATTTTTAATGATGTATGACTTCTATAATCCTGATTACGCATTTGGCCTGGCCGCCGTTTATCAGCTAAAGCAGGACTACAAACATGCACTGGATATCTATGCAATTGCCTATGCGCTTGATGATGACAATCTGCGCGCCATTTTTGAAGCAGGGCAATGCTATATGCACTTGCATAACTATTCGAAAGCACGCGACTCATTTGAAGAGGTCGTGGCTCACGAAAAGGATCCTGAGCTGGTCAAGCGTGCCGAAGTGTATCTTAAAGCGCTAACAAAGATTAACGACAGTGATGAGGATCATAACCATGTACGGAATAACAAATAAGCCTGTCACGCTGGTTACCCAGCAGGTAACCAGTGAAGGTGATGTCGAAAGAGCAACTACCGCGAAAAAGGACATTAGTTCTACAAGCAGCAGCGATGGAAATGCGGCGCAGAAAATAGTCCAGGAAAAATTGGTTACGCGCGCAGAGAAATCGGTTATGACCAGTGAATCATGGAAACCAACGTTGCGTTCCCCTGAAAGTGTGACGCTGCGATCATCCCTGCAAGCTGAATCGCAGTCAGGTGAGACCAATAGTGCGATGCCTGGAGGGAGCGCACAATCATCGACCTATTCCCTCGCCGTTGTTTTGGCCACGTTAGCGGTAAAACTGGGTGATTCAGCTGTGGTAGGGCAGCTGTTTCGCGCTACGGCGACACAGTTGATGGGAAAAGGATCCTCCGCAGCACTTAATCAGGCTTCACAAGATGTTGAGAATGCACAGCAGGCAGTTACACAGGCAAACTCAGATTACACTGAGGCCGCCAGGGAGAAAGAAAAGGCTGACAGTAAGTTGACTGCAGCTGAAAAGGCGCTGGAAAGTGCCGATCAGACCCTGAAGTCTGCAAATAGCGAGCTTGCTGACGCGAAAGAAGATGCTGAGAGGATTTATCAGGTGGCGGTCAAGGGCTTTACCATTGATCCCAATGAATTGAGCGAGGCTCAGGACCGCGTGAAGAAAGCGCAACAGGCTGTGGATAAGGCTTCGGAGGGGTACCAAACGGCGCTGAATACCAGAGACAATGCGCGAGAGGCGGTAAAATCTGCCACCGCAAATATGGAGCAAAAGCAGCAAGTGCTGGTGGCGGCAAATCAGACGTCAGCTGCGGCGGAGGATCGCTTAAACACCCTGACGGCTAAGATTCAGAACATGAACAACACCAGTAAAGTTAACAACGCCAGTGATACCGGCGGGATTAATTCAGTTGACCTTATGATGGCACAGTTAGTGACTATTTTAGGTAAATGTAACGAAGAAACCTTAAAGACGAATATGGAGCTGGCAAAAAGTCAGCAGTCAGCCAAACAGGCTGAACTGGCAAAGGAAACTGAGAAATCAGATAAAATCGCGGAAAAACAAAAAAGGATGCATAAGATTTTTGGTGCTATCAGTAAAGTAATTATGTGTGTGACGATGATAGCCGGTGCCATTTCAGCACTATTTACCGGTGGTGTTATGGCAATTTTGTTTGTTGCCAGCACGGCCCTCATGATATCGGATCAAATTACGAAAGCCGCAACGGGTGAGTCCTTTATGGCGAAAGCGATGAATGCCGTTGTGAGCGAATTTGCTAAAATGTTTGAAGCTATGGGAGCGGATGAGCTTGTTGCCTCTATTCTTGCATCAATAACGATGTTATTAACAACAATTGTCGCTATGGTAGTGCTGGGGGGCGGGGCAAAATTCTTGGGTAATAAATTCGCAAGCAATATGACAAACTCGGTGTTGCGGGGCTTGTCAAATCACGGAGAATCAGGTGCTGGACGCATTGTAAAAATAGTGTCTAAACATACATTCAGAACTTCGCTAGCAGCCAGCGGCATTAATAATGGCGCTTATTCAATTACCAGCGGTGTTTATGAACAACAACGCGATGATATTTCAGCGAAGCTGATCGAAATTATGACAGATAATGACTTTGTCAAAAAATTTATGGATATGGTCGTGGAAAACTACAGCAATACAATGAAAACCATGAATGCGATTATCAAAAATGAAACGGAAGCAACGGGTATGTCTATGCAGGCGGGTAAGCAAATTCTGGCACATACCCGTGCGTAATTATCATAGAAACGGAGATAAATAGCATGGTTGGATCGATTAATTCAGTAGTAACGGGCAATGTATATCTTAATGCGGGTGATGATGCGGATATTGTTCTGACGGGAACTACGCAGAACGTTAAAGATACGCAGGTCTACCAGACGTTAGTGAAATTGGTTAGCGATGGCTACAAAGGTGTGGGCGGGACTAAAGAAGACAAAGCCGCAGTACGTAATGAGGCTCAGCAACTTCTTAGTCAGTTACATAGTGGTTTAGGCAGCAGCGATACCAGCACAGGTAATGTGATAACAGTATCAATGCCAAAAGCCAGTTCGCTGCTAACGCTGTTGATTGCCATGATAGAATCAGAAAATGAATCTTCAATTGCGGGTTATAAGATGTCTGGTGAGCTCGGTGTCATCAGTCAGGATTTCACCAATGCTGCGGCAGATGAATTACGCAAGCAGGGGATATTGGCTTTGTCATCGGGTATTACTAGCGGTACTACTCAGATGGTTGCTTCGGGAGTGGGGAGTGGGACGGGTTTCTTAAAAAATCAGGCGCACGCTTCTGCTGTCAGCCAAGGGGCTATGGGATTGGGACGAGGTCTTTCTGAAGCAGAACAAGGCTCGTTTGGTATGGAGACGAAAAATTCTGAAGCCGAGCAGACATCCCTGCAGGCAAGTAGTAAAATGATGGATCAAACTATGGAGATGAGCAAAGAAACAGCTCAAAAAGCGGCGCAAGTGATGAGTAGTCTTCTTTCTCTGATGGCTGATGTACGCCACTCGTCAGCAGATCTGGTTTCTACAGTCAGTAGCAATCTGAAAGCCTGATTGCTAACCGAAATATAAAAAAGGCCCGATATGTTTCGGGCCGTTATACGAGCTTAAAAATCAGAGAGCTAAATCAATTATTCCAAAACAGACTCTACTGCCTGCTGACGATATTCTTCAAGGCGTTCAGAAATATTCAGCGTAGCAAAAGACGCGGCAATAGCTAATTTAGCCAGCTGGGATGGCTGGCGCTGAAAATTACAGCACCATATTTCCTGTCCATATTCTACCCGTAACTCTTCAGCTTGACATGTTCGAAGTTCAACATCAATTCCGGACTGCTTAAAATGGTCACTGATGGATTTGGCTGAGCGAATGGCATAAGCAGGGAATGAAACGATAGCTTTGTAGTCCGTAATAGCATCACGTGATAGATAATGAGCTAAAAGTGCGAGTATATTTTCTATACCGGCCTCACTGGCAAATAATTGCTGCAACTGTTCCTCCAGTTGCAGTTGCGAACGTTGCAACAACTGTGATGTTGCAGATTCAACATTGCTGACGTAATCGACTACAGTTTGTGATGCCTTCTGTATTCCCTGAGTATAACCTTCTATCCAGGCAAGAGAACGCAATTCATCAGCCTCGTTTCTTGCATCACGGAGAATATGTTGAGCATGCTTTCTGGCAAGCAGCTCAAGTCTGGATGCACTGGTCGCTGAATTCAGCCATTTCGCTTTGATAAGTGGGGTATCTGGCAAATGATACTGCTTCGGAAGTGAGATTTGTCTAAGCATATTCTAAGGCCTGCAAAAAAAGAAAGTATTCTTCAGAATAGATTTGGTCATCTCTGATATCAGGCTCTTGACATTCATCAGAGAAAAATAAGGCCAGTAGAGGGACAAGAGGAGGGGGAAATCGATTGTGCATTGCTTTTATCAACAATGTGCATGCATACTGTTCAAGCATACCGAGATCAGGTTGGCGATATTCCTCGTTTATGGGTAAAGATGAAAACCAGGGAATATAAAGGAAAGCGCGCTGTTTGGCCGTTAAAAGCGTGAGGGCGGCGGGAAACCGTACGAACATAGGAGCCAGTTGCCGTGATGCGGCCATCATCGCTGCACTATAGATTTTGTCCCAGCGAGAAATAAAAAACATATTTTGTTCAGAGAGTTGTAATAGATCAATATCAATAGTGTTATGTGGCAACAGAAGTCTGTTTACAATAGTACGTGGCACATTGCGCAATTTAGCTACTCTGGTAATATTTGCCCAGTCAGCCGGCATTAGCACAATTTTGCTAAGCATAATTATCTCATTCATAGCTTATCCAATAATTAGCGACGAAAAGAAATCGTCGCTAATGAAATATTGTGATTGATTACTCTGTCTCTTTCTTAGAAATAAAACGTTGAGATATACGGGGCCAGAACACACCTAGCAAAATCAGAAATAATAGTAGAACTGAACATGCAATGATAACGGTGTATCCCCATAGCGGATGTGAAGGTCTGATACTCACTAACTTAAGCGGCGCGGATTGGCGGAACATAACCACAGATATATTTTCATAGTGCATATCCTGCAATCCGTTCTTTATAAATAGGCGTATCTTATCTGAATATGCTGCCTCATCAATTGTTCCCTGATAGGTTATCAATACTGATGCCACCATTGAAGATGAATCATTATTTTCAGGGCTAATACCAGGATAACTCAAGTGCACTCGGGCGCTGGTAATATGCTCCAGTTCTTGTAGTGACTGACCCAGTCTCTGTTCAATAGCTGAGATCAGTCGTGCTTTTTCACCAAGGGGGGTCGACACCATAGCATCCGCAGGAAATTGTTGCGATATTTCAATATCCTCAGCAGATGGAAGGTTATAAGCAGTCAGTAATACCGTCGCGGAAGCCAGGCTTTCTGAGGAAACCTGAATGGAATATTTTCCTTTGCCACCGTCAACCTTGAACGCATCGATATTATTCGACTCCAGAAGTGTAATTATTTCGTTAGCTTGCCTTTCAGATAATTGGTCAGCTAATTTTTCATTACATCCGCAAAGTAGAAACATAAGTAGTATCAGCGCAGTCTTTATATTCAATGATTTCATCATGTTTTTATTAATGTTTCGATTGCGGAAACACCCTTACGAGCCAGCGTGCTATATAAACTGGTATCTATAGTATAAGCGCTCAGCTTGTTTTGCCATATTACGAGTTGCTCAGGGTCGGAAGTGACAGCTGGGTTATTCAATGCGGCGGTAATTCTGTCTTTTTCAACCTGGGTACCTGCTGCCAGTCTGGAGACTTCTTCAGCTAATCGTGTATCCAGATCAACCAAATCACCCGTGACTAAAGAGGGTTGTGATTCTGAAAAAGTGGGTGTCTGTAATGACTGCAATGATATCTGATTAATAGACATGCTCACGTTAGTACTCCCTGTCCTTAGGATAAATCGATAGCGGCAAAAGCAGTGGACCTACCTTACCGCACATCATTTTTACTTAAAGTTAGCAATAATGCCCTGGTCAATATCACGGAATGATTTAACAACGTTCGATTGCGCATTTTTATAAAGAGTATACTCAGATAATGCAGATTGGTATGCCGCCAGATTAGCGGGGTTACTTGGATCCTTTTGTAAAACCGTTAATGCATCATCCAGCGATTGTCTGAGGTCTTGTGTACCTTGCTCAAATCCTAAAGCCATATTGCTAATATATCCCGAACCAAACTCCAGGTCGGTTACAGTACTTGCATCATGCGATTTATTATCAAATGTGACCATTCTAATTGCCTCTTATTCCATTTAATTTAATAGGGATAAAGCCAGTGGTAATCAGAGATGATGGCATAACTGTCATCACCGTTCCGATAGGTCAATGGCCGTAACCCCGGTTCGTCCAGTCCAAAATCAAACTGAACATATTCACCGCCAAACCTTTGTCTAAAACTGTCTATCGAATTCTGGATAACAGAATACTGTTCTCTATCGATAACACCATGAATAATAAAACTCGCTCTTAAAGGTGTAATGTCTGTTGTAAACTGAAATCCTAATTCATTGAGTTTATGCTTAGCAGATGCAATGATTTCTTGATCGGAAAATGAACCAATGACTGTATTTTTTATCCACGGATAATCTTTACCAATCAACGTGTTAAAGGGTTTGTTGCACGTATCTTTAGTACAACGTTCTGTACTAAATATTATTGCTAAAGTTGAAGAATCAGCGAGTTCAATTTTATGGAATGGGATCTTCAGTTCGTGGAGCATTGCCGAAAGATCAAGGCGAGCCGATTCAAGAGATACAATGTGAATTTTTTCTGTATTAACATTACTTTTATTGAGTTCCTGCCAGCCCCAGCCGGCGTCGGTATCGTTCCTCACAATGACATAAATACTGCCATCCTTAAGTTTAACGATATCAGGATCAACAGGAGACAATAAAGACAGTACGGAAGCACTGTTATCCACCTTAGCGTAATAACCGATGAAAGAAGTGGCGGCGACAGAAAGGATAACGGTGCTGAGAAAAATCAGCCAAAAAAGTTGGCGACGAAAGTATGATCTATCGGTTGATACTTTAGCAAATGAAGGATCGGTAATGCTTTCATCCTGATTCAGAGAAGAAAGCGGCTCTCTGGAATAGTTTACAACGGCCTGATTCCAGTATTCACCCTTGATTTTTAAGGCAATAGTTATCAGGCCAATCTTAACTGGGTTGTTCAGGTTTAAAGCTCGAACTGAAGTCTCTCCGTCATTTTCCGAAGAAAGGGGGTCTTCTCCGGCGAGGGACAGTACCTGGCAAGATACAGCCACTGTTTCACTTTCAGCAGAGGTTATAAACGACAACAGAAAGCAGGTGCTCTGGTCTGTAGGGGCTGGGACGACAACAGTGTTGACGCTGCTAAAAATAGACTGCTGTTCACTTTGTTCCGCAGTTAATAACTGTTCCTGTGACATGAAGCGGACATGCACGTTTTCGCTGTGAGGTAATGGAATGTCTACTCCATACATCGAGCCAGAAAGCACCTTCATGACATAGTGGGGCAGGCAATCCATACCTGCACGCTGCGAATTCTCTTCCATAAAAATCCCGTACAAAAACAAGGTTACTATGCTCCTAAGTAGTCTAGGGGATATAAAAAATGAAAAGAATAAATATTTATTTATTCAACAAAAAAGAAAATAGAAAAAATAAATAAAAATTTATGTAATATTCTTATGAAAGACACTAGACTATGTCAAAGCTAAGGTTCCTGATGATTAAAGGGGCATTCAATAGCAAAACGGCAGAGGCGTTTTCTCCCAAGGAAGGGAACTTAAATATGAATAAACATTATATGTATAAGGGGCCTTTATCATTTATTGCTGTAATGATTTTATCAACTGTGCTGTTCGGCTGCACAGTTAAAAAACCGTTAGAAAGAGACATCGCATTGGTGCCTGATGGACATATTACGCATTCTACGCGTTTATTCAGGCAACAGCTTGTATACTGTGCAACGCAGTATCTTGCCGAGACTCAACATCCAGATGCTGAAATTCAATGGAATCTTCAGTCAAAAACCTTAACGATCAATAGCGCTGACCAAAATCTGGAACATTTCTTAAAAATCTGTGTAACGGACACCATGGCAATGATGGCTGATGTTAACGATAGTGGAAGTATGACAATTTCTGCCAACCAGAGTTTTGAATAAAACGGATGTAGGCCATGAATGTTAAAGGAATTAAATGGTATCCAGGGAATAAAATTAGCCGCAGACAGTTATCTGAAAAATTTTTGCTATGCGTTTCACTAAACACTGAAAATAAATTGAATCAATGCCCAGGGAATGTGCGGTGTGAAAACCATATCTGGACGATTGGCGAACAGGGAAGATTTTCACAGCATTTAGTCTACGGCCGCCAGATCAGAGATTATCACCAGCAGTCACGGATTTTAACGGGTACTGTAAATGTAGGGTATTTTTCTGAATTGCTTGCATTTCTTGATGCTGCGTATCAGGTTTTTTCTGACATAAATACGTACTGGAATTCTGATACTCAACATAAGCATAATGGCAATATATGCTTAAGATATTCAGAACTAGAACAATTATTTATTATTAGATATATTCAAAGAATTGAAGATTTTGACTTTGCTTCATTATGTGAATTTATACGACAGCAAGAGTCTTATATGATCGCAAACTATCTTATAGGAAATTATATCAATAATGATATTAGCAATGTTACTAACTTGAGTGAACGTTACGGTTTGTCATACTCGAATTTCAGAAAAAAAACACAACTATATTTCGGTGATACAGTAAAAACCAGAATGCAGGCATGGCGATTGACAAAAACAATGCTGGATATTGTAGAGACAAAAGAAAGCCTTACTCATATAGCAATGAGCAATGGATTTAGCTCACAGTCTCATTTGAACCAGGTTATCTTATCCTCTTTCGGTATGACACCGTCCTCATTGAGGAAGATAAATGAAAAATTATAGTATCTGCCATTCTGAACAGTATGTGTTGTTCCAGCTAACCGACGAATATTTTATTGATAAGTATGCCGTTCTCTCAATGTTAGTGATGAAATTGAATCAATTTTTTGCGTGTGGAATTAGTATTAATGACGGCTGGGTTTGTTTGTTTCCACTTGAATGCTCGAATATGGAATTTCTCACGTCTTTCATGGATGGATATATCAATGTTTTTCAGGACTGAAGCCGCAATAAAAAATTTAAGTACACTCATTGTATTGGGTGTACTAAGCTATAGTGGAGCGGTTTCTGCTGTTGAGGATAATTTGACAAGTAATGGCATTCGCCAATCGATCCCCAGTAACGATGTCAATTTAACGGCACCAATTAACAGTTTTACTGCCAATAATAAGAGTGTTGATTTTGTTTTTAAAGCGATATCATCACAAACTAATAAACCATTTATTGTAAGCTCACGCGCAAAAAAATATTCGGTGACAGGCCGTTTCGATCTTAACAGACCAATGGAAATGGTCGAGCGCATTACGCATGACTTAGGGTTAATTTGGTACTTTGATGGTTCAATATATTATATATATGAAGCCTCAGAAGCTAAAACTGCAATCATTCATTTTCCAGCCAGAAGCTATAGAGATCTGGAGGATTTCTTGCACAGCAATGGTATGTATGATTCTCGATATCCACTTAAAATGAATATGCCATCCAATACACTTTATATCTCAGGGCCACCAAAATATATTGAAATCGTAGTTGGTATAGCTGGTTTTATGGGAGAGGGATATTCATCATCTAACAGCGAATTAGTCATTGATACAGTAAAACTGCGGCATGTGTTCGTGGATGATCGTACTTATAGCTATCGCGGGCAAACGAAAACGATGCAAGGCATTGCCACCACAATCAACAACTTGTTTTCTGATAATGGAGTTCAAGGAAAAAGTAATGTTGCAGTCAAAAAGCAAATTAAGCCAGAGTCTACAGCTGAAACAGAGATTCTCGAAGAATCTGAATTTGGCGTGCGTGCAGAATTTAACGATAATGGCAGAATTTCTGGCAGTGAAATTAAAGTATTGCCATTTTCAGGTCGTAATAGTTTGCTTATTAAAGGCACGCAAGATCAAGTTAACATGATAAAAGATCTTATTGCACGCCTTGATGTTCCTCGTAAACAAGTCGAGTTTTCACTTTGGATTATTGATATTAATAAGGATGATTTAGAACAAATAGGCGTAAATTGGCAAGGGCAATATAAAGTCGGTTCGAGCATCCAGACATTTTTTAATGCCACAAGTATCTTAACAAGCTCGCAAAGTGATATGTTTTTGGCAACCGTTAATGCGTTAAGTCAGAGGAATAAGGCGAATATTGTATCACGCCCCATCATCCTTGCCCAGGATAATATTCCGGCCATCTTTGATAATTCGCGTAGTTTTTATGTCAAATTGATGGGGGAAAGAGAAGTTTCGCTCCAGACAGTAACCTATGGTACTTCCATCAACGTTATTCCAATGATTTCAGATGATAATAAACTCGTTGAGATGAATATTGACATTACAGATGGAAATACTGTGGAAGATGATCAAGGTGATACTGCAACGGTAGATCAGTTACCGGTTGTGGGAAATACTGCTATCAGCACCATGGCTCGGGTGACTGCCGGTCAGAATCTTTTAATTGGTGGCTATACACGCGATCAGTTGTCTGATGGTGTTACTAAAATCCCATTGCTTGGCGATATTCCATTTATCGGTAATTTATTTAAAACAAAGACAAACAATTCCTCGAAGGCGGTAAGACTCTTTTTGATTCAGCCCAGGATACTAGAAGATGATTTTAGCCACAAAGATGCGCTTGATGGTTACATTAATGATGGATGGGATGCCATTAAAAATTATCAGAATAAGACGCAAAAAATTAATCAAGATGCTTTTATAACACCAACTCATCAGGGGTAGAATATGGCATTAGAATCTTTGCCAATGGCCAGTGTCCGAAGTGCGGGAGGGATTGGCGATTTAAGCAACGTCCTTGTTAAGATGCAGGATGATGCTGAAGTGAAGGTGGAGAAAGGTTCTTTTTCAGTTGCGATGACTATGGCCGATGATATGTCAGCGTTATTGAGTTCTTTTCTGCAGAATAATCGTGCGGCGAAGGCAAAACCTTCATCACCAGAAAGTATTGCTGAAGAGTGTGAAGCCTCAATAAAGGAGAAAACGCCAAACTGTGTGATGAAAATCAATGATTTTGCCAAAGGCGGAGCAATGACGGCAAAACAATTATTAAATTATCTGCATCAGTTATTCGCCGACCCGACAGAAATTGCTTTACTTCTTCACGCGTTTATCTTGATGAAAAAGAAGAAAAAAGAAAATGATGAGTTGCCTGATATTTCTTTGGATATTCTGGAGTCTGCTCTTGAAAATCTAATGAAGGGACCTGACAGGAAAAAGATAAAAGCAGGCATTAACAGTGCAAATACAGCAAGAAAATTTAGTTTGCAACTAAAACAAAACGAACAGTCATTGCGTAAAGCTTATGAGGGGTTTCTTACGCAGGACCTTGATCCACTAGAAATATACCAGATGTCGATTGAGAAATTTGGCATTGAAAATCGCTACGCTGTGCTGGATTACTATTCCCAGGCACTGCATTGTGATATTAATAGTTACGACCCTTCATGCAGCGCACTTGAATTTGGCACTTTGCTTGAAGCAAATTTTAGAATGAATATACTTCGTTCTGCCGATAAGATGTTTATGTCGAAGATGAATGAAGGTGAGTATATTCCATCAACAAATGAAAGAGATTCCAGATTGCTTGATTTCTTCTTTCATATTGTTTTGCAACCTGATGAAACTAAGAATTTAACGATTGAACTGATTAACAACTGTATGAAATATTATGCAGGTAGCGATAAAACCAACTTTGTCCAACAAATTTATTCTGCTATTAAGCCACTTCCATTCGGGATCTTTGCAGATGATCTGGCAGGTGCTGAAAAAATGAAAATGAGTGTTGAGAATACTCTTGCAATGATTATCGACGGGTTTTCTCGTTTTACTCATATCAGAAGGACATATGGTTAATAGCGGACTGGAAGATGAGGTATGCAATTTGCTAGCCGGAGAAGAAATCTCTGTTACATTCAAGGGAAGTTTATTCCGCTGCTGTCGATATGGAGTATGGTACTTTGTAATGGTGGAAATGCCCATAGGTGTGATCGATCTTTCTGCATGGATATATAATAACAGTGAAATGCTTAGTCACAATGAGCAAGTTCTATCGCATCACGATAAAGTCTATTATTGTGTATTGCAGAAAAAAATAGATATAGCTCTTATATACGAGAGATTTATAAAGTATATAGAGTGTAATTAACATTATAGCGTAGTCTGAGATACATATGTGGCAAAAAATAGCGCAGAGACCAGAATTATTTTTGGTTGTGTTGATGATATTAATATTAGCCATGTTGATTATACCACTACCAACATGGCTTATTGATGTACTATTAGCTTTTAATATTACATTTTCTATTTTAATTTTTATTGGCACATTTTATATACAGAAAGTGTTGGAATTTTCTGCATTGCCTTCACTTTTGCTCATTACAACGCTCTTTCGTCTTGCGTTATCTATCAGTACCAGCCGTATGATACTGGTGCAAGCTGATGCAGGACACATTATTACAACATTTGGTAACTTCGTTATTGCTGGGGATATTATTGTTGGTTTTATCATTTTTTCAATTGTTACACTTTTTCAATTTATTGTTATAACAAAAGGTTCAGAGCGTGTCGCAGAAGTTAGTGCTCGTTTTTCTCTGGACGCCATGCCCGGTAAACAGATGAGTATTGATGCCGACCTGCGAGCGGGAAATATTGATGCTGATGATGCCCAACGGCGACGCTCCATGCTGGAAAAGGAGAGCCAACTGTATGGTGCATTAGATGGCACAATGAAATTTATCAAGGGTGATGCAATTGCCAGCATTGTGATTATCTTTGTCAATTTCATTGGTGGCGTATCTATTGGCATGGGGCGTCATGGTATGTCCTTTAGTGGGGCTACCGATATCTATACGATTTTAACAATTGGTGATGCCTTGGTCGCTCAGATTCCGGCTTTGCTTATTTCCATTGGTACCGGCTTTGTGGTAACAAGGGTTAGTGAGGATGGAAAAAATCTGGGTAACAATATCATTGATCAGATTTTCCAGCGTGATTTTGTTTTGATTGTTACGGTAATTGTAGCCATTTTAATTGGTTGTCTTCCGGGATTTCCATTGATAATTTTTATGTTTATAGCTGGTATTATTCTTGCAGTTTATATTAATCGTATGATGAAAGCTAAAAAGCAGGCAACGTCTTCGGGGAGTATAAAAACGAATTCAGGGGGAAGTTTTGGTAGTGAAGGAAATACTCTTTTACCCACAGCAAGTATTATACCTGAAACTGTACCGTTGATGGTAATGCTTCCAGAGCAAGATTTTAACAATCTGGATCTTGAACATTTTGGCATGCGTTTTTCACAGGATTTTTACCTTAACTATGGCATTGAACTCCCGAAGGTCAGTGTGGTAATGAGCCCAAACGTACAGTTGAACCATGTTGTTGTCCTGATCAATGAAGTTACTGCAGGTGTATTTCCTATTAACTTTGGGCATTTCAAACTTTTGAATCTTGACGGTATTATTGATTTACCCGGCATTGATGTAATCACCACTGAATATGGAAATGAAAAAGAATACTGGGTCGCCGAACAGAGCCAGGAGTTATGTTCATCTTTGGGATTTACGTTGCGTTCGGCAGAAGATGAAATGATGCTTTCTTTTCAGTTGCTGGTGACCGCACAGATCCCTGAGCTGTTTGGTATCCAGGAAACCAAAAATATTATGGATAAATTTGAACGCCAGTATCCTGAGTTATTAAAGGAAACTTACAGGCATTGTACTGTCCAGCGAGTATCTGAAGTCTTACAGCGTTTGTTAAGTGAACGTATTTCAGTAAGAAATATGAAAGCAGTGCTGGAAGCGTTGGCGATGTGGGGCGGGAAAGAGAGAGATACGATCCAGTTGGTAGAGCATGTGCGCAGTGCGTTAGCTCGCTATATTTCAGATAAGTTTTCTACTGAAAATGTATTGTCAGTTATGGTGTTATCACCTGAGATTGAAAATAAAATCCGTAAGGGAATTAAAACATCTGCTTCTGGATCATTTATTAATATGGAACCGGCAGATAATGAGTTTGTTATTGACAGGTTTGAGCATCATTTATTTAACCTTTCACGAAAGGATGTTGTATTTCTAACTGCAGTTGATATCAGACGCTATACTAAACGTTTGATAATGTCGCAATTTACTGATCTGGATGTCATTTCATTTGGCGAAATATCAGAAAGTGTTAAAGTTAACGTAATCAAAATGGTGGATTAATTAAATGGATGTTTCAAAAATTGTAGATATTCTCAAACAGGCGCTTGAGGTAATGGGATGCGATCCATCGTTGATCTCTGATATAGATCATCATTCCACAATCGAGCTTAGTTTTGGTGAAAAACCATCAATTATGTTTAGTACTGTTAACGGTGTTGTGGTTCTTTGGAGTGCTGTTGCAAAATATGATAGCCATGCCTTATTAAATGCTGCTCCACAACTTATCGAATCATTGGTTGCAACTTGTGACTGGAGTATTACAGGCCAGCTACAGCTAGTTGAAGATGATGGAAGTTTTGTTTTAAGAGTATTTTTAAGTGAAAATGTAATTGAACAAGGTGAGTCATTGGCGGATGTATTGAACCAGTTTTATGAGCTTGTAGATGAATTTAGCCAGGCGCTAAAATAATGCAGGAAATCTTGCTTAGTGATATTTTTGATTGTAACGCCAGGATAACATCGATTCAGGGGACGATCATTACTGCACCGTTACGCCATACTTTTATTGGGGAACGATGTCGTATTTATCGCTCTCTGAGCGATCCTCGTGTCATTGGACAAGCAGAGACTATCGGTTTTAGCCAGGGCAATGCTGTGCTGTGCCTGCTGGGCGGATCTGATGGTATTTCATGTTCCAATATTATTGTTCCGGACGGTACTGCTTTTTCTCTTTCAGTATCGATGGACACGCTGGGTACAGTTATTAATGCACAAGGCGAGATTTGTGAACGTTTTGCGTCACCACCCCCTGACAACGCATCTTTACCGATGTTTCGAACCATTATGCAATCTCCACCAGATTACAGTGAGCGGCGGCCAATCGATAGCTTATTTGCGACAGGTGTCAGAGCTATCGACGGGTTATTAACTTGCGGTATAGGTCAACGTGTGGGGATCTTTGCTGGGGCTGGGGCCGGAAAAACGTCCTTAATGACAATGATCATTAGCCATTCATCTGCAGATGTTTACGTTATTGGACTGGTTGGTGAACGAGGCAGGGAGGTTACCGAGTTTTTAGCTGAAGGGATCCCGGAGGATAAGCGTGATAAAATTATTGTCGTCTATTCTACTTCTGATCGGCCCGCTGTCGAAAGGCGGAATGCAGCGCTTATTGCCACCACTATTGCTGAATATTTTCGTGATGCCGGCAAGAATGTTGTGCTGATGATTGATTCAATGACACGCTATGCCCGTGCGCTTCGTGACGTCGCGCTTTCCGCTGGAGAAATGCCTGCAAGACGCGGTTACCCATCATCTGTTTTTGATAATTTGCCACGAATCCTGGAAAGAAGTGGTAAAACTCAATTCGGCAGCATTACAGCGTTCTATACGGTACTGCTTGAAGAAGAAGAGGAAGTAGACCCCATCGGTGATGAAGTGCGCTCGATTCTCGATGGGCATATTTATCTTTCCAGAAAACTGGCTGGTACAGGGCATTATCCGGCAATTGACGTATTACGTAGCGTCAGTCGTGTAACGCGTGCAGTATCATCTGATGAGCAGCGTGAAGCTGCATCTTTATTTCGAAATTACTTGTCAAAACTGGACGAGTTGAAGCTGATGATTGAATTAGGTGAATACCAACCGGGTGAAAATCCAGCCACAGATAAAATTGTTGGGAAAACTGACATTATAAAGAATTTTCTCCAGCAAAAGATGGAAGATAAAACATCATTTACACAAATGCTGGAGTCACTATATGCCATATAAAAGTATGGAAAATCTGTATTCAACGTACTGCGATAGCCTTGTTCTGAAAGTGACACGTATTGAACGCGAAATTGAACGATTAAAAAATTTGCTGATTGCTAATGCTGAAGGTCATAAGGAGACTAATGACTGTATCATCACCTTATGGCATGGAGTTACCGAAAGTGAAGTAACGAAAGACAATATATATGCTATTAAAAGAAAAGAATCATTGCTGCTCTCAGTTTTATATCGTCTGGATTCGGAAAAAGATGAATTAATTGCAAGTCAGCATGAACAAGAAGATGAAAAGTCGCGTCTGTTGCAATTACGCGCCAGCTATGAACGAAAAAAGCGTAAGTGGTCTTTATGCCAACAAAAAGTTAAACGCCTGCGTAGTGTCAAAAAAATTGCTCTGGAAGAATATTCTATAGAGGAATGTATTGCATGGAAAATATAAAATCATCATCAGTAGAAGCGCATTTATCAGAAAACATAGGTTCTTGTGACAGTGTGCAATCTATTGATTGCATTATTCAGAAATTATTGAATGATACTGATACCAAGTGGAAAAAGAATACTAAGATTGAGACTTTTGACGGTAACAAAGATGAGAAAAAAGGAGATAAGGGCACCGAGCAAACTGACCAGATTGCGGTATCGGTAATATTAGCCGGGGAAACGCTATCATCGTCTCTGTCGGCCAGATTCGTGCAGCAGCTACAAACGAATAGTACGGGCAATAAGTCTGTATCTAATGTGCCGACACGTATTTCCGCAGGGAATATTAGCCAACATGCCAGCGTTGATGTAGGGCGATTAAAGGAACAAGCCCTGATCCACAGTGGATCGGCAGCAATTTTTACCGCAGCGGTTCCGCAACATCAAGAGAATACTCAGAAATCTGATAAGAAAAAAAATGAATCTTCAGAGGTAACAGTTCTGTCTGCAATGCCAGTCCCTGACAAGGCTATCGTTGAATCTGGATGGGTAACGGAAAAGCTATTATCTGGAGAACACGGAAAGGAGACAGTTATTCAGCAGCAATTAAAGTCTGCCAAAGATGTAGCGCTTGCAGTAAACACGAAATCGAATGTGACCGAAGTGAGCTGGACCTTTCCTACTCAACAAACGGCCCAGGTACGCATAGAACACGCACAGAATAAATCTGATACGCAAATACAAATTATGCCATCGGACATTGAAACTGAACAACAGCTGGTAAATTTCCAACAGCAATATCCTTTGCACGGATTGCGTGTAGATGGTGCCGTGTCGACGGCGAATGACTATCTACAGAATCAGCAAAACTCACAGCAGCAGAATGAGGCAAACCAGGATGTTTTAAATGACGAAGAGGAGGAGACGTGAATACCATTCTTTCGTGTTTACGGCACCTGGATGTCACAGAAAACCTGATCATGCAGTACTGCGCACGCAATTCTATCGCGTTGCTGACAAATCAGAAACGAATGCAGGGAGCATTCATTCGCTGTAGCGGTGTTCACGCCGGAACGGAGATATGTTTTTTTGTCTCTGCAGAAACGCTTTTGCAGAAATATGGCATGCAGGATGCTCGATTTTCTGTTCAGCAGATGGGAAACAAATTTATTTCTACATTGTACGGTGAGCTGTTATTTAATCTCTCCTTGGGGACTGAGTGGTTTTCAGCACCTATTGCTGAAGTTGTTATTGAGGACCCAGAATGTCAGATTCCTCTGCATGAAAAATTCTACAGTGCCGGTGATGATGCTGGTTTTGTTTGGTTTCCAAAAACATCCCTAACCTCATTAGATGTGCTGGTTACGGAAACAGTAAACGATTGCCAGCATTTGCTTTGTCCCATCAAAGTATCTCTCGGATTCACATCGTTACCTGTGAGTGATATCGAAAATTTGGCCATTGGTGATGCCTTGTGGATTACAAATGTTCAGATTTACCTTTATGTCGGAAACATAGAATATTGTGCGATCCAATATGAACAACACAGTTTTACTGTAAGTGAGGATATTATGGATAGTCAAATAAATAATGCTCTTGTTGATAAGTTATGGGCGGCAGATGGACTCAAACTAAACATTGAGTTTGTACTCAGTGAAACAACCATGACATTAGCAGAAATTAGTAAAATACAAACCGGCGATGTATTAGATGCCCTGATTGGTCTGGGAGACAATAAAGTTGATGTTGAACTCCGGGTTCAGGGACAAAAGTTAGCAAAGGGAGAACTTGTTTTACTGAATGATCGCCTGGCGGTGGAAATAGAGGAAGTTTACAACACATTGTGAGATGAAATTATGACGGATTATAACAGCATTGGTCTGGTAGGGATTCTGAGTCTTGCGACACTTTTGCCATTTTTCATTGCGGGCGGAACGTGTTTTATTAAATTCTCTATTGTTTTTTCATTGATACGCAACGCCATAGGCTTACAGCAGGCGCCATCCAATATGACCTTGAATGGTATCTCACTACTATTAACTGCTTTTGTCATGTCGCCAGTTGCCCTGCAGGGCTATGAATATTATCGCCAGGAAGGTGTCTCTTTCGACAATGTTGAGTCAGTGCAAAACTTCATCGATAACGGCATTTCTGGGTATAAAAATTATTTATACCGATTTTCTGATAAAGAACTCCTTACATTTTTTAGTAATATCTATCAGCAGCAATATCCCGTAACGGATGATCATCAGGTTGTTGGGGTTAAACCAACAGTTGAAAATAGCTCGTTATTTACGCTGTTAGCGGCTTATTCGCTGAGTGAAATAAAAAGCGCCTTTGTTTTAGGCTTCTATGTTTATCTTCCTTTTATTGTAGTGGATCTGTTAGTTTCCAACGTATTACTGGCTCTCGGCATGATGATGATGAGTCCTGTAACAATATCATTACCAATAAAATTGGTACTTTTTGTTGCCATTGATGGCTGGTCTAAGATTGCGACCGGCATGGTCATGCAGTACGCAGCGTTATGGAAAACGGCGGGATAACAATGGATGGTATCTTTTATATAGGCAATAAAGCACTATATATGGTCTTAATATTATCTTCAGTTCCGGTTATTGTCGCAACGGTGGTGGGGATAGTTGTGGCCATTCTTCAGGCAATTACTCATATCCAGGAACAGACCTTGCCATTTGGTATTAAATTGCTGGCAGTATGTGCCGCGCTTTTTATGACTGCACCCTGGTTTGTTTCCAGCCTGAAAAATTTCTCTGCCGAAGTGTTGGCCCTGGCATTCCAGATACCCTAATGAGTCGCCTATGAATGTTTATGTGCTCTACCATGAATATATCCTGTTGATTGTTATCGGGATGGCCAGACTTCTGCCAATAACATTTTTCTTACCCTGGTTTAACAGCCAGGTGCTAGGGGGCATGTTAGCCAAAAATGTGATTACGTGCTTTATGCTTCTTGGTTTTTTGCCTCTGCTGAGTGTACAGTTTCCACTGGCGTCGGCGGCGGCACCAATGGTGATTATCGTTCGGGAAGCGATTATTGGTTTACTATGCGGTATTTGCCTGTCAGTGCCATTCTGGATTGCTTTGGTGGTAGGTGAGGTCATTGACAACCAACGCGGAGCAACTATTAGTAGTACTATGAATCCAGGTATAGGGGTTGAAACTTCTGTTTTCGCCAGTTTTATGAACTATTTCTACGGCGCGACTTTTATGCTAAGTGGCGGAATGGTTACGCTTTGTGAGGCGATAAAAAAAAGTTATCAAATATTTCCGGTAGCACAATCCTTTCACTTTGATAAAGCATTAGCATTGCAAGTGGTTCATCTTGTTAATGAGTTAATGCTGAAGGCTTTAATTTTGGTAGGGCCTATCGTCGTCGCTTTATTTGTCACAGAATGCGCGCTTGGTTTACTTTCACGTTTCGCATCACAATTGAATGCTTTTTCTGTCGCATTAACGTTAAAGAGTGTTATCGCCATTTTGGTTCTGTTGATTTATTTAACACCATTACTTATCACCCAGTTGGCAGGATTACGACTGAGTGATTTTTTACCGAAGAGTTAAGTATAATGAGTGAAGAAAAAACAGAACAGCCAACACATAAGAAGAAAGAGGATTCTGCTAAAAAGGGACAGATGTTTCTTAGCCGAGATTTTGTAGGGCTACTTACGTTAATTGCGGTCTCATCTTTTGTATGGATGACCATCAATGCGAGGGAGTTGACATTTTATTTCGATTTATTCGTCAGTAGTGGTTTCATGCTATCAACGGGAGAATATGCGCGACTGGTATTTACAACAGCGTTTAAAATTATCTCTGGTATTGCCCTGATTTCTGTTTTCACTTCGGCACTGATGACATTGATACAAACACGTTTTAAAATGGCGTCGGAGGCGATTCGATTGGATCTGAATGCTATTAATCCAATAAAAGGATTTAAAGAAATATTCAGTATCAGGGGGCTGAAAGACAGTGTAAAAGCTATTTTGTATCTTGGGATGGCACTCACTGGGTTTAGTGTTTTTATTATAAAATATCATGCTCGATTATTTACTATACCGACTGGCGGGATCCAGCATTTTATTAATGTGTGGCGTGGGCTGATGCCATTGCTTTTTTGTTATACCTTGTTGCCGTTTTTAATTATTATGGCGTTTGATGCTTTGGTTGATTTTTATTTATATATTAAAGATTTGATGATGACCAAACAAGAAATAAAGCAAGAGTATAAAAATAATGAAGGTGATCAACACATTAAAAGCGCGCGTAAGCAGTTGCATCGTGAATTGCTTTCTGAACAGACTAAAGCAAATATATTGACTTCAAAAATGGTGTTGGCTAACCCGACGCATATCGCATTGGGAATTTATTTTAATCCCACGGTAATTGGCTTGCCTTTTATTTCAGTTGTCGAGAAAAACTCTCGTGCTGTTGCGGTTATTGCTTTCGCGGAAAAAAACAATATCCCTGTTATTCGCAATATTTCGCTGGCACGAAGAATTTTTAAGACGGCAAAAATTTATACTTTTATTGATAGCAGCAGTATTGATGAAATAATGCGCTTACTGACCTGGCTAGAGCAGATGGAACAAGCATGGAAAGATGATATTCCTCAGAATGACGCGCCAGGAGAGATGGCGGTTGATGTTAAATGCGATAAAGAAAATGCGGAAACAAACAAGGAAGGGGATGGAAATGCGCCATAGTATATTTGTTTTACTGTGTTGTTTCATGCCTCCTGCGATGGCAGCGCAGTGGTGTTATGAAGATGCTCAGGGAATCATGTATGTCGAACAGCAACGAACATCAAACAAGGGGCGGCGTTGCGCTATCGCTAAAAATGATGCCGTGCAACGCTGGCAGGCCACGAAAGCCAATTCCGCCATTCGCATATCACGTTCCTCACCGCGGCGTCAGTTTACGACACAGATGGCAAACGGTCGTTACGATAAGGTTATCGGCCACTATGCCAGGCAGTATGGTGTCGATCCATATCTCGTTAAGGCGGTTATGGCCGTTGAGTCCGGATTTAATCCGGACATTATCTCGGCAAAAGGCGCTGTGGGTTTAATGCAATTGATGCCTGATACAGCGAATCGCCTGTCTTTAGCATTGGGCTATTCTCTCGAAAAGCATAGATTATCTGATCCTGAGATGAATATTCATCTTGGCACTTATTTGCTCTCGGAATTGACGAAACGCTATAGAAGTAATCCCGAACTGGTTCTGGCCGCATATAATGCGGGAGAGGGGAACGTTTCAAAGTATAACAATCAAATCCCTCCGTTTAATGAGACACATAAATATATTAAAAATGTGATAAATGAGTATAAAGCCATTCATTAATGAAATGATTTAATGTGTTTTTAATTCTAAAGTTAGAATAAATAATTTGAGTTGCGTTGCCCTGCATGAAATTATCGTAAATAATTTATTTTTAGCTAATTAAGGATTGATTAGCGTTTGCACAAGAAGGAATCGAGTATGTCCCATAAATTCCTACATTCCCGACTCTCCGTTGCGGTTGCCAGTGATGAACCGATTGTTATTACAGGATTACGCAGCTTGCTTGCCGGGTATGCGGATATTGCATTTGTAACTCATTCGCGAAATGAATTGATTCACGCGTTATCAGGCAAGTGTGATGATAAAAATTTAGTGTTGATTGTTGATGTATCTTTTGACTGTCAAAATAATAATGATGCCAGTCACTATATCTCGAGAATTCAAAAGGTAGCACCGGAACTCAAGCTGATTGCGCTGGTAAGTGAAAACTACACGTTTACTCCCACGCTCCGCCGTCTCCGGGCGTCAGGGGTACACGCGTTAATCAGCAAGAAAGATGATTTGGAACGTTGTCTGCCAAAAGCATTATCTGATTTGGTGGCAAAGCGCTTTTATTCTTCTCCGCGGATCCAACAGACGGATATAACTACTGGTTATGCTCAACAGCAGTCCCAGTTAACTTCGAGAGAACTCGAAATTATTCGCCTGTATGCACGAGGCATGCGGGTAAAGGAGATTGCAAACCTTCTCAAGCGTTCAGTCTGTACGGTTGCGGTACATAAGCACAACGCGATGCAGAAACTTGCAATTACCAGCAACATACAATTGCTTCATTATGTGCAATCTCAGGATACGCTTGCCGGGATGTCAGGTAGCTAAAACGTTGCACACCTTTCAGGGAAAGATACGATGTCTACAAGTATCACAACAGCAGGACAAATTTCATTTTCAACTCTATGTACAACCACGGATGCGGTTTCTTCATCGCCTGAGGTGGTACAAGCTTCGACAACTGCCAACACTGCAGAAACGGGTACGCGACGCCAGCAGGTAATTGATATATTGACAGAAAAACTGGCAGTCTATTCTGAACAGTATCATCAGCTGCTCAACAAAGGGATCCTTATCGATACGGCTCCTGCACAGGCCGTATTGAAATCGTCTCTCTCTCGGTTCATGAGCACTGGTGTTTCAAGCGAAAAGAGCGTGGGAGAATCTTTAGAGGACTCCGCTGCTGGGGGGTCACTCTGGGACATCACTTTCGACAAAAACATGGATAAGGACGGTGATGGCAAGATTGATGATGATATCGATTTCAGCACCTCTATCTGGTCAAATGATAACGATCATGGCAATGGGGTGAATTATCCCGAGAGTGACTGGGAAATTTATGCGGATGTTAGTACTGAGCTTGCTGGGCTGCAAACGGATTATATGGATGTATATACCGATCTTGCTAATCAAAGCGTTGAATTTCTCAATGATGTTAACAGCTTTAAAGCGCGGATGGTGACATATATCTCCAGCGATGAAGATAAAATGAAAATCGATGTCGGTGGCGTGCTAGATGAACTTGACGCTATTATTGCTGGGTGGGGGATATATGATGCTAACGGTAATATCAACCTGACGCCCATTAACCCTGAAACGACTTCCGGACCCTATCCTGAACGCGGACCTGTGGCTATCCGCGGATTAGATGCCCAGGGAGTCTATTATTGGGCTACACAACTGGAGTTAACCGATCAGCTTGTTATTGCAACGCATGAAGAGGCAGGATCTGATGGGAAAATGAATACAGGTAACCCTGGAGATGATATAGATAATATTACGGTAGCCGATTCGGTTGCTAATCTTAATGAACCTCCAGAAGAGGACTGTCGACTTTATTTGGTAATGGAGGCTGATGGTACTTATACCCTGTATGTCTACCCTGATCTCCAGCCAGTAGGAGATGCCGAAGAGGCAACGTTTAGCCTGTTGGGGTATCTCTCAGACGCCGGATCATCGACTTCGGCTGAAGCTCCCACTGCAGCTGAGATTGGTTTACCTCTTGTCGATCCAAGATATTCTGGAAATACAGGGGGGAATAAATCATATTCTATTATTCCAACGTCTAAGGAGATGGTTATTGTCCCTGAAGGCAAAATAGGCGATAAAGGATTTTATATCCCGGAGGGCTATACACTCATAACATCAACGGCCACTGAAGATTATCATGAATATGATTGTTTTTTGATTCCAACGTCAATGCTGGATCCAGCAAAAACTAATAGTGATGCTGGTGATAGTAATACTAGTGTGCATGTTACAGAAAGTGTTGTTGTTATAGACCAGGCATATGATATGAATGGGACGGGAGGAGATAAAGCGAATATTTATGTTTCTCCCGCATCGACCTGGGATTTTGAAGGACACGGCGCGGATGAATCTGCCACTATCAGCAGCGGTATGTTTAACGAGTGGGAAAACTCGATGAACACGATGTCCAGTACAGTAGAAAGCCAGTCACAAGTTATGTCAGAAAAATTAAGCCAGGCTAATACCATCTTCAATAACCTGACCAAGGTATTGTCGTCGACGATAGAAGCTCTACTGGAAACCCAAAAAGAGTTCCTGAAATAGGTATTTATCATGAGCGACATGACCATCAGCTCAACGCCAGTTTCTGCAGATGATGCTGTTTCAGCAGAAGAACTCGACCCAACAGCGAATTTAACGGATGAGCAGCGTAAATTGATGCAGTTAGCCACTTCAGGATTTAGTCTGGAGTTTTTTTCAGATTGTATAATGGGAGATACCGACGATCCGTCCAATCCTATGTACCAGCCGGAGTGGTGACATCGGAATCGTTACGCGAATAATAAATGACGCCAGGCCCGGCGAAGTGCTGCCGGGCCTGGCG
>NZ_SZWR01000017.1:137006-139377 GCF_005280875.1 Citrobacter sp. wls827
TGCGTGATACGCAGGCCGCTCACTATGGCAGCAACCGTTGCCAGTACACCCGCAGTTATCAGAGATATATGTGTTCCGTTATCGCCAAACTGATTGAGCATCAATGCCACCAGCGCTGCGCCGGTACTTTGCCCTAACAGGCGCGCCGTTCCCAGCATACCGCTCGCCCCGCCGCTGCGCTCACGCGGCGCAGAGGTGATAATGGTGTGGTTATTCGGTGACTGGAATAGACCAAAGCCTGCGCCGCACAATATCATCGGCCAGATGATATTATAATCGGAGGGCGAAGCGGGCAGCAGCACCAGCGAAAACAACCCGCTTGCCATCACGGCCATACCCAGCGCACCCAATAATCCCGCGTGGACGCGTTCGATAAGATACCCGGCCAGTGGCGCCATCACCATGGTTGCCAGCGGCCATGGGGTCAATAGCAGGCCCGTTTCTACTTCGTTACGACCGAGCACCGTTTGTAGAAAGAAGGGCAGGGAAACCATCGCCAGCATTTGTGCGCTAAATGAACAGATTGACGTGCAAATCGAGAGTGAAAACAGCGGAATGCGCAGCAGGTCAACCGGTAATAATGGTACCGGTAGCGCGAGCTGACGGCGGATAAAGAAGAAACCGACCACGATGAGCCCTACGAGCTCAGCACCAATTAACTTAAGCGATTGTCCTTGTGCAAAACCGCTAAGTGCGGTGATTAGCAAGCCAAACGTTAGCGCATTCATCACCGCGCTGGGCAGATCAAAACGTGGCTTATTGCTACGCGGTGTATTAGGTGGCAGGAAGCGCATGGCCAGCAGTAACGCGATAATACCCAGTGGCACGTTAATCAGAAACAACCATTTCCACGAGGCAATTGACAGGATCGCTGCCGCAATCGTCGGGCCTGCTGCTGAGGAAACCGCCACGATAAAGGAGTTGATTCCCATGCCTCGTCCAAGCTGACGCTGCGGATAAATCAGGCGAATGAGTGCTGTATTCACGCTCATCAATGCCGCTCCGCCGAAACCCTGAGCCACACGCGCCAGTGTTAGCATGTGCAGCGAATCGGAGAGGGCACAGAAAAGTGATGCGAGTAGAAATACCACCAGTCCGCACTTGTATATGCGTCGGTAGCCAAACATATCACCCAGAAATGAGAGAGACAGGAGTGATACGACAATCGCAATTTGGTAGGCGTTAACGACCCAGATTGAACTGGCCGCGGAGGCCTGAAGATCGGTGGCAATCGTCGGCAGGGCAACGTTAGCAATTGCGCCGTCCAGTACTGCCATAGAGATGCCAATAACAATGGTTAAAATTGCACCGTATCGCTGGGGCAATGGCAGGCCATCGGCCTGAATTTTTTCCATAGGAAGTCAATTTTGTCGGAAATTATGATGAGAATAATAATTTTAGCATTGATATTCAGGCGTTAGGTCGCAGATTTGTAACTAAGTGAGCAAAGACAGATTGCGACGGCAGGTACGTGAAATTATAATAAAAACCGGTTCTGATTTTTATAAAACACTCGCAATGAGGTGGTAAATGGCTATCGCAGATCTGGATAAACAACCCGATTCTGTATCTTCCGTGCTGAAGGTTTTTGGCATCCTGCAGGCGCTGGGTGAAGAGCGCGAAATTGGTATTACCGAATTGTCACAACGCGTCATGATGTCAAAAAGCACCGTTTATCGCTTTTTGCAGACCATGAAAACGCTGGGTTATGTGGCACAAGAAGGCGAGTCTGAGAAGTATTCCCTGACCCTGAAATTATTTGAACTGGGTGCGCGTGCATTACAGAACGTTGATCTGATCCGTAGCGCTGACATCCAGATGCGCGAACTTTCACGTCTGACCAAGGAAACAGTACACCTCGGTGCGCTGGATGAAGACAGCATTGTCTACATCCATAAAATCGACTCGATGTACAATTTGCGCATGTATTCCCGCGTGGGTCGTCGTAATCCGCTGTACAGCACCGCCATTGGTAAAGTGCTGCTGGCATGGCGCGACCGCGATGAAGTGAAGCAAATTCTGGATGGTATTGAGTACAAACGCAGTACAGATCGGACAATCACTAACACTGATGAATTGCTGGTATTACTCGATAAAGTCCGTGAGCAGGGCTATGGCGAAGACAACGAAGAGCAGGAAGAAGGACTGCGCTGTATCGGGGTACCGGTGTTTGATCGTTTCGGCGTGGTCATTGCGGGTCTGAGCATCTCATTCCCGACGCTGCGTTTTTCTGAAGAACGTTTGCACGAATATGTCGAAATGCTGCACACTGCAGCGCGTAAGATTTCAGAGCAAATGGGTTATAACGATTACCCGTTCTAATTTTGACGTGTTGCGATACACAGAAAACCCGATACGGCGTATCGGGTTT
>NZ_SZWR01000017.1:139434-219920 GCF_005280875.1 Citrobacter sp. wls827
GTCGCCGGAGCGAATAACGTACTGATTTTTTTGCTGCTATATTAACCATTATCGATAACGACGGTGCTTTTCCTCAACAGGGGGCAATCTGACAGGCCAATGATGCCGCTGTTGGTATGGACGTATTGCGCGGTGCTGGTCCCGCGGGCGGTCAGATATTGACATTGCAGGCCCAGACCTGCCGCAGTCTCCTTACTTCCTATCAAAACGCCGTAGCCACTCAGTAATAAACCGATCCAAACCAGAGCGAGCAATACAATAGCGCGGATAATCAAACGCATTACAACCTCTTATCTTTTCTCGTTATTATTAGATTAGCCTGTACATGGGATGAAACAAGTGAATCATTCCTAAAAACATTTAATGCCGTTACAGTTAACTTAGGGTTTAGGTAACTCATGATAATTTATCAACATAGGTTGTAGATTCGGAGAGTGGAGTTGGAGTGAAAAAAATTCGATGGGTGGTCCTGATAGTTGTCGTGCTGGTATGCATACTGATGTGGGCTCAGGTGTTCAACATCATGTGCGATCAGGACGTACAATTTTTCAGCGGAATTTGCGCCATCAATAAATTTATTCCCTGGTAAGCGCATTTCAGTAACAGTTGATTACCTTCTTGTGCGGCAATGGTAAACTACGCTGTCTACATTGAGGTGGTGAAATGAACGAAGTTTTGAATTCTGGCGCGTTGAGTTTTGCGTCTTTAGTGGTATCGGTGGTGGTTCTGGTAATCGGGCTTGTATTGTGGTTTTTCATCAATCGGGCAAGTTCGCGTACTAACGAGCAGATTGAACTGCTTGAGGCGTTGTTGGAGCAGCAAAAACGACAGAACGCATTGCTCCGTCGTCTTTGTGAAGCTAACGAACCGGAAAAAGCAGAAGAGCCTACCGCGGTGCAAACTCAGGATGAAGATGATGACATCATTCGTCTGGTAGCCGAACGGTAGTAAACAGAAAGACAGGGTGAGAGTCTGTAGATGCTATTCTCAGATGCTTCATCCTGTCGTCAACGACATCAGATTATTTTCTTCTGCAACAATCCGGCAATTACTGCGCCGACACACGTGGAACCTGCGTTTTTCCAGATGCTCTGACCAATTAATATCTTATCTCTGGTTTGACATAAATATAATTATCCATAGATTAATAATATGATTGTATCATTTTTGTGATACCGATCGTTTTATTATCAGCGAAACGTTTCTCTTACTTTTTTTGTGCATTGTCATCATTCTTTCATTATTTTGGTGCAAAACCAGAATGCCGATCTCATTTTTACGCTTGTGATATTTTATGCATTACTAAGCATAAAAAATGATATCTGGCAGAGGCTGTGACAGATAATCTGGAACAGTTGAACCTGATGAGCTATGGTAGAAAAGTCCCTGCTACGGCGCAGGCCAGCCGGGGCAAGGGGAGAGAGGCGAGGATATATCTCTACTCGGCCTGGCGCATAACTGTGCAGTTGTTGTTTGATGAACTGCGTGATTTGTGCGACCGATCGAGACACGTTTAAAAATGGCTTGCCATTATTAACGTTGTATGTGATAACACGGTTTGGGTTAAACGAGGTACAGTTCTGTTTATGTGTGGCATTTTCAGTAAAGAAGTCCTGAGTAAACACGTTGACGTTGAATACCGCTTCTCTGCCGAACCTTATATTAGTGCCTCAAGCAGTAATGTCTCAGTTTTATCTATGTTATGCCTGCGGGCGAAGAAAATACTCTAAGGAATTTTGCAAATGGCAAAGATTAAAGGTCAAGTTAAGTGGTTCAACGAGTCTAAAGGTTTTGGTTTCATTACCCCGGCTGATGGCAGCAAAGATGTGTTCGTACACTTCTCCGCTATCCAGGGTAACGGCTTCAAAACTCTGGCTGAAGGCCAGAACGTTGAGTTCGAAATTCAGGACGGCCAGAAAGGTCCGGCTGCTGTTAACGTAACAGCTATCTGATCGATACCACTGATTTGAAGCGCTCAGGCGCAACCAATTCAGATATAAAGCCTCGCTTATGCGGGGCTTTTTAATTCAAATTACGTCAAAATATTTCTGAATGCCTCTCCATTAGCGCTTTGTTGCAAAGGCGCGATGTTCGTAGCATTGTTTTTCCCGCTTTCTCCCGGCAATTCCCGTTAAATCAGTCACCTGAAAAACTATCTTGCTGGAGCCCCGGTGAAAAAGAAAAACGACGGCGATGCGCGCAATTTTACTCCCGTACGTTTTGCCCTGCTTTGTGTGGCAATACTGTTGAGTCTGGGATTGTTGCTTGGTCGGGTTGCGTGGTTACAAATTGTCACCCCAACGAGCCTGGTCAAGCAGGAGGATATGCGTTCGTTACGTGAAGTCACAATCGCCTCACCGCGTGGGATGATTACCGACAGAGAAGGACGTCCTCTCGCAGTAAGCGTGCCGGTGAATGCAGTTTGGGCCGATCCGAAGACGATTGTCAGCAAAGGTGGCGTTGGCTATAACGAACGCTGGCAGGCATTGGCGAAGACCCTGCATATTTCACTCAGCACGCTGGCTGAACGTGTTAACAGCAATCCATCTGGCCGCTTTATTTATCTGGCGCGCCAGATCTCTCCTCAGCAGGCGCAGTGGGTCGATGATCTTAATCTCCCGGGGATTAATCTGCGCGAAGAATCCCGCCGTTTCTATCCCGCAGGTCATGTGGCGGCAAATCTTATCGGCTTTACAAACATTGATGGACAAGGTATTGAAGGCCTGGAGAAAAGTTTCAACAGCCAGTTGATGGGTAAACCCGGCTCTCGCCTTGTGCGCAAAGACAAGTTCGGGCATGTGATTGAAAATATCACGGAAGTGATGCCGGTCCCCGCGCACGAATTGCAGCTCAGTATTGATGAGCGCTTGCAGACGGTGACTGAAGATGCGCTGGACAATGCCGTAACATGGAATAAAGCGGAATCTGGAGCCGCGGTGCTGGTCAATATTGCCACTGGCGAAATCCTGTCGATGGCAAGCTTTCCCGACTTCAATCCCAATAACCGTGATGGCGCGGTGCTGGATGATTTTCGCAACCGTGCAATTAGCGACACCTTTGAACCCGGTTCAACCGTTAAACCGCTGGTGATCATGACTGCTCTGCAGCAAGGGATTGTGCAGCCTGATAGCGTCATTGATACACATCCTTTTAATCTCGATGGACATCGCATCCGCGATGTCGGATTTTACCCGGAGCTATCGCTTACCGGTATTTTGCAGAAATCAAGCGATACCGGTGTGTCGCACCTTTCGCTGGCAATGCCGGTACAGAAACTGCTGGATACCTATAAACGCTTTGGTTTTGGCGACCCAACCGGGCTGGGGCTAACCGGAGAAAGTAGCGGTTTAATGCCTCAGCGACGTTACTGGAGCGATCTGGACCGGGCGACCTTTGCATTCGGTTACGGGTTAATGGTGACGCCGCTCCAGTTGGCGCATGTCTATGCCACCATCGGCAGTTTTGGTATTTACCGCCCCCTTTCTATTACGCGTATCGATCCGCCAGTGATAGGTACGCGGGTGATGCCGGAGGCGTTGGTGCATCAGGTTGAACATATGATGGAAAGCGTCGCGCTACCCGGCGGCGGTGGGACCAAGGCTGCGGTGAGGGATTACCGTGTTGCGGTGAAAACCGGGACGGCAAAGAAAATTGGTGATGACGGTAAATATGTCGATAAATACGTGGCTTATACGGCAGGGGTTGCGCCAGCGAGCGATCCAAAATTCGCGCTGGTCGTGGTGATTAATAACCCGCAAAACGGTGCTTACTATGGGGGAGCCGTCTCCGCGCCGGTCTTCAGCCAGATTATGGGCGATGTTCTGCGTCTGGAAAACGTCAAACCGGACGGCATGCCTGCTGACTCCGATCATCTGCTGGTGATGCACGGCAGCAGCGTATCCTCGCCGTCGCTGTAAGTTATTTTCCCAGGGCGCAATTCGCGTTACACTTGCGCCCTTAAACCACCTGCCGGAGTTGTCATGTCGTTTTCCTGTCCTCTTTGCCACCAGCCTCTTACTCAAGCGAATAACAGTTTTGTCTGCCCGGAGCGACACCAGTTTGACGTGGCGAAAGAGGGATATGTTAACCTGATGCCGGTTCAGCATAAGCGGTCTCGCGATCCGGGTGACAGTGCGGAAATGATGCAGGCGCGCCGGGCATTTCTTGATGCTGGTCACTATCAGCCGCTACGCGATGCGATTGTGGATGCGCTCAAGCAGAGGCTGATTTCAGACAATGCGACGATCCTGGATATCGGCTGTGGGGAAGGGTACTACACTCACACGTTTGCCGATGTGCTGGCGGGCAGTACAACCTTTGGGCTTGATGTTTCTAAAGTGGCGATTAAGGCCGCGGCCCGACGTTATTCGCAGGTGACCTTTTGCGTTGCCTCCAGCCATCGTCTGCCGTTTGCCGATGCGTCAATGGACGCCATTATCAGGATCTACGCACCTTGCAAAGCCGAAGAGTTGGCCCGCGTGGTGAAACCGGGTGGATGGGTAATCACCGCCACGCCGGGTCCGCGTCATTTAATGGAACTTAAAGGGCTGATTTATGATGAGGTGCGTTTACATGCGCCACACACAGAGCAACTGGACGGTTTTGTTCTGCAACAGAGTATTGCGCTGGGGTATCAGATGCAGCTTAAGGGCAGCGAGGCCGTTGCGTTATTGCAAATGACGCCGTTCGCCTGGCGGGCAAAGCCGGAAGTGTGGGAAACGTTAGCGGGGAAAACGAAGTTTGACTGCCAGACTGACTTTAGTATTCATATCTGGCAGCGTCTGAATTAACCGTGGAAGTGTGCCCAGAGGATCTGGGCGCCGATACCAATCAGGACTACCCCACCCAGAATTTCAGCTCGCTTGCCCAACATCGGGCCAATAAAACGACCGATCATCATGCCAAGCGTGGACATAATTAACGTGGCGCATCCAATGGCCAGCGCAGTGGCAATAATGTTGACCTGCAGGAAGGCCAGACCCACCCCGACGGCCATCGCGTCGAGACTGGTCGCAATGGCAGTGGTGACCAGCAGCCAGAAACCGTGACGGCGCTGCGGCTCTTCCTCTTCATCACCGTTGTCGCGAAAACCTTCGATTATCATTCGGCCGCCTAAAAAGATCAGCAAAATGAAGGCGATCCAGTGGTTCCACTCCAGCACGAATTTGCTGGCAAGCATCCCCATTCCCCAGCCAATCAGTGGCGTAAGGGTCTCGACTGCGCCAAAGATAAGGCCGGTACGCAGAGCTTCGGAGAATTTAGGTTTATGTAAGGTGGCACCTTTGCCAATTGATGCTGCGAAAGCATCCATCGACATGCCGAAAGCGAGAAGAACAGTTGCGGTGATATTCATAACAGCGTCCTGACCGGGGTATTCCATAAAACACATCACTGCCCCCAGTAACCATGCACACTGAGCGGACCCATTGTCTATACAGAGCCATTCAAATATGCATTGCAGTTGATGTGCCTATGGTCTCGCCTGACTAAACGTGATGTTCAGTCCGTACGTGCCACGTTTTTCAACGAGTATGTTGACACGTACATTTCCGGAGTCTGGAAATCGGCTACTCCCCAACGACGGGCGCAACCTTAACATATTTTTGGAATATAAAACAAGAAACGCAGAAATATTATTTGACTTCTAAATGAAAACAATTTTCATTTAGATTTATTTATAGATAAAACGTTAAATTAAATAACATATGGGCGGAGAAATATAGCCTTAGCTATGTTTGTTTTTCACTGAGATATAAAAAACATAGTTCAGGCTATATTTGTAACTTATTGGTTTGAAATGAGAAGTTTATATATCTTCTCCAGGTCGTCTATATTTCGTACGCGAATAAGCAATCGTCTTTGCTCTAATTGCATCACCAATACACCGTCTTCAGATAAATTCATCTCTTTAATGCGGTCATATTCAATCCAGACATTGGCGAAGAAAAAACCTTTCTGCTTGAAGATGATTTTTGGCGTACGGATCCAGAACAGATACAACCCCATTAACACCAGTGCACATAATAACCATGTGGTAAATTGCGCGCCGTGGCTGGTGATGTTGTTGTAGATCAGAATAACAATCAAACCGATGAAGATAACGCTGTCGACTCGACTGCGTGGAAGCAGGGCAACAGTAAGTAGAGTGGGGCCATTACGGCGGGGCATGATGAACTGATCGTAAATGGCATACGCCAGCAGCGAAAAGATAAATAGAACCAGCACCAGGTCCGTGATAGTCATGAATCCTCAACCCTCTAAATAGAAAAACCGGGGGCAAGCCCCCGGTGATGTACAACAGTCTTACAGGCCGAGCAGGCCGACAGCGTAGCCCGCGATACCGATGACGAAAAAGCCAACGATGATCCACAGTGGGTTCACTTTCTTACGCAGAAGCCACATACAGGCGAAGGTCAGTAGCAGAGGAACCAGGCCCGGCATCAGCTGATCAAGGATTGTCTGCACAGTGGTCACGCGCGTTTGGCCATCCTGACCGGTGATGGTGGAGACCACCAGTGGGATATTCACGTGCGTCCACTTGTTAACCAAGGCCCCCATGACAAACAGGCCGAGGATTGACGCTCCCTCAGTCAGTTTCTGCAGGAAGCCGCCGCCCATATCTTTAACGATATCTACGCCTTTACGGTAGCCGTATGCCACGCCGTAGTAACGGGTTGCCAGACGTACCAGGTTGAACAGGATAAAGAACAGCAGTGGCCCAAGCAGGCTACCGCTCATCGCGATACCTGCACCCAGCGCGGCGAATACCGGGCGTACGGTACCCCAGAAAATCGGGTCGCCCACGCCTGCCAGCGGTCCCATCAGACCAACTTTGATACCGTTGATAGCACCATCGTCAATCTCTGCGCCATTCGCACGCTGTTCTTCCATTGCCAGTGTAACGCCCAGAACCGGTGCCGCTACATAGGGATGGGTGTTAAAGAATTCCAGGTGACGCTTGATAGCTTGCTTACGGGCGTCGTTGTTTTCCGGATACAAGCGGCGAATAGCCGGTACCATGGAGAAACAGAAGCCCAGCGCCTGCATACGTTCGAAGTTCCATGAACCCTGAAACAGGTTAGAACGAATGAACACGCCACGAATGTCACTCGGAGTGAGTTTTTTCTCGGTGGTAGTTTTAGTCATATCAACCATTTCGCTCACCTGCTAGTCCAGTTCGTTATCGAGATCGTTATTGCCAGCCGCCGCAGCAGGCGCACCGGCTACGCGGTTATATTTCGGGCTCAGCTGAATGTAGAGGATCGCCATTACTGCGCCAATCACACCCAGAGCAACCAGGTTGAAGTTAGTAAATGCCGCGGTGACGAAGCCGAGGTAGAAGAATGGCATCAGGTAGCCTGCGCGCATCATGTTGATGACCATCGCATAACCAACCACCACGATCATACCGCCTGCGATGTTCAGGCCGCCGGTCACGACTTCCGGAATGGCATTAAGCATGCTCTGAACTTCACTGGTACCGACAGAAATCGCTACGATTACCGCCGGGATAGCGATACGCATAGCCTGCAGGAACAGGGAGGAAACGTGCAGCCAGGAGAGCGCCGTCAGGTTGCCGTTTTCGGCCGCCTTATCCGCCGCGTGCTGGAATGCTACGGTGATGGTACGAACGATAATGGTCAGAACCTGGCCTGCTGCTGCCAGTGGTATCGCCAGCGCGATACCTGCACCGATACTTTGGTGACCCGCAATAACCAGAACGGTAGAGATAATGGAAGCCAGTGCAGCATCAGGCGCAACCGCAGCACCGATGTTCATCCAGCCCAGAGCGATCATTTCCAGGGTACCACCGATGATAATACCGGTTTTCATATCCCCGAGAACGGCACCAATCAGCGTACAGGCCACCAATGGACGGTGGAACTGAAATTCATCGAGTACCGACTCCATACCCGCGATACATGCGACGATGAACACCAGCACAATCTGAAGAGTGGTAATCTCCATTGTACTTCTCCTATTGCTATACAGACTTAAGTGTGAAAACTAAGTAAATGCCAGGTGGTTATTTCGCCTTGGCAATCAAATCCATCATTTTCAGTTTCTGATCGGTAGAAACCTTACGGGCTTCGAGCTCAATACCGCGTTCGTTGAGTTTCTTGAAGGCTTCGATGTCTTTTTCATCCACCGAAATCGCGTTGTTTACCTGCGTTTTCCCCTGGCGGAATGCCATGCCGCCAATGTTAACAGAGGTAATTTTTACGCCACCTTCAACGATGCGTTCTACATCGGTCGGGTTGGTGAACAGCAGCATTACACGCTCACCGGCGTATTTCGGGTTGTTATAGACGCGGATCATTTTCGCGACATCAACCACATGTGCGGTAACGCCTGGCGGTGCGACCTGAGTCAGCAACGTCTTACGCACGGTATCAGCAGCAACTTCATCACTGACGACGATAATGCGCGTTACGTTGGTTTCTTTGGTCCAGCGAGTTGCCACCTGACCATGGATTAAACGGTCATCGATACGTGCGAGGCCGATCTGCATATAGTCGTTCGGGCCCATCGGTTTCGCGGGTGCCGCTGCCTTAGGTGCTGCGACGGGGGCAGGTGCGGCTTTTTCAACAGGTTTTGCTTTCAGCGCTTTTACGCCTTCGCTACCCGTTTCAACCGCCAGTGCGACTAATTCATCGAAGCTGGGGTTGTCGTCACGCGCCATGAAGGTTTCTACCAGCATGGGAATGTTCACGCCTGCGATAACTTCATAATGCTCTTTATCGACAACAATGCGGCTCGCAGCGTTAAACGGGCTGCCTCCCCATGTGTCAACGAGAAACAGCACGCCTTTACTGGTATCCAGTTTTGCCAACTGAGCGTTATACTTTTCAATCAGCGTTTCGGCATTTTCGCCTGGAACGAAATCGATCCAGCCGACGTTTTCCTGCTCGCCTAACAACATCTCTGCTGTTTTAAGTAACTGCTCTGCAGCCCAACCATGTGTGCCTATTACAATAGCAATGGTCACTTGCTACCTCCTTTATTATCGTTAACACATCAACGTGAAGATGCATTTTGAATCGCTCGTCCGCAATCGAATCGATTCAGATAAGGGTTACAAAGAAAAACCTATGATTTTCGTGAATTATTTTAGATATCGAAAAAAATATTTTATGTGATGAAGATCCGTAATTTAACTTCCGATCAGAAGAAATTTCGAAGGGTGAAATATCTTCGAAACAACTTATTGCAAAGGAAGGTAAATCTTTGCTAAAAACCGGTTGTCTCTGTTATGTTTAGCATCTGTTTAATTACTCAGGAGTATAGGGCAGTAGCCCACCATATGGATCGTCACCGACGTCATTTCACCTTTAGGCCGTATCAAGCCTGTCAGTTTGGCACTTTTTGCCACAAACTTTATCTGCATATTGCTTTAACGCCTGAGATGTTCAGGGCGCAGTTTGATCATTCCTTAAGCAGGAGCTTGTCATGGAACTCTTAATGGACCCGCAGATTTGGGTGGGTTTGCTCACGCTTGTTGTTCTCGAAATTGTTCTGGGTATCGATAACCTGGTCTTCATTGCAATTCTTGCCGATAAGCTGCCACCGAAACAGCGAGATAAAGCGCGCCTCATTGGTTTGTCACTGGCGCTGATTATGCGTCTGGGCTTGTTGTCCGTGATTTCGTGGATGGTGACGCTGACAAAACCGCTGTTTACGGTCATGGACTACGCGTTTTCCGGGCGAGATCTGATTATGCTGCTGGGGGGTATCTTCCTCTTGTTCAAGGCTACGACAGAGCTGCATGAGCGGCTGGAAAACCGTGAACATGATACCGGGCAGTCAAAAGGCTATGCGAGCTTCTGGGTCGTGGTGACGCAGATTGTTATCCTCGATGCGGTGTTCTCACTGGATGCGGTCATTACTGCAGTCGGTATGGTCAACCATCTGCCGGTGATGATGGCGGCGGTGGTTATTGCGATGGCGGTGATGCTGCTGGCATCGAAGCCGCTGACGCGATTTGTGAACCAACATCCGACGGTGGTGGTGCTGTGTCTGAGCTTCCTGCTGATGATCGGTTTGAGCCTGGTTGCCGAAGGGTTTGGCTTCCACATTCCGAAAGGCTATCTGTATGCGGCGATTGGCTTCTCAATTATCATCGAACTGTTTAACCAGATTGCCCGTCGTAACTTTATTCGCCACCAGTCGACTCTGCCGCTGCGTGCGCGGACTGCGGATGCAATCTTGCGTCTGATGGGGGGTAAACGTCAGGCCAGCGTGCAGATGGAATCCGACAATCCGGTTCCTGTTCCGGTCCCGGAAGGCGCGTTTGTGGAAGAAGAACGCTATATGATCAACGGTGTTCTCTCACTGGCATCCCGTTCATTACGCGGCATCATGACACCTCGTGGTGAAATTAGTTGGGTCGACGCCGATCTGAGCGTAGCGGAAATTCGCGAACAGTTGCTTTCTTCTCCACACAGCCTGTTCCCGGTGTGTCGCGGTGAACTTGATGAAATTATCGGTATCGTCCGTGCTAAAGAGCTGCTGGTGGCGCTGGAAGACGGTGTGGATGTTGCAGCGATTGCGTCTGCCTCGCCGGCAATTGTCGTCCCGGAAACGCTCGACCCGATTAATCTGCTAGGCGTGCTGCGTCGTGCCCGCGGTAGCTTTGTCATCGTCACTAACGAATTTGGCGTGGTGCAAGGGCTGGTAACACCGCTGGACGTATTAGAAGCGATCGCAGGTGAATTCCCGGATGCCGACGAAACCCCTGAAATCATTGCTGACGCCGGTGGCTGGTTGGTGAAAGGGGGAACCGATCTGCACGCGCTGCAACAGGCGCTGGACGTGGATACGCTGGTGGATGAGGACGAAGACATCGCCACCGTAGCAGGGCTGGTGATTGCGGCTAACGGTCACATCCCGCGTGTAGGTGATGTTATTGAGGTTGCACCGCTGAGCATTACGATTGTCGAAGCCAATGACTATCGTGTGGATTTAGTTCGCATTGTTAAAGAACAACCCGCTCACGACGAAGACGAGTAAACGGGGTTAGCGAAATGGCATAATGGGCATGATATGGTGCCCGTTATGCCTGGCGGGTGGCGGCGTGCTGCCCGCCAGCCATTTGGGAAAATCACGAAGCGGCATCGGCTTGGCATACAAAAAACCCTGCAAGATATGTACGCCATGACGGCGTAAATGCTGCGCCTGTGCCTGCGTTTCTACGCCTTCAGCCACCAGTTCGATATTCAGCCTTTTTCCCAGCGCGATAATGATGTCTGTGACGGTTGAATTCACGGCGTCGGTTCCGATCGCCGAAGTAAATGATTTATCAATTTTCAGCACATCCGGGCGCAATTTTTCCAGCCAGGAGAGCGAGCTGTTTCCGGTACCAAAATCGTCAATCGCCAGCTTAACGCCGAGGCGATTCAACTCGCGCACGATCCGATAATCCACATCCAGTAAGGCATCGCGTTCGGTCAGTTCTATAACCAGTTGCTGGATGGGATGCTGGCTGAACCAGTACTGATTAAGGTCTTTTAACAGCGTACCGTGGCGGAAATGGCTGGCGGCAACATTGATACCGATATGAAACTGGCTACTCATCGGAAAAACGTGTCGTTGCTGAATGGTTTCTGCGATGACATGACGGGTAAGAGGGACAATCAGGTTGTGCTCTTCGGCGATAGGAATAAACACTTCCGGCGAAATCCAGCCCTGACGTGGGTTGTTCCAGCGCAACAGAATTTCTACACCCATACATTGCTGGGTCTGCGCGTTCAGCAGTGGCTGACAAAACAACTCGAACTCGTGTGCCGCGAGAGCCAGATTAATCTCCCAGGAAAAACTCATTCTGCTGGCGGTTGCCAGCCAGGCAAGGTATCCCACCAACAGGCTCAGGATCACCGCCAGCGGCAGTTGTGTCGGCAGATGTTTTATCGCCAATTCACTGGCGCCAGGGCCGGTGACGCTGATCGTGAAGGGAAAATGTTGCGATGAAAGCTGATAACGTTTTTCATCGTTCAGTGCAGGCAAGGTCTCGACAACACCTTGTCCGTAGAGCAGGTGGCGGTTGCCGACGGTTAAACTGGCGTTGGTGATTTGCGGTGGCTGGGGTTCCAGCAGCATGGTCGATAATAAATCAATATTGACGATTTCCAGCACCCCATTTTCGCCATCCGCGGAGGCCGGATACCACTGCGTCAGAATGGGACTACCTTTAATCAGCGAATGGTCGGTGGACAACAGCAGTTGCGCCTCCCGGCTCGGTAATTCAGGTTGAATTTGGCGGATAGGCACATTGCGATAGCCAAAGATACTGGAGCAATAAAGAATCCCCCCCTGAATCAGACTGATAGAGCGCACTGTTTGTAGCCTGGCAGCATGCTTGCTCAAAGGTAAACGCGCCACAGAGCAGGGAAGACCAATCAACGGGAGCAGTATATCGCGCCCGGCCTGCAGTGGGAGCAGCACATCATCCAGTGCCTCTACGGCATGATTAGCAAAGGTGACGGTGTAACGGTGATTTATATTACGCTCCGAAATAAATCGGACCGTTAATGTGAGGATGAGCGTCAGTAGTGCACATATTGTGCAGACGATTAAGCGATTACGGCGATAGTTTTGAATGATCCGTTGTGCTGTTTGCATGCGGGCCGCCCGATAAGCCGTTGGTCACAGAAGCCAACAGCAACAGAGCAAGTGTAGTGGGGAAAATTACAGTAGACGAGCGAGAAGGGGCAAATTCGCCCATCCGTCGCAGATGGGCGAAAATTAAGTATTAGTCACATTGAACTTTGATTGCCAAACCACCGCGTGACGTTTCGCGGTATTTGGCGTTCATGTCTTTACCTGTTTCGTACATGGTCTCAATGACTTTATCCAGCGAGACGCGTGGCGCGCTGGTGCGGCGCATCGCCATACGTGCGGCGTTAATCGCCTTCACGGACGCAATAGCGTTACGTTCGATGCACGGAACCTGCACCTGTCCGGCAACCGGATCGCAGGTTAAGCCCAGGTTGTGCTCCATACCGATCTCGGCAGCAACACACACTTGCTCAGGGCTCGCGCCCAGCAGCTCAGCCAGACCTGCAGCAGCCATGGAACATGCCACACCGACTTCACCCTGACAGCCTACTTCGGCGCCAGAGATAGAGGCGTTCATCTTGTACAACGCACCAATTGCCCCCGCCGCCAGGAAATAACGGGTGTAGATATCCGGGCTGACGGACTCGATGAAATGATCGTAATAGGCCAGTACTGCAGGCACGATCCCGCAGGCACCGTTGGTTGGCGCGGTTACAACGCGACCACCCGCGGCGTTTTCTTCGTTAACCGCCAGCGCAAACATGTTCACCCAGTCGATCACGTTCATCGGATCGTTGGAGAGCTTGTCGCTGGAAACCAGCATACGACGCAGGGCGGAGGCACGGCGAGGAACGCGCAGCGGACCCGGCAGCACGCCTTCGGTGTTCATCCCACGATCGATACAAGCCTGCATGGTCTGCCAGACGTTGCCAAAGTACTCTTCAATCTCTTTCTTGCTGTGCAGCGCAAGTTCGTTCTGCATCACCATGCCTGAGAGAGACAAACCGGTGCTGTTGCAGTATTCCAGCATTTCAGTGGCGGATTTGAACGGATAAGGCACGCTGACCTCATTCGTTGCATCCTGACCAAAATGTTCTTCATCAACGATGAACCCACCGCCAATGGAATAGTACGTTTTGCTGTAAATGACGGTTTCGCCATTGTACGCATGGATCTGCATCCCGTTTTCATGCAGCGGCAGGTTGCCGTTGTGAAAACGCATGCCGTCATTCTGCGGGAAATCCACTTCGTGCTGCCCCTGCGCAAGCAGCAGGCGGCCACGCGTTTCTACGTCGCGGATAAATCCGGGGATGCTGTCAATATCCACGGTAGCAGGCTCATTGCCCGCCAGACCCATAATAATGGCGATATCGGTGTGGTGACCTTTACCCGTGAGCGACAGTGAACCATACACGTCGACGGCAACACGGGTTACGCTGTCCAGTAATCCTTTTTCGACCAGGTCATCGACGAACTGTTTACCCGCCTTCATAGGCCCTACGGTATGGGAAGATGAGGGACCAATCCCCACCTTAAACATGTCGAATAGACTAATCACGATAATACTCCTACAGGGCGACTGGGCTTTCCAGTAACGATGTTATAACTGCGCATAGTGTAAGAGGGAACGCGGCGATCGGCTTAACTATTCACATGAATTAAACTAATAGATAACCGCGGTTTTACTAATGTTGTGACCTGAGTTTCAAGTTGTCTATGGCGTGCGTAAAGATAAGTATAGTCAGGGCTTGACGCCAATTTGCAGCGCCAGCTCACGAATTATTCCGGCGGTCATTCCCCAGACGAAATAGTGCTCATACCAGGAAAGCCATACACGATGTGAATCACCGCGACGGTAGATATCCAAAGGATGATAGCGACCTAAATGCAGGGCCTGCGCCAGCGGCATTTCGAACACTGCAGACACTTCATCCTCACTGGCGCGATACGGTAAATTTGGCGGGATAATACCTACCACTGGCGTGACCTGAAATCCGGTAACGCTGTCGACCGGTGGCAGCACGCCAATCACCTCAACGCAAGAAGGTGGGATCGCCACTTCTTCCTGCGCTTCGCGAAGGGCGGCGGCAATCAATGAAGCATCGCTGCTGTCCACCGCGCCGCCGGGAAAGGCGACCTGTCCGGCGTGCTTGCGCAGATGAACGGATCGCTGGGTTAACAGCAATCCCGGCTGCGCACGGCGTACGACAGGGATCAGTACGGCGGCCTGGCGCTGGTTTAACGCGGCATGATTGACCTGCGGGCGCAGGAGTTGGAAGCGCGATAAAAAATCATCAAGCGTCAGGCTGCTGTATTCCACGTGTCAGTTCTCCAGTTGATGCAAAATACGATTCACTTTATCAAACGTTTCCTGATACTCCGCGTCTTCCTGACTGTCCGCCACTATGCCACCGCCAGCGGAACAATAAATTTGTCCGTTTGTGGCTGTCAGTGTGCGAATGGTGATGCTGGTATCCATATTGCCGCAAAAGCTCAGATAACCAATGCTGCCGCACCAGGCGTTGCGTCTTTGCGGCTCCAGCTCGTCGATAATTTCCATCGCCCGCACTTTTGGCGCGCCGGTGATGGAGCCGCCAGGGAAGGCGGCACGCAGCAGGTCGGTGGCATGCAATGACTCTGGCAGACGTGCGGTAATGGTGCTGACCAAATGATGAACGGCAGGGAACGGTTCAACCACAAACAGCTCCGGAACCTTTACCGAACCCGGTACAGCAACGCGGCCAATATCGTTACGCATCAAATCGACGATCATCAGGTTTTCCGCCCGATCCTTTGGCGAATTTGCCAGCTTGTCGGCTTGCTGGCGATCGGCATCAGGATCGTCCAGTCTGGGTAGCGTACCTTTGATGGGGCGAGTCTGGATATGCTGATCTTCCAGTTGAATAAAGCGTTCCGGTGACAGACTGAGGATTGCGCCGTCTTCCAGGCGTATAAACGCACTGAATGGCGCGCGGTTAGCGCGATTGAGCTGCACAAACGCTTGCCATTCATCTCCCTGATATTGCGCCTGAAAACGTTGGGCCAGGTTGACCTGATAGCAGTCGCCGCTGTGCAAATAGTGCTGCACCTGACGAAATTTTTCGCCGTATTGCTCACGGCTCATACTCGAGTGCCATGCCGACGTTAATGTAAATGGCTCGCGTACCGGCGGCAGTTGATTTTCGAGCCACGCCAGACGGGCATGCACATCGCTATGGCTAAGCAGTGATACAGTCTGTAGCTGGTGATCGACAATCAACGCCCAGTCATAGATACCGACGCCCATATCCGGCAGGGCAATATCGCTTTCGGCAATATTTGGCAGCGATTCAAAGCGGCGGCCCAGATCGTAGCCAAACAAACCCAGTGCGCCGCCCTGGAACGGGAGGTCGGGATGATAATCAGGCTGAATAGCCTGAGCGGTTAGCGTTGAATATAATACTGCCATCGGGTCATCAAGCGTGCGCAAAATGCCTTGCCTGTCCTTGACCATAGTCTCCTGTGCACGCGTAACCAGGGTCGCTACAGGGTCGGCGACCAGAATATCAAAACGGTTATGCGGATGATCGGCATGACCTGAATGCAACAGCATCGCCCAGGGCAGATGGCTTAAGGTCGAAAAATAGCGTTCAGCGGCGTCCTGACACCAGGGTAATGTGATTACTGCGGGAGATAACGTCTTCATCAGTCCTGACTCGTTGCTACTCTACTGGCTAACTGCCCGGTAGCATGAAATAATTAGCGCAGACAATTTAGCAGGAGTTAACAATGTTTGCAGGTTTACCTTCACTCAGTCATGAGCAGCAGCAAAAAGCAGTAGAGCGGATTCAGGAACTGATGTCGCAGGGGATGAGCAGCGGACAGGCGATTGCTCTGGTTGCTGAAGAGCTACGCGCCAGCCATACCGGTGAACGGATCGTGGCGCGTTTTGAAGATGAAGACGAGTAGCGCCGCTTAAACCGCAGCGATAATCTTGATCTCGACTTTGTATTTCGGGTTCATCAATCCGGCCTGAACGGTACAACGTACCGGCGCGTGACCGGCAACGACCCACGCATCCCAGGCTTTGTTCATGGCGGCAAAATCACTTTTGTCCGCCAGAAAAAGGGTGGCATCAAGGATTCGTGACTTGTCGCTACCCTGTTTTTCCAGCACCGCATCAATTTGCGCCAGCGTATTTGCCGTTTGCTCAAAAGCGTCTGCATCCAGATTCTCCGGCACGCCGGTGTAGTACAACGTGTTGTTATGGATAACCACGTCAGACCAACGAGCTTCAGCATCAATGCGCACAATCGTCATAAATCATTCCTTATTTGCATTTTTCTTCATGGGCTTCAGATTGCGCCAAGACTGCCATAATGTTGCGCCCGCGTCACCTCTTCAACTGGCGAAAGACCCGCTGGCCTGACATAATCCCTGTTCAAATGAACAGGGGGCAGTGTGACGGACGATTTTGCAGCAGACGGTCAATTGGCTAAAGCGATACCGGGTTTTAAACCGCGTGAACCACAGCGACAGATGGCGATTGCTGTCAGTCATGCCATTGAAAAATCACAACCGCTTGTTGTAGAAGCCGGCACTGGCACAGGTAAAACGTACGCTTACCTCGCCCCAGCGCTTCGCGCTGGAAAGAAAGTGATTGTGTCGACGGGATCGAAAGCGTTGCAGGATCAGCTCTACAGTCGCGATCTTCCCACCGTTGCCAAAGCACTGAAATTCACCGGTAAGCTGGCGTTGCTAAAAGGGCGCTCCAACTACCTGTGTCTGGAACGCCTCGAACAGCAGGCGCTGGCGGGTGGTGATCTACCGGTACAAACGTTAAGCGATGTCATACTGCTGCGCTCATGGTCAAATCAAACGCTTGATGGCGACATCAGCACCTGCGTCAGCGTGGCGGAAGACTCTCAGGCCTGGCCGCTGGTAACCAGCACAAACGATAATTGCCTTGGCAGCGACTGCCCGCTGTATAAAGAGTGCTTTGTCGTTAAAGCGCGCAAGAAGGCGATGGAAGCGGATGTCGTCGTGGTGAACCATCATCTGTTTCTCGCTGATATGGTGGTGAAAGAGAGTGGATTTGGTGAATTAATCCCCGAGGCAGACGTGATGATCTTCGATGAAGCCCATCAGCTACCGGATATCGCCAGCCAGTACTTTGGTCAATCGCTTTCCAGTCGCCAACTGCTGGATCTGGCAAAAGACATCACCATTGCCTATCGCACCGAGCTGAAAGACACCCAGCAGTTGCAAAAATGCGCGGACCGGCTGGCGCAAAGCGCGCAGGACTTTCGCCTACAGCTCGGCGAGCCCGGCTATCGTGGAAACCTACGAGAGCTGTTGGCTGACCAACGTGTGCAGCGCGCGTTTTTGCTGCTCGATGACACGCTGGAGCTATGTTATGACGTGGCGAAGCTGTCTCTTGGGCGTTCGGCATTGCTGGATGCCGCGTTTGAACGCGCCACACTTTACCGTGCGCGCCTGAAGCGTCTGAAAGAGATCAACCAGCCAGGCTTCAGCTACTGGTATGAATGCACCTCCCGCCATTTCACTCTGGCGCTGACGCCGCTCACTGTGGCGGATAAATTCAAAGAAGTGATGGAACAAAAACCGGGCTGCTGGATTTTTACCTCCGCGACGCTGTCGGTAAACGATGACCTTCATCATTTCACCGCGCGGCTGGGTATTGACGATGCCGAGTCGATGCTACTGCCGAGTCCATTTGATTACACGCGCCAGGCGCTGCTGTGCGTGCCGCGTAATCTCCCGCAAACCAACCAGCCGGGGGCTGCGCGGCAGTTGGCTTCCATGCTGCGACCTATTATTGAAGCGAACAACGGTCGCTGCTTTATGCTGTGTACCTCGCACGCGATGATGCGCGAACTGGCGGAACAATTCCGCGCCACCATGACGCTTCCCGTGTTGCTGCAGGGCGAAACCAGTAAAGGGCAACTGTTACAGCAGTTTGTCAGCGCAGGTAATGCATTACTGGTCGCCACCAGCAGCTTCTGGGAAGGCGTGGACGTGCGTGGCGATACGCTGTCGCTGGTCATTATCGACAAACTGCCGTTTACCTCGCCGGATGACCCGCTGTTAAAAGCGCGAATGGAGGACTGCCGCCTGCGCGGCGGCGATCCGTTTGAAGACGTGCAGTTGCCGGATGCGGTAATCACCCTGAAGCAGGGGGTAGGGCGTCTGATACGTGATGCCGACGATCGCGGCGTGCTGGTGATTTGCGACAATCGTCTGGTTATGCGGCCATACGGCGCCACCTTCCTGGCGAGTCTTCCTCCTGCGCCGCGGACGCGTGACATAGCTCGCGCGGTTCGCTTTCTTGCTATACCATCGGCTGAGTAATTTGTTACGGAGTGTGGTAAGATGCGCGCCAAATTTATTGATCTGATCACAAATACCCATGCGAATTCTGGCTATCGATACCGCCACAGAGGCGTGCTCTGTTGCCCTGTGGAATGACGGTACTATCAAGGCTCACTTCGAGCTTTGCCCACGAGAACATACCCAACGAATTTTACCGATGGTCGAGGAAATCCTGGCCGCTGGCGATCTCACGTTAACCGACATTGACGCCCTGGCATTTGGGCGCGGTCCCGGTAGTTTTACCGGCGTACGTATTGGGATTGGCATTGCCCAGGGGCTGGCGTTAGGCGCGAATTTACCGATGATCGGCGTCTCCACCCTGGCGACCATGGCGCAGGGCGCCTGGCGTAAGTCGGGCGCGACTCGCGTACTGGCGGCGATTGACGCGCGAATGGGCGAAGTCTACTGGGCTGAATACCAGCGTGATGAAGATGGCATCTGGCACGGCGAAGAGACAGAAGCGGTGTTAACGCCGGAGCAGGTACACGATCGCCTGCTGCAGCTTTCTGGCGACTGGGTAACCGTTGGCACGGGCTGGTCAGCCTGGCCTGAACTCGGCAAAGATAGTGGTCTGATGCTGAACGATGGCGACGTATTGCTTCCTGCGGCAGAAGATATGCTGCCTGTCGCGACGCAAATGCTGGCTGCCGGTAAGACCGTGGCGGTTGAACATGCTGAACCGGTTTATTTACGTAACACCGTGGCGTGGAAGAAACTTCCCGGTAAAGAATGAATCTTAGTAGTACATCCCTGGTAAATTCGCACTGATGTCAATACACAGCATCGCGAACATGTCCGGGCAGAGGCTAAGAAAAGGGAGTCGCAATATGGTGGTGCAAAAGCAGTTATTGAAAGGTGTACTGGCAGGCGTATTGGCGTTATCGCTAAGCGGCTGTGTCACCATCCCGGATGCGATTAAAGGTTCGAGCCCGACACCGCAGCAGGATCTGGTGCGGGTGATGAATGCGCCGCAGTTGTACGTCGGACAAGAAGCACGTTTTGGCGGTAAGGTGGTGGATATTCAAAACCAGCAGGGGAAATCCCGACTGGAGATCGCCACTATGCCGCTCGATAGCGGGGCACGACCGATTCTGGGCGAAGCGTCACGCGGGCGAATTTATGCCGATGTTAACGGTTTCCTCGACCCGGTAGATTTTCGTGGTCAACTGGTCACCGTCGTCGGACCCATTAGCGGAACTGTGGACGGAAAAATTGGTAGTACACCGTATAAGTTCATGCTGATGCAGGTAACCGGTTATAAACGCTGGCATATTACTCAGCAAATTGTGATGCCTCCGCAGCCGATTGACCCCTGGTTCTACGGTGCGCGTGGCTGGCCTTACGGTGGCTACGGCGGATGGGGATGGTACAATCCCGGTCCCGCGCAGGTTCAGACGATAGTAACAGAGTAACTCTTTGTTTTAATGATAAAAGAAACAGCGGCTCGTCCGCTGTTTCTGCATTAACGTGGATATAAGAAAAATAAATAGTGACGTGCTTCGCAACCTTGTCGTTGTGTAATAAACAAACTGGTACGCTGAGTTAATATTATGTTAACAGTTTGTTTATTGCCTGGGGTTGTGATGACGACGAATACGCATTTTAGAGGTGATGTATTGAAAAAGGTTTGGCTTAACCGTTATCCCGCTGGTGTTCCCGCGGAGATCAATCCTGACCGTTATCAATCCCTGGTGGAACTCTTTGAACACTCAGTAAGACGGTATGCCGATCAACCCGCGTTTATGAACATGGGGGAGGTGATGACCTTCCGCAAACTCGAAGAGCGCAGTCGGGCATTCGCGGCTTATTTGCAACAAGGACTTGGACTGAAAAAGGGCGATCGCGTGGCACTGATGATGCCCAACCTGTTGCAATATCCCGTTGCACTGTTTGGGATTTTACGTGCTGGCATGATAGTTGTGAACGTGAACCCGCTGTACACGCCTCGCGAGCTGGAACATCAGCTCAACGATAGCGGTGCATCGGCGATCGTCATCGTCTCTAACTTTGCTCACACGCTGGAGAAAGTGGTCGATAAGACCTCAGTTCAACACGTGATCCTGACGCGTATGGGCGATCAGTTGTCCACCGCCAAAGGGACGCTGGTTAACTTCGTCGTGAAATATATCAAGCGTCTGGTGCCGAAATATCACCTGCCGGATGCCATCTCGTTTCGCAGTGCGCTGCAAAACGGCTACCGCATGCAGTATGTGAAGCCGGAAGTCGTGTCAGAAGATTTGGCTTTCCTGCAGTATACCGGTGGTACCACCGGCGTGGCGAAAGGCGCAATGCTCACGCACCGTAACATGCTGGCTAACCTGGAGCAGGTTAATGCCACCTATGGTCCATTGCTGCATCCGGGCAAAGAGTTGGTGGTAACAGCCCTACCGCTGTATCACATTTTTGCGCTGACGATGAACTGCCTGCTGTTTATTGAGCTGGGCGGTCAAAATCTGCTGATTACCAACCCGCGCGATATTCCCGGACTGGTAAAAGAGCTGGCGAAATATCCGTTCACCGCGATGACCGGCGTCAACACGCTGTTTAACGCGCTGCTGAATAACAAAGAGTTCCAGCAACTGGACTTCTCGTCACTGCACCTTTCTGCAGGCGGCGGGATGCCGGTTCAACAGGCGGTAGCGGAACGTTGGGTGAAGCTGACGGGGCAGTATCTGCTGGAAGGCTATGGCCTGACGGAGTGCGCTCCGCTGGTGAGCGTCAACCCTCACGATATCGACTACCATAGCGGCAGTATCGGGTTACCGGTTCCGTCTACCGAGGTCAAACTGGTGGATGATGACGACAACGAAGTGCCACCGGGAGAACCGGGCGAACTGTGCGTGAAAGGTCCGCAGGTGATGCTGGGGTACTGGCAGCGACCAGACGCTACAGACGAAATCGTCAAAGACGGCTGGCTGCACACCGGCGATATTGCGGTGATGGATGATGAAGGCTTCCTGCGTATTGTTGATCGTAAGAAAGATATGATCCTGGTCTCCGGCTTTAACGTCTATCCGAACGAAATTGAAGACGTGGTGATGCAACATCCAGGTGTGCAGGAAGTGGCTGCCGTTGGCGTTCCATCAGGCAGCAGCGGTGAAGCGGTGAAAATTTTTGTGGTGAAGAAAGACGCCTCGTTAACCGATGAAGCGCTGGTTACTTTCTGCCGTCGTCACCTGACGGGCTATAAAGTACCGAAGCTGGTGGAATTTCGTGATGAGTTGCCGAAATCTAACGTCGGTAAAATTTTGCGACGAGAATTACGTGACGAAGCGCGCGGCAAAGTGGACAATAAAGGCTGAGCGTTAAGACAGCCAGCAGAAAGCGCCGGATAATCCGGCGTTTTTTTTGGCGAAAACCTAAGAGAGCACGATTTGAATTATCAAATGATCACCACGGACGACGCGTTGGCCACGCTGTGCGAAGCCGTTCGTGAATTTCCGGCGATAGCCCTGGATACCGAATTTGTTCGCACGCGTACCTACTACCCGCAGTTGGGACTGATCCAGCTGTTTGATGGCAAACACGTTGCTCTGATTGACCCGCAGGGGATCACCGACTGGTCGCCGCTGCGCGATATCCTGCGTAACACTGCGATCACCAAATTCCTGCATGCCGGAAGTGAAGACCTCGAAGTGTTTCTCAACACGTTTGGTGAGCTCCCGCAACCACTGATCGATACACAGATTCTGGCTGCCTTTTGTGGGCGCCCACTGTCGTGGGGCTTTGCTGCGATGGTGGAAGAGTTCACCGGGGTGGTGCTGGATAAAAGTGAATCACGTACCGACTGGCTGGCCAGACCGCTGACTGAGCGGCAGTGCGAGTATGCGGCGGCAGATGTCTGGTATTTATTACCGATCACCACAAAACTGATGGCAGAAACCGATGCATCCGGCTGGCTGCCCGCTGCGCTGGACGAATGTCGTTTGATGCAACAGCGTCGTCAGGAAATTCTGGCACCCGAAGATGCGTGGCGAGAAATTACCAATGCCTGGCAGTTGCGTACTCGTCAGCTCGCCTGTCTGCAACTGCTTGCCGACTGGCGGTTGCGCAAAGCGCGTGAGCGCGATCTGGCGGTAAACTTCGTGGTGCGTGAAGAGCATCTGTGGGCGGTGGCCCGTTATATGCCGGGCAGTCTGGGCGAGCTGGATAGTCTGGGACTTTCCGGGAGCGAAATTCGCTTCCACGGCAAGACGCTGATCTCCCTGGTAGAAAAGGCACAGGCCTTACCGGAAGAGTCGCTGCCGCAACCGTTGCTGAATCTGATGGATATGCCGGGTTATCGCAAGGCATTCAAAGCCATTAAAGCCCTGGTGGCCGATGTGAGTGCGGAGCAGAATCTTAGCGTGGAACTCCTTGCTTCGCGTCGTCAAATCAACCAACTGCTCAACTGGCACTGGAAATTAAAGCCGCAGGCGTCCCTGCCGGAGCTGATTTCCGGTTGGCGTGGCGAACTGATGGCCGACCGCCTCAAGACGCTGCTGCTGGACTATCCACAGTAAGCGAGCAGGCCGACCGGGGAGTCCATCGCTTATCCGGTCGGTTAAATTCTACAAATCAAGCACCAGGCGTTTGCCTTTGGCACGTGAACAGCAAATAAGCATGCTCTGCTGGCTGGCTTTTTCGTCGTCGCTAAAGTATTGATCGCGGTGATCCGCTTCCCCTTCAAGAATCGTCGTCTCACAGGTACCGCACACGCCTTCACGGCACAGGCACTCGACTCTGGCAGCTTTGTTATTTTCGATAACCTGCAGAATCGTCATCTCTTGCGGAACGACAAACTCACGTCCGGAACGTGCCAGCACGAGGGTGAAAGCATCACCGCTTTTATCTTCTACCGCAAATTGCTCGAAATGCAGCGTATTGTTATCCAGACCGTGGCGGGCGGCCTCGCTTCTTACGGCATCGTTAAGCACGGCCGGGCCGCAGGTATAAATATGGGTGCCGGGTTCTACATCGGCAAGCAGACGTGCCAGGTCGAGGCGTGTGCCTTCACTCGAAAGGTGCAGATGAATGCGATCGGCCTGGCGGTGCTGTTTCAGTTCATCATGAAACGCGCAGTTTTCAGGGCTGGGTGAACAGTAATGTAGCTGCCACTGTGCCTGGGCGCTTTCGAGTTCCGGGATCTGCGACAGGAAGGGCGTAATACCGATGCCGCCAGCGATTAACAAATGCTTTTGCGCCTGCGGTTCGAGGGCGAAAAGATTATTGGGCGTGGAAATCGTCAGCGTATCGCCGGGTTTGACCTGCTGATGCAGGTATCGTGAGCCGCCTTTGGAATTCTCCTCCAGGCGCACAGCGATTTGCCAGGTGCGGGTATCCAACGGCGAGCTCATCAGCGAGTACGCGTTGCTATAGAGATTTTCGCCATCGTGCATCTGCACGATGATATGGCTGCCGCCCTGGAACGCAGGCAACGGATCGCCTGAGGCAGCCGTTAAGGTGAAGCGCTTTACATGCGCGGTAATCGTTTCAATCTGACTGACCTGAACTTCTCGCATTTGATATTCAGACATTGCGGCACTCCCTAAAAATTCTGTCCGGCGCGGGTTACCCGGCGCGCCGGAATCTGTCGTTACAGCCCCTGGCAGAGATATTTCATCTCCAGGTAATCTTCGATACCGTGTTCAGAACCTTCTCGCCCCAGCCCTGATTGCTTCACACCACCGAAAGGGGCGACTTCATTCGAGATCAGTCCGGTATTAATACCGACCATGCCATACTCCAGTTGCTCTGAAACACGCCAGATGCGTGCGGCATTATTGCTGTAGAAGTAGGATGCCAGTCCATAAATGGTGTCATTTGCCTGGCGGATCGCATCCTGTTCATCTTCAAACTTCACCAGCGCGGCGACCGGTCCGAATATCTCTTCCTGGAGCAACTGCGTGCCCGGCTGCACGTTGCCGATGACGGTGGGCGTAAAATAGTTTCCTCCCAGAGCATGGCGTTGACCCCCGGTTAACAGCGTGGCGCCCCGCGTCAGCGCGTCATCAAGAAGCGACTGCACTTTGTCGGCGGCGGCGCTATTGATCAGCGGACCGGTTTGTACGCCGGGTTGCTCACCGTTGCCGACTTTCAGAGCGGCGACCCGGGCCACGAATTTCTTGCAAAACGCGTCATAAACAGCCTGATGAATGTAAAAACGGTTCACGCAAACACAGGTCTGTCCGGCATTGCGGAATTTAGCCACCAGCGCGCCTTCAACGGCTTTGTCGAGATCCGCGTCCTCAAATACGATAAACGGCGCGTTGCCGCCCAGCTCCAGTGAAACCTTTTTGATAGAATCGGAACACTGACGCATCAGTACGCGCCCTACCTCGGTAGAGCCGGTAAACGACAGTTTGCGTACGCGATCGTCAGCGGTGAACAATGCACCAATTTCGCGGGACTTTCCGGTCACGACATTGATAACACCCGCCGGAATACCGGCCTGACGTGCAAGTTCTGCCAGCGCCAGAGCGGTAAACGGTGTTTCGTTGGCCGGTTTTACTACCATCGTACAACCTGCAGCCAGCGCGGGACCGGCTTTGCGGGTGATCATTGCCGCAGGGAAGTTCCATGGTGTTATTGCCGCGCAGACACCGATACCCTGACGGATAACCATCAACCGTTTATCCGCCGCAGGCGAGGGGATAATCTCGCCATTAGTACGTTTAGCCTGCTCGGCAAACCACTCAATAAACGACGCGGCATAGACAATCTCTCCTTCCGCCTCAGCCAGCGGTTTGCCCTGCTCGGCGGTCATGATTTGCGCCAGCGCCGTTTTGTTGTCGAGAATTAAATGATGCCAGGCTTTAAGCAACGTGGAACGTTGGGCTGCGGTCATTGCCCGCCAGGCAGGAAGCGCCTGAGAGGCGGCATCAATGGCGCGTTGCGCCTCTGACGTTCCCATGTTGGGAATTTGTCCCAGAACGGCCCCTGTTGCCGGGTTGCTGACCGACAACGTGTTACTGTCATCGGCATCACACCACAGTCCGGCGATAAACGCCTGCTGGCGAAAAAGTGAAGTCTGAAAAACGGTCATGACGAACTCCTTCACTGATTAATCCTGAAACACCTGAGCGACCAGGTTATGGAAATGGGCAATGCCATGTTCGGAGATTCCGCTACCGCTGGTATCCGCCATAATGCGTCCCTGTCCACGATAGCCACGTGATTTCAGACCTTTTTGTACGCTCTCAACCAGGCGTAAATCCTCAGGGCGGAAGACATTGCGATACCATTCGATCAGCGCTTTTTGCTCTTCGGTCAGCTCTTCATTAGTGAAATAGATGTCGTAGTTTTGCAGTGTGGTTTCTGCATCCACCGGGAATTCATAAATAACGGTCATCATGCCTTTGATTGGCGTGACGTTAAGCATGGTGCACGGCCACAACCAGAAGCCGTGGAACGCAGCATCAACACCTTCTTCGAACTTAAACGACTGTTCAGAGGGTTTGGCAAAACCGTATTGCAGCGTCCAGTTGCCGTGCATGGTATGCCAGTAACGGTCAACCTGTACTGAGTCGGAAAAACCAGGGTGGGCCGGACCGCAGTGGTAGCACTCCAGATAGTTATCAACGATATTTTTCCAGTTGGCCGGCGTGCGGGTAGTGAAACGCGCGGCGAGTTTCAGATCGTGCACGTCAGGGCAGGCCTCGACGACTTTGGCTGCCAGTCCCGGAAGCTGATCTTCAACGCTACCGGCGTTCGGGTCCATATTGATGAATACAAAACCGGCATATTCTTCGAGTCGCACTGGTGTCAGATAAGCCTTCTCACTGTCAAAGTTGGCGACGTTTTCACAGTTACGGGCATGAGCCAGATTGCCATCAAGTTTGAATGCCCACGCGTGGTAGGGGCAGGTAATCACGTTCTTGGCTTTCCCTTCGCCGCTCAGCAGTTGATGACCACGATGCGGGCAGACGTTGTAGAATGCGCGCAGTACATTATCGCGGCCACGCACCAGCACGATGTTCTCACCAATCACTTCACGCGTGACATAGTCATTTGGCTTTGCCAGTTCGCTGCTGTGGGCAACACAAATCCAGCTTTTGGCAAACACGTTCTCTTGTTCGTGTTCAAAAGCCTGCTGGTCGGTATAGAACCGTGCCGGGATAGTCCAGGCGTCCTGCGGATTGGCACAAAAATTTTGCGGCAGAATAAACTCAGGGCTCAGATTGCTCATTGGATTACCTTTAATTTGTGAGTAAGAAGATTTTTGACAGGCGCTTAATTGCCGCCTTTGAGTAGTGTCCCAGCCGGTGGCGTGACAGGCGCGTCGCCCGGTGCTTCGGGAAGATGACTTTCAATTTGGTGAGCAGGAACATGGGCATAATCCTGCCGTACCCAGCGAAGAAAACCGCCGACCTTTACCAACAGGATGGCGAGGAAGGGAAGGGCGGTCAGTACCACCGTGGTCTTCATTGTTTCCAGAGACGCACCGGTGAATAAAATTGATAATGGAATTAATGTGATGACCACACACCAGAACAAACGTAAGCCACGTTCAGGATCATCCCCTTCCTGTAGATTACGTGTGCTGGTGGCTGCCATGGTGTAGGCCACAGCATCCATATGCGAGGCAAGGAAAATAATCATGATGGCCAGATACGCGACCAGGAACAGCTTCCCGGCAGGCAGTGACATCAGTACCTGCTGCACAGCCGTTTCTCCGCCCTGCGTTGCCATGATCTGCGGGATATCAATCACGCCATTGACAAACTGATGGATAGAGTAGCTCTCCATCACCCCGAAGAAGAACCAGCAGCCAACGGTGCTACCGAGGATTAATGCCCAGATAACCTCTTTAATTTTGCGACCGCGGGATACGCGCGTGACAAACATAGCGACGCCCGGGGTGTAGGAGATCCACCACAGCCAGTAGAACACCGTCCAGTTGCGGGTAAACTCACCGTTACCGAGTGGATCGGTAAACAGACTCATCTGCAAAAAGTTTTGTGTCGTCAGGCCAATAGCGTTGATGATGTTATTGGTGATGAACTCGGTTGGGCCGACAATCAGTACCACCAACGGCAGTAAAAATGCCCCCCAGCCGACCATTTTGCTCAGACGTTGCAGACCATTGTTGATGCCAATCCAGGAGCTCAGGCAGAAAATGCCGCCAGAGAACAAGATCACAAAGGCTTGCACCGTGAAGTTATCCGGTAAACCGGTGAGTGCTGATAAACCACGAGTGAAGGTTGCAGCGGTAACGACCAGGGAGATGGTTAACGCGCCGACGGTGGCGATCAGGAACATCAAATCGACCAGTCTTCCCCATACGCCCTGTGGATGAACGCCGGTGATAGCAGCAATTATCCCGGACAGGCTCAAGCCTTTATTTTTACGCACATGGAAATGGTAGGCCATGGTTAACGAGGCCAGCGTGTAGGTCGCCCATGCGCTGATCCCCCAATGGAAAAAGGAGTAAGGCAGACTGAATTCCAGGGCCTTTTGTGAGTGTGGGGCGATGTTCAGCCCCGGCGTTTGGTAGTAATAGGCCCATTCAGCAACCCCCCAGTAGAGCGTGGAGGAGCCTAATCCAGCGCAAATAAACATAAACAGCCAGGAAAGGGTACTGTATTCCGCTTTACCTTCACCGAGGCGAATATTGCCGTATTTGCTGGTGGCCAGCCAGACAACCAGCCCCATGGCCATGAGGACCAGGATCTGCACGGCGGAACCCAGCATTCGGGTTACGCCGTTAAAAATGGTATTTGCAACTTGTGCAGACTGCTGAGGGAAGAAACTGAGTGTGGCGGCGATAAAAAGAATAGCCACCAGGCTGATGGCTATCAGTGGCACATCTTTTTTCTTTACGTTGCTCAACATGGATGATCTCCTGGGCATAGTCGCCCGCGTTTGGCATTAGCCTGTCGTTGTTATCATGCTGTAGGGTAAGATTTTGTCGCTTCGTATTTAACAATTTTATTATTTGTTCTTTACATGAATTAAACAATTGCCTGATGCGTGAAGCAATAAAACACGGAACGGAAATAATAAAAGGTGAATTCACGCAGGTTATTTGACGTACAGAACACATAAAAAAACCGCGTCAGTGACGCGGCTCATATTTCGTGGTTTGACCTCTAACGCAGTGCCCGGCAGATAGCGTCAGCTACCTGTTGAGTGGTGGCATTGCCTTTCATATCCGGCGTTTTCGGGCCGCTGGCAATAACCTGTTCAATCGCAGCCAGAATGCCATCGTGGGCCGCCTGATAATTCGCATCGCCGTTGCCAAGGAAATCCAGCATCATCGCACCAGCCCAGATGGTGGCAATTGGGTTAGCAATATTCTTGCCGTAGATATCCGGGGCCGAACCGTGGACCGGTTCGAACAACGATGGGAAGGTTCGTTCCGGATTTAAGTTTGCCGAAGGTGCAATGCCAATCGTGCCAGTGCAGGCAGGCCCCAAATCGGACAGGATGTCGCCAAACAGGTTAGAGGCGACCACCACGTCAAAACGCTCTGGCTGCATCACAAAGCGGGCGCACAGAATGTCGATATGCTGTTTATCCCAACGGATCTCGGGATAGTGAGCCGCCATAGCTTCAACGCGCTCATCCCAGTAAGGCATGCTGATAGCCAGGCCATTGGATTTGGTCGCCGAGGTCAGGGTTTTACGCGGGCGGTTTTGCGCCAGCTCGAAAGCGTAACGCAATATACGATCCACGCCGCGACGGGTGAAGACCGACTCCTGGATAACCACCTCGTGTTCGGTACCCTCGCTTACGCGACCACCCAGTGATGAATACTCGCCTTCGGTGTTTTCACGCACAACGTAGAAATCAATGTCGCCAGGTTTCTTACCCGCCAGTGGGCAAGGAACACCAGGAAACAGGCGTACCGGACGCAGGTTGACGTATTGATCGAACTCCCGACGAAACTTGAGCAACGAGCCCCATAGTGAGATGTGATCCGGTACAGTGTCCGGCCAGCCGACCGCACCAAAGTAGATAGCATCGAAGGATTTCAACTGTTCATGCCAGTCATCGGGCATCATCTTGCCGTGATGCGTATAGTACTCGCAGCTGGCCCATTCCATTTGCTCAAAGCTGAGCGACAACCCCCAGCGCTCAGCGGCCGCTTGTAACACATGAATGCCTTCAGGCAGGACTTCTTTACCAATGCCATCTCCGGGGATAGCGGCAATACGACAGGTTTTCTTCATAGCAGCTCTCACTTGTACGCCATCAAAATTGACTTTCCCCTTATCCTATAATTGACTGATTAATAGTTAATCCCTCCAACTGGTGAAACATAAAACACAGATCATGAATAATCTGCCGCTGTTAAATGATTTACGCGTCTTTATGCTGGTTGCCCGCCGTGCGGGTTTTGCCGCCGTTGCCGAGGAGCTAGGCGTTTCACCGGCTTTTATCAGTAAGCGAGTTGCCCTGCTGGAGCAGACGCTGAATGTAGTGCTGCTGCACCGGACTACGCGACGCGTAACCATCACGGAAGAGGGGGAGCGGATCTACGAATGGGCTCAGCGGATCCTGCAGGATGTGGATCAGATGATGGATGAGCTGTCTGATGTCCGGCAGATCCCGCAGGGGATGTTACGTATTATCAGCAGCTTTGGTTTTGGTCGTCGTGTAGTGGCTCCAGCGTTGTCAGCGCTGGCAAAAGAGTATCCGCAGCTGGAGTTGCGGTTTGACGTTGAGGATCGGTTAGTCGATCTGGTTAATGAAGGTGTCGATCTTGATATCCGCATCGGGGATGATATTGCACCCAATTTGATCGCACGTAAGCTGGCGACCAATTATCGAATATTGTGTGCATCACCTGAGTTTGTGGCGCAGCACGGTACACCGAAGCAACTGAACGATCTGTCCACGTTGCCCTGCCTGGTGATTAAAGAGCGCGATCATCCATTTGGCATCTGGCAAATGCGTAATAAAGAGGGCGTGCACTCGATCAAGGTGACGGGGCCGCTCTCCTCCAATCATGGCGAAGTTGTTCACCAATGGTGTGTCGATGGTCAGGGGATTGCGCTACGTTCATGGTGGGATGTCTGCGATAACATCGCCAGTGGGCATCTGGTTCATATATTGCCTGACTATTATCAACCAGCAAATATTTGGGCTGTTTATGTGTCACGTCTGGCGACATCGGCAAAAATCCGTATTACCGTGGAGTATTTACGTCGCTATTTTGCTGAGAACTACCCGAAGTTCAGTTTGGAATAAATGGGGCGCAGCCTGGACTACGATCAAAAATAAAAAAGGCAGAATAATCTGCCTTTTTTCAACCATGACTCATTTACAAAAGATGCTATTTAGACTCTTCTGCTTCAGGCAAAGTCACGTTAAGTTCGAGGATAGAAATATCGCCGTCTTTTTGTTCAAGCTGTACGGTGACCATTTCAGGATCAATTTGTACATACTTGCAGATAACCTCGAGAATATCTTTCCTCAGTTGCGGTAAATAATGTGGCTCTGCGTCACTACGACGACGTTCCGCAACAATAATCTGCAGTCGCTCTTTAGCGATGTTCGCTGTGCTCTTTTTCCGCGAGAGAAAAAAATCCAGTAATGCCATAACTTATCCTCCGAACAGGCGTTTGAGGAAACCTTTCTTCTCTTCTTCAATGAAGCGGAAAGGACGTTCTTCTCCCAACAGACGGTCTACGGTATCAGCATAGGCTTTACCGGCATCAGCATTGATGTCGAGAATAACCGGCTCACCCTGGTTAGACGCGCGCAGGACTGACTGATCTTCCGGAATCACACCAACCAGCTTGATTCGCAGAATTTCCAGTACGTCTTCCATGCTGAGCATGTCACCTTTATTTACGCGGCCAGGGTTATAGCGCGTAAGCAGCAGATGCTCTTTAATCGGATCTTCGCCATTTTCAGCACGACGAGATTTCGACGCCAGAATACCCAGAATACGGTCAGAGTCACGTACAGAAGACACTTCCGGGTTGGTGGTAATAATGGCTTCGTCGGCAAAATACAGGGCCATCAGCGCGCCGGTCTCAATACCTGCCGGGGAGTCGCAGACGATGAAGTCAAATTCCATCGTTTTCAGGTCGTCCAGAACTTTCGCGACGCCTTCACGCGTCAGCGCGTCTTTATCACGAGTCTGTGAGGCCGGAAGAATAAAGAGATTTTCGGTACGTTTATCTTTGATCAACGCCTGATTTAACGACGCATCGCCCTGAATAACGTTGACGAAGTCATAAACGACGCGGCGTTCACAACCCATAATCAAATCAAGGTTACGCAGGCCGATATCAAAATCAATAACGACAGTTTTCTTTCCCTTCTGGGCCAAACCTGTAGCGATGGCCGCGCTGGAGGTGGTTTTGCCAACGCCCCCTTTACCCGAAGTAACAACAATAATGCGTGCCATAGAAATTCCTTGTTAAAAAGGGATCAATTCAACGGTTGAACTGTCAAAGCGTTCTCTGCCAATTGCAGACGTGCCGCTTTGCCATAAAATTCTGCTGGGATTTTATCACTCAGCCAATAAACACCTGCGATAGACACCAGTTCTGCCGTCAGGTGGGTACAGAAAATTTGCGCTTCCCGATCGCCGCTTGCGCCCGCCAGCGCACGACCTCTCATCATGCCATAAACGTGAATATTGCCATCAGCGATAAGCTCTGCGCCCGCACTGACGTGACTTGTAACAATCAGATCACATTGTGGAGCATAAATACGCTGACCGGAACGAACCGGTACATTTATTAATCGTGTTTTTGTGATGGGAGTAACGTTTTGTGGCGGTACGGCAGGTGCCGGAGTTTCAACAGGTGCGGAACGAATGGCTTTTTCTTTACCTTCTGTCAGTAAAGGAAGACCCATTTCGTCGATTTCAGCTTTGAGTCTGGCATCTTTGCATCCGCTAACGCCGATAATGCGCAATCCGGTAGACGCGACAACTTTCTGCAGCGCTGACCAGTTTACCGGACTTTCAAGACCACTCACGTTAACTACGACGGGAGCATGTTTTAAAAAAGCAGGTGCCTGCGCGATTTTGTCTTCCAACGCCTGACGAATAACCTCGGGTTCTGCTTCATGTAAGTGAACCACTGATAAGGTGAAGCTACTGCCTTTAAGCTCGATTGGCGTGTTTGACATCCTGGCCTTACTCAATTTGCTATTTATCATCCCCAGTGCGGGGTGATATTCCGAAGACTATAAGGCATGTTATAGTCAGTATTATATTGAGGCAAGCCACCATTCCGTGAATTCAGAGTAAAAGATATGTTTTGTGTGATCTACCGAAGCAGCAAACGTGACCAGACCTATTTATATGTCGAAAAAAAAGACGATTTCTCGCGTGTTCCTGAAGAACTGATGAAAGGGTTTGGCCAGCCAAAGCTGGCAATGATTTTACCGCTTGATGGTCGTAAAAAACTGGTTAATGCCGATCTTGAAAAAGTAAAACAGGCACTAACCGAGCAGGGCTATTATTTACAAATACCACCGCCGCCTGAAGATTTACTCAAACAGCATTTATCTGCGGTAAAAGAAAATACATCAGACGCTAAACGTTAAACTGCATCCGGCAGCAGCATGTCTCACCGATGCAGTACCTGAAATCTATGACTACGTTAGGGGAAAGTAATGTATCAACATCACAACTGGCATGGTGCTCTGCTGGATTATCCGGTGAGCAAAGTGGTTTGCGTCGGTAGCAATTATGCAAACCACATTAAAGAGATGGGGGGAGCAACGCCGGAAGAGCCAGTGTTGTTTATTAAGCCTGAAACTGCGCTGTGTGATTTGCGCCAACCGCTGGTCATTCCGGCGGATATGGGTTCCGTCCATCACGAAGTTGAACTGGCCGTGCTGATCGGTGCAACCCTGCGCCAGGCGACAGAAGAGCATGTGCGCAAAGCCATCGCTGGCTATGGTGTGGCGCTGGACCTGACCCTGCGTGATATTCAGGGCAAAATGAAAAAAGCGGGCCAGCCGTGGGAAAAAGCGAAGGGTTTTGACAACTCTTGCCCGCTGTCGGGGTTTATTCCGGTAGCGGAATTTAACGGTGATCCGCAGGATACTCAGCTCGGATTAACGGTGAATGGCGAAGTCCGCCAGCAGGGCACTACGGCGGATATGATCCATCATATTGTCCCATTGATTGCTTACATGAGCCGATTTTTCACGCTTAAAGCCGGTGATGTGGTATTGACTGGGACGCCAGCTGGCGTTGGGCCGTTACACAGCGGTGATGAGCTGGCTATCAGTTTCCATGGTCAGACGCTAACCACCCGGGTGCTGTAACCTGTGCTTGCCGCCTATTTCGGGCGGCAAAACTTGCATCAACGTGCCAGACTGGTTATAAGGTGCAGCTTTAGTGAAATAGCGGATACCCTGATGAGCGACATACCTTTCTGGCAAAGTAAAACCCTTGATGAAATGACCGATGCCGAGTGGGAGTCATTATGTGATGGGTGCGGCCAATGCTGCCTGCATAAGCTGATGGATGAAGACACCGACGAAATCTACTTTACCAACGTCGCGTGTAAGCAACTCAATATCAAAACCTGTCAGTGCCGTAATTACGAACGTCGATTCGAGTACGAGCCTGACTGCATCAAGCTGACGCGCGATAATTTGCCGACTTTTGAATGGTTGCCGATGACCTGCGCCTATCGTCTGCTCGCGGAAGGTAAAGGGCTGCCGGAGTGGCATCCGCTGCTGACGGGGTCAAAGGCGGCAATGCACGGTGAGCGTATTTCAGTACGCCATATCGCGGTGAAAGAATCAGAAGTGCGTGACTGGCAGGACCATATTCTGAACAAACCTTCATGGGCGGACTAAGCCGCCCATCGATTAACAGGCGTTAAGGATTAAGACTTTTTCGCCTGATACATCTCATCACTATGGTTGTCATCTTCAACCCAGAAATTAATGTTGAACTGCGCATCGTCACTTAATTCAACACGATGCCAGTACTGCGGTGGGCTGGTCGCGAACTGTCCGGCATTAATGACCACTTTTACTTCAGGTTCTTTTGCGTCTTCATTGGCAAAGCCGTAATACGTTACAGTGCCTTCCATCACGCAGAGTTGTCCAAAAACGCCGGCTGCTGTGTTGTGGTGAGAAAGCAGGGCGGCCGGGACATTGTCTTTCGTAAAGAAGGGAGTAGAGCGTTTAACTTTCCAGTTTGCCGGGATGCGTAAATGGGACATAAGACATCTCCTTTGTATGGCATCTATAAGATTCATTTAATATACATCTTATAGATGCCAGCAAGCAATGACATTATGGCAAAAAAAAACGCTCCCGAAGGAGCGTTCTGTTAGCGACCGAAGAGGTCACGTTTTTTCGGTTTAAAGGGCTGAGCAATCAGCACCAACACTGCAACGACCAGATACGCGGCAAAAATCCCCAACAGCCACTGCGGCATCTCCAGGGTTAAAAATGACCACTGACGCTCAGCGCAGTCACCGGATGCCATAAATACCTGCGGCAGCCATTTATCCAGCGGTAACCAACTCGGGAAGCGCGCGGCAAAATCACAGGTCATGAACGGTGATGGGTGAAGCTGAATCATCGTGTGTTCATACGCTAACTGAAGCCCGCGCCAGGCGCTGTAAATCCAGATAAGCATTGCCACATAACGCAGTGGCGTTTTTGGGGCAATTGCGCCCACCAGACCAGCACCCATCACGCCAAATAATGCGCTACGTTCGTAAATACACAACACGCAGGGTTTTAGCAGCATGACATGCTGGAACCACAAGGCAACAAGTTCCAACGCCAGGGCGGTTAGCGCCAGCAATAACCACGCTCCACGCCCACGGGAGCACTGGTTTAAAAATCGCAACATAATAATTTCCCTGCAACATGCGTAGAGACCGCAGTTTAAACCAATTCAATTTATGCGCCACTAGCGGCAATTGAAATATTGTGTAATCGGATAATTATCATGCAAAAAGTCAAACCGGGCAGTGATTTACCCGGTTTATTGTTATGAAAGTGTAGCTAACCAGCCTGTTTGCGTCATCCACTCGGTCACTGGAACCAGCGTGAACTCTACGCAAAGCAGACCGACGAGCGTCAGGACGAGAGTATACGGCAGAGCCATCCACACCATGCGACCATAAGAAAGGCGAATCAACGGTGCCAGCGCGGAGGTCAGCAGGAACAGGAATGCTGCCTGGCCGTTTGGCGTGGCTACGGAAGGCAGGTTGGTCCCGGTATTGATCGCCACCGCTAACAGTTCATATTGATTCAGGCTAATCGTCCCGTGCTCCAGCGCCGCTTTCGCTTCGTTGATGTAAATTGTGCCAACAAAGACGTTGTCTGAAATTGACGACAGCAGGCCGTTGAAAAGATAGAACAGGGTCAGCTGTGCATGCTCAGAAGACTGCAAAACAAAATGAATAATCGGCGAGAAGAGCTGTTGATCGATAATCACCGCAACGATAGAGAAGAACACGGTCAGCAGGGCGGTGAACGGCAGCGACTCGGTGAAGGCTTTACCAATAGCGTGTTCGTCAGTAACGCCAGTTAACGAAGTCGCCAGAATAATCACCGACAGGCCAATTAATCCAACTTCTGCCAGATGCAGCGCGAGGGCGACGACCAGCCATACGCCGATGACTGCCTGAATAATCAGCTTGATTTTATCCTGGCGGGTACGTTGTTGCCGGCTTTCATCGTCAAACTGTTGCAGAACGCCACGGACAGCTTCCGGCAATGTTTCACCGTAGCCAAACCAACGTAACTTTTCAACCAGCAGGCAGGTGAGCAGACCGCAAATCAACACCGGGACGGTGACCGGCGACATGCGCAGGAAAAAATCACCAAAATGCCAGCCAGCTGCTTTGGCGATAATCAGGTTCTGCGGTTCGCCAACCATGGTCATCACACCGCCTAAGGCTGTGCCGACTCCCGCGTGCATCATCAGGCTGCGCAGAAAACCGCGGAACTGCTCCAGTACGACTTTATTGTGCTGGTCGATATGGCTGTCATCCAGCAAATTGTTATCTCCCGGGCGGGAAGAGGCGACGCGATGGTAGATACCGTAAAAACCGACCGCCACGCTGATCACGACCGCGACCACAGTCAATGCGTCGAGGAACGCCGAAAGGAAGGCAGCGGCAACACAAAAGGCCAGCGACAGCAGCATCTTGGAGCGAATACTGAGCAGCAGTCGGGTAAAAATAAACAGCAGCAGTTGCTTCATAAAGTAGATGCCCGCCACCATAAACATCAGCAGCAAGAGCACTTCAAGGTTGGCGGCAACTTCTTCACGAACATGAGTGGCGCTGGTCATGCCGATGACGACAGCTTCGATGGCTAACAGCCCGCCCGGCAACAGTGGATAACACTTAAGCGCCATTGCCAGCGTAAAAATGAATTCGGCCACCAGCAACCAACCCGCGATAAAGGGATTGATGAAAAAAATAAGCGGGTTAATGATTAAGAAGACGAGCAGTGCAAGTTTATACCAGTCCGGCGACTGGCCTAAAAAGTTGCGCCACATAGCGCGGCCCCATGATAGCTCCATGGCAGTTTCCCTTACCTGTAAAAATGAAATCATGTTTTTATGTTTGACCGCAAAGCTTAGCGGCACGAGTGAACGCAGGCAAGCTCTTCACGTGGCTTATCGTACCGACTGCGTATCAGCGTTATCTGGAAAATGAAGCCTTGATCCACTTTTTCTTCGTTACGTCAGCTATCAGCTAAGAAACCCGTCTGGTATGATGTGTGTAACTATGTTTTGCTGTGTAATGGAATTATCACTATGGTCATTAAGGCGCAAAGCCCTGCTGGGTTCGCGGAAGAGTACATCATTGAGAGTATCTGGAATAACCGCTTCCCACCTGGCACTATTTTGCCCGCTGAACGTGAACTCTCCGAACTCATTGGAGTAACACGTACCACGTTACGCGAAGTTTTGCAGCGTCTGGCGCGGGACGGCTGGTTGACCATTCAACACGGCAAACCGACGAAAGTGAATAACTTTTGGGAAACCTCCGGACTGAATATCCTGGAAACGCTGGCGCGTCTCGATCACGAAAGTGTTCCGCAGTTGATTGATAATCTGCTGTCTGTGCGTACTAACATCTCGACGATCTTTATTCGCACCGCATTCCGCCAACATCCTGATAAAGCCCAGGACGTTTTGGCCACGGCGAATCAGGTTGCTGACCATGCTGACGCGTTTGCCGATCTGGACTACAACATTTTCCGTGGTCTGGCATTTGCATCGGGCAATCCGATTTACGGTTTGATCCTCAACGGTATGAAAGGACTTTATACGCGTATTGGCCGTCATTACTTTGCCAACCCGGAAGCGCGCGGCCTGGCGTTGAACTTCTACCGTAAGCTGTCAGAACTCTGCGAGCAGGGTGCTCATGATTTGGTCTATGAAACGGTGCGCCGCTATGGTCACGACAGTGGTGAGATTTGGCACCGTATGCAGAAGAATTTACCGGGCGATTTAGCTATTCAGGGACGCTAATCGCGCAATGCCGGATGGTGACGCCAAAGCGTCTTATCCGGCCTACAATGCGTCTACGTCGTAGGCCGGATAAGGTATTTACACCGCCTCCGGCAATAAGCGTTACAGGCCGTTCATCCTTGGCGGGCAACGCTCCAGCAGCTCAACGCTGCCATCTTCATTCTGCTGCTCCAGCATCACATCAAAACCCCATAGCCGGTGCACATGCTTAAGCACCTCTTTGCGTCCTTTATCCAACGGCGCGCGGTTATGTGGGATATAACGCAAGGTCAGTGAACGGTCGCCGCGCAGATCGACATTCCAGATTTGAATATTCGGCTCCAGATTGCTCAGGTTATATTGCGATGACAGCCTGTTACGGATCTCGCGATACCCCTCTTCATTGTGAATCGCTGAAATTTCCAGGTAATTATGGCGGTCATCATCCAGCACCGTGAACAGGCGGAAATCGCGCATCACTTTTGGTGACAGGAACTGGCTGATAAAGCTCTCATCTTTAAAATCACGCATCGCGAAATGCAGCGTTTCCAGCCAGTCGGAACCCGCAATATTTGGGAACCAGTATTTGTCCTCCTCGGTGGGCGACTGACAAATACGTTTGATATCCTGGAACATAGCAAAGCCCAGCGCATAAGGGTTTATCCCGCTATACCATGGACTGTTATACGGTGGCTGGAATACCACGTTGGTATGGCTATGCAGAAACTCCAGCATAAAGCGCTCGGTGACTTTGCCTTCATCATAAAGGTGATTGAGGATGGTGTAGTGCCAGAAAGTTGCCCATCCCTCATTCATCACCTGAGTTTGTTTCTGCGGATAAAAATACTGGCTCACCTTACGCACAATACGCAGGACCTCTCGCTGCCAGGATTCAAGCAGTGGGGCGTTTTTCTCCATAAAATACAGCAGGTTTTCCTGCGGCTCAGAAGGATAACGACGCGCGGTAGAGATCGTCTTCTCTTCCTCTTTCTTCGGCAACGTACGCCACAGCATATTCACCTGACTTTGCAGATACTCTTCACGGCTTTTCTGCCGGGCCTTCTCTTCCTGTAGTGAGATCTTTTGCGGGCGTTTATAGCGGTCAACGCCGTAGTTCATCAACGCATGGCAGGAGTCGAGAAGCTTTTCGACTTCATCCACGCCGTAACGCTCTTCACACTGGGTAATGTAGTTTCGCGCGAAGATCAGGTAATCGACGATGGAACTGGCGTCCGTCCAACTGCGGAACAGGTAGTTATTCTTGAAGAAAGAGTTATGTCCATAGCAGGCATGCGCCATGACCAGTGCCTGCATGGTGATGGTGTTCTCTTCCATCAGGTACGCGATACACGGGTTGGAGTTAATAACAATCTCATAGGCCAGCCCTTGCTGACCATGCTTGTACAAGCGTTCGGTTTCAATAAACTTTTTACCAAACGACCAGTGCGGATAGTTGATCGGCATCCCAACGCTGGAATAGGCGTCCATCATTTGCTCGGAGGTGATCACCTCGATTTGGTGCGGGTAGGTATCCAGCCTGTAGAGTTTCGCCACGCGGTCTATCTCTGCCAGATAGACATCCAGCAGATCAAACGTCCAGTCGGGTCCATCGCTTAACCGTGTGCTGTCCTTGTTCATGGAATCAATCGTAGCCATTCGCGCACCCTCATTGTTGGCGGCACTCTCTGTCTGGAGTACCTCATTTCAAGCATAGATCATGGTGTTAAAAAACGTGCTGCAGGAGAAATTTTTTCTTTGCGATTTCACGTCAGCGAAGCGTCGAAAAACGGCCAGGTGACAAAATTTTATGCTGGATAAAAATAACGCACAGCAGGAGATGCCAAAGCAGAGACTTCCCTGCAATCACTGCTATGTGTGAGATACATCACCATAAAAAAGCCATATGTTGAATAATATTTTCAACTGAGTTATCAAGATGTAATTAGAAGATTGTTCTTTTACTGTTAACGGAGTGGCTATGCGAGTTGTCATACTGGGAAGTGGCGTCGTTGGCGTGACCAGCGCCTGGTATTTAAGTCAGGCTGGACACGATGTCACCGTCATCGATCGTGAGCCGGGGCCGGCACTGGAAACCAGTGCGGCGAACGCCGGGCAAATCTCCCCTGGTTATGCCGCGCCGTGGGCGGCCCCAGGCGTACCGCTAAAAGCGATTAAATGGATGTTTCAGCGCCACGCGCCGTTGGCAGTACGCCTCGACGGGACGCAGTTCCAGTTGAAATGGATGTGGCAAATGCTGCGCAACTGCGATACCAGCCACTACATGGAAAACAAGGGGCGGATGGTGCGCCTGGCGGAATACAGCCGTGATTGCCTGAAAGCGTTACGTGCCTCTACCGGTATCGAGTATGAAGGACGTCAGGGCGGAACCCTGCAACTGTTCCGTACCGCTCAACAATATGAGAACGCCACCCGCGACATCGCCGTGCTCGAAGATGCGGGCGTACCCTATCAACTGCTGGAAGCAAGTCGCCTGGCGGAAGTCGAACCTGCGCTGGCAGAGGTCGCGCACAAACTGACAGGCGGGTTACGGTTACCGAATGACGAAACCGGTGACTGTCAGCTGTTTACCCAGCGTCTGGCGCAAATGGCCGAGCAGGCGGGGGTAAAATTCCGTTTTAACACTCCGGTCGATAAGCTGCTGAGCGATGGCGAGCAGATTTATGGCGTTCAGTGCGGCGAGGAGATAGTCAAAGCCGATGCCTATGTTATGGCCTTTGGCTCGTACTCCACGGCAATGCTCAAAGGGATCGTTGATATTCCGGTGTATCCGCTCAAAGGCTACTCATTAACCATTCCGGTGGCAGAAGATGACGGCGCTCCGGTTTCAACTATTCTTGATGAAACCTACAAAATCGCCATTACCCGTTTTGATGAGCGTATTCGTGTTGGCGGTATGGCAGAGATTGTTGGTTTTAATACTGAGCTACTACAACCACGCCGTGAAACGCTGGAGATGGTGGTGCGCGATCTCTTTCCGCGCGGTGGGCATGTGGAACAGGCCACCTTCTGGACCGGGCTGCGTCCGATGACGCCAGACGGAACGCCAGTGGTGGGGCGTACCCGCTTTAAGAATCTGCTGCTCAATACGGGTCATGGCACATTGGGCTGGACGATGGCGTGTGGATCCGGTCAGTTGCTGAGCGATATCCTCTCTGGTCGCACGCCTGCCATACCTTATGACGATCTGAGCGTGGCGCGTTACAGTCCGGGATTTACCCCGTCTCGCCCGCGGCATTTACATGGCGTACATAACTAATAAGGACGCGAGATGACCCGCCCGATACTGGCCAGCATTGACCTGCAGGCGTTGAAACAAAACCTGACCATTACGCGTCAGGCTGCGCCGGACTCCCGCGTCTGGTCGGTCGTAAAAGCTAATGCCTACGGACACGGTATAGAACGTGTCTGGAATGCACTGGGAACGACCGATGGTTTCGCGATGCTCAATCTCGAGGAGGCGATCACCCTGCGGGAGCGGGGATGGAAAGGACCGATTTTAATGCTGGAGGGTTTTTTCCATGCCGAAGACCTGACGGTGTATGACACATATCGTCTGACCACTTGTGTCCACAGTAACTGGCAGCTCAAAGCGTTGCAAAATGCCCGCCTGAACGCGCCGCTGGATATTTACCTCAAGGTGAATAGCGGCATGAACCGGCTGGGTTTCTTACCAGAGCGCGTTGCCACCGTCTGGCAACAGTTACGGGCAATGCCTAACGTAGGTGAGATGACGCTGATGTCGCATTTTGCGGATGCTGAACATCCGGATGGCATTAAGGACGCGATGGCGCGTATTGCGCAGGCAACGGAAGGGCTGGAGTGTCGACGTTCGCTGTCGAATTCGGCTGCGACGCTGTGGCACCCACAAGCGCATTATGACTGGGTTCGCCCGGGTATTATTTTGTATGGCGCATCACCGTCGGGGCAATGGCGGGACATCGCCAATACCGGCCTGAAACCAGTAATGACCCTGAGCAGCGAGATAATCGGCATACAGACGCTGAAAGCTGGCGATCGGGTGGGCTACGGTGGACGCTACACCGCCAGCGGCGAGCAGCGCATTGGCATTGTGGCGACAGGCTATGCCGATGGTTATCCGCGCCATGCGCCAAGCGGCACGCCTGTGCTGGTGGATGGCGTACGTACCGGGACGGTCGGCACGGTATCCATGGATATGCTGGCGGTAGACCTGACGCCGTGCCCGCAGGCGGGGATCGGGACGCCAGTGGAGCTGTGGGGTAAAGAGATTAAAATCGACGATGTGGCGACAGCGGCGGGCACGGTGGGTTATGAATTAATGTGTTCTTTGGCGCTGCGTGTGCCGGTAGTGACGGTGTAACTTTTGTAGGCCGGGTAAGGCGCAGCCTCCACCCGGCAAAAAACATCCGCGTTACTCATCCTCATCTTCAGCAACGCGAACACCAACCTTCAGTACCGCATTATCTTCTTTCTCGGCTACCGTCCAGATCATACCGGCAAATTCCACCTGGTCACCGACGACCGGCGCAGCACCCAATAGTTGCTGAACAATTTCACCCAGCGTTTGCTGCTTATCGCGATACCCGGTGCCATCTTCCAGGCCATAAATCAGTGCCACATCGGCATATTTCGCGCTGGCTTCAAGAATAAAATCACCAAAGAAACGCTGGTCTAACGACACTGGCGGCGACTGGCTGAACAGCTTACCTAAGGCGGGCAGGTCGCGTTCGCGGCCAATGACGCACAGTACGTCGCCTTCGCGCAGACGCGTGCTGCCGGAGGGGTGAAACAGCACGTTGTCACGAAACAGGGCGGCAATTCGCGTTTCTTCCGGCATATGCAGGTCGCGCAGCGCGGCCCCGACACACCACTTATCCGCACTGAGCTGATAAACAAACTGCTCCCAGGGATTATCCGGATGAATATCGAGACCTATACGAGAAACCGGCCAGCCAACGGGCGGGACCACCACTTTGGCTTTTTTGGCGGCCCACGACAGCGACGTTCCCTGGAACAGCAGCGAGATCAGTACCACAAAGAATGCGACGTTAAAGAACAGGCGCGCGTTTTCCAGGCCCGCCATCATTGGGAAGACGGCGAGGATGATGGGTACCGCGCCGCGCAAACCCACCCAACTGATGAAAATGCGCTCACGCAGATTGAAACCACGAAATGGCAGCAATCCGGCGAACACTGACAACGGACGCGCGAAGAAAATCATCCAGGCGGACAAAATCAGCGCCGGAATCGCGATAGGCAGCAGGTCGGACGGTGTAACCAGCAGTCCAAGCACCAGGAACATGGCGATTTGCGCCAGCCAGGCCAGTCCGTCAAAGTTTTGCAGAATACCGAATCGGTTGCGGATCGGGCGATTTCCCAGCAGAAAACCACACAGATAGACCGCCAGAATACCACTGCCTTCCAGCGCGGTAGTCAGGGCAAAAATCAGGATCCCACCGCTCAGGGCCAGCAGTGGATAAAGCCCGGCAGGCAGTGAAATACGGTTAATCATCTGCTGGAGCAGATATCCACCGCCGAGACCGATAGCGATACCTAAGCCAAACTGCTGGATAATATGTACCGCAAACATCCAGCTTAAACCGGTCTCGTGGTTCTGGATCATTTCGATAAGCGTAATGGTCAGAAATACGGCCATTGGGTCATTGCTACCTGACTCAATTTCCAGCGTCGAGCCCACACGTTCGTTGAGTCCTTTACCGCCGAGCAGGGAGAAGACCGCCGCGGCATCGGTTGAGCCGACAATCGCACCAATCAGCAGCCCTTCAATGAGATCCAGATGAAACAGCCATGCCGCCATCATGCCGGTGAGGCCAGAGGTAATCAGCACACCCACGGTCGCCAGCGATAACGCCGGGCCCAGCGCTACACGAAATGAGCTGGCCTGGGTGCGCATCCCACCGTCGAGCAGAATAACCGCCAGCGCCAGGTTACTCACCATGTAGGCAAAAGGGTAGTTATCAAAAGGAATACCGCCCACGCCGTCCACGCCCGCTAACATGCCAATAGCGAGGAAAATCACCAGAATCGGGATACCAAGACGTGATGAGAATGAACTAAGCAAGATACTGCAGGTGACGAGAACGGAACCCAAAATAAAAAGGCTAATGATTGCTGCGGCATCCAACGTTCGGTTACTCCTGAATTACGCTGTTTCGTATTAATAAACCCTAACATAATAACGACAGAAACAGCGTTTTACTTAGCCCTGAGGCAGGCTTTTTTTACGATTTAAGCACCGGATGACCGGAGATTGTGAGCTGACTGCCGTTTTTATCATTTTTCAGCACGGCTTTGGCCCCTAAAGGTAAGGTGACGGTGCGTTGTTCATGGCCAAAATCGAGGCCGCCTAACAGTGGAACGGATAATCTGGCGCGCAGAAAATCACAAACTGAATCGAGACTGTAACCGGCATCATAATCATTAGGCGCACTGCCGCTAAAACTGCCGAGAATGATGGCGTTCTGGCGGGCGAGGATCCCAGCATGATAAAGTTGCAGCAGCATGCGCTCGATGCGAAACGGGTGCTCGTTGATGTCTTCCAGCACCAGAATACCGTTCTCAATGGCGGGCATCCACGGCGTTCCCATCAGCGAAATGAGCATTGCCAGATTGCCTCCCCACAGCGTGCCTTCAGTAGCGCAATCCGGGCCATGCCCTTGCCAGTCGAGAGTAAATTCGGCATTGCGCAAAGCCTGCCAAAAATGGTGCTCGGTAAAGGCGTTCATTTCCTCGGCACCGAAGTTAGCCGCCAGCATCGGGCCGCTGAAGCTAATCACATTACTCTGAGCCAGCAGACCACACTGAATGGCCGTGAAATCGCTGTGTCCACACAGCAGCAACGGGTTTTGTTGCTGACGAACGGCCAGCGCCTGCCAGTCAATATCTGCCAGCAAACGGCTCGCACCGTAGCCGCCGCGCACCGCCATCACAATAGTATCAGGCATTTTTAGCTCAACGAGTGAGTTCACATCCGCCAGACGCTCGGCTTCGGTACCGGCAAAACGCTGACAGCGGCGGGTAATGACGGCAGTGTTATCGACCTGATGACCGGCCTCAGTAAGACGCGCAAGCCCACGTAATGCTGCCTGCTGGTTAATACAGTAGCCCGACGGGGCAATTAAGTGAAACCGGGACATGGCATTTCCTTGCTACAACTAAAACCAAATGTATATCATGCCGCGTAGGTATGTCGTTGTCACCTCAGCGACAGGTTCCGGCTATAAGGATAGATGACGTGAAATTGAGATGGTTTGCTTTTTTGGTTGTATTACTCGCGGGCTGTAGTTCAAAACAGGATTACAAAAATCCGCCATGGAATGCAGAAGTTCCGGTTAAACGCGCAATGCAATGGATGCCGATCAGTGAAAAAGCCGGTGCTGCCTGGGGCGTTAGCCCACAATTGATTACGGCGATTATCGCTATTGAATCAGGGGGTAACCCCAATGCAGTCAGTAAATCTAATGCCATCGGTCTGATGCAGCTTAAAGCCTCTACCTCCGGGCGGGATGTTTATCGTCGTATGGGATGGAGCGGTGAGCCGTCGACCAGTGAGCTGAAAAATCCAGAGCGCAATATCTCCATGGGGGCGGCATATCTGAGCATTCTTGAAACCGGTCCGCTGGCGGGAATTGAAGACCCACAGGTGATGCAATATGCGCTGGTGGTGTCATACGCGAACGGTGCTGGGGCGCTGCTGCGGACGTTCTCCTCTGACAGGAAAAAAGCCATCAGCAAAATCAACGATCTGAGTGCGGATGAGTTTTTCGAGCATGTTGTCGATAACCATCCAGCGCCGCAGGCTCCACGTTATATCTGGAAGCTTCAGCGAGCGCTGGATGCGATGTAACGCGCGTAATATTACTCGCGCACTTTATTCGATTTTTCCCGAGCCTCACGCTCAAGTGAAAAAATAATCCGCTGTAAATTCCGCTCCACCGCCGGGCCGACGTTGAGAAAACGAAAGCTCAGGCGGGGAGTGGTGATGGTCTCATTTTTTCCGTCGATCACTTTTCGCTCGGTAATCGAGATGAGCTGGGCATCAACGTGGTACACGCCCCATTGTTCCATATTCAGTTCAACCTGCGAGAAGCGCATGCCTTCGACCAGCCCCTCCGGTGCTGTCCCTTCTAATAGCGCGCCCATGCCGCCAAGAGATAAATCGAATAAGCGAAAATGCAGGAGACTGTTGTCCGGCATCTTCGCCTTGCAGTGATAGGGCGGGTGTAACGGTGCGCCGATGCGGAAGTATTCCCGGCGCTGGACGAACCACAGCGAAGGTGGCAACGATGAGACAAAGGCTGGCAATCGTTGATACTCGCCTTTTGTCAGTTGCGGGAGGGTAAACTCCACCTTGGCACCCTGCGTTTCAGCGATAATTGAGATCTGGCTGGCGCGTTGCACGGCTTGGTTTTCATATTCCTGACTGCCAAAATCCATGATCAATTCGTCCGGGCCGACAGCAAGAATTTTGCTGATGAACTGACCTCCTGACCAGGAGATACGCAGTGGAACCTGCTGTGAATTTAAGTCCCGGAGTACCCCTAATACGGCGAGTGGGTTTTGCTTCAGGAACTGCTCATTGTAGTTACTCACACCTAATGACTCCTGGATACCTGGCTTATCGTTGGGTTATCGGCATTGCGAGACGGAACTTAATACAAATGGATGAAATTTTTTACCCGAGCCAATGAATTAAGTCTGAGTGCAAACAGCAGGTAGCGATGGCTTGCCTATACTTAACGTGCTGGCGCAGGAATGTCTTGCGTATGCGTTCACTGGAAAGAGGGCCTGAAAATGGGAATTATTGCCTGGATTATTTTTGGTCTGATTGCGGGGGTTATCGCCAAGCTGATTATGCCGGGGCGTGATGGCGGCGGATTTATTCTGACCTGCATTCTCGGTATTGTCGGTGCTGTGGTCGGTGGGTGGCTGGCAACGATGTTCGGTATCGGCGGCGATGTCAGTGGGTTTAATCTCCACAGCTTCCTGGTGGCCGTGGTCGGCGCGATTGTGGTACTGGGTGTTTTCCGACTGGTACGACGAGATTAATCGAACGGCCCCTGCGGGGGCCGTTTCTCTGCGTAGTTTAGTCAGAACTGGTATTCAATCCCCGCCCAGTAATTACGACCTTCTTCGATAAACCCTTCGCTGTAGACGTACTGTGTATCAAACAGGTTGTTGACCGAAGCGTTAACGCTAAAGCCATGTCCGATGGTGTAATCTGCCCGGAGGTGGGTAATGGCGAATCCGGCCGCTTTTTGTGAGCCATCAGAATTGCTATAGCTTGAAGAGCGGGCTTCTTCGGATAGCGTAATGCTGAGTGGGTCCCATGGTTTCAGCGTCATCCAGGCGGTGAGAGTTTGCGTCGGCAGATCGGTAATTTTACCGATGTCGCTGCGTTTAACGTCAGCATGGATAAGACCGTAGCTTAGCCCCACATCCAGCATGTCAAAGACCTTACCTTTGACGCCGGCATCCAGGCCGGTGTAATCCACCCGACCACTGTTTTGGTTCTGAATCGTGTCGGCATCAATATTGTGCGACAGAATCGCATCGGTAATGCGGTTGTAATACACGCTGGCTTCGAATCCCCAGTTTTGGGTGAACGAACCGTTCCACGTGAGATCGACGCTACGGGCGCGTTCCGGTTTTAGCTGCGGGTTGACCAGCGCTATCTGGTTATAAGCCGGTTTTGACGTGGTGTAGCGCTCTTTCAGTGTGGGGAAGCGCGTTCTGTCAGAGTAGGACAGCGCTAATGTGTCAGAATTTTCAAAGTGATATTTGGTCATTACCTGCCAGTTAAAGGCGGACTGATCGTTGTCATCATAATGGGTAACGCTGCCGTTTTTCTCGTGCTTCATCCCCTCTACGCTGTCACGCCAGTCGTAGCTGATACCCGCCACCACATCGACATTATCCGCAGCCGCCCACTGATATTCACTGGCAACAGACCAGGTGCGATCTTCGTAGCGGTCATAAGCGGCATTTGGAGCCCCTTTTTCGCGATGAACATCGTCTTTCCAGTTCACGGCGAAAGAGAGCAGGTCGTTCTCCCGCATATCAGCGGAAAGCTGCAAACCTGCGCCGTCGCTATAGTCAGAATAATGGCTGTAGCTGCCTTTCTTATTTTTCAGATCGGCAAGGGAATTGTACATCATCAGTGTATTTTCAAAGGTGTCGCGATACAGGCGGCTTTTCAATGTAAAGCGATCGCCCAAATGCGTGGTGCCCTGATAGTAATAACTTTCTTTATCATATTGCGGCCATTGCCAGTAACGTGATTTCTGGCTGCTGGTCCCGGCATATGGCGGGTTATCTTTTTCGCCGTCCTGATTAATGTAGGTCAGAACATACTCATCATCACCGCGTGGCGTGAACCCCAGTTTCACGATGCCGCGTTTATCATCGGCTGATGAGTTAATCATCTTGCCATTGCTGCCCGCTACCGGGTTATCAACACCATGAGGTAATCCGAGGAAATCCTGTTTTAGCTGGCTACCACTGAGCTGGATATATCCGAGATCGTTGCTGGCACCGAACGACGCGTGCATATCATGGGCATTGTCTTTGCTACGGCTCCAGCCCTGACGATAGCCCAGAGAGCCCTCAATCGGTTTGGTGGGCTTCTTGGTCGTGATGTTGATAGCGCCACCCATCTGGTTCGGCCCCTGTAGCAAGGATGAGTAGCCTTTAGAGACCTCGACAGAAGCGATATCGGATGTCAGAAAACGAGCTAAATCAAGGTTGCCATCGTAGGGGATGTACACCGGAACACCGTCGAAAAAGACCGGGACCTGACGACTGTCAAAACCGCGGACCTTCACTTGTTGCTCGTTACGGTTACCGGATTTTTGCAGCACGACGCCGGGAACGACGCTTAGCGCCTGCGCCACGTTTTGTTTATCCAACTGCTGCATCGTTTCCTGGCCGAGAACCGTAGTGGTTGCGGCGGAGGCCGGACTAGACCAGACGGTCATGGTTTCGCTTTCCTGCCCAGCAAAAGCACCTTGCGCGAAAGCAAACGACAGGGCTGTGTAAAGACAACTTTTGTTAAAATTCATTATTTATAGTCCATTTATAAATGTTATACGCCGTGGGTGTCCGGGCTCAGGCTAACTTTGATATCCGCCGGTGGGGCGTAGTAAGGTGCGGAGGTGATAAAGAGTCTGATGCCACAGTCGAGATAACTCGCCAGTGAGGCGAGGGTAATGCCGCCAGTCAGCGCCAGCGTGCAATGGGGGGCCAGAGACGGTGCCAGGCGAGCGATGCCTGCTGCCTGCTCAGGGGTAAACTTATCGAGTTGCAGCACATCAGGGGCCGCATGTAGCGCGGCCAATGCCTCATCGGGGGTATCTGCTTCGACCACAATCTTTTTTTCTGGCGCATGGGCGCGTAGTTGCGCGATTGCCGCAGCCCAGTTGTTCGGATCGGCAAGAAAGCGGCGATGATTCGCAAAAAGCAGCACGGTTTCGGCGCTCCCGCCCCGGTGGATAATGCCTCCGGCAGCAAGGATCGCCTGGGTAGCCAGCATACGGGTGCCAGGGATAGTTTTGCGGGTGCAGGCAATCTGGCCATCAGGATAGCGCTGACGCAGGATGCTTAGCATATCGTCGAGATAGCGTGAGACACCGCAACTCCACTCCAGCACGTTCTGTACTGCTTTCCAGCCCTGGTGTAGTGCCGCCGCGTTACCCTGCGCGCGCAGAAGTAACTGTCCGGTACGCGCCCGTTCGCCATCGGGCACAAGGTCGGTAACGGTCAAACCCAGTGATGTCAGCATTTGTCTGGCAACAGTAGTTCCGCTTACGCACCCGCCCTGGCGGTGATAAAAACCCATACTTCCTGGCTGTGCGCCGATACCCAACGCGCGGGTTGTTAAATCGCCGCCCTGAATATCCTCCAGCAGCAGCGCATCGACTTGCGCCTGTGAGAAGTAGATCATTGCAGCGCCTCCCGCGGTACGCTGTCCCACCAGATAAGCGCCCAGTCGCGACTGGCGGGAGCGATGGTGCCGGGGTCCTGCTGATGGTACCAGTGCTCCAGACGCTCAATTTCGTCGGTGCTCAGTTCTCCCATGCTCCAGCGCACGTTCTCCAGAAAACGTGTCCAGGTGCTGTTGTCCTGCTGACAGTTTGGTCCACGGATAAAATCAACATGTGCGTGAATGCCCATCTGATACAAAACATTCAGTGCATAGATATAGTTGGGAAGCTCAATCACCTCGCGCCCCAGCGCGCGCTGAATCGTGGGCGATACAAATGAGGAACTGACGAGATGGGTGGTGTAAACCCGCAGCCGTGCCTGATTATTCAGTTTGGTCATAGCCTGACGCATATCGGCAACCAGCGTTGAACGTGAGGCGACGGCAATATCACACTGGGGCAAGTCGTCCCAGTGCGCTTCCCATGCGCGCTGCACCCACTGTACGTGGCGCACGCCCATCTGCCCGGCACGGCGAGCGGCAACGCTCAGCATTCCCTGGCTGTAGTCTACGCCGTAAACGATCGGCATTTTTTTGGCCAGCGCCAGCGCAACCGTTCCGGGGCCGCAACCCATATCAAACAGTGATTCAGCACCTTTCAGGTCAATCTTGCTCAATAACTGGAGCAGGTAGTTGTCGGTTAATGAGGCGCAATTTTCTGCCATTTTTTCCGCGCGTTTGTCCCAGTGTTCTGGTTTTTTCTCGGTTCGCTTCGCCTGAAGTAACTGTTTGCGGTACAGGTCAGCAAAATCAATGTCGTCAATGAGCATCGTGATTCCTTAATCGTGTGAGCCAAAGAGGTGATGGGCTATTTGTGAGGGCGTGACCCGATACAGCGTGGCCAGACGTTCAGCAGCCAGTTGGTGTTCAGGCCCCCCCTGTGACACCAGACCATCTGGCTCGACGCGTACCACGCTGTCGGCAATGGCCCGTGCATGCAACGGATGGTGGGTCGACATCAGCAGCGCCATGCCCGAATTTTTCAGCGTGACCAGGGTGTCGAGCAGTCGGATCTGGTGACCAAAATCGAGGCTGGAAGCAGGTTCATCCAGCAGTAAAAGACGTGGACGCTGTGCCAGCGCACGGGCAATCAACACCAGTTGACGTTCGCCACCGCTCAGGGTGTTCCAGCGCCGGGGCGCGAGATGCGGGATTGCCAGCACGTCCAGTTGTTCAAGGGCGATGTCGCGTTCTTTGCCGCCGGGAACGGCAAATGCCGCCATTTGCGGGGCCAGTCCCATCATCACCATGTCCAGAGCCGTGAAGGCAAACGCACCGTCATGTGCCTGAGGAACCCAGGCGATGGCGGCGGCGCGTTCCCGGTCGCTGAGATGATTCACCGCGATACCATCAAGCGTAATCTGGCCAGCAAGCGGTTGAAGAACGCCAAGAATGGTACGCATCAGCGTAGTTTTCCCACTGCCATTGGCGCCAATCAGGCAACAAATTGCCCCTGGCGCGACGCTAAACGAGACATCGCGTAATACTGGGTGCCGGGAATGGTAGCCGAGAGATGCATGTTGTACGCTCAGCAGCGTCATTGTCGGCCTCCCCGGAGCAGAAGTAACAGGAAGAAGGGGGCACCAATAAACGCGGTCAGGATCCCCAGCGGGATTTCCGTGCTGCTCAGAGTGCGGGCAAGGGTATCTGTCAGCAGCAGTAAAATAGCGCCGATCCCCATTGAAACAGGCAGTAGCCGTTGGTGGTTGTTCCCACAAAGCAGTCTGCCAATGTGTGGCACCACCAGCCCAATCCAGCCAATAATTCCGGCAATCGCCACAGTACAGGCGGTGATAAGCGTGGCGCAGATAATCAGCCAGAGCCGTAGCCGGGAAACGTTGATGCCCAGAGAACGGGCTTCATCATCCGAGAGGGTGAGTAAATTCATACGCCAGCGTAGCAGCAACAGCGGCACCAAACCGGCCACGATCAGCGGTGCGGACAACCACAGGTCATGGGCGGTGATGGTCGACAGACCACCGAGTAGCCAGAAGGTAATCGACGGTAGCTGGGTATACGGGTCAGCCAGCGTTTTGATGAGCGAAATCCCTGCGCCGCACACCGTACCCAGCGCAATGCCGACCAGTACAAGGGTGAGTACCGGATCGTGGCGTTTTACCCGCTGGGTGATGAGCCACACGCCCGCCACCACGAACAGGCCGCCGACAAACGCATACAGTTGAATAAACAGGATCGGTAAACCGAGCAGGATGGCGGTACAGGCCCCTAAACCCGCCCCGGCTGCCACGCCGAGAATATCCGGCGACACCAGTGGGTTACGGAACATACCCTGATAAGTGGTCCCTGCGCCCGCCAGTGCCGCACCCAGCAGCAATGCAGCCAGAATGCGTGGCAATCGAATCTGCCAGAAGACGATTTTGTCCTGGGGCGGCACGCCCGGATGGTCAGCAATGAGGTTCATCACCTGCTGGGCATCCAGGCGATATGCACCTGAAACCGTTGCGACGATGACACACACGGCAATGGCTGCGATCATCAGAGCACTCAGCGTAGTCATTCTCATCAGGGTGTCACCAGCTTTTGAAACTGTGCATCGCTTAATGAGGTGTGCCAGAACAATTCTGCGTAGCGCTGCATATCGGTCTTAAAGTGGGTTTCAATTTTGGGGTCAAGCCAGGCGTGCAGGCGACGTAATCCCAGCAACCGGTTGATGCCCGGCGGGGCGTCCAGCCAGCCAAACGGCAGTCCGCTGAGAAACAGAATACGTTGCTCAGCAACGGCTTTAACCCCTTGCCAGACGGGATCTTCTCGCAGGTACTGTGCGGTGACTGCATCCTGAACCAGAATAATATCGGGCTGCCAGCTCAACAGATTTTCCATGGATACCTGGGTCAATCCATGTCGTCCCGGGATTTGCGCGACATTGTGTAATCCCAGTAACTCTGGTGCTTCGGTATGCAGTGAACCCTGTAAACCGGTTTCCAGTCCTCTGGCACCGCGTGCGGCATAAAAGCGCAGTTTTGCTGCGGGGGAGTGCGAAAACGCATCTGCGTCATCAATAAATCGACGGGCAAGCGCGGACTGTGCCGAGGCCCGTGTTGCGGTACCCAGCGCAGCCCCTGCGGCTTGCAGTTGTGCCGGGGTTTGTCGGAGCTCGCCGTTAATCAGCAGCCACGGAACGCGCGTTTGCGCGTTGACCTGCCGGGCTTGAGAAAGCCAGGTTTCATCAGCATTGCCGCAGTCAACCACCAGATCGGGTTTCAGCGCTAACAAGGCCTCCAGTGACAGGGTGCTGGCGCGTCCTGCCAGTCTTCCCAATTTCGGTAACGCCAAAATGTCATGATGGAATGGCACTGCGGCCTGGTGAGAAAAATCAAATGATGAAAATCCCACCAGTTTTTCCGGTGCGACAGCCAGCAATAGCATATCAGCAGGTGCTCCGGCGCTGACGACGCGCAGGATTGCCTCAGGTGATGGCGGTGAACCGACAGCAACGGTAAGCGGTGTTTGGGCAAGGGCCGGAAAATGGCGTAACAGCAGCGCAGATGCCACGAGCTGGGCAAACATCCTTCTTGTCAGTGGCATTATGTTGGTCCTGAACAGTGATAAAATCGCTATATATTTACATATACAGCGAATAAAAACATGTTCAGAATCAATTTCACACGGATGAAAACAGGGGCTACCCCATAAGGGCTAGATGCAATGGATACACCTGAAATGGAGATATATGGCACCAAAAAATCCGCGACAAGGCGCGGATTTAGAGGATGCTGAAGACACCAGAAGAAGATTAGGACGTCGGTTGAGTCTGCTTTTTGGCCTCGGAAGGCGTGTTACTGGCGGGGGCGGGGCGCGTTGCCGGTACGCTGTCGCAGGGTTTATCTTTAGCGCATATCAGATCGAGCATTTTTAACGTTACGCCGTTGGTCCAGCCGAAACCATCCTGTAGCGGGTATTCGCCACCGCCGCCGCCGGTTCCTGTGCTGCTCACGTCATACTTCTCAACCAATTTTTTCTCACGATCGTACGTGTGCTGCACATTGGTGAGGAATCGCCAGGTGACATCCATAGCGACATCATTTTGGCCATAGTTCTGTAATCCCGAGGCGGCGACCCACTGTAACGGTGCCCAGCCGTTGGGAGCATCCCACTGCTGGCCGCTTTTCACCGACGTGGTTGCAAGGCCGCCAGGTTGCAACAGATGCGCCTGAGTTGCTGTGGCCACCTTGCCGGCGCGATCTTTTGCCGCCGCATTCACAAATAAAGGGAACAGCGCGGCGGCAGTTAACTGATTACGGACTTTGTGGCTCTTCAGATCATAGTCGGCATACCAGCCTTCTTTGTCATTCCACAACCAGGTTTCAATCCCTTTTTGGCGGGCATTGGCAAAGCCCTCGTACTGCGCTGCTTTGGCATCGTCACCTGCGGCTTTGCTGGCGAGAGCGATCATTTTCTCCATCTTGTATAACAAGGCATTGAGATCGACAGGCACAATGCTGGTGGTGCGCAGGGTACTTAGCTGGTTGGGGTTATCCATCCAGCGTGAACTAAAGTCCCAGCCGGATGCTGCGGCTGAGCGCAGGTCGCGATAAATTTCAGTGGCAGGGCGGTTCGGATTGCTTTTCGCGGTGGCAATATCCTCAACCCAGGATTCAGGTCTTGGCGTATCCCGGTCATCCCAGTAGCGGTTTAAAAGGGTGCCATCAGCCAGTTTGACCACACGTTTATGCTGTTGACCGGGCTGAAGTGTTTCGCCTCCTTCCATCCAGTAGTTGTACTCTTTTTGCATCTGCGGGAGGTATTTTTTCAGCGCGTCGTTACCGTCATGTTGCGCCAGCAGTTCAACCATAAAGGCAAAGAACGGTGGCTGTGAACGGCTCAGGTAGTAGCTTCGGTTGCCGTTAGGAATGTGCCCCCAGGAATCAATCTCATAAGCGAAGTTGGCCACCATATCAGAAACCTTGTCCCAGCGATTGCTCTCGGCAAGCCCCAGCATAGTAAAATAGCTATCCCAGTAATAAATCTCACGAAAACGCCCGCCCGGCACTACATAGGGTTCTGGTAGCGGCAGCAGAGAGTCCCATTTTTCGACATCGGTGGTTGAGCGAGTGAGTACCGGCCACAGTCCGTCAATATGCTCGCGGAGTGATTGCCCGGCCGGGGGCACGTATTTCTCACCCTCTTTTGGCAACGTAAAATTCACTTCCACAAAATGGCGTAAATCAAAGCCGGACTGATTTTTCTGCATCCGATAATCGGCAAGGATCATCAGTGGATCGCTGTTGGGCACTGCGTCTGCAAAAGTTTTCTGATCGGGAAATAGCTTTGCTGTCTGTACATCATTGAACAATGGACCAAGCAGAATATCAGGAGGAGAAGGCGTAGCGACAGGTGAATCCTCAGCGTTCGCAGTAAAAGAGGCCAGAGCAAAAAAGGTGCTTGCGAGCGTCAGTTTTATCGCCACTGAGAGCAGGCCAGGATGGCGAATTGCGGGTGTTATCATCGGTTAATCTCCTTAGCGGCGTGCCGAAGTTGCGGCATCTACCATGAGAAAACCTTAGTTCAGGATCGACCGTTGCGCGTGATCGGCCCCCCATTTTGCGATTAAACAGACATTTCCTGACGGAGGGAGTGAAATAGCCCACCTTTTACAGATAAAGGGTGGGCTGTGGGTATCAGTCCGCGAGGATCACCCGATTTGCTACACCGTCCAGAGTCAGAGCGTCACCCATCTTGATAGCATCGAGGGTTGCGCCTTGTTGGCATACCCAGCACAAGCCCATCTCGCGGGCGATAATCGCCGAGTGGGAGGCCTCGCTACCGGCGCGCAGGCAGATCCCTTTGATCGTGAGCGGGTCGAGTTGCAGCACGGTAGACGGATAGATGACATCGGCGACCAGAATGGTCGGTCGAATAGACGCGGGGATACGGGCACTTTCGCCGGTCAAATGTTGCAGCGTACGGGACAGCAAATCCTCAATATCAATGTATCGCGCCTGTAAATAAGGATCGTCGAGTTGCAGATACTGCTGACTCAGATCGCGCAGTACGTTATGCCAGGCATATGCTGCGCTACACTGCTCTTCACGCATCAAATCACAGGCCATATCGAAAAGCTCAGGATCGTCGAGCAGCGTGTGATGACCAGAGAAAATGGCGGCGATATCAGCGGAATACTTCTCCTCTGCCAGCGCGGTTAAATCACTCAGGTCGTCGAGTGTGCGTTGAATGGCCGCTTTTAGCCGCTGCTGCTCGTCCTGCATATCCGCGGTCGGGCGATGGGTGACTTGCGGTGAGAACGGCGTATAGCAAAATGCCGTACCCGTTGCCAGCGCTGGCACCGGTACTGCGATGCTTTCAGCGCGTGCTTCTTCGACGGACTCGCCAAAATTCTCAGCCGCCAGCTGTGTAAACGCAGCCAGCGCCGCGTCTGCCTGTTCACCTTTAGCAATCAGGCGCAGCGTGTCATTACAGCGCACCTGCAGAAGTGCTATCTGATTCAGGCTGTCAGGGACGACGCATTTGCCGTTTTTTTCCAGCCACATGTCGGCATTAAAGCCAGACAATGTGGAGACCAGCCGCGATGCCGGGCGAACATGTATACCGTTGGGGTTTCTTACGGTCACGGCAACCGAACGAGCATCGGCGTCGGGTGACAATTCAGCGGGTGCTGTCTTCGCAACAGACGACGAAGGTAAACCCAGTTGCTCACGCTTGGCGTCGAGGGCATTCATGGCATCATTGATGACCCGATTGATATCAGCGCCCGCCGCAGCACTGACGGTTGCCGCCAGCGTACCTTCAACCAGCGGGGCAGCGCACAGACGCACCTTGGCGGCGATTGCCGGATCGAGCAGATCCAACGCGGTTTCCGCACTCAGTAACGCGCTGCCAATATCCATCATCACCAGCACGTGATCCGTGTCTGCCACTGACTCAATGGCCTCCATCACTTTGATGGGGTCGGTGCCAATGGGGTACTCAGGATCGTCAATGCCTGCGGCAATAGCGAGTTTACAACCATCACCCATTAACATCTGTCGGGCTAACGCACCGACGCCTTCGCCCAGTTGGGCGCTGTGAGACACAATAACCAGGTTTACCATCGTTTTATCCTTACTCTCTGGACGCCTGAGCCAACATTTGCATCATAAACATAACGGACGTTGCGCCGGGGTCCTGATGCCCAATGCTGCGCTCACCAAGGTAGCTGGCGCGGCCTTTGCGCGCCTGCATCGTGATGGTACTTTGCGCCGCGGCTTCTGCCTGGGCGCTTGCCGCCTCCAGAGCGGCCTGTACGCTCAACTTTTGCTCACTGGACTGGCGTAAAGATTCGACGACAGGCACCCAAACGTCGCACATGGTTTTGTCACCCGGTTCGGCTTTACCACGACTAATGACACCTTCTGCGCCATCACGCATCATCTGATACAACTCGTCAACCGTCAGACTTTGATGGGCCTGAGTGACCTGCGCGGCGCGGATGAAAAAGGTGCCGAACAGCGGGCCACTGGCACCACCGACGCTTGAGAGCAGTACCATCCCGGTATTTTTCAAAATAAAACCGATATCTTTATCCGCAATGGACGGGAGCTTTTCGACCACTTTACTGAAGCCGCGGTGCATATTCAGACCGTGGTCGGCATCGCCGATTTCCCGGTCAAGGCCGGTAAGAAAATCGCTTTCGGTGGTGAATATTTCGCCGCAGCGATAGAGCCAGTTAACAATTTGTGTTCTGGTGAGGGACATCATGAATCTCCTTATTTACCCCAGTTGAGTGCAGGGGTGTGAACCGGTGCATCCCATAAGCTCAGCGTTTCGTCATCCACTTGTAGCAGGGTGATTGAGAAACCGGTCATGTCCAGAGAGGTGCAGTAAGAGCCAATCAGGTTACGTTCGATGACAATACCGGCATCCTGGCAACGGCTTTCAAGGCGGTTATACACGCCGAAGAGCTCAGACAGCGGTGTCGCACCGAGATTATTGACCAGCGCAATCACGCGATCGCCGCTCTGTAGCGCGCGTTTGCTTTCTTTCCCTTCCTGCCATGCGCCCTGAAGGTGATCCCAGTGACGCAGCGTACGACTGTAGTTGCCGTTTTCCAGCAGGGTGTCAAACATTTCATCCACAGTTTGATCAAGTGAGGAGAATGGACGGCGGTCAATGCCGGGTTCGCCGTGGATACCGACGCCAAACTCCATTTCGTTGTCCTGCAGGGTGAATGACGGTTGACCGGCCGCCGGAACGGTACAGGCACCAATGGCAATCCCGATGGAATGACCCTGATTGTTCAACTGGCGCCCCAATGCCGCGCAGGCATCCAGTGAGTCACCGCGTTCTGCGGCCGCACCGACCAGTTTTTCAATCAATACAGTATTTGCCACACCGCGACGACCGGCGGTGTACAGACTGTCTTTCACCGCCACGTCATCATCCACGACCATCGTGGTGACTTTGACGCCGCTTTCATGCAATAGCTCGGTTGCCGTTTCGAAGTTAAGAATGTCGCCGGTGTAATTTTTGATTATCAGCAGTACGCCTTCGCCGCCATCAATTTGCATGGCGCATTCAAACATTTTATCCGGCGTTGGCGAGGTGAAAATTTCACCCGGACAGGCACCGGAGAGCATACCCTGGCCAATGTAGCCGCAGTGCATTGGCTCATGGCCGCTACCACCACCGGAAAGCAGCGCCACTTTGCCCATCACTGGCGCATCTGCGCGAGTGACATACACCGGGTCCTGATGCAGTGCCAGAGAAGGGTAGGCTTTTGCCAGCCCGGCGAGTTGTTCGTTCAGTACGTCTTCAACACGGTTGATCAATTTTTTCATTGTTTATGCTCCGCAGACAGTCCTGAGATGGCTGCACATATCAGGCAGACATCTGATGTAGGGTATCGGTTTGTACAGCGCCACGGCGACCTCTCGCTGCCGATAAGGTAATTTTGCACACGGGTAGTCAAAAGAAAATTGATGTGATTGGCGTTTCAATACGGAACATTAGCATCTGGTAATGTTCCGTATTGAAACGTATTGGTGCATAAAACAGCGGAAGTGAGAGATGCGGCAAGGTTTATGCTGACGGTATTGTGAATAAAACGTTATTCCTTACTCTTCTTTGCCATTAAAATCGAAAAACCAGAACAGGATAAAACCAATAAAACCAAAAATTAGCAGAATAGCCAGGGTATAGACTTCGTATCGTGCGGCATCTGCGGCAATCGCCTGCAATTTGTCCATTGCCGGGGCTGGCTGCTCTTTGAATAGCATGAGTTGCCATTCATAAAGGTTTGTTGTTTTTATCTCTTTAATCGGTTCCCAAATATGGTTAGCCGCCGCGCCGAGTGCTAAAGCGGAAAACAGTGCGCCGTAAATACGTTGACGTTTTTCCTGACGCTGACTAATCGCCTGGCGCATGAGCTGATCCAATTGCTCTATCTGCGCCATGAGCTCCTGGCGTTGTTCAGATAATCCCCACTGCCGCGAGAGATCGTCACTCAGCTGGTTATGCAGGGCATCGTTGCCGACCAAAGCACCTTTATTCATGGCTTTTAGCGCCCGGGCCTTGGTTTCCAGCATCATTTCGGACCAGTCAGATAAACGACGAATTTTTCCCTTTCGGTTGTGAATTTGCTGCGATTCGAGCAGATCCTTGAGCCACTGTTCAATCTGTTGGGCAGAGTTCGCCAGAAAATTTTCATACTCATGGCTGACATCCGCTACTGAACTGGCCGCTTTAATCAGTATTGCCAGATGTTTATCCTCTTCTTCGCGACAGAAGAATGTGACGCCATGACGGTGAGCGACGACCAGAATATTGCTGTACCACTGGCTGCTGTACTCGCTGGCGGGGGGGAGATCCGCAGGGCTCCGGACGACGCGCGTGCTATCGCTCTGTGCTGCCAGCCAGGCATGGAAAGTGGGGGTATCGATCATACGCATCAGCGGGACTATCGTAATATCACCGCCCTCCGGGATGCGATGCTGATAGACACGAATGCATTTACCCTTTGTGCGGCAATCAAGTTCGGGTAAAGCTATTGGCACAATGGCGTTATCAAGGTAACGGGTAAAATAATTTTCCCAGATTGCGGGTAAAACGTCTTGTTGCCAGGTCAGTTTCGAGCCTGGCTCTCCGGGCGCAAGCTGCTTCGGTGCCGCAATTAGCGTCATTCTGCCTTGATCGTCGTACCAGGGTTGGTTCGGTGCTCCTGGGATTAGTTTATCGCTTCCAGCCAGGCGATAGCTTTCGAGAAAACGCGGAGTATCGTGCGGGCGTAACCCTTGCCAGGCCGCATCTTCACGCTGTTCCAGAGCGGACCACAGGGCATCAAGGCGCGTCCCCTGAATGGGGTTGAGCGAAATAACGATATCATTGCCCGTGCCCACTTCTCGCGGGCGATAAATGGCCAGCAGCCCAAATCCATTGTGCGTCCAACTGCGTTCTTTGTCGCAGCGCGCGAGAATTTTCAGCATCCCGGAAGGGAGCGTTTCGGTGATAAACAGTGCATCAACCACCGTTTGCCGCCGGCCTGTGCCGAGGTCCAGCAGGAGTTGGCAGGTCACCGAACGCTTGATAACGTGTTGGTAAATCTGTTGCTCATACGCCAGACTTGCGACCGCACTTGCATAACATTGCGTGTGCATGGGCATAATGCCTGCGGTGGGGTCTGGGTTGGCTATTATCATATCGCTCAACAGGCGCAGGCAGGCCAATATGTTGTGGCGAACAACGGCAGTATCATCCATGGGTTGCTCGCACAGGCTGCTATGCGCGAGTGCGGATAATAAGCACGCGGCAGAACGCGTCGTATCATCACCGTCCAGATAAATACCGCTTTCCCATGCGGTGACGTATTCCAGCCACGGATGTGTTGATAGCGACAGCGAACCAGCGGCATCGAGATGGTTCAAAAACAGCAACAGCGTGAAACAGGTATCCAGAGAGAAATCTTCGATAACGATTCGTTGTATTCCCTGGACACTTGAGAGTTTATTGCGCCATATAGTCCATTGACGATCGTCGGCATTTGCCACCAGTTCACTCACCGAATTGTAGTGACCTGCACGGTATCCTTTGTTATTGAGCGCGACACCCTTTTGGCTTTCCGTATCATTGCCGTCGCCCAATCCGATCAGCAGGCTGCCTGCCGGTGCATCACGCTGCGACGGATTGAACTCGAAAGTAAACTGCGGCCATGCATTGTTGAATGCGAACATATAATTCTCTTTCGATGGATGTGTTGTTGTATCGCTCATTATTTGACTACGTTATAAATGACCCGTTGTGAGCGACTCCAGTTATCGTCAATCGCAATATTGGGTTCATGGTTTTCTTGTTTCACGCAGTAGTTCTTAACCAGGCTTTTTAACTCTGCCCCGTTGAGTGTGCCGAACATCAGACGCGTATTCAGTTCTTTCAATAACACATCGTGGAGTGAATAGGTGGTAGGTCTTTGCAGTGAAAACTGCGCCGCATCAGCCAGTAAGTCACGCGCATTATCGGCCATCAAACGGCGTTCACAGCGACCCGCAGGTTCATTTTTGGCCATTTCTTCATCGTAAGCTTTCTTCTGGGCTTTCTCAAAATTAAGCGCTCTGTCCAGTTCCGCTTTAATACCCTGAACATCCTTGGCAGAAGAACAAAATGTTTTTAAATAACGAATCTGTATGGGGGTCAGCGTGCCATTCTGGTTCGTTTGCTGACGTAATTTACCGGCCATTCTGAGACAACCGTTTTTTTCATCCATCAACGATGCTGATTGTAATAGGGCATTCAACGTTTCCTGGCGATCTTCCTGTAATGCGGCTTCGGCATAATACAGTTTCCAGCGCATGCCTCCGGCAAGAAACAAATTGACAACCTGGGTATCACCGCGGTCGATAGCGGCGCGAAGATTTTTTTCATCCCAGGCAATGCCGATATTCGCCAGTTCTTTACGCGGATCGCTACTGGTTTCTTTTTTCGCACCGGCAACCGTTTTACCCACTTCCCCGAGATCGCTACGGATGGACTCCGTATTCACCAGCGTCTTGGTTGAGGTTCCGAAAGTCAGTACCGAGCCAACAATAATGACGACGATACCGCCCAGCACCCAGGCCACTCGATTGCGAATGATGCCCGTTTCCATTTTGATTTTTCCAATATCCTGAGCCTGAGCCGCCAGGTCATCCTTTATTCCCTGAACGTCGCCGCCAAGATCGTCAATTTTTTGGGCGGTCCGTTCGAAATAGCGCGCAACCTCAGCATTGCTGTCATCAAAAAAACGATCAGGGTTAACTTTTACCCGACCTTCATCGAAGGCCTCCTGTACCGGCTCAGTAATTTCTCGGTAATAGTAATTCACCAATGTTGTTTGGACGGAGGTTACCCGCTTATGATGCGCCAGACGGTTGCGAATTACGCGAATATCGTCAAGAAAGGTATTCAGTGTTCTACGTTTATCGTTAACAAAGCTGAGCAAAGGGGTATATTGATAAAGTGGAGAATAGTGGATGGGATATTCGTCTTTATCAATAAACAGTGAGGCGAGTTCACTGAAAAGAGTACCGCTCAATACGTCATCACGATCGGCAACGTTCAGCCATTTTTTTACACGTTCCTGACCAAATAATTTGTTCAGGTGCTCAAGTAGGGCTTGTTGGTTATTGTACGCTTCATTAATTAAACTACGAATGGTCAACTCTAATGCCCGTACCTGCTGCAAACTACGTAACTGCTTTTCTTCGTCTTCGTTATTCAGCGTCGTTGAGTAAGTTAATTGAGGCTGTTTTTCTCGCAAATATTCGAGCTGCCACAAAAAACGCAACGCGGCAATGGTTAGATTTCTGTCGGCAGGCTGGCCATCTGTATTTCTGCCGAGCCATTTGTTCAAGGTGCGTAGTGCCGCAAGAAAGCTCGCCATTTCCTGCTCGTTATAGTTAAAGCGGGCCGCTACACTGTTCCAGTTGCCCAATTTCTCTCGGGCTTTATCAAGTGAATCATAAAACGTATCAGGCGAGAGTTGCGTGGGGGCTGGCATGCCCAGCAGGGATAAGATTTGTGGAAATGCGCTGTCGAAAAGAGACAGGCAACGAGTAAAATCGTTGTGCTCAGAAGCAGATGAATGATCGACCATTATATTCTCACATGGTTATTCGCTGAGTTTTCCCGGCCCGATCTAATCGCACTGTGTCAGGCAACTTTCCCTGCAGCCAGAATGCCATAATTCGACAATTATTCGGGATTTTTAATCAGTTCGTCAATATATATGGCGGGCGTAATATTGGTAGTAGACATTGCGGCCAATAATGCGTTGCTATGGGTTCTTAACGCAAATTATGGTTGCTGCGATGGGATTTAATGTTTATTGGCTAACAAACCGCGCAGATATTGGGTAAGTAAAACGCAGAAAGCGGGGCGGATGAATCAGGCGACTACACGCCAATAATGCCACAAATAATGCCGCATTATTGGCGTAACTGACGACTGGCGTTTATCGTCGTTCAAAACGTTGACGTATCTGCCGTCGTATTATCCCGGATAAATACCACGGTCTTTACGTGCCAGCAGGATACGCTCGCAGGCCACAATATAGGCAGCAGTGCGCAATGAGCAGGATTTCTCCGCCGCTTTCTCCCACACATGAACCATCGCATCGGTCATGATTTTATCCATGCGATTGTTGATCTCTTCTTCGCTCCAGAAGAAGCTGGCCATGTCCTGAACCCATTCGAAGTAGCTGACGGTGACGCCGCCTGCGTTACATACGACGTCGGGTACCACGATGATACCGCGGCTTGCCAGCATATCATCGGCATCCGGGTAAGTTGGGCCGTTAGCGCCCTCAAGCACCAGTTTGCAGGTCAGTATTTCTGCACGTTGACGGGTAATCTGCCCTTCCAGCGCGGCAGGGATCAGGATATCCATCTCCACGCTCCAGAAGGCTTCGCTGGCGATAGTTTCCGCCCCCGGGAAACCGGCAATCTGTTTGTGCTCCAACTGCCAGGCGGTCAACGCGGTCATGTCGATCCCGGTGGTGTTAAACAGGGTGGCAGTGTGATCCTGAATGGCAACGACGCGTGCGCCAGCACTGGCGAACAGGCGAGCCGCTTCACTGCCGACATTACCAAAGCCTTGTACCGCTACGCGCGCGCCTTCAACGTCGATATTGGCACGACGAGCCACTTCCAGACCGCTGACGAACACGCCACGACCCGTTGCTTTATCACGACCCAACGAACCGCCAAGGTGGATAGGTTTACCGGTGACCACGCTGGTTACGGTGGTGCCGTGGTTCATGGAGTAGGTATCCATCATCCATGCCATCACTTTGCCGTTGGTGCCGACATCCGGCGCTGGAATATCTTTTTGCGGCCCAATGATAATGCCGATTTCGCTGGTATAGCGGCGGGTTAAACGCTCCAGTTCACCTTCGGACAGCGAGAATGGGTCGACGCGAACGCCACCTTTGGCACCGCCGTACGGCAGGTTCAGTGCGGCACATTTGATGGTCATCCAGGCGGAAAGGGCCATCACTTCATTAAGATCAACATCAGGATGATAACGCACGCCGCCTTTTCCCGGGCCGCGGGAGAGGTTGTGCTGTACACGATATCCTTCGAAATGGCGAATAGTGCCGTCATCCATCTGCACCGGAATATCGACAATTAGCGCGCGTTTCGGGTGGCGCAGGGTATCCACCCAATGGGAAAGTTCGCCCAGGTAAGGGGCCACACGCTCGATTTGTTGCAGGTAGGTATTCCAGGCAGATGTGCTGCTATCTGAAGCGTAAGATAACTTATCCATGATAAACCTTAGTTATAAAAGTAATATGTTCTTAATTTGGCCGTGGTATACAGTGGATCTCACCATATAAACTTAAATTTAACATTTTTTTCAAGAAACGGCCTGTCCTCCAGCCCTCTAATAGCCATATAAAAAATATGTGAATTAAGCGTTAAGTGAATAATTATCTATTGATTTTGCGAATGTTTGCGATCAAGTAGCAATTCAGGCATTTAATATGCATCGTGCGTGAGAATGACTATTTGTCAGATTTATGATGCACCTCTAAAAGTAAACAATATGATAATTATTTGTGTTTTCTTGATTGCATTTTAGCGGCGCGTCAGTAGGTCACTGAGATAGTGACGGTGTCCGCATAGTTGTCGGGGGTGTAGTTCGCGCTGGGAACGGTGGCATACACCGAATATGGCGTAGCGGAGCCGGTGCCAGTGCCTGTAACGGTATTGAGCGGGGTGTTGCCCCACACTGTGCCGGAAGGCCCTGGCGTTGAGCTGAGCTGATAGGGCACTTTATCGCTGTTTGCCCCCGTTCCGCTCATCACACCGTTGCCTGCAGTATTGCCGTTGGAGGGTTGCAGTCCAATGGTATAAGGGGTGTTATTGGTGCATGCCACCCCGATGGTATTTGATGCTGTCGCATTGCGCTGAGTTGCCTTCACCGGGGTAAAACTAATGTTAGTGGCCGATGTGATATTGCACTGTTTGCTGACAGTGGCTGATACGCTGAAGGGAAGTCTGGCGGCAACGGTATCACCGCACGTGGTGGGCGGAATAACTAATCCAGGGTTGAGGGTGATAAGCGCCGTGGCTGCCGTATAGCTGTCCTGATAGCTTCCGGGGACTGCAGAAGTTTGCGGCGTGACGAGCTGAGCGGATACTGTCAGTGAACCGGTCACTGGGAGCAAATTGAGCAAGTTAAGTTGTACCATGGGAACCGAGGTTCCGCTCTGATACTGACTCCCCCAGATTTTACTGTGCCCGGCGTCCTGATATAGCTGATAGCTCAACGTTCTGGCAGGTGTTCCGCTTAACGACATATTCCGTGTTGCCACCTGACCGCTGACGCCCGATGCGCCAATATTAAAACAGAGGTTAATCCCCGCCAGTACGTCGGTCACTTCTTTTGCACAAGTCCAGGTAAAGGTCATTGAGGTCGTTGCGCCTGATGATGACAACGGGTCCACTGCACCAAAACTAATTGGTTGGACGTTACTGACGGAGCAGGTGACCGCATGACTTATCCCTGGACAGACGAGGAGTGCAGCGATAAACAGCAACTGTCTTAATTTCATGAATGAACTCCTGCTATTGTGACCGACATTCCAGCGGGCCTATTTGTACAATCCCCTTTGCATTGGCGGGATAATCGAATTGTGCGTTACAGCTACCGGTATCTGTGTCAACGCGTAACCTGTTGTGCTGTTCCAGGCTGTCAAACCAGGCCATTCCATCGAATCCGACGACGGATGACTGGCCTGCGCCGTTAGTGATATATGCCATGCTGCCCTCAGAAATGGCCTTACCCTGTTCATTAACGAGAGTAACCTGCGCGGCGCGTACGGGAGTGATACCAAAACTGACCAGGGTTCCGGAGCGATCCGCCGGCGTTGCATTGGCTTCAGCGCGGGCGATCCGCATATTGGCGGGTAGATCCATGGGGTCAATACTGATTTGATTGTTTTGATAGCTATTGAGTGACGTGACCAGCAGCAGACCCTGATCGTCGCTGCGACCGACAAGGTTGTTTTGCAGCTTGACTGGCACGTCCGGAATGCCGTCTGTTGATACGACGGCAAAACCATTGTTGATTTCCCGAGCCGCGAACAAACCTCCCCCCATCGCAACCAGGGAACCGGTCGCACCAGCATAACCGTAGTGGTTGTCGGGCAGGCGGCTAAATCCGGTGTAGGCTTTTCCGAAACGGCCCAAATACCCGACTTCTCCCTGGCCGCTTTGCCGGGAGGCTTGCTGGCTGGCAGCGACGTTCCATCCCCAGCCGCCGTCACCCGGTGGCGTTTGGCTGGCATTGATCTGGTAGCCGGTTTCATTATTGGTATGTTGTACGGTACTGCTGGCGCTCAGATTACCGCTGGTGGTGACCGTCACCATCAGGTAAACGCTGCGATCGCGGGTGTCGTCAATATTCTGGTTAAATCCGGCATTGAGTGAGATGTTTTCGGTGACGGATTTGAACCAACTGGCGTTGGCGTAGCGTACCGCGCTATCGTGCGGATAGCGAAACTGCAGGTAACTCAGGCTGACATTGCCGGCTGACGCCATTGCATAACCTATTACCGTATTGCTGCTCAGCGAGGGTGGCGGCTCACCATAATGGGTCGCGACATCACGGTAGTCACCCGACGTCGCCGTTGTGCTGGTGCTGAAATTAAACTGTTCACCTGACCAACGGTAACCAACACTGTACAAAAATCCACTTTTCCCTGAGTCCGTACTGGCTGCCAATGCGGTGGACACTGTGCCGCTGCGCGGGCCGGGAACCCAGTCATTGCTAAAACCTGCGTTAATCAGCCCATCACTGGTTTCCGCGTGTGTACCTGCAGTAAAGGTGTTACTGAATCCCCGACGCCAGGTCCCGCTAAACACAGGGGCACTGGCATAATCAAATGAGGCGTAACCGTAATTCTCTCTTACTGCGCCTAATTCCGCTGACCAGGCTGTTAGCCCTTCTCGCAGGAGTTGCTGATCGTTGTAGAACGAGAAATTTTGTACTGTCGTTCTGCCCAGCGCGTCGGTCATCATCACCTGACCGGTCCCTGCGCCACTGATATTAGGCATGGTGTTGATTTGAAAACTTCCGGCCGGAACCTCCCCGTTGTAGTACTTAACCCCATTGACGTACAACTCAACGTTTGAAGGAAGCGTGGCAGAACCAAGATAGGAGGGAAGCGGGGTGGTTGGCATGTACGGCTGTAAACTAAAATCGGTTCCTATCTGGATGCCGCCAATGCGGGTCGGTCGGGACCAGGTGAGTGAGCTTGTCAGGGTATCGCCAACGTTTATCGCCAACATATTTTCCGGAAATGACGTGCGCCAGCGGGTGTCCATGCGGTAGAAGGCATTATCTGCGTTGGGCGCGGTGGAATATTGAGTCAGTTGGGTTGTGCTTAACACCCCTAAGCCATTAAACGCGCGCAACTCGCTAAATGTGTTGGCGCTGGTTTCATCTCCCTGCTGAGCATAGACATCGTAATTGAGTAACACCCCACGTGAGTTTGATGCTATTGGTGTCGCTTCGCCGGTCGGGTTCACCTGCGTGGTGGCAAGATCAAGGGAACTGAGCGGCACAGTGAGCGCCAGAGTTTGTTGTTCGACGTTGTAGTCAATGCTCAGTTGGGCAATATCGTTCAGGCTGACGGTGGCAGCCGCATTTTGCGGTAAGCGAAAACCCAACTGTCGTAGGGTATTGGCGCCAGCATAGAGTTTTTCATTCTCATAGCCAAAATGAACCAAGCCGACAGGGTTTCCATTCAGGGTCACGTCAAGATATAAATCGATGCCCGCAAGAGGTGTTGCGTCGCCAATAATTCCACTGTTTGTCTGGTTATTATTGACCGCGTGAGCTGAAACCATTCCAGATAATAATGCTCCATTGAGTAAGCAACATTTCACCAGAAGCCAGGATCTCTTAGAGATCTTGTACTGTTTTTTGGCCATTAACTGTTACTTCAACTTTACCGCCATAATGGGTATCGCTGGCGGACGTGGATAATATCCACCGCATTGTTGAGCCCGGAAGAACATAGCCTAATAGTCCCGGCGTAATGACCTTTTTCGCACCATTATGGTTTATAAAGGTTGCCGCTGATAATTGCGCATGACCATTTCCCTGATTACTGACTTCAAGAAATTTTTTGCCGTCAAGTTGCTGTAATTTCCATTGCAATTTGGCCTGGGTTTCAGCCTGCGCCGTTGGTTGAATAAACACTGGTACGGAATAATGCAGCACAAACTGAAGTTTATTTTTTTGTAATTTTGCTGGCGGTAATTCGTCAATTGATAACCGATAGGCATCTTCGGTATGTGTCGATGGCGGGCCGGTGCGAATAACACGAATCAACTGGCGTTCACCAGGGGCTAACGCCAGCATCGGCGGGCTGATAACCAGCCCCTGAGAGGGAGACAGCTTATCGCCATAAGCGCTTTGGCTCCAGAGAAAGACCCGAACCTGGGCATTCAGCACGTTTTCTCCGGCATTGCTTAGCCAGATCCCATCGGCATTTTGCGACGCTTGCAGCGTTAATGTAACTGGGGCAACCTGCAATCCGCTGGCTGTCGCCGGATTTACGCTCATAGCCGCTCCTAACAGGCATGCGCAGGTATACTGCTGTACAGGCAGTTTTACTGTCATCTGTGTTCCTGAATTTAGTAGTTAACGTTTACCGTTACAGTGTCGGCATAGTCGTCAGGTGTGAAGTTCGCGCTTGGCGCGGTGGCATATACGGTAAAACTCTGTAGAAGCCCAGTTCCCTGGGATGCAACACCATTTCCTACCGTGGTGGCGGTGGCCGTATTCCCCCAGACCGGTCCTGTTGCTGATGTTTGGTTCAGCTGGTAAGGCACTTTATCGGTATTGTTTGCTGCATTTGCGACAGAGGACATGGCTCCGGACCCCGTGGGTGTCCCGCCGTTGGCCGCTGAAGGTGCCAGGCCAATAAAGTAGGGGGTGGTTTTTGAGCAATTAATTGAAATTGTGTTGCTTGCGCTGGTATTTGTCGCAGTGGTATTCACCGGACCGAGAGTAATATTTGAAGCCGACCCCGCAGTGACGGTACACGCTTTTTGTATCGTCATCAGTACCTGAAATGTCCCGCTTGTAGACGCTGCGTTTGCCGCCGGAATAATGGAAAAGGCGCCGCAAAAAAGAATTAAGCGTTTGTCGAAGACTAGAGCCATATCCTTCACCTTTTTCAAATAACCACATTTTTTGCTTTAAAAAAACAATAATGTGACACAAGAAGACATGAGTTAACCCTAGAATAAGTATTAGACGTACGCCAGTTGATCTCATGAATTTTACTTAGAGAAAAGGTGATGTCGTCGACAAAAAAATAATACCAACGGGTGAGTATGTCGTTTCTTTTTTATGCTACTCGAAAGTATGCCGTGGGGTCGCTATTTCGGAGGCCAGCTATTACAACTGGAAGGCAAAGTATGGCGGGATGGAAGCGGCCGATATTAAAAAATTCAAAGACCTTGAGGATGAGAATCGACGTTTGAAACAAATGTTTGCCGACCTGAGTCTGGAAAATCTCACGTTAAAAGACGTCATCGAAAAAAAGCTTTAAAACCAGCGATAAAGCGTGAGCTCGTCAGCTATCTGACGGCACAATTTGCCATGAGTTTACGCCAGGCCTGCAGGACGTTATCGTTGAGCTGGACGGTGTATTTTTATCAGCCCAATACCGGACGTGATGAACCAGTGATCCATGCGCTGACTGAGCTGGCAGAACGCTATAACAACGAGCGGCCTCATGAATCCCTGAACAACCTGACGCCGGAAGAGTACCGGCTGATGGCTGAAAAACCGGAAATTTCAAAAAATGCGTGGAACTAAAACAGGTGTGCTTACAATTGCACTTACCAGCGTGCTCAATTTTAGCTGCGTTTCTAAGGTGCTGACACGGTCGCTATGAAAACAAAAATCCACGCAACTGCGTGGATTTTTTTCGCGTTCATTGATCTGACAAAGCTCCGGAAAGCCTGATCAGACAGCAGAAGCAACTTAAACGTTGAACAGGAAGTTCATCACATCGCCATCTTTAACGATGTAATCTTTACCTTCTGCACGCATCTTGCCGGCTTCTTTCGCGCCTTGCTCACCTTTATAGGTGATGAAGTCTTCAAACGCGATGGTTTGTGCGCGGATGAAGCCTTTCTCGAAGTCGGTGTGGATCTTACCAGCTGCCTGCGGGGCCGTTGCGCCGACAGGGATGGTCCATGCACGGACTTCTTTCACACCCGCGGTGAAGTAGGTCTGCAGGTTCAGCAGTTCGTAGCCTGCGCGGATAACGCGGTTCAGGCCCGGCTCTTCCAGACCCAGTTCAGCCATGAATTCTTCACGGTCAGCATCATCGAGTTCTGCGATGTCAGCTTCAACAGCGGCACAAACGGCAACCACGACAGACCCTTCAGCGTCGGCGATTTCGCGAACTTTATCGAGGTACGGATTGTTTTCAAAACCGTCTTCGTTCACGTTGGCGATATACATGGTTGGCTTCAGCGTCAGGAAGCTCAGGTATTTGATGGCTGCTTTGTCTTCATCAGTCAGGTTTTTCAGCGCTCGCAGCATACCGGCGTTTTCCAACTGCGGCAGGCATTTTTCCAGTGCAGCCAGTTCAGCTTTAGCGTCTTTATCACCGCCTTTGGCTTTCTTCTGTACACGGTGGATAGCACGCTCGCAGGTGTCGAGATCGGACAGTGCCAGTTCGGTGTTAATAACGTCGATATCGTCAGCCGGATCCACTTTATTGTTCACGTGGATAATGTTGTCGTTTTCGAAGCAGCGAACAACGTGACCGATAGCTTCGGTTTCACGAATGTTGGTCAGGAACTGGTTACCCAGGCCTTCACCTTTGGATGCGCCTTTTACCAGACCCGCGATATCCACAAATTCCATTGTGGTGGGCAGGATACGCTGCGGTTTAACGATTTCGGCCAGTTGATCCAGACGAGGATCGGGCATCGGGACAACACCCGTGTTCGGCTCGATAGTACAGAACGGGAAGTTTGCCGCTTCAATACCCGCTTTTGTGAGCGCGTTGAACAGGGTGGATTTGCCTACGTTTGGCAAACCGACGATACCGCATTTGAATCCCATGTTTAAATCACCTTAATCTTTTGATATTCAACCTGTTATGGAAAACAGATTGTAGAAATGTAAATAACTTTGCCTATTATACACAGCACGCGAGAAAAATGCCGCACATCGCTGCTCATTGCGCTTTAAAGGTGTGTAACCGGCTCGTTGCTTTGGTGAGTCCATCTTTGAATAAAATCTCGGTACAACGTGCCGCTTCGTCAATGGCTTCATCAATTAACTTCTGTTCTGAAACAGGCGGTTTGCCTAAAACAAAACCGACAACTTTATTTTTATCGCCCGGATGGCCGATTCCAACGCGTAAACGATGAAAGTTAGGGTTATTGCCTAACTTGCTGATGATGTCTTTCAGGCCGTTATGTCCGCCATGACCGCCGCCGAGCTTAAATTTGGCGACGCCGGGCGGCAGATCTAATTCATCGTGGGCGACCAGAATTTCATCAGGGTTAATGCGATAAAAGCTGGCCATTGCGCCAACGGCTTTGCCGCTCAGATTCATAAATGTGGTCGGTACCAGCAGGCGGACATCTTCACCTTCAAGCGTGACTCTGGAGGTGTAACCGAAGAATTTCGGCTCATCGCGCAGGGGGGCACGGAGTCTCTCTGCCAGTAAATCGACGTACCACGCGCCTGCATTATGTCGCGTTGCCGCATACTCTGCGCCGGGATTCGCCAGGCCGACAATCAATTTAATCGCCACGTAATTTGTCCTGAGTGTGTCTATAACCGGCGTGTAGTTTACTGTTTGCCGACGCGCTTGACAAAAAACTGCGTGGGTCGCACCGAATACTGAATAATTGCAGAAGTGGACTATTGGAAATTGAGGGTGTTCAGTAGCTTATTTGTAAAGTTTTGTTGCGTTGGTGTTTGTATTTGTGATCACAGGCGCACTTGCGAATGGCAGTGTTGTCTATACTTTACACATAAGGATTAGGGGTATTCCCTGTAACAACCCAAAGTTCCGGAGGTGACACATGAAACGCAAAAACGCTTCGTTACTCGGTAACGTGCTCATGGCTTTAGGGTTGGTGGTGATGGTTGGTGGTGTTGGTTACTCTATTTTAAACCAGTTACCGCAATTTAATCTGCCACAGTTTTTTGCACATGGTGCCGTGCTCAGTATTTTTGTTGGTGGCGTCCTCTGGCTGGCGGGTGCCCGCGTCGGCGGACATGAACAAATCAGTGACCGCTACTGGTGGGTTCGCCATTACGACAAACGCTGCCGTCGTAATGATAGCCAACGCCACAGCTAAGTGCTGACATAACCTGCAGACCAGCCAGCGTTACGCTGACTGGTCGTTAGTTTTTCTCGTTGCTGCGCGAGCGGGATCGCATGCGCTGTAACAGTGCTAATAGCGCCAACATACTCGCCAGATATCCCATAACGACCGCTCCCTGATGTTTTCTGCTCTCAAGCTGCGGGTCAGCGGCCCATGCCAGAAACGCGGTGACATCTCGTGCGTACTGTTCTTCTGTTTGGGGAGCATGCGTTTGCATAGCCCAGGTGATGTCATTGTCAGCCAGCGGTTTGGGCATATTAATTATCCCGCCTGGGAAAAAACGGTTGGTTTTCATCTCCGGGTCATCGGTTGCATACCCGGTCAGCAGCGCATAAACATAATCAGCGCCTTGCTCGGTGTAGGGGGTGAACGCATCCAGTAAAAATCGCGGAAACCCACGGTCGTAGGTTCGCGCTCGAACGATATAGCTCAGGTCAACCGGCAGCGCGCCATTATTAAGGTATTTTGCTTCCTGTTCATTCAGATAAGGTGACGCGAAAACATCGTTCAGGTTGCCTTCCCGTTCGCCGGGTTGACCGTCGTCTTCAATTGTCGCGAAGACGTAGCCGCTGGCCAGTGTTTTGGCCTCCGCCTCACTGAGTTGCGGCCCTCCAGCTTTAGTTAACGTTTTGAAAGTGAGATATTTCATACCGTGGCAGGCCCGGCATTTCTCTTCATAGACCTGCAGCCCGCGTCGCAGTTGCTCGCTATCGTGTTTACCGTTCACGCCGCTAAACGACCATGTCTGCGCGGTGGGTAGCTGTGCGCAAATCGCGTTGCTCAATAAAAGAGCCAGAGTCAGAGTTGCTGTGGGTAAAAATCGCGCCATGATGTCAGTCCTGTCGTTCCAGTAAACGTCGGCACGGCAGCACAAGCAGAAACCATGCAAAATAAATAACGGTTGAAAGCTGAGACGCCGCGCGTGTCCAGCCATCGTCATCGCTAAAACCATCAATTAAGTCCGGCCCGACCAATGCTTTTGAGCCCAACCAACCCAGAAAGAGCGCATTGGCGACCCACAGCCAAAAAATGGCTTTAACCAGCCGACTGTTATTACGAAACCGTGCGTGTGACGTATCCAGCCACGGGAGAAAATAGAAAATCAGTACCGCAGCGCACATCGCAGTGATGCCTGCCAGTTCATTGGGGAAGCAGCGCAAAATGGAGAAGAAAGGCAGGAAATACCATTCAGGCGCGACGATAGCCGGTGTGAGTGTCGGGTCTGCCGGAATAAAGTTATCGGCGCTGCTGAGATAGTGCGGCGCGAAAAACAGAAACCAGGCGAACAGCATTAAAAAGAGGGTGAGTTTGATTGCATCGTTTTCGGTGATGCGAAAATCGAACAACACACGCTGAGACTCTTTGGGCGAAAATGTTTTCTTCCGCGCGTGGGCAAAAGCCGACTGGACGGTACGGATGTGCCATATCGTAACCGCGACAATGGCGAAGGGGATGATAAAGTGAAGGACATAAAAACGGCCTAATGTCGGCGTGCCGGGCATATAGCCACCGACCAAAAAGGTATATAGCGTATCGCCAATAAACGGTATCGCCCGGGCGAAACTGGTGATGACCGTAGCGGCCCAGTAGCTTTTTTGCCCCCAAATCAGGCTATAGCCGAGAAACGCGGTGATCATCAACAGCACATACAGCGTCACGCTGATTGCCCACATCTTCAGATAGGGTTTGCGGTAGACGTTGTAATACATTGCCCGGAAAATATGCAGATAACAGGCGAAGAAAAAAAGCGACGCGCCAATAGCATGCAGATTGCGCACCAGCTCACCGTGTCTGACTGCGCGCAGAATATGAACAATAGAGTCAAAAGCGGATCCCGCTGTAGGCACATAGAACATAGCCAGCACGATACCGGAGAGCATTTGCACGCCCAGCATGACCAGCAATATGAGACCGATAGCAAAGATCCACACGCCAGCGACTGAGCGGGGGACAGGAAGACGAAACTGCAGGTGATACCAGGGGGAGGACGGATAAGCGGATTTCATCTCAGGCATCCTTCGTACCAATACGCAGACTCAGGCCGTCAGCCGACACGCTAAAGTCAGGGATGGCCAGATTCGCCGTGGCCGGGCCTCGTGTTACGCGCCCGGAGGTGTCAAACTCTGAACCATGACACGGGCAGACCCAGCCCTGTCCGTTGGGGTTGGCATTGGGTACACAACCCGCGTGGGGGCAGTAACCTTGTACTACCAGCCACTGTGGATGTGCCGCTGCCACCCGCTCGCTATCCGCCTGTGGATCGGCCAGTAGACGCAGATCAGCTTGCCGCGCCGCGGCAATCTCCTCCGCCGTGCGGTGGCGAATCAGGATCAGTTTTCCCTGCCAGATACGCTTCACCGTCTGGCCTGCTGTTACGCCTGCGAGGGAGACATCAACAGGTTCATTTTCCGCCATCGTTTTATCATCCGGACCCAGCGCGGAAATGAGTGGCCAGACGGCGGCAGTCACGCCCGCTGCGCCGACAAATTTCGTCAGCTTGCACAGGCAATCGCGCCGCTGAGTTTGGATTGTTTCGCTAAGCGTTTTTTTGTCCACCACCGTTATTCTCCCTTTGTGACGGCGTTACTGTTTATCGATGCGGGTATAAATTTCCTGAAAACGCTTATCGGCAAGACCAGGGGCTTTGAACGCGCGGTAGCTGTCGGGTAAAACGGCGTCGCCGACTTTAATCAGCATGATCATGCCCTGCGCGTAGTGCGGTGAACATTTGATGCCGTAGAAACCTGCGTTGTCGTATTTCACTTCAATCTCTTCATCGATTTTGCCGATAAAGCCGGGGTATCCGGCGGGAGAGAGTTCGGCAATCGACGCGGCATTGTGGCTCTTATGTTTGCGGATAAACTTCACGCTATCACCTGGCTGGATCGCCAGATAGTCCGGCTCATAAACCATCGGGCCGCCTGTACCGCGGTTTTTCATCAGCACTTCGTAGGTTTGTGCAAAAGCCGTCGAGGTGAAGGCTAACAGGCATAAGATTTGCAAACTTTGCTTAACACATTTCATTGCGGTTCCTTTCGGTGTTTACGCGGGGCGTTGGTAACGGATAAAACAGTTCTCTTCGTCGGGGGCGTGTTCGACAATCGCGTCGATCCCAAACCAGCTATTAAGATTTTCACGGGTAAAAATGGCGGCAGGACGCCCCTGCATCGCCAGCTGTCCGGCTTTCATCACCATGATGCGGTCGCAGAACATCGCCGCATGATTCAGGTCGTGTAGGGCGGCGATGACGGTGAGTTTTTCACGTTTAACCAGATTGAGCAGGCCAATCTGATGCTGGATATCAAGATGGTTTGTCGGCTCATCCATCAGCAGTACCTGCGGCTGTTGTGCCAGCGCTCTGGCGATGTGCAGACGTTGACGCTCTCCGCCGGAGAAGGTATGCCAGCAGCGATGCTGCATGTTTTGTAGAGCGACTTTCTCCAGCATCGTCTGCACAATATCGTCGTCTTTCCTCGACCACGGCGACAGCAGGCTCAGCCATGGCGTGCGGCCAAGCGAAACTGCCTGAATGGCGGTAAGACGCTCACTGGTTTCAGCCTGTTGTTCAACCAGTGCCACCTTTTGCGCCAGATGGCGGCGTGAATAGCGTCGAATATCCTGATGGTTTAACGTAACGTGCCCGGAAGACGGTTTCAGTAAACCCGCCAGGAGCGAAATCAGCGATGTTTTCCCGGAACCATTGGGGCCGATAATGCCGACAAACTCGCCGCGCGAGACCTGAAAAGAGACATCATTGACGATGGCTTTGCCTTTGACCTCCCAGTACAGATGCTGGGCGTTTACCACAGGATTAGCGGTCATTTCCCCGGATTCCCTCGTATCAAAATGATGGCAAATGCAGGTGCGCCGACCAGTGCGGTAATCACGCCGATCGGCAAGACCTGTCCTGGAAGTAAGGTGCGTGAAATAACATCCGCGACGATAAGGAAAATGGCACCAATAAGAGCGCTGACGGGCAATAGGCGATGGTGCTGATTTCCCACCAGTAACCGCGCAGCATGGGGGATGACCAGTCCGACAAAGCCAATGGCGCCGACGATTGATACCATTATGGCCGTCATCCCTGTTACGGCGGCAATCAGTACGCCACGGGTGCGTTTAACGGGAATGCCCAACGATGCCGCCGATTCCGCGCCAAACGAGAAAGCATCCAGATGGCGGGCGTAGCAAAAGCAAACGACGATGCCAATCAGCGCAGTAGGGATGGCCAGCACGACATCCGGCCAGCGTACCCCGCTGAGATTGCCCAGCAGCCAGAACATGATGCCCCGAGCCTGTTCGGCATTGGCTGAGCGCGTAATGATGAGCGAGGTAATGGCATTGAACAGCTGCGAACTGGCAATCCCGGCGAGAATGATTTGCGTGGTGGCCGAGCCGCTTTTGCCCCTTGCCGCCATCGCCAATAGCGCGACAAACAGAAATGCCGTCAGCGCGCCAATAAACGCGCCAAGCGACATGGAAATGATCCCTGCGCCAAGTCCGGTCAGGGCGATGAGCACCGCGCCCGTTGAGGCTCCGGCAGAAATACCCAGCAGGTAAGGTTCGGCCAGCGCATTGCGCAGCAGCGACTGGAGAACCACGCCTGAAACCGCCAGACAGGCTCCGCAACAGGCGGAAACCAGCGCGCGGGTCAGGCGGTAGTTCCAGATAATCCCGGCATCAAGCGCATCCACCGCATACTGTGTATCAAACAAGCGGTTTGCCAGCGTATGGCTGACATGCTGCCACGGGATAACCGTCTCACCGATTGAAATGCCCGCCAGAAGGACGCCGCACATCACCATGCTGACCCACAGCGCGTGGAACAGCGTCCTGCCTGCAAGCTGGCTCATGGCATGACGCGTCCTGCGTAATTCGCTCATTGTTTACGACTTCCCGGAATACGAAAGGGCGCTATGCCCGTATAAGGCATAACGCGCGACGAGAGTTAGTGAGTCGTCTGAGGGTGCGCCAGACCATATTGCACCAGCGCATCGGCGAGTTTTTCCAGTCCGTCAATGGTTCTGATACCCGCGTTCATGGTTTGCACGTCGATCACCGGCAGGTGGTTTTCTTTCACTGCCGGGATCAGCCGGGTAACAGGATCGGACGTGAGGTATTCCATTTTGACTTTCCAGTCATCGGCCGGGAAGCGGCGACGGCCCATCTCGCCGAGGACGATGACCGATGGATTGGCTTTGGCAATGGTTTCCCAACCTACTGTTGGCCACTCCTCGGCGGAATCAATGACATTTTTCACCCCAAGAGATTGCGCTATCCACGCCGCGGGGCCAAATTTCCCGGCTACATAGGGGTCAAGCTGCAGGTCGGCGCTGGAGAACCAAAAGACGGCAGATACGTGGTTGTCCATGCCGGCAATCTTAGCTTTCGCAGCGGCTTCACGTGCTTTCAGGCTGGCAATCAGTTCATCGCCTTTGTCCTGTACATCAAAAATTTTCGCCAGGTCGGCAATTTCCTGATAGACCATGGCGATATCAAACATGCTCTTACGCACGCCGTCGCCGCCGTCTTCGTTGTCTTTGGCACAATCGGCTGGGGCGGTATAAACCGGAACGTGTAATTCGCTAAATTGTTCGTAAGAGGCAACTGTGCCCGCAGGGCCAATCTGCCATTCAAACTGACTGGCCACCAGATCCGGTTTTTTCGCAATAATCCCTTCGAAACTCGGGATGTTTTGCGCAATGACTGCAATCTTGTCATTCGCTGCTTTGTACTGTTCAGGTACCGGGCCAAACCACAGTGATGTTCCAACAACACGATCGGCCAGACCCAGGGAATAGAGGATTTCAGTACTGTTTTGTCCAACGGTAGTCACGCGTTTTGGCGCATGATTAAACGTAATATCCCTACCACAGTTTTTGATCGTTAATGGATATTCTGTTTTTGCCGCAGAAGCCATATTGCTGGTCAGGAAGAGTGCTGCGCCAGTCAGTGCCAGAAGTGAAAGTTTGCAATAAGCAGAAGTTATTTTTGCGTGCATTAGCGTTGTCCCGTTCATGCCAGAATCTGAACGTCTGGTCATGGTTCATTTCGTTCCATAAATTCGGGACAGGCACATGACGATAGATGACATCTAATCGTGAACTGCGGGCAAGATAATATGAAAATAAAACATATTGTTGCCAATTTGTTCAGAAATTATATTATTCATTCGTCAAATAAATCACCCCATGGACCATCCCGTCCACTCAATGTATACAACCTTGACAGCAGGTCTCCTGGCTCGCGGCAATCTGAATATCGGCCTTCCCATAAAGGCGTTCTTTACAGTGACCTGTCGTGGATAATCCACGACACAGTGATATTCAGTTTCCGCTTACAGTTGCGGGGGCAGCTATGGCATAAGATTAAAATAATCCGCACCATATTCCGTTTCAAAATGATAAATAGATTCTGAAATACTGTCGGTGGGGACTTTATCGGTATCGAATAGCCCCGTCAACCGCTTGAATAAGTAGGGTTGATACCGCTTTTATTTTTAAATTCAATAAAATCAATTCGTTGCTTTGGTGTTTGTGACATTAATTATGTGAAAAACACAAATACCGATAAACTAAATGAGAATTGTTTGATGTTGATCAATTAATGTTTTCTTTGCCGAGCTGACCACGCTTAATAACGAAATTTACTGTGATATTTAATTATTTGCGCGGCGTCACATTTTTATTGATATTTTTCCATGTGTACGATTTGCTGTTCGCCACCTTCATCAAAAAAGACGGTAAAGTGATTTCGCAACCAAAATTGATAGCCACCAGGTAAAAAGTGGTGGGTGTGCAGATAGCGTATTTTATATTGTTGTCGGTCGCAAAATTGTTCCGCCAGCAGGACAAGTTGGCTGCCTATGCCTTGCCGACGATATTCCTGTGCGACGTAGCAGCGACAAATTTCCGCGGTTGAGGATAATTGATAGCGTCCGCGCAGTGCAGGTATTCGGTCATCGTACTGGCAGACCGCCAGCGTAGCGATAAGTTGCTGTCGGTTATTCCATGCGCCGAGCAACAGATTTCGCGGTTGATGGAGGTAGTGTGAGCGCAGATTTAATACATCTGCATGCGGTTCAGGTGCTGGTCGGTTAGCGTTAAAATAGAGATTTAAATGGTGGATAATAAACGACTGAACGGACGAAATATCAGCCTCAGTTATTTCACGGAATATAAATGTAGTATCAGCGTTCATCGTTGCAGATATCATCAGAACCAGGGGAACTGGATAATAGCAACTCAGACGCGTTTACAGAAGAGAAGTGTTACCGGCAAGCCTGCGCAAGCCG